>NZ_PNHL01000009.1:131491-138011 GCF_002871795.1 Brachybacterium sp. UMB0905 | reverse complement strand
CAGCCGGGGACTGCGCAGATCGGGTCGATCTGCCGCAGCAACTCCTGCATCGACCGACTCACCTGATAGGTCTTCGCCGCCCGGGGCAGGAAACTGCCGTCCACGGGATCGGTCAGCACCCGGTGGAACACCGGGGCGTTCACCACGAGATCCCGGGCCATGGCGGGCGGGATCGGATGCGCCCCATCCACCTCACCGGGCGCATCCGACTGACCGAGCAGCGTCATCACGGGCACGGTGACGTTGATGCGGAACCCCGACTCCGGCACCTCAATACCCTCGGTCCCGAACGCGGTCCGGGTCAGGATCGCGTAACGCAGCGCCGCGAGACTCATAGGCCTGCCGGTTTCGGCGACAGTACCGAACACGTCAAACGGGACCGCGGCGGGGTCAAGCGAATGGGCGGCGTCGGCGAAGGAACGGGCGTCGTCATGGTCGGCCTGAGCAGTGGAGTCGCCCGCGAGCGGCCCCAGGTCGAACGGGAGTGTCGAGAGATCAATCGACCCCGCCGTGCCGTCGCCACAACCGGTTCTTTCGCCGCGTGCCGCGGCCAGTGCCTGCCGCTGCGCCATCTGCACCGCCCGCGCAGCAGCATCGAGCCGGTGACCGAGTGCGGTGATCTCCGGGACGGGGCCGGTGACCTGCAGGCAGGCGGTGCCGTCCATGTCTGGGGAGGTGAACACCTCGACGTTGCGCTGCTGGGTGGGGTGCTCTTGCTGCAGTCCAGCACCGAACCATGCGATGAGTATGCGTAGCTCGCGGTAGAAGCGGTTCACGTCAATGCCTGCGAGGTCCCACTCAGCGACCACGTCATCAACCTGACGACGCTGCTCCGGCTCGAGTCGGCGCGTGGAGCGGATCAACCACTCAAACCACTCCACCGGCAACACACCACCCGCGACGAGATCCAGGCACAGGGGCAGGTCACGGGTGGCCTGCACAGCATCACGCAGCTTCCCCTCCGCGCGCCCCACCTTGGAGCGCAGCCCCGCTGCGGCGATCAAGCAGTTCACGGCCAGTTCATCCGCCTCACCGGGATGGTCGTCATCCACGGTCCACAGCAGCGCCAGGTCACGGAGCTCTTCGGCGTAGAGGGTGCCGGCGAGGCGACGGCGTTCCTGCACCCGGACCATGAGCTGGGCTTCATCACAGTCCGCCTCCGAGCCCGAGCGCACCGCCGCTGCCGCAGGCGTCATCGCACCACGGCCACGAATGATCTTCCGCGGCGGGCCGGCGGTGGCGCAGGCCGCATCACTGCCGCGTCCGCCCGCCCGGGGAGCACGCGCGGGCTGCTCACCGCGAGCCTCCCGCGGCGAACCCACACCGCCCGGCCGCACATCATCGAGTCCCATCACGCACCCCCTTTCCGACGCCAGATCACGCTTTTATGAACACCTCCATGATCCCACCTGAAACCAACCCATGGAAGCCCTTGCCGCGAATGTGGATGATTTTGTGGATAAACCCCCACTGTGGAGGAAAGGTCGCGGCACACCGCCTCACGACGAGACACCCCTCCCCCTCCACAGCCCCGCCCACCCACACGCATATCCACAGGCCAGCACTCTGTCCACACCGCGCACCACGTCTGTCGGGGCTGTGTGATAGAGGGGCCGTGCGCACCTCTCACGCCGGACCGCAGGGACACCACAAGAGCCCCATGGGGTTCTAGCACGAAACTCATGGACGCCGCTCATGCATAGTCGCATGCGCGTTCGATACACGCCGCCGAGTACAGCCGTGCCCAGCACGCTTCTCCACTCGCGCACATCATCCGCAGAGCCCACCCGCAGAGCCCGCACCTACCGCCCGCGGCGCGCGTCAGCACAGAACCCTCCAGCCATCCACGGCTAGCCCGGCCGTGCATGATGGAGCCGTGCCCTCGCCGTGGAACATCCGCACCACCCCCAATCCGCTGATCCGGGCAGTGGGTCGTGGCCTCACTCGTCTCAACGCTCGGCATCCGTGGGATCACAACGCGCATTTCCGTCACTGGATCGAGCGCCACCTACCGGCAGCCCCGCAGAGGATTCTCGACGTGGGGTGCGGGAGGGGCGACCTGGTCGCGGCTCTCGCCGAGCGATCGTGTGAGGTCGTGGGGCTGGACCCGGATCCCGGCATGGTGACGCAGGCTCGTCGTCGCACGCACACGCTCACCAACGTCCGCATCCTCCAGGGCTCCCTCGCTGAGCACACCGCATCCTCGGAGCACCACGGCCGCTATGACGTCGTGACGATGGTGGCGTCCGTCCACCACATGACCCTCGATGAGGCGCTTGAATCCGCCCGGAAACTTCTGGCCCCGGGCGGACGACTGCTGGTCGTCACTCTCGTCCGTCCCGCCTCGAGGCTGGACCATGCCTGGGACATCCTCAACGCCCTCACCAACCCGCTGATCGGCCTCGTGAAGCATCCCCGACCCCACCGGAACGCACCCCGCCGGAACACCGAGGACGCGCAGGACACGTCGGACTCCATGCGGGGTCCGGCGATGCCCGTCCGCGATGCAACGTTCGCCCTTGCGCAGCTGCGCCGCGCGGCGCGCACCATCTTGGGGCCCGGTGCGGTGATCCGCCGCCGCGAAGGCTTCCGGGTGACGCTGCGCTGGTCGGCCCCCGAGAACGCCGACAGGCCCGTCACCCCCGCGGTGCCCGCGCCCCCGCGATGACCTCCCCGAGCCGCCCCATCGCATCCGCGATCACAGCAGGGGAGTGGGTGACGAAGCTCAGCCGCATGGTCGAGCGGTCCGGGTGGTCGGCGAAGAAGGACCAGCCCGGCAGGTACGCCACCCCGGCGTCGACCGCATCGGCCAGCATCTCCTGCGCGTCATACCCCTCGCCGAGCGCCGCCCACAGGAACATCCCGCCCTCGGGTCGGGTGAGGTGCGCCCCCGCGGGCAGGACGGGCTCAAGGGCAGCGACCATCGCGTCGCGTCGCTCCCGATACACCGCCGCCACGCGCGCCACATGCGCATCCAGGTCCGCAGTCTCGAGGTATCGCGCCACCGTCAGCTGATCGACCACGGAGGACTGCATGGAGATCGCCGCCTTCGCCACCGCCAGGGTGTCCCGGATAGGCCCTTCGGCCCGCATCCAGCCGATCCGCACCCCGGGGCTCATGAGCTTGCTCATCGAATTCAGCAGGATCGTGCGCTCACCCATTCCGGGCAGCGAGGCGATCGGCGCCCAGCGGTCACCGGTGAAGCTCAGCGCGCCATAGGGGTCATCCTCGATGAGTGGCACATCGGCTGCGAGCAGCACCTCAGCCACCGCCTCGCGGCGCGTCGGCGGCATGGTGCGGCCTGTCGGGTTCTGGAACGTCGGGATCAGATACACCATCTTCGGGCGATGCTCACGGATCGCCGCGGCCAGAGCCTCGGGGATCACCCCGTCGTCGTCCGTGTCCACGCCCACCATGTGCGCCCCGTGCACCGAGAACGCCTGCACGGCCGCCAGATACGTCGGGGATTCCACGAGCACCACGTCACCGGGCTCGAGCAGCGCCTGCGCCACCACGAACAGCCCCTCCTGGGATCCGGAGGTCACGCGGATCTGCCCGGCGTCGGTCGGGAGGTCGCGGGAGAGCCGACGGGCCGCCTGCTCGCGCAGCTCCAGCTCGCCCTCGCTCACCCCGTACTGCAGTGCCCGACGTCCCTGATGTGTGAGCACCCGGTCGTAGCAGGCGGTGACCTGCTCGAGGTCGAACAGCTCCGGGTCCGGGATGCCGCCGGCGAAAGAGACCACGTCGGGCCGTGCGGCGAGGGTGAAGATGTCCTTCAGCGGCGAGGTGGCCATCCCCGCGTAGCGTGCGGCGACGGGGAAGGTGAAGGGCTCGGGAACCTGCGGGGTGGTGGCGGGGGTGGTCATCCGCTCATCGTGTCACTTCTGCAGAGCGCCCTCGAGCACCAGCAGCGTCCGTTTCGTCTCGACGCCGCCCGCATACCCGGTCAGGCGGCCATCAGCAGCGAGCACCCGATGGCACGGCACGAGGATCGAAAGCGGGTTCGCCCCCACCGCCGCGCCGACGGCCTGCGCCGCCCTCGGCCTGCCCAAATCCCGGGCGATCGCGCCGTACGTCGTGGTCTGCCCGCGCGGGATCTGCCGCAGCAGCGACCACACCGCCTGCTGGAACGCGGTGCCCTCGGCGGCCGTCGGCAGATCCAGCTCCTCCCGCGTCCCGGAGAGGTACTCGAGCAGCTGATCGGCGGCGCGGCACAGGAAGGGGTCCGACGGGGACTCGGTGCCCAGCTGTGTGGGCGGCGGAAAGTGGGCCTGGCCGATGCGCCAGATGCCGCTGAGCGCCTCGCCCCGCGCGGCGAGGACATACTCGCCCAGCGGCGTGGTGGTGCGCAGGTGCCGGACCGCAGGAGTGGCCGATGGGGCAGAGGGAGCCGACGGAGCCGACGGGGTGGGTTCGGCCGATGGCGTAGAGGGGGCCGACGGGGTGGTGGGCGTCATGGGCCCAGGCAACACCGTCGGCCTGTGCGAGGCAAGGCCAGAGATGTGCGAGGCAAGGCCCGGGAACGGCGGGTGATACAGGGAGTGGCGGGTGATGCAGTCGACCCCGCACAACCCCGCGCAGCCCCACGTGAGCACAGTTCCCCGAGAGCTGGGTGTCCCCGGGCTGCCCGTGAGGCCCAACGCAAGCAGGTCACGGCCAGAAGTGGCCGTGACCTGCAGCTCTGTGGCTGATCGCCGTGGAGCGGATGACGGGAATCGAACCCGCACTATCAGTTTGGAAGACTGAGGCTCTACCATTGAGCTACATCCGCGTGGGTGCCCATTGAACCAGATCAGCGGCCCGCGGGCACCTCGAAGCGCGGACGCTGGGGCATGTATCTGCTCACAGCGCTGCCGAGCCGTTCGGGCATCGTGCGCAGGGACCGGGTAATATCCCGGGGGTTGCCCTCCGGGGTGTAGCTCAGCTTGGTAGAGCACCCGCTTTGGGAGCGGGACGTCGCAGGTTCAAATCCTGTCACCCCGACTCCGTCGCGAGGTCGCCGCCGTGCGCACCCCGAGGCGCTATCGAAACGTCCATCGACTGTCCATCAACAGGGAGACCTGACCAGTGAAGACCGAGTCCGAGAAGCTCAGCCCCACCCGGGTGAAGCTCACCGTCGAGGTTCCGTTCGACGAGCTCAAGCCGGCCCTGGAGGCCGCCACCAAGAAGATCGCCGATCAGGTGCAGATCCCGGGCTTCCGCAAGGGCAAGGTCCCCACCAAGCTCGTCGAGCAGCGCTTCGGCCGCCCCGCACTCATGCAGGAAGCCGTCAATGACGCCCTGCCGGAGTTCTACCAGAAGGCCGCCACCGAGGTGGAGCTCAAGCCCGTCGGCCGCCCCGAGGTGGAGGTCGGCAACGTGCCGGGCCTGGATGGCAAGGATGAGGGCAACCTCGTCTTCACCGTCGAGCAGGATGTGCGCCCCGAGATCGAGCTGCCGGACTTCTCCTCCTACGAGGTCGAGATCGAGGAGCCGACGGTCGACGACGACGCCGTGCAGGTGCGCCTGGATGAGCTGCGCGAGCGCTTCGGCACCCTCGTGGGTGTGGATCGCCCGGCCGAGGACGGGGACTTCGTCTCCCTGGATATGGTCGCCACCATCGACGACGAGGAGATCGAGTCCGTCGAGGGCGTCTCCTACCAGATCGGGCAGGGCAACATGCTCGAGGGTCTGGATGAGGCCCTCGAGGGGCTCTCCGCCGAGGAGACCACCACCTTCGTCTCCACCCTGGTGGGCGGCGAGCACGCCGGCCAGGAGGCGCAGGTCAAGGTCACCGCGCAGTCTGTGAAGGTGCGCGAGCTGCCCGAGGCCGATGACGAGTTCGCCGAGATGGCCTCCGAGTTCGACACCATCGACGAGCTCAAGGAGGACCTGAAGAAGCAGGCCGCCGCCGACGCCGAGGGCAACCGCGTGGCGCTCGCCCGCAACGCCCTGCTCGAGAAGCTCCTGGAGGAGCTCGAGATCCCGGTTCCCGAGCAGCTGGTCGAGGACGAGATCACCGCCCACCTCGAGAACGAGGGCAAGGAGGCCGGTGACCCGCACGGCGAGGAGATCCGCGAGGACACCGTCAAGGCTGTCCGGGCGCAGTTCCTGCTGGACGAGATCAACTCCTCCCGCGAGGTGAACGTCGAGCAGGACGACCTCATGAACTACATGACGGCGCTGTCCCAGCAGTACGGGATCGAGCCGAACCAGCTGCTGCAGATGCTCGCCCAGTCCGGCCAGCTCGAGCAGATCTTCGCTGAGGTCCAGCGGTCCAAGGCCCTGGATGTGGCGCTCGCCGAGGTGACCGTCAAGAACGAGCAGGGTGACGTGCTGGACCTGGGGCTGGCCCCGAAGGCCGACGAGGACTCCGCGGACGAGGACTCCGAGGAGAAGGCGGACTCCGAGGACACGTCTGAGGAGAAGGCCGAGGAGAAGAAGGCCCCCGCGAAGAAGGCCCCCGCCAAGAAGGCTCCCGCGAAGAAGCCGGCGGCCAAGAAGGCTTCGGCCGCAAAGGCTGAGGCGAAGGCTGACGACG
>NZ_PNHL01000009.1:0-131268 GCF_002871795.1 Brachybacterium sp. UMB0905 | reverse complement strand
CCCGCCCGCGCATCCGGCACTGTCCTCTCTCCCGCCGCAGTGCGCCTGCGGCGAACACCGCCCGTTCCGGTGCGTCGCAGCGCCTAGAGTCGACTCATCGCACCCCAACGCCGCGATCACCGCATCGCCATGAAGGAGAACCCGTGACCTCTCAGAGCACCCCGACCTCCCCGCCGCAGGCTGCGGCCGGCGACTCCCCGATGGGCCTGGACGACAACGTCTACCAGCGCCTGCTGCGCGAGCGCATCGTGTGGCTGGGGTCCGAGGTCCGCGACGAGAACGCCAACGCCATCTGCGCCAAGATCCTGCTGTTGGCGGCCGAGGATCCGGACAAGGACATCTACCTGTACATCAACAGCCCCGGCGGCTCGATCACCGCGGGCATGGCCATCTACGACACCATGCAGTTCGTCAAGCCCGACGTCGTGACCGTCGGTATGGGCATGGCCGCGTCGATGGGTCAGTTCCTGCTCTCCTCCGGGGCGAAGGGCAAGCGGTACGCCACCCCGCACACCCGGGTGCTCATGCATCAGCCGCTGGGTGGGCTGGGCGGCACCGCCACGGACATCCGCATCCAGGCAGATCTGATCCTGTCGATGAAGCGCCAGCTCGCCGAGCTGATCGCCGAGCAGACCGGCAAGAGCGTCGAGCAGATCACCGCGGACTCCGATCGCGACAAGTGGTTCACCGCGCAGGAGGCCCTGGAGTACGGCTTCATCGACAAGATCGTGACCGGCTCCGGTGATGTCACCGGTGGCGGCGGCACCGACGACTGATCCCGCCACCCAGCAGACCGTTCTTCCGAGGAGACTTCGTGACTTTCGACCCCCGCCCCGTCGGCGCGCAGCCGATGGCCGCCGCCGGCGGCTACAGCCAGGCCGGCCCGACGCCCACCAGCCGCTACGTGCTGCCCCAGTACGAGGAGCGCACTGCGTACGGCTTCAAGCGCCAGGACCCGTACACCAAGCTGTTCGAGGACCGCATCATCTTCCTGGGGGTCCAGGTGGATGATGCCTCGGCCGATGACGTCATGGCGCAGCTGCTGGTGCTCGAGTCCCAGGATCCGGACCGTGACATCACGCTGTACATCAACAGCCCCGGCGGCTCCTTCACCGCGCTGACCGCGATCTACGACACCATGCAGTACATCAAGCCTGAGGTCACCACCGTGTGCCTGGGCCAGGCCGCCTCCGCGGCCGCGGTGCTGCTGGCCGCCGGCGCGCCGGGCAAGCGCCTCGCGCTGCCCAACGCTCGGATCCTCATCCACCAGCCCGCGATGGGCGGCCAGGGCGGCGGCCAGGCCTCCGACCTCGAGATCCAGGCCAACGAGATCATGCGCATGCGCGAGTGGCTGGAGGACACCCTCGCCCACCACTCCGGGCGCACCAAGGAACAGGTCAGCGCCGATATCGAGCGCGACAAGATCCTCACCGCGCAGGGAGCGCTCGAATACGGCCTGGTGGACCAGGTCCTCGCCTCCCGTAAGGAGGCGCGCCCCCAGGTGGGCCGCTGAGTCGAAGGGCTCGCCCGGACGGGCGAGCCCTTCCGTCTTCGGCAGGGGGCGCCGGGTAGTCTGGCGGAGCCCCGAGACGACAGGAGGACGGCTGTGGCACGTGCGAACGAGAGCGGCGACGTGTTCAAGTGCTCGTTCTGCGGAAAATCGCAGAAGCAGGTGGAACGCCTGATCTCCGGTCCCGGCGTGTACATCTGCGAAGAGTGCATCGATCTGTGCAACGAGATCATCGCCGAGGAGATCGAGGCCGCCCAGCCCGCCGCGCAGGCGCAGGCTCCGCTGCCCACCCCCAAGGAGATCTTCGCCTTCCTCGAGCAGTACGTGGTGGGGCAGGAGCCGGCCAAGCGGGCACTCTCGGTCGCGGTGTACAACCACTACAAGCGGGTGCGCGCCCAGGAGGCGGCGGCGTCCGCTCCCGCTGGCGGGCCCACCCGCCAGGGCGCTGAGGCGGAGGAGCCCTCCGCCCAGAAGCAGGTCGAGGTGGCCAAGTCCAATGTGCTGCTCGTCGGCCCCACCGGGTGCGGTAAGACCTATCTCGCCCAGACCCTCGCCAGGATGCTGGATGTCCCCTTCGCGATGGCCGATGCGACGGCGCTCACCGAGGCGGGGTACGTTGGCGAGGACGTGGAGAACATTCTGCTGAAGCTGCTGCAGGCTGCCGACTACGACGTCGAGCGCGCCCAGCGCGGCATTATCTACATCGATGAGGTCGACAAGATCGGCCGCAAGGCCGAGAACCCGTCGATCACGCGAGATGTCTCCGGGGAGGGCGTGCAGCAGGCGCTGCTGAAAATCCTCGAGGGCACCGTCGCGGCGGTCCCGCCGCAGGGCGGGCGCAAGCACCCCCATCAGGACTTCATCCAGATCGACACCACGAATGTGCTGTTCATCGTGGCCGGAGCCTTCGCGGGAATCGAGGACATCATCGGCTCCCGGATCGGCAAGCGGGGCATCGGCTTTGGCTCGCAGCTGCACACGCCTCTCGAGCAGGAGCAGATCTACGCCGAGCTGCTGCCGGAGGACCTGCTGAAGTTCGGGCTGATCCCGGAGTTCATCGGCCGCCTACCGGTGATTGCGAGTGTCGCGAACCTGGACCGCGAAGCCCTCATCACGATCCTCACCGAGCCGCGCAACGCCCTGGTCAAGCAGTTCCAGCGGATGTTCGAGCTGGACGGCGTGGAGCTCGACTTCGAGCGCAGCGCCCTGGAGGCCGTGGCGGACAAGGCCATCGCCCGTGAGACGGGTGCGCGCGGCCTGCGGGCGATCCTCGAGGAGGCGCTGCAGCCGGTCATGTTCGAGGTCCCCTCCCGTGATGACATCGCCAAGGTGGTCATCACCGAGGGGGTCATCACCGAGGGGCGCGCCCCGCTCATGGTCACCGCGAAGGACGCTGACCGTGAGCAGACCGCGCGGGAGCGCAGCGCATGAGCACGCCCGGCGCAGACGATGCCGCGCGGGCCCGGGAGTTGCTGCTCTTCGAACGGCGCAGCATCGACAACATCGACGCGGCCCTCGTGCATCTGCTGGCCGAGCGCTTCGCGCACACTCAGAGGGTGGGCGTGCTCAAGGCCGAGCATGGGCTGCCGCCCGCGGACCCGGAGCGCGAGGAGCAGCAGATCCGCCGCCTGCGCGCCCTCGCGGATGAGGCGGGCCTGGACCCCACCTTCGCCGAGGCGTTCCTGCGCTTCATCGTCACCGAGGTGATCCGCCACCACGAGCGGATCCGCGAGGATCAGGCGCCCGGCGACCGCTGACCCTCCCCAGCGCGTCCCCGGGGTCGTGGGGAGTATTCCCCATGGACCAGCTGATGACCTGCCCGTAGCGTGCAGGTGTACAGCTTGACGATGACGAGGGGGATGGGCGCGATGAGCGGGTTCTGGGGAGCCGAGGTTGAGGCAGTCCGTGCGCAGGGCACGCGCTGCACCGGTGCGGCCGGCACGATCGAACAGTTGATGGCGGCGTGCGGCGCTGTGGTCGACGGTGTGGACTGGGTGGGGCCGGATGCCGATGAGTTCCGGGCGCGCTGGGGGAGCGATGTGCGCTCGCTCATCGATCGGGCGATCGAGGAGCTGCGCCGACGTGCCGAGGAGCTCGCCCAGCATGCCGATGAGCAGGATGGTGCCTCCTCGGGTGAGGGCCCGGGCGTCGGCACCCCTGGGTTCCCGTTCCCTCTGCCGATCCCGTTCCCGCTGCCGTTGCCCGGGCCGATCTTCGAGCCGCTCCCGGTGCCGTTCCCGATCCCGTTCCCGCGGCCGCTGCCGGGCCCGATTCCGCTGCCGGACATCCGGATCCCGGAGATCGAGCTGCCGGAGGATTGGAACGGCCCGATCACGCTGCCGGACTTCCCGGACATCGACCTGCCGGACGTCCGGATCCCGGAGATCGAGCTGCCGGAGGATTGGAATGGCCCGATCACGCTGCCGGACCCCGGCTTCCCGATCCCTCCGCGGTTCCCGCTGCCGCCGATCCCGCCGCTGCCGGATCCGCTGCCGCTGCCGGATCCGTGGCCGCTGCCGGAGGACAGCCCCTTCCCACTGCCGCAGCCGCTGCCGATCCCGGATCCGTGGCCGCTGCCGCAGCCGCTGCCGCGTCCGCTGCCGATCCCGGATCCGTGGCCGTTGCCGCAGCCGATGCCGCGTCCTGACATCTACCTGCTCTGACAGCGTCAGGGTCCCGCCCGGCCAGTCGAGAGCGCTGGTACCATCGCGATATGTCTCGCACTACGTTCCTCGACTGGCCGGTGATCCGGCAGCTCCGGGGCGGTGATCCGACGGGCCGCGGCGCAGCGGTCACCTCGGCCGCCACTCGGGCCACGGCTCCACGTACAGCGATCGCCGATGGCGTCGCTGAGAGCGTCTGCCCCTACTGCGCCGTCGGCTGTGGGCAGCGTGTGTTCCACAAGGATGGCAAGGTCATCCAGGTCGAGGGCAACCCCGACTCTCCGGTCTCGCGCGGGCGTCTGTGCCCCAAGGGCGCGGCGAGCGAGCAGCTGGGCAACTCCCCGCTGCGGCAGACGAAGGTGCTCTACCGCGCGCCGTACGCGACGGATTGGAGCGACCTCGACTACGACACCGCGATGGACATGATCGCGGACCGTTTCATCGAGGCGCGGCGCAACCACTGGGAGGATGCCGACGAGCAGGGGCGGCCCCTGCGTCGCACCATGGGCATCGCGAGCCTGGGCGGCGCGACCCTCGACAACGAGGAGAACTACCTCATCAAGAAGTTCTTCACGGCTGCCGGGGCCATCCAGATGGAGAACCAGGCCCGTATTTGACACTCCGCTACGGTTCCCAGTTTGGGAGCCTCGTTCGGGCGCGGCGGCGCCACCCAGTACGTCGCGGACTTCGCGAACTCCGACCTGATCGTCATCGAGGGCGGCAATATGGCCGAAGCCCATCCGGTGGCGTTCCAGTGGGTCGTCGAGGCGAAGAAGCGCGGCGCGACCGTCATCCATGTGGATCCCCGGTTCACGCGCACCTCTGCGAGCGCGGACAAGCACATCCCGATCCGCTCGGGCACGGACGTCATCCTGCTCGGCGCGGTCATCAAGTATGTGCTGGACAACGACCTGTGGTTCGAGGAGTACGTCAAGACGTTCACCAACGCGTCGACGATCGTCTCTGAGGACTATGTCGATGCCGAGGACGCCGAAGGCATCTTCTCCGGCTTCGATCCGGAGACGGGCACGTACGATCTGTCCACCTGGCGCTACGCCGGCGATGAGGATCAGGTCGCGCGCGGTCTGCCGGAGCGGGACGAGACGCTGCAGCATCCGCGCACGGTGTTCCAGATCCTCAAGCACCACTACTCCCGGTACACGCCGGAGATGGTCGAGGAGTACTGCGGCATCTCGCGCCAGGACTTCGAGTACTTCGCGCAGAAGATCGCGGAGAATTCCGGCCGGGAACGCACCACGTGCTTCGCCTACGCACTGGGCTGGACCCAGCACCAGGGCGGCTCCCAGATGATCCGCACCGCGGCGATCCTGCAGCTGCTCATGGGCAATGTGGGCCGTCCCGGCTCCGGCATCATGGCGATGCGCGGGCACGCCAACATTCAGGGCGCCACCGATCTGCCCACGCTGTTCCACATCCTGCCGGGGTATCTGCCGATGCCGAAGGTGGGACAGGACGACTTCTACGAGTACACGCAGAAGATCGGCAAAAAGGAGCAGAAGGGCTTCTGGGCCAACGCCGATATCTATGCCACCAACCTGCTGAAGGCATGGTGGGGCGATAAGGCCACGGCGGAGAACGACTACTGCTACCACTACCTGCCGAAGCTCACGGGTGCACACAGCACCTATCAGACGCTGATGCTGATGCTCGACGGCGGCGTGGACGGCTACTTCCTGCTGGGACAGAACCCGGCAGTGGGCTCGGCCAACGGTCGTCTGCAGCGGCGCGGCATGTCCAACCTCAAGTGGATGGTCGCCCGCGACTACTACATGATCGAGTCCGCCAGCTGGTGGAAGGACGGTCCGGAGATCGAGTCCGGCGAGGTCCGCAGCGAGGACATCGGCACGGAGGTCTTCTTCCTGCCGGCGGCCAACCACATGGAGAAGGCCGGGACGTTTACCCAGACCCAGCGCATGGTGCAGTGGCGCGATCAGGGGCCGACGCCGCCTGATGACGCCACCAGCGAGCTGCAGTTCATGTATGACCTGGGCTGCCGGGTGCGCGAGAAGCTCAAGGATTCGACCGACGAGCGGGATCGTCCGCTGCTGGATCTGACCTGGGACTACCCGGTGGACGAGCATGGCGAGCCCGATGCCGAGGCCGTCCTGATGGAGATCAACGGCAAGCACCTCACCGGGGAGAAGGCCGGGCAGCCCCTGGCCGCCTTCGGGGAGATGAAGGGCGATGGCTCCACCGCCGGTGGCTGCTGGATCTACGCCGGCATCTTCAAGGACGGGGTGAACCAGGCACGGCGCCGCAAGCCGGGCCAGGAGCAGGATCCGATCGCCCTGGACTGGGGTTGGGCCTGGCCGGCCAACCGCCGCATCCTGTACAACCGTGCCTCCGCCGACGCTCAGGGCCGTCCCTGGTCGGAGCGCAAGAAGCACGTGTGGTGGGATGAGGAGGAAGGCAAGTGGGTCGGCAACGACGTCCCGGACTTCCCGCCGACCAAGCGACCGGATGACCCGGGTGACCCGAGCAAGGGCGGCGCGGCTGCCCTGGCGGGCACTGACGCGTTCATCATGCAGTCCGATGGCCGCGGCTGGCTCTTCGCTCCGACGGGCATGCTGGACGGACCTCTGCCCACGCATTACGAGGGGCCGGAGTCCATGGTGACCAACCCGCTGTACGCACAGCAGTCGCCGCCCACCGGCATCCACCCCGATCGCGACGAGGACAACCTCAACTCGCCGGGCGTGACCGGTGCGGACTCCGGGGTGTACCCGTACGTGTTCACCACGTACCGCATCACGGAGCACCACACGGCCGGTGGTATGAGCCGCTTCCTGCCGTACCTCTCGGAGCTGCAGCCGGAGCTGTACTGCGAGGTGTCCCCGGAGCTCGCCGAGGAGCTGGGTCTGGAGCCGTACGGCTGGATGACCATCATCTCGGCGCGGTCCGCGATCGAGGCGCGGGTGTTCGTCACCGAGCGCATGACGCCGCTGGAGATCGGCGGGCGCACCGTGCACACGATCGGGCTGCCGTACCACTGGGCCCGCGGCAAGGAAGCGGTCGTGACCGGTGACTCGGTCAATGACCTCATCGGCCTGAACCTGGATATCAACACGCAGATCCAGGGGTCCAAGAACAACCAGTGCGCGATCCGTCCGGGTCGCCGCCCGCACGGCAAGGCGCTGCGTGAGCTGGTGCGCGAGTATCAGCTCAAGGCGGGCATTGTCGAGGGCGAGCCGGTGCTGCGCGAGCATGACCCGCTGGGCAGCTCGGGCACGGACGACGCTGCGGAGACGGTGTCGGTGGAGGTCCGCGGGTCCGATGAGGCCGGTGCCGCACCGACGGGAGAGGACACCACGAAGGAGGGTGAGGCGCGATGACGCTGCTGTCCGGATCTGAAGGCCCGATGGCCGCTGCCGGCTGGGGTCAGGAGCACACCCGCAAGGGGTTCTTCACCGATACGTCCATCTGCATCGGCTGCAAGGCCTGCGAGGTGGCGTGCAAGGAGTGGAACCAGAATCCCGCCGATGGCGAGATGAAGATCCTGGGGTCCAGCTACGACAACACCGGCGCGCTGGGGGCCAACACCTGGCGGCACGTCGCATTCGTCGAGCAGGGTCGCGAGCGGATCGAGGAGGCTCGGGAGTCCGGGCGCAAGCTCGTGAGCCTGGGCATGCCCGGCATCGGTCCGAAGAGCACCCAGCGCGGTGCCCTGCCTGCCGGGGATCTCTCCGGCACCGACCGCACCCCGCCGGACACCCCGGAGTTCCGCTGGCTGATGTCCTCGGATGTGTGCAAGCACTGCACGTACGCCGGCTGCCTGGATGTGTGCCCCACCGGTGCGCTGTTCCGCAGCGAGCACGGCAGCGTCGTGGTCCAGCAGGATATCTGCAACGGTTGCGGCACCTGCGTGGGCGCCTGCCCCTTCGGCGTCATCGAGCGGCGCGACGACGGCACCATCTCCCCCAAGGAGAGCCGTGACGAGCGCTTCGACCAGGACGTCAAGGAGATGGGCACCGCCCACAAGTGCACGCTGTGCTACGACCGCCTGGTCGACGGCGAGCAGCCGGCCTGCTCCGCCACCTGCCCGACGACCTCGATCAAGTTCGGTGACCGCGAATCCATGGTCGCCGAGGCCAAGGAGCGGGTGCGCGAGCTGCACGCGCGCGGCATGACCGAGGCGCGGTTGTACGGCGCGAACCCGAACGACGGCGTGGGCGGCACCGGCTCGGTGTTCCTCCTGCTGGATGAGCCGGAGGTGTACGGCCTGCCGCCGGATCCCCAGGTGCCCACGAAGTATCTTCCCCAGATGTTCGCGCGCGCGGGCATCGCGGCCGTCGGCATGGCGGTCACGGCCGCTCTCGCGTTCGCAGGAGGACGGCGATGACCAGTTCGTTCGACAGCTACCGTCCGGAGGAATCCGGGCAGCGCCGCGGCAAGCGGATCAGAGACGAGGACGCCACCACCCCGGCGCAGCAGGCAATGGCCGGGCAGCGTCGGCGCGGATCCGGGGCCGACGAGGGCCGCCGCGAGATGAGCGTGGTGGGGGACGTGCAGTTCGACTCCTACTACGGCCGTCCGGTCGTGAAGGCGCCGCCGTGGCGCGGACCGATCGCCGCGTACCTGTTCCTCGGTGGTCTGGCCGGTGGCTCCGCGCTGCTGGGCTACGGGGCGCAGCTCACGGGCCGAGACGCGCTGCGCCGCAACTCGCGGCTGATCGCGCTGGCGGCCCTGGGCGGCGGCACCGCCGCCCTGATCGAGGACCTCGGGCGTCCCGAGCGGTTCCTGCACATGATGCGCACCGTGAAGATCACCTCGCCGATGAGCCTGGGCACCTGGATCCTGGCGTCCTTCGGGACGCTCTCCGGGGTGCTCGGTGCGATCGAAGTGGACCGGATGACGAAGGAACGCCTGCCGCTGGGGCCGCTGCGCCCGCTCGTGCATGGCATGGAGGGGGCGGCCGGCCTCGGCCAGGCGGCGCTCGCCCCGGTCCTCGCCTCCTACACCGGCGCGCTGCTGGGTGACACGACGGTGCCCACCTGGTCGGCGAGCCGGGACCACCTGTCCTTCGTGTTCGTCTCCTCGGCGAGCCTCGCCTCCGGCGGTGCCGCGATGGTGACCAGCCCGCAGGCGGAGACCGGCCCGGCCCGGGTCATGGCTGCCTTCGGTGCCGTGGGCGATGTCGTCTCGATGCACCTCATGAAGGAATCGATGCACCCACTCGAGCGCGAGCCGCTCGAGGAGGGCGCTGCCGGCCAGAAGCTGAAGTGGGCCGAGCGCCTGGCCATCGCGGGCGGGATCGGGGCCGTGCTCTCGCGGCGCTCGAAGCTCCTGTCGGTCGCGAGCGGTGCGGCTCTGGTCGCCTCCTCCGTGCTCACCCGCTACGGCGTGCTCGAAGCGGGGCTTGAGTCCGTGAAGGACCCGCGCCGCGTGATCGAGCCGCAGAAGGCGCGCCTGGCCGCCCGGCGGGCCGCCGGCATCACCGACGACTCGATCACGACCGCCGGCTGAACAGACCCGGCCGAACAGACAGAGAAACCTGGAAAGCCCCCGGTGCCCGCGTGAAGCGGGCATCGGGGCTTTCTCTGTGCGGTGCAGTGTCTGCAGCGGGGCGCCGGACCGGAAGGCTCAGCGCACGCGGATCCCGGAGCCCTCGATCGTCTCGCCGATGATCGGGTAGCCGGGCACCTCGCCGATCACGAGCAGACCGCCGGAGGTCTGCGCATCGGCCAGGAGCAGCAGGTCCTCCTCGCTCACCCCGTCATCGACGGTGAGGTGATCGCGCACCCACTCGAGGTTCCGCCGCGTGCCGCCGGAGATGAAGCCGTCGCGCAGCGCCTCGGCCGCGCCGTCCACGAGCGGCACTGCGGTGCGGTCCAGGACGGCGCCGATGCCGGAGGCGCGCATCATCTTGTGCAGGTGCCCCAGCAGGCCGAAGCCCGTCACGTCGGTGGCGGCCTTCAGCCCGGCGGCGACCGCCGCCTGGGAGGCATCCCGGTTCAGTGTGGTCATCGTGGCGATCGCCGCCTCGAAGACCTCACCGGTGTTCTTGTGCCGGTTGTTCAGCAGGCCCACCCCGAGGGGTTTGGTGAGGGTGATCGGCAGCCCGGCCTCGGCGGCGTCGTTGCGCAGGAGCTGTGCCGGATCCGCGGTACCGGTGACGGCCAGGCCGTACTTGGGCTCGGGGTCATCGACGGAGTGTCCGCCGATCACGGGGGTGTGGGCCTCGTTCGCCATGTCCTTGCCGCCGCGGAGGATCTCCTGCAGCTGCTCGTAGGGGAGGGTGCCGCGCGGCCAGCCCACGAGGTTGATCGCCACCACGGGGGTGCCGCCCATCGCGTAGATGTCCGAGAGGGCGTTCGCGGCGGCGATGCGGCCGAAATCGTAGGCGGAGTCCACGACGGGGGTGAAGAAGTCCGCGGTGGACAGCACCGCGAGGCCGTCCTGGACGCGCACGGCCGCGGCGTCATCGCCGTCATCCAGCCCCACGATCACGCTCGGGAAGTCCTGGCCGGCCAGGATGGACACCGCCTGCTCAAGCTCTCCGGCGGGGATCTTCGAGGCACAGCCACCGCCGTGCGCCATCTGGGTCAGTCGCTTCGGGGCGTCGTCCTCGACGCTGATGAGATTCGGGATCGCAGTCATGGCTTCGAGTATAGGAACGTCCCAGGTGGGGCCCAGGGTCCAGTGGCGATCGCACCCGGTGATGCACGGGCTAGACTCGAGGTTCCGGCGCCCAGCGTCGCAGGGAGGCGTCTGTGTTCCTGGTGGGCACCCTGGTCTTCAAAACCAGTGAGACCGAGCATCTCGGTCTGGCGGGTTCGATTCCCGTCCGCCTCCGCCATGATCCGCCGACGGGAGGAGCTTGCCCATCATGATCGTGGACGACCCCCGTCGGCGGATCCCCCGCACCGATCAGCTGCTCGCGCATCCGCTGGTCGTCGCGGCGACCCGGACTCTCAGCGAGAAGGTCGTGCGCGGCATCGTGCGCGCCGCCCAGGACCGTGCCCGCAGCGGCCACATCACCCCGGAGCAGGTCGAGGCCGAGGTGCTCGCCGCCGTGGACTCCCGCTCCGCGAGCTCCCTGCGCCCGGTGCTGAACGCCACCGGCGTCATCGTCCACACCAACCTGGGGCGCGCCCCGCTCTCGGACCCGGCCCGGCAGGCGCTCGCCGATGCCGCCGGGTACACCGATGTGGAGTTCGATCTCGCCACCGGGGCGCGGGGCCGACGGGGTGCCGGAGCGCGCGCCGCCCTGCTCGCCGCCTGCCCGGCCGCCGAAGACGCGCTCGTGGTCAACAACGGGGCCGGTGCCCTGCTGCTGGCCTGTACGGCCCTCGTCGGCACCGGGGAGGTGATCGTCTCCCGCGGTGAGCTGATCGAGATCGGGGCGGGTTTCCGCCTGCCGGACCTGATCCAGAGTGCCGGTACGCACCTGCGCGAGGTCGGCACCACCAACCGCACGCACCTGCAGGACTACCGCGACGCGATCGGTGCGGACACCCGCGCGATCCTCACCATCCACACCAGCAACTACCGCGTCATCGGCTTCACTGCCGCGCAGGGACCCGCCGAGCTCGCGCCCCTCGCCCGGGAGCACGACCTGCCGCTCATCGCCGATCTCGGCTCGGGGCTGCTGGCCCCTGACCCGGTGCTGCGCGAAGAGCCCGATGCCACCACCGCCCTGGAGGCCGGGGCAGATCTCGTCATCGCCTCCGGAGACAAGCTGCTCGGCGGCCCCCAGGCCGGAGTGCTGCTGGGCAAGGCCGAGGTCATTGCGCGCCTGTCCCGGCACCCCCTGGCCCGCGCTGTGCGGGCCGACAAGCTCACCCTCGCCGCGATCGAAGCGACCCTCACCGGCCCGGAGCCGCCGGTGCTCGCGGCCCTGCATACCCGGGCCGAGGACTTGCGGCAGCGCACTGAGGCCTTCGCGGAGCGCCTGCGGCAGCAGGCTCCTGGTCTCGAGGTTGAGGTCCTCGAGCATGACGGCCGCACCGGCGGCGGAGGAGGCGCGGAGGTGCCGCTGCCCGGTTGGGCGCTGCACCTGCCCGCCGCCCTGACGGGAGTGCTGCGCACCCCATCGGACCCGGAGCTGGTGCCCGTCGTGGCGACCACCCGGGAGGACGTCTGCGTGGTGGATCTGCGCTGCATACCCGCGGCGGCGGAGGACCAGCTGCTGGCCGCGCTGTGCGGCGCTGCGGCGGAGATCGAGCGGATGGGGGAGGGGCGCCGATGAGGGTCATCGCGACCGCTGGTCATGTGGACCACGGCAAATCGACCCTCATGCGCGCCCTCACCGGGATCGAGACCGACCGGTGGGCGGAGGAGAAACGGCGTGGCCTGACCATCGACCTGGGTTTCGCCTGGACCACCCTGCCCGGCGGCACCGAGGCTTCCTTCGTGGACGTGCCGGGGCATGAACGGTTCATCGGCAACATGCTCGCCGGGCTCGGTCCCGCGCCCGTCGTGCTGTTCGTCGTGGCGGCCGATGAGGGCTGGCAGCGCCAGTCCAGCGACCATCGTGACGCCGTGCTCGCCCTCGGGATCGACCGCGGAGTCGTGGCGCTCACCCGCAGTGACCTCGCCGCGCGAAACGACTCCACCGGTCAGCTGCTCGAGCGGAGCCGGGAGCAGGTGCGCCGCGAGCTGGCTGGCACCGGCCTCGGGGACGCCCCGATCATCCCGGTCTCCGCGGCGACGGGGGAGGGGATCCCCGCGCTGCAGGAGGCGCTAGCGACCGTGCTGGACCAGCTGCCGCCGGTGGAGGCCGAAGCCCCGGTGCGGCTGTGGGTGGATCGCGCCTTCAGCATCTCCGGCTCCGGCACTGTGGTCACCGGCACCCTGGGCACCGGGACGCTGCGCGTAGGCGATCAGCTGCAGCTGATCGGCGCCGCGCACAGCGGGCCGGTCAGCGTGCGGGGCCTGCAGTCCCAGGGCGCCTCCCACCAGCACCTCGAGCCCGTCTCCCGCGCGGCCGTGAATCTGCGCGGTATCACCACCGAACAGGTGGGACGCGGCGATGCCCTCATCACCCCCGGGGCCTTCCCCCTGAGCGACCGGATCGACGTGCGCCGCACCAGCGGGGAGGACCTCACCGCCCTGCCGCACGAGATCCAGGTGCACATCGGCTCCGCCTCCGTGCCCGTGCACGTGCGACCCTTCGATGCCGACCACGCCCGGCTCACTCTGGACCGCGAGCTGCCGGTGCGGCTCGGGGACCGCATCGTCCTACGCGGCACCGGGGAGCACCTGGTGCTCGGCGGCGTGCAGGTCATGGACGTGGACCCGCCCGAGCTCACCCGACGCGGCGACGGCACCCGTCGCACCGCCCAGCTCGAGGAGCTGCCGGACGCTGGCGGTGATGTGACCGTCGAGGTGCGGCGCCGCCGGGCTGTGCCGGAGACGCGCCTGCGCCGCGCTGGGATCGACGTGCCTGAGCCCCTGCCGGACGGCATCGAGCGCCACGGGGACCTGCTGGTCGATGCGCAGGCCCTGGCCACCTGGACCACGCAGCTGACAGACCTCGTCACCGCTGCCCAGCGGCGCGATCAGCTCTCGGCTGGCGTGCCGCTGGGGGCTGCCGCGCAGCAGCTGGACCTGCCCGATGCCGCGCTGCTGGGGGTGGTCGTGCGGCGAGCCGAACTGCAAGAGACCGACGGGCGCCTGCGCAGCCGCGGCGCCGCCGCGGGGTTGGGTGCTGCTGAAGCTGGGGTCGCCGAGCTCGAGAAGCGCCTGCGCGCGGAGCCGTTCGCCGCCCCGGAATCAGATGACCTCGCAGCACTGCGGCTCGGGCCACGCGAGCTCGCCGCCGCCGAACGGCTCGGGCGGCTGCTGCGTCTGGAGGACGGCGTAGTGCTGCTACCCACCGCCCCGGCGCTTGCCATGCGCGAGATCGCGCAGCTACCGCAGCCCTTCACGCTCTCCCAGGCCCGTCAGGCCCTCGGCACGACGCGCCGGGTCGCGATCCCGCTGCTGACGCACCTCGACGGTCGCGGCTGGACGCGGCGGGTCGACGGTTCGCTGCGCGAGGTGGTGCGCTGAGGCTGCGCCTGTTTCAGTGCTGCCCTGCGCGCTGCAGGTACTGCTGGTGGGCCTGGACTAGCTGCTCGGCGATCCGCCGGTAGGCCCGATCGGGCGAGTAGCCGTTCTCATCGCGCGACATCTTCAATGCTGTGAGCGGCACCGTCTTCCCGTCACGTAGATGCAGCTGCACTCCACCGGGGCCGCGGCGCGCCGTCGGCACCTCGATGTGGGCGATCTGGGCGAAGGGGATCGACTGCGTGCCACCGAAGCCGGTGGACCAGGAGACCGCATCGTGGGTGATCTGCACCCCGCTGCGCAGGCCGATGAACAGCAGCAGCCCACCGACGATGACGGCCAGGGGCAGTATCAGGAGCAGGAGCAGCAGCCCTGCTTCGCCCGTCACCGCCCACATCACCACGGCGAACACGCTGCTGAACAGCCCCGCTATGAGGGAAGCGATCCCCCCGATCATCAGACCTTTCGCGCGTCCGCTGCGTTGCCTCTGGGCCATGGCACCCCCGATCGTCACTGTGGTAGGCGGCCCCCCGCACCTGGGGCCACCGCGGCCATGCTAGTCAGCGCCGCTCGAGCGTCATCATCGCCGCGCGGTGCGGTGCAGGAACTGCTGGTGGGCTTGGATCAGCTGAGTGCGCACGGAACTGAGATCCAGCGTGCCCGTCACCACGGAGGGGTCTGTCGGCCCCACCCACAGGGCCACCAGGTCCTCTTCGCGGCCAGCGCGAAACTGGAGGAGCGCGATATTCCGGCCCCCGCGATGCCGAGGCGGCAGGATGCGGTGGAGGTCCTGCCAACGTACGGTCCGGTCGGGGCCGATGTAACCGCACCAGGTGAAGCCGTCGGCCGTGATCTCCAGTCGTCCCTTGCGCGCCATCCGCAGCAGGAAAAGGCCGGAGCCGATCCCGAGAGCAGCGGGCAGAAGAAAGAACAGCACGGCGCTGGTGCCCAGGACGAACCACAGCACGATCATGGTGACGAGCACTCCCACGCCCATCAGCATGATGAAGGGACCGACGACGAACAGCATCTTCGCGGCGGTGGCACGGATGACGGTGGGCTGCACGGCGACTCCCTGGCGTCAGAATCCTAGCGGGCCTTCGTCGACTCTACTGCCGTCACCCCGGGAACTCTTCACGGGTTCATTGCACCCCTACAGACAGCCCATGGGGAGTACTCCCCATGGGCACTGTGCGATCGAGCGCCTACGCTGGCCGGGATGACGACGGCGCTACGGTGCCACACGGGATTTTCAGGGGAGTGAGCGGTGATGAGCGGGTTCTACGGCGGCGTGCCGGAGCAGATGCGGGCGCAGGGGGTGGCCTGTCGGCAGGGGTCCCAGACCATCATCCAGACCACCGATGCCGTCACCGCGCTGATCGACTCCGTGCCGTGGCTGGGGCCGGATGCGATCGCCTTCCGTGCACTCTGGCATGGGCAGGTCAAGCCCTCGCTGTACGCGAAGGCCGAGGACATCCGGGCCAAGGGCGAGGAGATCACCCAGCACGCTGAGGAGCAGGATCACGCCTCCAACAGTGACGGTGGCGGCGGGGGGATCTTCGATGCGGTGCGGGACTTCATCGAGGACCTGTTCAAGCCCGGCGGTCCGCTCGCTCCGGGCGGGCCCCTGGGCCCCGGGGGTCCCCTGGGCCCCCTGCAGCCCCTGGACCCCGGCACCATCGACCGGCTGAAGGATGCCCTGGGCGATTGGTTCACCGGCGGCGGCGAGAACGGCCCGCAGGAGTTCTACGGCGATCCCGGATACGGTAGCCGCGGCCAGATGTATGGCCAGGACCGTCCCGTCGGCGAACAGTTCACGTGGCAGGATCAGATCTGGGAGGGCACGGAGCTTGATACCCCCTATGGCTCGGCGGATGTCTACGGCGGTGTGAACTACAGTGCGGGCGCTGGGACGACCACCGATCCCTACGGCAACACCACCGGCACTGTCGGCGCGAGGGGCAGCGCAGAGATCGGCGTGGACCAGCATGCCGATCTGCCCGGCGGCTTCGGAGCGGATATCAGCCATCGTGCGGGCATGGAAGCCTATGCCGAGGCGGGCGGCACCGTGGGCCCGGACGGATTCAGCGGCGGCGCTCGCGCAGGCTCGGGCCTGTACGCCGAGCAGACCGGAACCATCTCCCATGAATCCGGGGCATCCGCGTCGGTGACGACCTCCGGTTTCGTTGGAGCGGAAGCCCACGCGAACGCCTACTCCCACGCCACGCGGAACGCCGACGGGCAGATCAACGGCTGGTCGGCAGGATTCGATGCCAGCGCGTTCGCGGGAGCTCAGGTCTCGCAGAAGTACGAGGTCAACAGCCCCGGAGGCTGGTTCAACGCCTCGACGTCCATCAGCGAGAAGGCTGGTGCCGGAGCGGGAATCGGTGCCGGGAGCACCATCTCGACCGACGAAGTCTCCTTCACCGTCGGGGGTTCAGCCGCGAAGGGGCTGGGACTCGGTGGCTCGACCACCATCGGCATCAACCCCAACGCGATCGTGGACACCTTCACCCCGGGCGACTACAACCTCGACGATGCGATCAGCGACGGCGGTGCCTTCGTGAACGATCTGAAGGACTCCACCTCGAAGTACAGCCCCTTCTGGTGAGCTGACGGGGTGCGCGCAGAGGGGTGACGCGCTGGGCGGCTCATCGCCCCCCGCGCGTCAACCACTCCTGATGCGCCTTCTGCACGGCGGCACCAGCCCGCAGATACCACGGAGACAGCGCGGTGCTGTCATCCGGCCCCTGGGTCTTGCGCAGGGGCGTGACGGGAACCTGTCGGCCGTCGTGCAGGTGCAGGATCACGCTGCCGCCGGGCTCATGCGCGCTCGGCACCTGTACGTACGCGATCTGCTGCCACGGCACGGCGGTGCGGCGGGAGAACCCGTGGGACCATGAGATGCCCTGGGCATCCACCCTGGCGTGGGTGCGCCAGCCGAACAGCGCCGCGAGCAGACCCAGGGCGCCGATGAGCGCTCCGATGAGCAGCCATGCGATGCCGGCCAGGGCAGAGCCCTGGAGTAGGGGGACCAGCCCGTACAGGCCGGTGAAGCCGCCCATCAGGAGCAGCAGCGCCCCGATCCAGATCGCCGCTGTGCTGTTGCTGGAGCGTACGGTTCGTGGCGTCATCGGCGTCTCGGTTCCGTCCTGTCAGGTCTGATCCGTCAGCCCCCGCCCCTCAGCGGCGGGCCGGCTTCGCGGGCGGCTCGCCGAGCTCCGCGTCCTCGGCGCGCACGCTCTCACCGTCGGCGGCGCCCAGCTCGAGGGACTCGATGCGGCCCAGTGCCACGAGATCCCCGCGCGCCGCCTCCAGATGCGGGACCGCACCCTCAGCCGCGAGCAGACGCACGGACAGCAGCGGAGTCTTCTGCGAGACCTTCGCATCGGACTTGATGCGACGCAGCGCGATCGCGGCCTGCGCGACGGTGTCCAGCAGCGCGGCCTCCTGCCCCGCGGCGGCCTCCCGCAGCGGCGCAGCCTCAGGCCAGGGCTGGGTGTGCACGCTGCCCTCCCGCCACCAGGACCACACCTCTTCGGTGGCGAACACGACCACGGGGGCGAACAGCCGCAGCTGCACCTCCAGAGCGATCGCGAGCGCCGCCCGGGCGGAGTCCGCCCCGGCCTGGCCGCGCGGCGAGTTGCCGTGGGCGCGCTCCTTGACCAGCTCGATGTAGTCATCGCAGAACGCCCAGAAGAACGGCTCGATGATCTCCAGCGCCCGCGCGTAATCCAGCGCATCCTGCGCGGCGGTCGCCTGCTCCACCACCTCTGCCAGGCGCGCCAGCAGCGCCCGGTCCAGCGGATCGGTCACGGCCGACGGGTCCGCGGCCAGGCGTCCGGTCGGATCCGCGGGCGCAGCCCCGAAGCCGAGGGCGAACTTGGAGGCGTTGAGGATCTTGATGGCCAGGCGCCGCCCGATCTTCATCTGCCCCTCGTCGAAGGCAGTGTCCGCACCCTGCCGGGCGCGGCCTGCCCAGTAGCGCACCCCGTCCGTGCCGTGCTGTTCGAGCAGCCCGACGGGGGTGACCACATTGCCCTTGGACTTCGACATCTTCTTGCGGTCCGGATCCAGGATCCAGCCGTTGATCGACGCGGTGGACCACGGCAGGGAGTTCGTCAGCAGATGCGAGCGCACCACGGTGGAGAACAGCCAGGTGCGGATGATGTCGTGGCCCTGCGGACGCAGATCCATCGGATACACCCGCTCGAACAGCTCCGCATCATCCAGCCAGCCGCTCACCAGCAGCGGGGACAGCGAGGAGGTGGCCCAGGTGTCCAGCACATCGGGGTCGGCGGTGAAACCGCCCGGCTGATCCCGCTGTTCCTCGGTGAAGCCGTCCGGGGCATCCAGGGTCGGATCCACCGGCAGCTGCTCCGCACAGGGGGTGAGGATGCGGTCGTAGTCGATCTCGCCGTGCTCATCCACGCCGTACCACACGGGGATCGGCACTCCGAAGAAGCGCTGGCGGGAAACCAGCCAGTCCCCGGCCAGGTTCTCCACCCAATTGCGGTAGCGCGATTCCATGAACCCCGGATGCCAGTCGAGCTCGCGGCCGCGGGCGATGAGCTGCTCGCGCAGGCCCCCGGCCTCCGTGTCGCGGCCGCCGTTGGCGAAGTACCACTGGCGGCTGGTCACGTACTCCAGCGGCTTATCGCCCTTCTCGAAGAACTTCACCGGGTGGGTGATCTTCGTCGGCTCGCCGACCAGGTCACCGGAGGCGGTCGCCTTCTCCACCACGAGCTTCTGGGCGGTGAACACCGTCTTGCCGACCAGCTCCGCGTAGTGGGCGCGCCCCTCCGCGGTGGTGATCCAGGGGGCATCTGCGAGGAAGCGGCCATCCCGGCCGATCACCGCGCGGGTGGGCAGCTCGAGCTCTCGCCACCAGATCACGTCGGTCGCATCACCGAAGGTGCAGATCATCGCGATGCCGGCGCCCTTGTCAGGCTTGGCCAGCGGATGGGGGTGCACCGGCACCTCCACACCGAACAGCGGAGAGGTCACCGTCGTGCCGAACAGATCCTGGTACCGCTCATCATCGGGATGCGCCACGAGCGCCACGCAGGCGGGCAGCAGCTCCGGGCGGGTGGTCTCGATGAAGACCTTCTGCCCGCTGCCATCGGTCTTGGTGAAACCCAAGCGGTGGTAGGCGCCCGGCAGGTCCTTGTCCTCCTGCTCGGCCTGCGCCACCGCGGTGCGGAAGGTGACATCCCAGGCCGTCGGCGCCTCCGCCTGGTAGGCGGTGCCGGCGGCGTAGTGGTCCAGGAACGCCTTCTGTGAGACCCGCCGGGAGGTGTCATCGATGGTCTGGTAGCCCAGGCTCCAGTCCACCGACAGCCCCAGGGTGCGGAAGACGTGCTCGAAAGCCTTCTCGTCCTCGGTGGTCAGCTCGAGGCACAGCTCGATGAAGTTGCGCCGCGAGATCGGCATCTGGTTCTGCGGCTTGGCGGTCTGCGCATTGCCGCCGCGATGCGGAGGCTCGAAGTCCTCCACGTAGGGCAGTGACGGGTCGCAGCGCACGCCGTAGTAGTTCTGCACCCGCCGCTCGGTGGGCAGACCGTTGTCGTCCCAGCCCATCGGGTAGAAGCAGTTCTTGCCGCGCATGCGCTGGTAGCGCACGATCATGTCCGCCTGCGAGTAGCCGAACACGTGGCCGATGTGCAGGGCGCCGCTCGCGGTGGGCGGCGGGGTGTCCACGCTGAAGACCTGCTCACGGGTGGTGTCGCGGTCGAAGGCGTAGAGCTGCTGCTCATCCCATACCCGATCCCACTTCTCCTCCAGCCCCTCGAGGGAAGGACGGTCGGGGATCGCGGAGTCAGGGCGCGGTGCAGTCTCGTTCATGAGGGCCATTGTTCCAGGTCTGACGGACGGTGCAACGCGCGCGGACGTGGAGGGGTTCACGTGGGCGGGGGCGGGCGAGCGCAGGAGGAGAGGTCGGAGAGCACAATAGGAGGGGTCTCGCTCCTTGATTCGGAGGATTCGCATGTCCCTCGAGCGCATCGCCGTCATCTCCGACGTGCACGGCAACCTCACCGCCTACCGGGCTGTCCTCGCCGACATCGCCGCGCGCGGCATCAGGCGGATCATGAACCTCGGGGATGTGATCGGCAAGGGCCCGCGCGGGGGCGCGTGCACGGACCTGACCCGCGAGCGCTGCGAGGTGACCGTGCGGGGGAACTGGGAGGTGTTCATCGCGGGGGACGCTCCGCCGCGCACCGCCGGCTCCGCCTGGTGGAAGGCAGAGCTGAGCACGGAGCAGCGCCGCTGGCTGGTGGACCTGCCGGGCTCGCATGACCTGGTGCTCTCGGGCCGGCGCATCCGCCTGGTTCACGCCTCCCCGGTGGATGAGTTCACCCGCATCCGCCGCGACCACACCGAGGAGGAGTACGTGACGCTCATGGGGCCGACGGAGTTCGTCCGCTCCGAGGCGCCCGCAGACGTCCTCGTCTACGGCGACATCCATGATCCGTATCTGCGCTCGGGCGACCTGGGGCAGGTGGTGAGCGTCGGCTCCGTGGGCAATCAGCTCGATGACCCGGTGCCCTCCTACGCGATCCTCGAGGGGGATTCGAGCGGCGGACGCGAGGCTCCCTTCGGCATCCAGTTCGTGCGCGTGCCCTATGACGTCGAGGCCGAGATCGCCGTCGCCGAGGCGTCGACGATGCCCGCCGAGGAGACCGCGGCGTACGCGAGCGAGCTGCGCACCGGGGTGTACCGCGGCTAGCGCCCGGAACTTTCGCACCATCGCACCTTCGTCTCGAATTTTCCTCACCGGTAACCGGCACCTTCGATGGAGCGGGGTGCGCTGAGCAGGGGCGACGCGGGGGGCTCCACATATTGTTCCGGCGCTAGAAGTTACCCGTCAGAAACGCGGGGCCTGTTTATGGGTTAGCGTGCCGATCGGCAGCTCGGGAAGAGCGCCCTTTCGATCGGCACGATGGCATGCAGGACCTCCCCACCTGTATCGATGGGGCATTGTGCTGACCCTCAAAAGGGACGCTTCCCGTATTCGATGATGCAAGGAGAACATCATGCGCAGGACTCGAGGAATTGTCGGAATCATGGGCGGCGCGGCGCTTCTCGCGGCCGCCTTCGCCGGACCCGCCGCGGCAGAGACCGTCGAGGAGCACGGCCCGGAGACCCCGGAGAACAACGCCAGCCTCCCCCTGGTGGACACCTACCGGAAGTCCGACCACCTCAAGGCGAACATCCTCAACCCCAAGCCCGTGTGCAACGCCCACGAGGACTACCGCACCGTCATCTACAAGGTCACCGACGACTTCAGCCCCGTCGGCACCGTCTCCACCACCAACGAGACCGACAGCCCCATCCCGCTGACGCAGGAGACTTCCCGCAGCCAGACCATCTCCCTGACCGTCAACGGCTCGCGCACCGAGAAGGTCGACGCGAACCTCGGCGGCACCGGCAGCGGCGACAAGGGCAGCATCAACGCTGGCATCGCCTACTCGCTGGCCACCACCGTCGGCGCCGAGGCCTCCTACTCCCTGTCCTGGCAGGTCGGCCAAACCATCGGCCCCTACGAGATCCCTGCCGGCCACACCGGCGAGGCCACCTACGGCTTCCGCACCGTCTCCATGACCGGAACCCAGCAGCGATGCAAGGCCAACGGCACCTGGTCCACCCCCACCGCGTGGCGGGCCTTCGTCCCGGTGAAGAACGAGGTGCGCGTGAACACCTACGCGAACCCCGCCGACTCCCACCGCCCCTGAGCCGCACCGCCTTTCCCTGAGGAGAAACCCATGACCACGCATCAGCCCACCCGCCGCGCCGCGCTCGCCGGATCCCTGCTGGGTCTTAGCGCCCTCGCCCTCGCCCCGCAGGCCGCGCTCGCCGCGGAGCCCGCTCCCGAAAAGCCCGCCCTGGACCTCGTCCCGCATTTCACCGTCTCCGCCGCCAAGGCCGACGGGTTCGCGGGCCTGGTCGCCCTGCGGATCACCAACAACGGCGCGAAGCGCTACTACGGGGAGTTCCCGCTGGTGACCTTCCGCCTCGAGGTGCGCACCGACTCCGGCCCCGAGGGCGTGGACCGCCTGATCACTCCCGGCTGGTTCAACGGCGCCTACGCCCGTGACCTCGGCTTCGATCCGGAGACCTCCACCCGCACCTTCGAGGTCGTCCTGTCCAACCCCATCGAGGTGGGGGAGACCCAGCTGGTGGCGAACCTCAACTTCGGTGACGGAGACACCCGCCTGGGCCGCCTGCACAACTACCTGGTGGTGACCCAGACCGGTCGCCTCGAGGGCGATGAGTCCACCGCGAATGATCAGAGCGTCGACTCGCGCGAGCACACCCTGACCGACGGCGGGAAGGAGCATCCCGGCACCTTCTGATCTGAAGCCGTGGATGAGCGGAGCCCCGGGGATGGATGGCCCCGGGGCTCCGTGCTGCCCGTGCCCGCACCACAGCTCGCGCGGCGCATCCTGGCGCGCTCAGGGCACCCGGCGGGTCCACTCCTCGGTGCCGAACTTCGTCTCCACCAGCTCCCGGGCCGCCGCGAGCTCCTCCTCGGTGTAGTCGGAGGGCGTCGTGTCGTACCGGGCACGGAAGTACTCGAGGAAGCCGTCGATGATCTGCTCGCGCGCCAGACCGGTCTGCGAACGCATCGGATCCACCCGCTTGTTCGCGCTCTTGGTGCCCTTGTCGGAGAGCTTCTCCCGGCCGATCCGCAGCACCTCCAACATCTTGTCAGCGTCGATGTCGTAGCTCATCGTCACGTGGTGCAGCATCACCCCGCCGGCGAAGCGACGCTGCGCCGCGCCGCCGATCTTCCCCTGCTCGGAGGCGATGTCGTTCAGCGGCACATAGTGGGCCTTCACCCCGATCTCGGCGAGCGCCCCCATCACCCAGTCGTCCAGGTAGGCGTACGCCTGCTCGAAGGAGAGCCCCTCCACGAGTGAGGTGGGCACGACGAGGGAGTAGGTGATGCAGTTGCCGGCCTCCATGAACATCGCGCCGCCGCCGGTGATGCGGCGCACCACCCCGATGCCGTGACGCTCCGCGCCCTCCGCGTCGATCTCATTGCGCAGCGACTGATAGGAGCCGATCACCACCAGAGGTGAGTCCCAGTCCCAGATGCGGAAGGTAGGCCCGCGCCGCCCGGCCAGCACCTCGCGGGGAATCACCTCATCGAGCGCCACATGCATCACCGGCGGCAGCACCCGCGGGCCGATCACCTCGAAGGACAGGTCATCCCAGCTCGTGGCATGCCCGAGCGCGCGACGGGTCGCGATCGCGACGGCATCTGCGTCAAAGCCGATCATCTCCACCGGCTCTGGCCGGGCCTTGAGCCGCGCGGTGATCGCGGCGGCAAGCTCAGCGGCGGTGGCGCCGACGGGCATGCCCACGAGAGCGGCGTTCAGATCCTCGAGCGCTTCATCGGGCTCGAGGAAGAAATCGCCGTAGACGTGCGCGGTCGCGATCTGGTCCTCGCGGGTGGTCACGTCGACCGACACCAGTTTGCCGCCGCGCACCTTGTACTGGCCGCTCAGCACGTCCGCGGCAGGTGCGGGGATGTCGGGGACGTCGGCGGCGAGGGAGTCATGAGAGTCCATGTGGACCATTGTCGCGCGGACCGGATCCGCCGTTCTGTACCGACGATTCGGCGTTTCTGAGCCACCAGGTGGTACAAAAAGGCCGAATCGCGGGTGGGGTCAGTGCCGCGGGTGGGGTCAGTGCAACGGCGGGGTGAGGGCTTAGCGCGAGGTCAGAGCTCGAGGACGGTGCGGCGCATGCGCAGCTCGCGCTCTGCGCCGTACAGGAGTGACCCCGTGAAACCCAACGCTGACAGGTCGATCCCCGCTGATGCCCGCAGGGCAAGATCTATTGCGCTCGATGCTGCCCGCGCGGGCAACGCGATCGCCGCAGCGAAGGCGTCCCAGTGCCGTCGGTGCAGTCGTCTATCCCGCCCGTCGATGGTGAGCGCCATCGTCATATCCCGATAGACCACGGTCGAGGGGATGTCGTAGATCGGGGAGAGGCCCCAACGTCCGGACGGTTCCTGCAGGACAGCCAGGTTTTTGGCATGCAGATCCCCGTTGCCCGTAAGCTAGGCGAAGAGAAACTGCAGATACAGCGCTCGGGCGGCGATCCGTGGGGCAGAAGTCTGCGCTGCGAGCGCCCGCGTGACCTCCTCGCTGCTGAGCGCATACTTCTGAGCCGGAAGCACCCCGAGCACCTGCGCCCCGTCTTCCATGGCGAAGCGCCGCACGGTCCCGTCCGGAGCGACCTCGCGATCGAAGCGCGTGATCAGCAGCCCCTGCACGCCGTGCACGTCCTCGATGATGCGGTGCGCCGGTCAGAGCACGTAGATCAAGGTGCGCGGGACTCGTAGCGGCGAGGGGTGGGGGGTCGGTGGGCTGCTCCCCGGCGGGAACCACCTGCACGTCTCCCGGTGTGTCGGCGCCGACAGCCAGCAGCAGGCTCAGCTCAGAGGTTGTCATGACCGCAGCTCCAAGCGCATCCCTAGGACATCGGCCACGGTGAGCACGGCTGCCAGGCCGGGTGAGCCGCTGCCCTTCTCGATCTCCCGCACGGTCCGATCCGAGAGCCCCGCGAGCTCGGCGAGCTGCAGTTGGGTGAGCCCTGCCTGCTTGCGGGCGTCCCGCAGCGCGGCCCCGAGGGCGATGGCAGCGGGAGATGGTGACACGGTCATGGCGGAAGGATGCTTCCGGCTGTCACGGGATCGTCAGTGACCGCAGGGCGCGGTGCACCTCCCACACGAAGTCCGCGGTGGACTGGCTCTTGCGCGGTGCGACCGCGTAGGTCTCCGCGGGCCGCTGCGGCGTCTCCTCACGGGTCACGCGCGGGATGAGGTTCTTCCAGTCGCGGTCTCCGCCCACCCAGATGCGGTACTCGGTGGCGGAGTCATCTCCGCGCTGGAGAACCCGCAGCCCCATGGTCGTGGCCGTGAGCGCCGGTTGCCGCCGCGCCGGGGCGAGGTCGAAGCCGCGATCGCGCAGCAGCATCGGGTTCAGCACCGCCCACAGCAGCAGGCGCGCCCCTTCCAGCTCCGGGGTGGCGGCATCGCCGATCAGCTCCCTGGCCGACGGCGGGGTGCCGCCTTCGGTGCGCCAGGCGCTGCGGCGGGCCAGCATTGTCAGACGCTCCTTTGCGGCCGCGTGGTCTGCCTCGGTGCTGATGCGGCCGATGCCCAGCGGTACCGGATCCGCCCCGGCTCGCAGGAAATGCACGGGCGTCCCGTCGATCACCTCACCGAACTCCAGACCAGTGCGACCGCGCCCCACCCCCATCTGCAGGTGGGCGTCGGTCTGCCCGCGCCGGGTCGAGAAATGCGGGCTGCTGCCCAGCAGGCTGCGGCAGGCGTGGTGCATGACATCAAGGTGGGCACGGAAGTCCCGGGCGGTGGAGGTCTTGGTGAGCAGCTTGCGTGCATCCACCGGGAACTGCACGACCGGCCGGCCCGCATTTTCTCCCACCTCGGCAAGGGTCTCCCACAGGTGCGCATGCCCCGGGTCCTTCTTCGGCATCCGCCTTCCCAGCCGCGCCCAGCTGGTGGCGATCACCCCCGGCGGCACCTCCCCGGTGAGCTCCGCCCGATCCGTGCGGCGTGCGATCGCGACCAGCAGATGATCAGGCGAGGATCCGAGCGCGCCACGCATCTTCTGCAGCTGCGGCACGGAGAACGGCCCGCCCACGCGCAACGCGATCCCCAGCCGCGCCGAGCCGCCGTCCTGACCGGCCGGAGGCAGCAGCTCCGCGGTGAGATCCGGGGAGGTGCGGCGCAGGCGTGGGCCGGCAGTGATCGACCCGGTGGTGCGCTCGGTGCGAGCGACCGCGGTCAGGAAGGCATCACGCGAGCGCGGGGACATCAGCACGAACTCGAGCATGTGCCGCAGCAGCACCTCCACCCGGAGCTGACGATCGCGGCCGTCCCCCAGGTCCGGGGAGGCGGCCGAGCGGTCCACCCCGTAGGTGAGCATCTGGCCGACGGTCGCGTACGAGCGGGGCATGGTCCTCCTCCGGCGGGTGCCTGCGCGCCCCGGCTGCCCGGATGCGCGGATCCGTAGCCATTATCCCCGCCGCCCGCCCGCGCGAACAGCGACCGTGACCGTCCAGGCGTGTCCCCATCGGCCGTAAGCTCAACGCCATGAACACCGCTGCTGCCTCCGCCCCCGCCCCGCTCACCGCCATCGTCACCGGCGCCACATCTGGCATCGGCCGCGCCACGGCGCAGCGCCTCGTGGCCGACGGGTGGCGGGTGCTGGCTGTGTCGCGGCGTCAGGAGCGTCTGGATGCGCTGGCGGCGGAGATCGGTTGCGAGGTCCTGGCGGTGGATGTGACCTCCGATGAGTCCGTGAATCGCCTGGTCGCGCGGAGTGTGGAGCTATTCGGGCCGGAGCTGAATGCCGTCGTGCATGTGGCCGGTGGGGCGCTCGGCGTGGATCCTGTTGCGGAAGCGGACCTCGAAAAGTGGCAGCGGATGTATGACATCAACGTGCTGGGCGCCGTGCGCGTCACCCGCGCCCTGCTGCCCGCGCTGCGGGAGAGCGGCCGCGGGGACCTGCTGTACGTCACGTCCGTCGCCGGGCACGAGCCGTACCCGGGCGGCTCCGGATACAACGCCGCGAAGGCCGGAGAGCATATGCTCGCCGCCGCCGCGCGCCTGGAGCTGAACGGGGAGCCGATCCGCGTCATCGAGGTTGCCCCGGGCATGGTGCGCACCGAGGAGTTCTCCCTCGTGCGCCTGGGGGATCAGGAGAAGGCTGATGCCGTCTACGACGGGGTCGAGCAGCCGCTGACCGCCGAGGACTGCGCGGACGTCATCTCCTATGCCCTGAATGCCCCGCATCACGTGAACCTCGACCTCATCACTGTGCGGCCCCTCGCCCAGGCCGCGGCCCACCGCGTGGCCCGCCACCAGGGCCTCTGAGCCGCGGCGGAGCAGCGGGATGCGGCCGGGACCGAACCTGGAGACGCTCAGCCGGCAGGAGGCCAAGGACGCCGTGCGCGGCGCCGACGTGCGGCGCATCCTGGGGCTGTTCCGTCCCTACCGCGGCACGCTCGCGATGGTGTTCGCGCTCATCGTGGGCAGCGCCGTCGTCGGCATCATCTCCCCGTTCCTGATCCGCGAGATCGTCGACGTCGCCCTCCCCGAGCAGCGCGTGACCCTGCTGCTGTGGTGCGTGGCCGGGCTCATCGCCGCGACCGCCGGCACCACCGCCTTGAACGTCACCCAGTCGGTGCTGTCCACCCGGGTGGGCCAGGCGGTGATGCATGACCTGCGCGTCAGCGTCCACACGCACCTGCAGCGCATGGGTCTGGGGTTCTTCACCCGCACCCGTACCGGGGAGCTGCAGTCGCGGATCCTGTCGGACATCGGCTCCATGCAGGCGGTCATCACCTCGGTGATGACCCAGATCGTCTCCTCGAGCGCCGCGATACTCATGGCGATCGTCGCGATGCTCGCCATGGACTGGCGCCTCACCCTGTTCTCCGTGGCGGTGGTGCCGCTCGCCGTGTGGCTGAACCGCCGGGTGGCCCGGCGCCGCCGCGCGATCGTCAAGCGCCGCCAGGAGAAAGCCGCGGACCTGAACTCCTCGATCCAGGAATCTCTGTCCGTCTCCGGGATCCTGCTGGGCACCACCATGGGGCAGACCCGCGCCCTCAACGACGCCTTCACCGGGCGGTCCCGCGAGCTCGCCGACCTCGAGGTCGCCTCCGAGGTCGCCGGGCGCTGGGTGGTCGCGCTGTTCACGGCGCTCATGGCGATCATCCCGGCGCTCACCTACCTGCTGGGCGGCATGCTGCTGTTTCAGGAGGCGGACTCCCGCATCACCATCGGCACCCTCGTGGCGTTCGTCGCCCTGCAGTCCGCACTGATGCCGAACACGAACAACCTGCTGCGGGTCGCCAATCAGGTCTCCGCGTCGCTGGCCCTGTTCACCCGGGTGTTCGAGTATCTCGATGCGCCGATCACCATCACCGACGCCCCCGGTGCGCGGGTGCTCGACCCCGCGGCGGTGCGCGGCAAGGTGCACTTCGCACACGTGACCTTCACCTACCCGGGGGCCGACGGGCCAGCGCTTGCGGACGTGGACTTCACGGTGCCGCCCGGCACCCACACCGCGCTCGTCGGCGCGACCGGTTCCGGTAAGACGACCACCGGCTATCTCATGGCGCGGCTGTATGACCCTGATGCCGGCGCGATCACCCTGGACGGGTATGACCTGCGCGAGGTCACCCTCGAATCCCTCGCCGCGTGCATCGGCGTCGTCACCCAGGAGACGTTCCTGCTGCACGCCACGATCGCCGAGAACTTGCGCTTCGCCCGGCCGGATGCCACGGACGACGAGCTCGAAGCCGCGGCTCGGATCGCTCAGATCCACGACCACATCGCCGCCCTGCCCGACGGCTATGACACGGTGGTGGGGGAGCGGGGCTACCGCTTCTCCGGCGGGGAGAAGCAGCGCCTGGCGCTCGCCCGCACGATCCTGCGCGACCCGCTGGTGCTGCTGCTCGATGAGGCCACCTCAGCGCTGGACACCGCGACCGAGCGTGCTATGGCCGGGGCGCTCGAGGCCGTCTCCCACGGCCGCACCACCGTGTCGATCGCGCATCGGCTCTCCACCATCCGCCACGCCGACCAGATCCTCGTGCTCGAGCGCGGGAGGATCGTGGAGCGCGGCCCCTATGACGAGTTGCTCGCTGCGGACGGTGTCTTCGCGCGCCTCGCCGCCCGGGAGGCTGACATGCTGCCGGAGGCGGAGCGCAGCTGAGCACCGGTTGCTGAGACCGGTCATTGAGCACCGGCGACTGAGGACTACGACCAAGGGCGGATACGGCTCGACGAGGATTCATCCCCTCGCCGGATGTCCCACCCGCGCGAACTCGACAGGATCAATGTCATCACCCGCACCCCTGCGGGACAGCAATGGCAGCAGTGCCGATCAGCAGCACCGATCCGAGGAGGTTCCCGTGACCGTCACCCCGCACGATCCGGCCCGCCGTCCCATCGTCGTCGAGGAGACGAGCACAGGCCGCCCGGTGCTGTTCGCGGTGCTGCTGGCGCTCGCCGTGCTGGGCACGCTCGCGCTGCTGGTGACCGGACCGATGCTCGCCCTGGGGCATGCGATCGTCGCCGCGGTGGCGATCATGAGCGTCATGACCCTCGCCTGGGCGGTGGCCGGTCCCCGCTGGTGAACTGAGCCGCTCCGCGGAGTGCTGTGCCGCCTCGCGGGGTACTGCGGATCAGATGTCGATCTCGATCTCGCCGATGCCGCGGGAGACGCAGGTGGTCATCTGCGTGTCGTGCTCGTCCTCCATGAGGAACTCGTCCAGATGCTCCACCTCGCCGGAGACCAGCGGAACCACGCAGGTGCCGCACACGCCGCCCTCGCACGAGTAGTCCATCGAGATGCCGGCGTCCAACAGCGCCTGCAGCAGGGACTGCCCCTCCTCGACCTCGAGAGTGATGCCCGACTTCAGGCACTTGGCGGTGAAGGGCTCTCCGAACAGCGACATCCTGCATCCTTCCGGTTCGGTCGCCCCCGGCGGGGGCGCAACGCTCAAGACACCAGTGTTCCACGGGGGAGCCGGGACCTGCGGGGTGAGCCTCGCCTCGCGCGGCGTGCATCGCCTCATCCCGGGATGAATCCGGGACGGTGCCGGAGGTGGAATCCGGGGCCGACGGGACATCGTGGAGCCATGTCCAGCGCGCATACCCCCGCCCGGCAGCCCTGCCGACGGGCCATCGCCTGCACGCGGATGATCTGCGCGGCGGTCTCGGTGCTGTGCCTAATGGTCGCGATCACCACCTGCTTCGTGCTGCTGTTGGTCGGGCCGCAGCTGCAACTGTGGCCTGCCCTGCTGCTGGGGCTCATGATCCAGTTCGGGATCGTGGCGGCCCTGGTCGTCGGGCGTCGAGCGCTGTCCTGACCGATGCTGTCCAGGGCGATGTAGCGCCCGGGGGTCAGAGTACGCGCCGGTCGCGCGCCCAGCGGGTGAGCTCCCGACGGTCCGACAGCTGCAGCTTGCGCAGCACGCTCGAGACGTGGCTCTCAACTGTCCGATCGGAGATGAACAGCGAGGAGGCGGCTTCTCGGTACGTGTAGCCGCGGGCGATCAGCCGCATCACCTCCTGCTCACGCGGGGTGAGCAGATCCAGCTCGGTCGGCTCCACCGAAACTGAGCCGCGGAACGCATCGAGCACGAAACCGGCCAGGCGCGGGGAGAACACCGCATCCCCGCCCACCACACGATGCAGCGCATCGACCAGATCCTCGGCCGTGATCGCCTTGGTGACGTAGCCGCGGGCGCCGGCGCGGATCACCGCGAGCACATCCTCCTCCGCATCGGAGACGCTCAGGGCGAGTGCCCGCACGGGTCCGCCCTGCGCGGTGGTCAGCCCGTCGAGGGCGGCGGCGACTTCGGCGCCCCCACCGCCGGCGCCACCGGGCAGATGCACATCCAGCAGCACCACATCGGGTAGCAGCTCGCGCGCCATCCGTACCGCCTCGGTCACCTCATACGCAGTCCCGACCACGGTGATCTGCGGATCGGTGCGGGTGATCTCCCCGGCGACGCCCGCAGCGAAAAGGTGATGGTCATCGACGACGAGAACCCGGATCGGCCCCGACGAGGACTCCGATCCGGATAACGGGGCAGCCCCGGACGTCGGCGTGCTCATCGGCCACCTCCGGGCAGATGCAGTGCGACCTCGGTGCCGCCGCCCGGGGCGGCGGAGACAGTCGCGCTGCCGCCGGCGCGCTCCATCCGCCCGATGATCGACTCGCGCACCCCCAGCCGATCGGGCGGCACTGCAGCCGGGTCGAAGCCCGGGCCGCGATCGCGGACGAACGCCTCCACCGCGTCCTCCCGGATCTCCACGAACACGCCGACGCCGGTGCCGGCATGGCGCACCGCGTTCAGCAGCGCCTCCCGCAGCGCCGCCAGCAGGGCAGGGGAGACGTCCTCGAGCTGCGCATCGCCCACGATCACCGTGTCCACGGCCACGCCGTGCGCATCCTCCACCTGGGCACTCAGCGCCTCGACGGCCGCGCGCAGATCTGTCGGCGCATCCTCGGACTCGGCATCAGCCGCATACAGCCAGTGCCGCAGCTCACGCTCCTGCTGTCGGGCCAGCCGCCGCATATCCTCCTCCGGCATCCCGGCCCTCTGCAGCAGTACGAGGGTCTGCAGCACCGAATCGTGCAGATGTGCGGAGGTCTCCCGGTGATGCTGCGCCACAGCCCGCTGCGCCGTCTCCTCTCGCATCCCTTTCCACAGGCGCCGTCCCCACGGCACTAGCAGCGTCGCGAGCACACCGAGGATCGCCGGGCCCACCGCCAGCAGCACCAGGGCCGGGCCGGTTCCCAGCAGTGCCAGCGCGACGTACACCAGTGTCAGCAGGAGCAGCACCACCGCCGCGCCGAGCGCGGAGAGGGCCGCGCGCGGCACCTCCTGGGTGCGGCCCGACCAGCGCTGACGATCCAGATCCGGCAGCGGCGCGATACCCAGCATCACCGCCCCCGCCATCACCGCCACCGACCAGTGGACCACGAGATACTGCCCCTCCGTGGCGAAGGACTGGTACGTAGGCGGCAGCAGCATCCGCGCCAAATCGGAGATGACGGTCAGAAGTGCCGCCGCCATCGCGATGGTCACCACGAGCGCGAGCCCCAGCCAGCGCAGCACGGCGGGGAGGCGCCCGGCGCCGGGAGACGTGGCGCCGACAGCCCTGGGGGTCCCGCGCACCGCCGCGGAACTCTCCTGCAGCGCCCGGGCCCGATCCTGCTCGGCATCATCCGGCGTGACCCACCACAGCAGCACATAGCCCAGCACGAGGGCCGCACCGAGGCTCAGCTGGCCGTACCACGTGGGCCACGGCGTCCACATCGCGAACATCGTCAGCGTCCCCAGCGGCACGAGCGCCGCGCCCGCCAGCAGGATCCCGCGCACGAGAATCACCGGCAGGCGCAGCCGCGCCGCGAGCAGAGCACACGTGCCCGTCAGCACCGCGTCCTCGCGACGCCGCATCCAGGAAGCCGCCTACGCGGCAGGGATATCGAGCATGAATCCATTGTGCGCTGCGCAGCACCCTGACGCAGGGCGTCAGCGGGGGATTCCGGGGCGGCTCCGGGTGCCCTTCGGGACCGCTCCGGGACAGATCCGGGGCAGGTCAGGGCTCTGCCCGCCCGCGATCACCGCGCCGCTCAGCGAAGATGGAGCCATGTCCACATCGCCGAGAATCGCCACCGCCGCGACGGAGCGGACCGTGCAGGCCGCCCTCACCCCGCGCACGGCCCGCACCGTCGCGGACCGTGCCTGGCGCACCCATGTGCTGCTGCGGGGAGATGACCGCTGGCTCGTCGGCGTGTGCGCGGCGTGCGCCCGCGCCTGGGGCGTGCCGCGTGCGATGGTGCGGGCCCAGATCCTGCTGCTCACTCCGCTCGGGCTCGGCGTGCCCTTGTACCTGCTCGGAGCGTTGCTGCTGCCGCGCCAAAGGGCCGATGGGAACATTGTGGGAGGACCCATTCCGTGGATCGACTTGCCGCGGATCGCCCGGTACCTGTTCCTCCTCGTGGCTGCCGTACCGCTCGTGCTCGTGCTGTACGTATGGCTGAGCTTCCTGGGCTACTGGATCCCGAATGCGCTGGCGGTCTGTCTGGCCCTGGCGATGGGCGGAGGAGTGCTGCTGTGGCTCGCCGCCCGTGCCGCGGCGCGTGACCGCCGTGAGGCGATGTTCGCTCTGCTCGCCCACCGCGCTCAGCTGCTCGATGAGCCCGCGCTGAGCGCGTTCCTCGCCGAACGGCGCACGAGCCTTGAGCTCTCCGGCCTGTTCACGGCGGGCCGGGGCCCGGAGCATGACGGTCCGCACGCTGCCGGGCATGAGCGCGCCGCCCATCGGCCCTTTCGGTCGCGCCAGCCCCGCCGGCCCCGTCGGCCCGCAGCCTCTGCTCGCACGATCCTCGCCGTGCTCGCGGCGATGGTCGCGGTCACCGCCCTCACCGTGCTGCTGCTGAACGTGCAGCCGACCCTGCTGCCCCCGGGCCTGGACGCCCCGGTGCTGCCGCAGGCCGGCCCGGTCACCGTCGGCACCGCCCTCGCGGCCGCCCTCGGCGGAACGATGCTCATCATCCTGGGGGCGCGGGGCAGGCGCAGCGGCATCCTGCTGCTCGCCGCGCTGCTGGCCGCCGGTGGGGCGCTCAGCGGCGGAGCTCTGCTGCGCATCGCCCATGACCCGAGCGCCGAACCGTTCGTCCTCACCACCGCAGATCTCGAGCGGGATGGCTACCACAGCTGTCCGTCCGGGCTCGGGGAGCTGGATCGGCCCGTACTGATCGATCTCAGCGACCTGGACGCGCAGCGCGCCGAGCAGCTGCGCGCCCTCTCCTCCGCCCAGCGTCCGGATGATGTCCCGGAACCAGTGATCATCGACTGCTACCGTCCGATCGGGCAGATCACCGTGCGCCTGCCGGAGGATCCCGGGCTCGTGGCGGTGACCCTCCACGGATCCCGCAGCCCTGAGGTGCAGCGGCAGCCGGAGGACCCCGTCGTGCGCGTGTGGGGGTCTGTCGACGTCGGCGCCGTAGACCTCGAGGAGCCGGCCGCAAAGCAGGACGCTGCCGAGCAGGACGACACAGAGCACGGTGTTTCTGAGCAGGACCAGGAGGACGCATGAGCCGCCCCGAGACCGCACCCGACCTGCAGACCGCACCCGACCTGCAGACCGCGCCCGACCTGCACGCAGCGCCGAGCCCCACCGTCGGCCCGGCCCTCCCGCAGGGCCCCGCACGGAGGAGCATCGGCGGCGGCCTGCTGGTCCTGCTGATCACCGCTCTCGCTGCAGCCGCCGCGCTGCCCGTGCCGCGCTGGGAGCCGTGGCTGCTGGGCGTGCTCGCCCTCCTCGGCCTCGCCATCGTGCTCATCGTCATGGCGCTGCTGCCCCTTCCGGCGTCGGCGGCTACACTGTCGCCCATCGGCACTGACCCGGCCATCACCGGTGAGCCGCGGGAAGAACAGCCCGCTCCGCCCCGCGCGGAGAGCGCCCAGTAGAACCCGCCGGGACCAGCCCGTCACAGCTGAGGAACGAGGGGACCCGCCGCGGCGGGCCAACCGAGGTGGTACCGCGCGATCCGTCGCGTCCTCGGAGGCATAGGCATTGCACGTCCGTCGTCCCCGGAGGAACCCTCATGGTGTACCCGCTGTCCGGAGACCCGCTGGTCTCCTCGCCCGATCTGCCCGCGCTCGAGACCCGCATCATCGAGCGCTGGATCGCTGACGGCACCTTCCTGGAGTCCATCGCCCAGCGGCAGGACGCCGAGGAGTTCACCTTCTACGACGGCCCGCCGTTCGCCAACGGCCTGCCGCACTACGGGCACCTGCTCACCGGATTCGTCAAGGACGTCGTCCCGCGCTTCCAGACCATGCTCGGCAAGAAGGTGGAGCGCCGCTTCGGCTGGGACACCCACGGCCTGCCCGCCGAGCTCGAGGCCATGCGGGAGCTGGGCCTGACGGAGAAGTCTGAGATCGAGGACATGGGCATCAAGGCGTTCAACAACGCTGCCCGTGCCTCCGTGCTGAAGTACACGCAGGAATGGCAGGACTACGTCACCCGCCAGGCCCGCTGGGTGGACTTCGAGAACGACTACAAGACCCTGGACCTGCCGTTCATGGAGTCGGTGCTGTGGGCCTTCAAGACCCTGTGGGACAAGGGTCGCGCCTACGAGGGCTACAAGGTCCTGCCGTACTGCTGGAAGGACCAGACGCCGCTGTCCGCCCATGAGCTGCGGATGGATGATGACGTCTACCAGGACCGCCAGGACACCACCGTCGTGGTCACCTTCCCGCTGATCGGCGAGAAGGCCCGCGAGCTCGGCCTCGAGGGTGCGAAGGCCCTCGCGTGGACCACCACGCCGTGGACGCTGCCCACGAACTTCTCACTCGCCGTCGGCCCCGCGGTGCAGTACGTCCTGGTGCCCTCCGGTCCGCTCGGTGCGGCCGATGGATCCACCGCCGGCGAGTCCACCTATCTGCTGGCCGAGGACCTCGCCGGTTCCTTCGCCAAGGAACTCGGCTACGAGGATGCCGAAGCGGTGCTCGCCGCCGTCGGGGAGCGGCGCCTGACCGGCGCCGAGCTCGAACATGTGGCCTATGAACCGCTGTGGGACGTCTACTCCCGTGACCGCGAGCGCTGGGGGCTGCAGAACGCGTGGATCATCACCGTCGCGGACTATGTCTCCACCACCGACGGCACCGGCGTGGTCCACCAGGCCACCGCCTACGGTGAAGAGGACCAGGCGGTCAATGCCCGCTACGACATCCCCGTCGTGGTGTCCGTGGACGACGGCGCCCAGTTCCTCGACTACTTCCGAGGCACCGCGCTCGACGAGATCGCCGGGATGCAGGTGTTCGAGGCGAACCGGCCGCTGATCCGTATCCTGCGTGCCTCCGGGCGTCTCATGCGCGAAGCCAGCTACGTCCACTCCTACCCGCACTGCTGGCGCTGCCGGACCCCGCTGATCTACAAGGCCGTCTCCTCCTGGTTCGTGAAGGTCGCCGATCAGCGCGAGCGCATGCTCGAGCTGAACGAGCAGATCACCTGGATGCCGGGCAACGTCCAGCACGGCCAGTTCGGGGCGTGGCTCGAGGGTGCCCGCGACTGGGCGATCTCCCGCAACCGCTACTGGGGCACCCCCATCCCGGTGTGGAAGAGCGATGACCCGAACCACCCGCGCATCGACGTCTACGGATCCCTCGCCGAGATCGAGGCGGATTTCGGTGAGCTGCCGCGCGATGAGAACGGCGAGGTGAACCTCCACCGCCCCTACATCGACGAGCTGACCCGCCCGAACCCCGACGACCCGACGGGCACGTCCACGATGCGGCGCATCGAGGAGATCTTCGACGTCTGGTTCGACTCCGGTTCCATGCCGTTCGCGCAGGTCCACTACCCCTTCGAGAACACCGACTGGTTCGAGTCCCACAACCCCGCGGACTTCATCGTCGAGTACATCGGACAGACCCGCGGCTGGTTCTACGTCATGCACGTGCTGTCCACCGCCCTGTTCGACCGCCCCGCCTTCTCGAGCGTGATCTGCCACGGCATCGTGCTGGGCGAGGACGGCAACAAGATGAGCAAGTCCCTGCGCAACTACCCGGACGTGCGCGAGATGTACGACGCGTACGGCGCCGATGCGATGCGCTGGTTCCTCATGTCCTCCCCGATCCTGCGCGGCGGCAACCTGATCGTCGATGAGCCGCGGATCCGCGACGCCGTGCGCCAGACCGTACTGCCGCTGTGGAACGTGTGGTACTTCCTGGCGCTGTACGCCAACGCCGCCGGGGAGAAGGACGCCAGCGGGCAGCCGGCCGGCTACCAGGGACGCACGCGCCATCTGACCGACGGGGTCGACGACGTGCTGGACCGCTACCTGCTCTCGCGCACCGGCATGCTGATCCGCGAAACCCGCGAGCTCATGGAAGGCCTGGACATCGCCGGCACCGCCGCGAGCATCCAAGCGCACCTGGAGATGCTCACCAACTGGTACGTGCGGCGTTCCCGCGACCGCTTCTGGGAAGGCTCCGAGCAGGCCATTGATGTGCTCTCCACCGTGCTCGAGGCGACCCTGCGGGTGGCCGCACCGCTGCTGCCGATGGTCACCGAGGAGATCTGGCGGGGTCTCACCGGTGGGCGCTCGGTGCATCTTGAGGACTGGCCCGATGCCGAGCAGTTCCCGGTGGATGAGGAGCTCGTGATGGCGATGGAGCAGGTGCGCATGGTCGCCTCCGCCGGCAATGCGCTGCGCAAGAAGGAGGGCATCCGGGCCCGTCAGCCGCTCGCGCAGCTGACCGTCGTGCACCGTGACCCCTCCCAGCTCGAGCCCTTCGTCGGCATCATCGCCGATGAGCTGAACGTGAAGCAGGTGCGTCTGCTGGATGTCACCAGCGAGGAAGCCCGCGGCATGGGTGTGGAGCAGAAGCTCCAGGTGAACGCCCGTGCGGCCGGGCCGCGGCTTGGTAAGCAGGTGCAGCAGGTCATCAAGGGCGCGAAGTCCGGGGACTGGTCCGTGGCAGAGGACGGCACCGTCACCGCCGGCGGCCTTGAGCTCGTCGACGGCGAGTACACCCTGGACCTCGTGGCCGGTCAGGCCGCCCAGGACCAGGGCGCCGCGATCGGCGTGCTCGCCGGCGGGAACTTCCTGGTGCTCGATACTCAGCTGAGCCCGGAACTGGAGGCCGAGGGCATCGCCCGCGATGTGGTGCGCGCCGTGCAGGCCGCCCGCAAGCAGGCCGGCCTGGACATCTCCGACCGCATCCACCTCACCGTCGACGGCGACCCGACCGTCACCGAGGCGGTCGCCGCACACCGCGAGCTGCTCGCCGCCGAGGTGCTGGCCCTGGATATCCAGGTGCCTGCCGCCCCGGCGGAGGGCGCGCACGACGCCCAGGAGAAGGTCACCGGCGGCACCGTGCGGATCGGCGTGGCACGGGCCTGATCTGCACCGCACGGCACCGCCCTCGCGCTCGGCAGCGGCCGAGAGTGGGGGCGGTGCTCAATCGACAGGGGAGTTCTCCCCATCGACCACGGCAGGGCGCTCCTATACCGTCGGGGGTGACCTCGGGCACCCCGCTCTCCGAGGCAGTCGACGCCGAGGAGCCGCCATGACGTCGTTCGTCGCTGATCCCACCGCCGCCTTGTCCTTCTCGCTCGCGCGGCTGAAGGAGCCGAGGATCATGAACCCGGCGTGGCTGCCGCGCATCGACGCCGCAGCGCTCGCCCCCTCCTCGCTCGACGCGGCTCAGCAGCGCATCGTGGATCGTGCGCTCATCGCGCCCACGGTGCTGGCCCTCAGCGTCACCACCGCCTCCGAGCGTCGGGAGGTGACCGTGGTGGTGGACCGTGAGGGAGCGATCACTCTGACCCCCGACGCGGAGGGGACCTACCGCTGGGAGGAGATCGAGGTGGCGCAGACGGCGGCGCTGCTGGAAGCCCAGCTGCCCGCCGACACTCCACTCGCGGCCCCGCCGCAGATGACCGCCCGCAGTGAGAGCACCCGGCTCCCGCTCAGCCCCGAGCAGCAGCAGGCCATCGCCGCGCGCCGGGAGAGCGGGGTCCGCGCCCAGGACGCGATCGCCGCGCAAGAGGATCTCTCCCCGTTGCTGCGCGACGCGCTGCTCTCCGACGGGGACCGCGCGGTGCTGGATATCAGCCTCCACGTCCCCGCGGAGGGCGGCGAGGCACCACCGCTGCTGTTCCACCTGCTGCGGCACTGGACCGTGGGGGCGCACGGACTGTACGCGGCCGATGGAGATGAGCCGATCGCGACGGCGATCCACCGGGTTGAGGGTGGCGATGTGCTGGCCACGATGCTGCCGCTCCTGGCCGAGGGCGTGCAGCTCGCGCGCGGCGAGGCGGTGGCGGCATGACCTTCTACGGGATGGATCCGGAACAGGTGCGCACCCAGGCGGGGCGCGTGGGAGATGCCTCGCGCCAGCTGGATGAGCTCCAGCAGCGCCTGGATGCGATCACGCGCGGCGTGAGCTGGGTGGGGGAGGACAGGGAAGCGTTCCTCCAGCAGTGGAGCGGTGGGCCCTCCGCCCGGATGCGCGAGGCCACCGCTGATCTCACCGCCCGCTCCCAGCTGCTGCAGGAGGAAGCCGATCAGCAGGACCGCGCCTCCGGGGCGACCGACGGCCCCGGCCTGCCCGCCACCGGCGCTCCCGGGTCCGCCGCGGACTTCGGCGAGCTCATCGGCGGGGTCGTGGACGGGGTGCGGGACGGGATCGACTGGCTCGGTGATCGTGCCCGGGAGGCCGGTGAGGCCATCGGCGATGCGGTGGAGGGTGCTCGCGACTGGCTGAAGGACCGCTTCCAGGATGCGAAGGACTGGACGTCCGACCGGATCCAGGACGCGAAGGACTGGTTCGCCGACCGCAAGAACGATCTCGACGAGTGGTTCCAGCAGACCAAGGAGCGGTTCGACCGCCTGATCGCGGAGCTGGACCGGCCGTTCGCGGAGGTCGCCGCCGAGCGTCTCGTGAACGACATGGTCGAGGACGGCACGCTCAGCCACGTCACTGATGTGGAGGTGCTCGGGACACGCACGATCCCGGACCAGGAAGCCCCCGACAGCCTCGCGGATCTGCTGCTGGACAACGATGAGACCCGCAGAACGATCGACGGCACGGAGCCTCCGCGACAGTACCTGCCCGAGGATCAGGCCCAGATCCGCGTTCAAAAGGTGGTGGGTGCGGACGGCGTGGAGCGGTATGTGGTGCATGTGCCGCCCACGCAGGGCGCGCCTTTGCACGATGGGCTGAAGAACCCCATTCCGGGCTGGGATCAGCAGAATCAGCCCTTTGGCTGGGACAACAACCTCTATGCCATGGCCGGCAAGGAGAACGCGGGCGCGAATGCCGTGAAGGCGGCGATGGAGGAAGCGGGAATCCCGCCGGGCTCGCAGGTGGCCTTCGTCGGCCACTCCCAGGGTGGCCTGGTGGCGTCGCAGCTCGCGGATGATCCCTCGTTCAACGGTCCGGGTGGCTACCAGGTGACTGATGTGTTCTCGGTGGGCTCCCCGGTGGAGACCTTCACGCCTGCCGATTCCCGCACCGATGTGCTGAACGTCAGTCATGAGCGAGGAGGGTTCCGTCCCGGGGATGTGGTCCCGACGCTGGATATGGACGGGGCCTCGGCCCGGCACCCGTCAGGCAATCCGGCCCCGAATGTGCACGACGTCAGTTTTGGGACGCCGAAGCCCGCCGACGGGTTCGGAGGCGACATGATGGATGTGGCGCACGAGTCCGTGCGTCGCGATGGCAACGGGAACATCGACCCGAACTCCGGGTACTACGGCACGGTGCGCAACAACGGCGATGATGCGATGCTCGCCGCGAAGGATGAGCGGATGCGTGGGAAGTACTACGGGGACGGGACTACGGTCGCCGAGGACATCGTGGTGGATGTGAAGCGCGCCGACCGCTGAGAAAGGAGCCGCGGTGCCCCGGGAGCTGCTCGCGGGGCGCTGGATGAGCGGGAATCTACTCCAGGCCGTAAAGTTCGAAGAAGCGGCCCATCGACACCCAGGAGTTCTCGGAGGTGTCGAGCAGCTCGCCCACCGGCATCTCCGCCCCGTCGGTCACTCCCACGACGCCATCGGCGGGCCACCGCGCCGCGTTCTTGTCCATACGGTGGATCACCTCCACGCCTCGGCGCCACGCCTCGTCCAGAGCGTCAGGCAGCTCGTCAGCAGAGACAGAGAACGTGATGCGGCCGCTCACATTGTTGCCGAGCCCCCCACCGGGCCCGATGGTGAGGTCCACGGCCGTGACCCCTGGGGCGTCCATGATCGCTTCCTCCACAGCTCCGATGCTGGGCCGCAGGAAGCCGCAGCCGGTCAGCAGGGACAGCACGCCCATCGATCCTCCTATCAGGAGAGCTCTGCGCTGCGTCGTCATCGCTCCTCCTGGTGTCCTCGGGTCGCTCGCGGGAGCGTGGCCAGAGTACCGGGGAAGAGAGCTGCTGGCCCGGCCGATCCGTACCATCAGGGCTAGGGCGTGTCTCCAAACCTTGTGGTGGTCCTTGGTGTGATGGTGGACGGATGAGCCGACGAAGCATGTTGTCCGACGCCCAGTGGGGTGAAGCGCCCTGGGTTTCGTTCCGATTCAACTGAAGGAGAGTCGGAAGATGCTCAAGAAGTACACCCCCGGGCTGCGTGAGCGCGTCGTGCGGGTGGTCCTTGAACGCCAAGCCGCTCAAGGAGGGCCTCGCTCGCACTCCATCCGGGCCATCGTCCCGCTGGTCGGAGTCGGTGAAGAGAGGCTGCGGATGTGGTGCCACCGCCACGGCCGCGAGGTAGCACCAGTACCTGCTGGCGGGAGTCCGGCCGTAGAGATCCGCCGGTTCAAACGCGAGCTTGCTGAGGCCCGGCGCGCGAATGAGATCCTGAAGGCCGCCTCGGCTTTTTTCGCCTGGGAGCTCGACCGCCCCACGGCGAGATGATCGCGTTTATCGACGAGCACCGCGATCGTTTCGGGGTCGAGGCCATCTGCCGCACCCTTGGTGCGACAGCGTGTGGGTTCATCACCTGCCGGGCCTACGGTGCTGCGAAGACACGGGCCACCTCCGCGCGGGTGCTGCGAGATGCGATCCTTATCGAGGAACTCCGGCAGATCCGCGCGGAGAACTACAGCGTCTACGGGGTCCGGAAGATGCACCACGCGATGGTCCGGGCCGGCTGGCACATCGGGCGCGACCAGACCGCCCGGCTCATGCGGGCCGCCGGTCTGCAGGGAGTGCGGCGGGGCCGCAAGCCGATACCCAGGGGCTGGGGCTGCTGGCCCTTGAACATGCTCTGGTGAGCTCTGGTGCCAGCCCGGGCCGAGAAGGTCTGATCCACCACCGGGACCGAGGCGCCCAGTACGTCTGTCTGGCGTACTGGGCGCGCTGATCACCGCCGGGGTGAGCGCCTCAGTGGGAACCGTGGGCGACTCCTACGACAACGCACTGGCCGAGAGCGTGAACGGCCTCTACAAGGTAAGAGCTCATCCACTCCAAGCGGCTTTGGAGGTCCGTCGAGGTGGTCGAGCTGGCCACGATGGGGTGGGTGCACTGGTGGAACACCGCCCGCCTGCATGAGGCCCTCGGCTACCGCACTCCCGCGAAGGTCGAGGCGGCTTACACTCACGATCAGGACTCAGCGCCCGCTGCGCCTGACCTCGGAACGAAACCCAGGGCGCTTCGGGTCGGATCAGCGCAGGTCATCGCGCCCTACCTCGACCACCTGGTCTTTGATGACCGTGACGCCGGGGCCGATGTACCGCCCTTCGATGTCCTCCTGCAGCCCGCGAAGGGCCGGGTGCGTTGCGGTGCCCTGACGGACGGAGCCGTAATACCCAGCCGTGGGATCCACCTGGCTCGAGGACGTCCGCAGCACGCTGTTGTGGGCATTGTGGATCTGCGAGGCGGAGTCATAGGTCTGGACGGGGGCGTCGAGCCACACGTCCCGCACATTCGGTGCGCCGATGCGCGAGCCGTCGAGGCGAAAGCCGTTCAGGTCCAGGCGCGGCACCGGGTCGGCTATATGGGTCAACATCGGAGCAGGTGAGAGGGCCCCGAGGCCCTGCGGCGGGTCAGCCCAGACCGGGTTGTGCGCCACATTGATCACCTGGGTCCCGGCCTGTGCCGGGGCCACCGTCTCCACAGGGGAGCCGATGGAGAAGCTGTGGGTCACGGTGTAGGAGCCCGGTGCGCCACTGGTGTTGTTGAACAGGGGATCTGCGGCCAGCTGCGCGGCGGTGAGACCGCCCTGTGAATGCCCCACGAACATCACCTCCGCACCAGGCGGGACGCCAGCCGCCTCCAGCGCTCCCCGGACATCGGCCATGGCCGCGGACTCTTGGCCCGCCATCGACCGCAGATTAGAATCCCACCCCGCCGAGTTGCCCTGGGCACCCCACGCATCGGGAGCCCAGATCGGCTCGCCACCGGTCGGCGGGGCGTACACGATGTATCCCGCGCTGCCATCAGCCTGCCGCACCGTCTGAATGCGGATCTGGCCAGCGGCTGTCGGGTCGAACCCGCCGCCTGGTGCAGCGAGGCCGAACATCTCCCGGCGTGCTTCGTCATGGGTGTACACAAGGTCCGCGAGAGTCTGCGGAGTGCTCGGATCCTGGACCTCACGGATCCGGTGAACCTCGACGTCCGTGCGCGGATCCAGCAGCCCAGTGTCGGTGACGAGCTCCACCGGAGCGAGCGCCATCGAGCCGCCAGCGAGGATCGCACTGGCACCGAGCTCGCTGATGGTCGGCATGCGCTCGCCGGTTGCGGTGTCCTCGAGCAGACCACCGAGATGCTCCAGGTCTCCGCGCGCCTGCTCGATGCCGTCGAGATCCCATCCCAGCGTCCCGGCGCTCCAGACCAGACCGCCCAGCAGCGCGTCCGCGCCCCAGCCGATCCCGTCGGACACCAGCCCAGCCAGATGCGACATCGCGCCCTCCGCGGGAGCCTCGAGCCAGTTCGGAATCCACGGGTTATCGCGGTCCAGATACCCCGAGCCATCCCGGCCAGGCCCGATGGTTCCCCTGTCCGTCGCGCCACGCGGAGACTGAGAAGACATGGCTCCGGTCGGATCGGAGGCCGCCTCCTGCTCCGCGGCGTGGACGTACAGCTCGAGGGCATACCGCCGGAGCGTTCGCTGGGCATCGGCCAGGTCCCGGGCGGCCACGGACTCCCAGGAAGCCTGGAACGTCTCCGCGTCCTCCCCGGTCCACGCCACCGCGTGCACTGCGCAGTCCACTCGGTCCCGGAGTCGCTCGAGTGCTCCCGCAGCGCGCATCACCCGTTGGCCGTGATCGCGGGCCTGCTGCGGTGCCATCCCCCAGAAGCTGCTCATCGCACGGACTCCAGCTGGGGCGCCGCGGTGCAGCGACGCTTCTCAGTGCGCCATGGCACTGCTGCGCCCGGCAGCTCGCGAGCATCGAACGCACAGCTGCCCGCCCCCGGCGCGCTCGCCGTCGCGGGGAGCCTCGCCTGCCGCTGGACCATCATCCGCCTCCTTGGCCACAACCCGTCCCGTCCTCGTGCCGGGAGCGTAGAAGCGCACGGAGCGCCGAATCATGGGTAGGGGCTCCGATGTGGATAAGGGGGCTTTGTGGAGGAGAGGTCGTCCGCCCCGCCCCGTCGTCCCTGGTCTACAACCGTCGGTCCCGTTCGCCCTCGTAGACTGAGCGCCGCCCGATCCATCCCTGTCGACCCCGAGGAGCCGCTTCGTGCCCCGACCGTCCCGTCCGGCGATCTCGCCGCAGCTGCGCGAGGTGTACGCGGCCCTGCTTGCCCGCGCCCCGGAGAACCGCATCGAACCGGACCTGAGCCGCATCACGCGCCTGATGGACCTCATGGGCAACCCGCAAAACTCCTACCGGTCCATCCGCATCGCGGGCACCAACGGCAAGACCACCACCGCCCGCATCCTGGAACGGATCCTGCGCGAGGCCGGTCTGCGCACCGGACGCACCACCAGCCCCCACCTGCATTCGCCCACCGAGCGGATCGCAATCGACGGTGCCCCCATCGACGAGGACGGCTTCATCCAGGCTTACGAGGACGTCGCACCCTTCGCGCAGATCATCGACGCGCAGTCCGCGCAGGCTGGCGGCCCGCCGCTGACGTATTTCGAATACCTCACCGCCATGGCCTTCCAGGCCTTCGCCTCGGCCCCCGTGGACGTCGCCGTGATCGAGACGGGACTCGGCGGCACCTGGGATGCCACCGGTGCGATCAGCCCGGACGTCACGGTCATCACCCCCATCTCCCTGGACCACCAGGACTATCTGGGGGATACCATCGCCGAGATCGCGGGGGAGAAGGCCGGAATCCTCACCCGCGAAGCCACCGCCATCATCGCCGACCAGCCCTTCGAGGACGCCGCCGATGTGCTGCTCGAGCGCATCACCGCGCTCGGCGCCGAGGCCGCGATCGAGGGCCAGCAGATCGGTGTCACCTCCCGCACCCCCGGGGTGGGAGGGCAGATGCTCACCCTGCAGGGCATCGCCGGTCGCTACGAGCAGGTGTTCCTCTCCCTGCTGGGCGAGCATCAGGCCAGCAACGCCCTGCTCGCCGTCGCCGCGGCCGAGGCGCTGCTGGGCGATGGCCGCACCGCCCTGGACGGCGAGCTGCTGCATGCGTCGCTGTCCACCATCACCTCCCCAGGCCGCGCCGAGGTGGTCCGCCAGGCGCCGACGATCCTCGTCGACGCCGCACACAACCCTGCCGGCGCCCAGACCCTCGTCGAGACTGTCCGCGAGAATTTCCGCTTCACCCGCACCATCGGCCTGGTCGGCATCCTGCAGGAGAAAGACGCCACCGAGATCCTCGCCGTCCTCGAACCCCTCCTGGACACCGTGGTCATCACCCGCTCGAGCTCCCCGCGCGCCATCCCCGCCGACCAGCTCGCGGACCTCGCCCGCGACGTGTTCGACGACGAGGACCGCGTGATCGAGGAGGCGAACCTGCCCGATGCGATCCAGGCCGCCGTCGACCTCGCCGAAGAGGGCGGAGACCAGTTCGGTGGGGTCGTCGTCGCCGGATCCGTCACCCTCGCCGCCGAAGTGCGGGACCTGCTGTGCGCCGACGGGGAGGCGTGAGCATGCCGCTGGATCTCACCCCCTCGACCCGCCCCCACGGGGCGCAGCGTGCGATCAGCGCCACCGTGCTGATCATCGAGGCGTTCGTCGTATTCTTCGCCGTTCTCGTCGCCCATCAGCTGGTGCGCGAAGACCGCGTGCTCACCTGGGCTTGGGGGATTGCGACCGTGCTCGCCCTGGTGCTCGCCTCGGGGCTGCTGCGCCGCGGAGCCTGGGCATACTGGCTGGGATTCGCCCTCCAGATCCCCGTGGTGCTGCTGGGTCTGCAGGTCAGCGCCATGTGGGTGGTGGGTCTCGCCTTCGCAGCGCTGTACGCCTACGGCGCGATCAAGGGTCACCAGCTCGATGCGGAGAAGGACGCGGTCGACGCCCGGGTGCTCGCCCAGCGCGATGACTGAGCACCAGCGCCCGGCCGTTACCCTGGTGCCATGACCGCACAGCGCACCCTCGTCCTGCTCAAGCCCGATGCCGTCCAGCGCCAGCTGCGCGGCGAGATCATCCGCCGCATCGAGGCCAAGGGCTACGACATCATCGCCCTCGCTCAGCGCACCGCCACCGCCGAGGAGCTGGCCGCGCACTACGCCGAGCATGAGGGCAAGCCGTTCTACCCCGGTCTCGTGGAGTACATGGGGTCCGCGCCGCTGGTGGCCCTCGTGGTCGAGGGCGTGAACGCCATTCCCGGGTTCCGCTCCCTGGCCGGTGCCACCAATCCCACCGAGGCCGCTCCCGGCACCATCCGCGGCGACCTCGCCTGCGAGCTCGACCTGCCGGTGATCCAGAACCTCGTGCACGGCTCCGACTCCGAGGAGTCCGCCGCCCGCGAGATCGCGATCTGGTTCCCCGAGCTCGGCTGAGCCCGACCCGCCGCCCCAAGACCGTGCCGGTGAGCCCATGAGCGCGATGATCGTCACCGTGATCTTCCTGCTGCTGGCCCTGCTGCTGGCAGCGGGGATCCTCGTCGCCGTCGCGCTGCCGCATCTGCGCTCCTCCCGTGAGCGCCGCGACCAGCGTGCCCCGGAGACTCGCCACCGCTCCCGCACGGGCGAGTGACCGCACGGCTCGAGCGTGCTCGCGGGGCGTGGCGTGGCTGTGGCGTGGTGGCTGTGCGCGGGGGCGGGGCGTGCCCGCGCCTCTGCCTAGACTGTCTGCTGTCCCGCCGCATGCCGGCCCCGTCGACCTCGGAGGTGACCCGTGGAGCCTGATGCCCTACTAGCCCTGATCGCCGGTGGTGGCGGCGGGATCGTCGTCCTCGGCGCCGGTGCCTGGGCGTGGATCCGGCACCGCACGCGCTCCGGCTCCTCCGATCAGCCCGGCGAGGACACGAAGGATTCTCGCAGCACCTCCGGCGGCAGCACCGCCACCGCCGTCAAGGAACGGCCCGCCGCCCCCACCTGGGATGACACGCTCTCCGCCCCCGCGCCGCCGCGACCGAGCGACGAGCAGACCGCCCCGGCGCCGGGCGTCGAGCAGGCCGACCCGGCACAGCCCCCGGCGCCGACCGAGCCCACGGGTGAGATGGCCCCGTCGGCCGATCCCCTTGCCACTCCCACGGCCCCCGCGCCGTCCGATGCGCCCACGGACACAGCAGCGCCGGTCGAACAGGACCCGTCGGCACAGTCCGCCGCACCGGCTGAGCCCGTCGCTCCCGCGGAGCCCGTCGCTCCCGCGGAGCCGGCAGCCCCCGTCGGCCCTGTCATCGAGACCCCCGAGGCGCCCGGCGACCGCATGGTCCGCCTGCGCGAGCGACTCTCCCGCTCCGGCGCTATCGGCCGCGGCATCCTCACCCTCCTCACCCGCGGCGGTGTGGACGAGGACACCTGGGATGAGATCGAGGAGACGCTGCTGCTGGCGGACCTCGGCCCCGACGCCACCGACGAGATGATGCAGAACCTGCGCCGCCGCATCCAGGTGCTCGGCACCGACGACCCCGTGGCCGTGCGCGACGTGCTGCGCGAGGAGCTCATCACCCTCGTCAACCCCGAGCTGGACCGCCGAGTCGCCGCCACCCGCCGCACCGCACCCGACGGTACCGAAGTGCCCTCCGTGCTGCTCATGGTCGGCGTCAACGGCACCGGCAAGACCACCACCGTCGGCAAGCTCGCCCGCGTCCTCGTCGCTGCTGAGCGCAGCGTCGTCCTCGGCGCCGCCGACACTTTCCGCGCCGCCGCCGCGGATCAGCTCGCCACCTGGGGCTCCCGCGTCGGCGTGGACACCGTCCGCTCCGACCGCGACGGCGCCGACCCCGCCGCCGTCGCCTTCGACGCCGTCAAGGAGGGCATCGAGCAGGGCGCCGACGTCGTCATCATCGACACCGCCGGGCGGCTGCAGAACAAGAAGGGTCTGATGGATCAGCTCGGCAAGGTGCGCCGCGTGGCCGAGAAGGGCCTGCATGGAGACACCGTCGCCGAGGTGCTGCTGGTCATCGACGCCACCACCGGGCAGAACGGCATGCAGCAGGCTCGCGTGTTCGCCGAGGCCGTGAACATCACCGGCATCGTGCTGACCAAGCTCGACGGGACCGCCAAGGGCGGCATCGTCGTCAACGTCCAGCGGGAGCTCGGCGTGCCGGTGAAGATGGTCGGGCTCGGCGAGGGCATGGATGACCTCACGCCGTTTGACCCGTACGGCTTCGTCGACGCCCTGCTGGAGGGCTGAGAGGCCGGGGCCCAGGACGCCGGGGCCCAAGGCGCCGGGGGAGAGCGGCGGCCCGGCCTGAGCTGGGAGCCGGTGGCCTGGCCTGGGCTGGGAGCCGACGGCCTGGCCTGAGCTGGACGCGAGCGGCCTGGCCTGCGCCGCATGGCTGCGCCATCCGCCGAAAGGCGCATCGGCCCTGGACCGGGGCGCACGAGAGCCGACGGTCGTGGCGGTTCTCTCCCGGGTGCACCGGGTGCCGCCGCGGGGCGGCCACTACACTGGGGCGGTCCGCACCACCAAGGGGAATCGCTTCGTGTTCAACAACCTCTCCGATCGCATCACAGCGTCGCTGAAGGGACTGCGCGGCCACGGCCGGCTCACTGAAGCGGACGTCGACAAGACGATCCGCGAGATTCGGCGTGCGCTGCTGGACGCCGACGTCGCCGTCTCCGTCGTCCGCGAGTTCACCGGGCGGGTCCGGGAGCGGGCGCTCGGCGAAGAGGTCTCCAAGGCCCTGAACCCTGCCCAGCAGGTCGTCAAGATCGTCAACGACGAGCTGGTGGAAATCCTGGGTGGCGCCACCGGTGAGCTGCACTGGGCGAAGAACCCGCCGACGGTCATCATGCTCGCGGGCCTGCAGGGCGCCGGTAAGACCACCCTGGCCGGCAAGCTCGCGAAGTGGATGAAGTCCGAGGGGCACACCCCGCTGCTGGTCGCAGCCGATCTCCAGCGGCCCAACGCCGTGAACCAGCTGCAGATCGTCGGCGAGCGCGCCGGCGTGCCAGTGTTCGCGCCCGAGCCCGGCAACGGCGTGGGCAACCCCGTGCTGGTGGCCCTCAACGGCGTCTCCAACGCCCAGTTCCAGCAGCATGACGTCGTCATCGTCGACACCGCGGGCCGCCTCGGCATCGACGAGGAGATGATGCAGCAGGCGCGGGACATCCGCGACGCCATCAACCCCCACGAGACCCTGTTCGTGGTCGACGCGATGATCGGCCAGGACGCTGCGCGGGTGGCCGAGTCGTTCCGTGACGGCGTGGGCTTCACCGGCGTGGTGCTCTCCAAGCTCGACGGCGATGCCCGCGGCGGTGCGGCGCTGTCCATCACCGGCGTCACCGAGCGCCCCATCCTCTTCGCCTCCACCGGCGAGAGCCTCGACGACTTCGAACGCTTCCACCCCGACCGGATGGCCAGCCGCATCCTGGACATGGGTGACGTGCTCAGCCTCATCGAGCAGGCGGAGAAGGCCTTCGACCAGAAGGAGGCCCAGAAAGCCGCGGAGAAGCTCGCCAGCGGCGAGGACTTCACCCTCGATGACTTCCTGGCCCAGATGCAGCAGCTCAAGAACATGGGCTCCATCAAGAAGATGCTGGGCATGCTGCCGAACATGGGGCAGTACCGCGAGGCCCTCGAGAACTTCGACGAGTCCGAGCTGGGGAAGGTTGAGGCGATCATCCGGTCGATGACCCCGGCCGAGCGCAACAACCCCAAGATCATCAACGGCTCGCGCCGCTCCCGCATCGCCAAGGGCTCCGGCACTACGGTGCAGCAGGTCAACCAGCTGCTCGAGCGGTTCAAGCAGGCCCAGCAGATGATGCGGCAGATGGGTCGCGGCATGGCTGGCGGCGGCATGCCGGGGATGCCGGGCGGGCCCGGCATGGGCATGGGCAAGAAGTCGCGCGGCCGCCAGGCCCCGCAGCGCAAGGGCAGAAAGCCCAAGTCGAAGAACCCCGCCAAGGCAGCGCGCGAGCAGGCAGAAGCCGCGCGGAAGGCCCCCGAGGGCGGTGCAGGCGCGGGCGGTTCCGCGTTCGGTGCCGGAGCGGCCGGCCAGGGCGGGCAGGGCATGCCGGACCTCGGCGATTTCGACCCCAGCCAGCTGCCGCCGGAGATGCAGAAACTCCTCGGCGGGCGCTGACCCGCGGCGCGCCGGCCCGAGGGCCCGGCGCCTCTCCACCCTGCGAGGGCCCCACGCCGCGCCTCCACCTCGCGAGGGAGTCGTTTTGAGCCAAAATCTGGCTCAAAACGACTCCCTCGCGAGGCCGCGGGGTGCGCTGTGCTGTGGGGCCGTGCGGCGGTGCCTGCATCCACGGCACAGCGCCGGCGCCTCAGGCCGCCCGCTCAGCATGCAGGGCGCGGAGAAAAGCCTGCGGCCTGCGAATATCGGCGATGGAGATGCGCAACACCCTCCATCCCATGCGCCGCAGCGCCGCGTCCTTGCTGAGGTCCTTCTGCCATTGCGTCCGGTCCACGCGGTGGAAGTCGCTGTCGTACTCGATCGCGATGCGTTCTGCCGGATACGCGAGGTCCACGTAGTAGTGACGGCCGGTCGACGGGTCCCGCACCTTGAGGTTCGGCACGGGCTCCGGTAGCCCGGAGTCGATGAGGAGCAGGCGAGCTCGAGTCTCCATCGGCGACCACACGCCCTCGCGGGCTTCCGCCGTCGCTGCGACGACTGCGCGCGCCCCGGCTCCGCGCAGCTGACCAGCCATTCGCCGAACATCCTCGAGCGCCCATGGCATGACACACCCCTGCCCCGTGGTGACCAGCGCGTCGACGCAGATCACCAGGTCTTCGCGAGAGAACCGGCGGCTCAGTTGCTGCAGAACACGCACCGGATGGAAGAGATTCACTCCGCGGTGATCGAACGCCACGATTGGATGCGACTCATGCAGGCGAATGCGGGCTGTGGCTTTCTGACCGCCCCGGCGTTCGACGGCGCAATGCAGTGGCTCGCCGTCTGCGTGTGTCAGGCCGGCGGGGAGCGGGAGCCCGAGGTACTCCGCAGCGGTGACATGGGAGATCGGCGCGCCGGGCACAACGTATTTCTGCAGCGCGCGGACGGTTGTGCGCAAGTCTGCTGGCGCATCGGCGCGCGTCACGAAACCGGGCAACGGTGCGAGGATCTGGTCCGAGGCGAGGACCCGGGTGTGCATACCCTGGGCGAGAAGCTGTTTGCGCTGGTAGATCGCGCCCGGGCGAAGATCGTGTGCATGCCGCAGAGCCATGCTGTGACCCTAGACAGGGGCCGCCGCCCCTCGTCGCCCCGGACACCGCATTGTGGACAGCAGGGCACTGTGGAGGACGTATCGATGCGGGCACGGGGTATCGTGCACTGCGTCCAGCGTGAAGGAGTCATTCTGAGCCATTTTCTGGCTCAAAATGACTCCTTCGCGGGGTGGAGGGGGCCCCGCGCGCGGCTCGCCCGCCCCGCCAGCGCCGCGCCCGCCCCGCGCCGCGCCGCGCCCCGTAGGCTCGGGGCATGCTCCGTGACTCGATGCCTGCCCGCCGCACGCCCTCCTACCTGCGCCCCGCCCCGGACGGCGCGCCGGTGCTGCACCTGATGGGCCCGGTGATCCTCGACGAACAGCGGGAGCTGCCCGAGGCCTGGGTCGTCGGCGGGCTCATCCACCACGAGAAGCCCGAGCTGCCCCACGGCACCGAGGTGCGCACCCTGCGCGGCGCGGTCGTGCCCGGTCTCGCGGACCTGCACTGCCACCTCGGCATCGGAGACGGCGGGGGCGGGATCTCTATCGAGGAGGCCCGCGCCCAGGCCATCATCGACCGTGACACCGGGGTGCTGCTGGTCCGTGACGCCGGCTCGATCATCGACAACTCCCCGCTGCAGCAGCAGGGTGACCTGCCGCGCCTGGTGCGCTCCGGCCGACACCTCGCCCGCACCCGCCGCTACCTCATCGGATACGCCGACGAAGTGGAGCCGGCGGACCTGCCGAGTGCCGTCACCCGCGAGGCGGCCCGCGGCGATGGCTGGGTCAAGCTCGTCGGCGACTGGATCGATCGTGAGGTCGGGGACCTGCGGCCCTGCTGGGACGCGCCGACGTTCGCCGCCGCGATCGATGCGGCGCATGCCGCCGGAGCACGGATCACCACCCACACCTTCGATGAGGAGACGCTGCCGCTGGTGCTGGACGCAGGGATCGACTGCCTCGAGCACGCGACCGGTCTCACTCCCGCGACCATCGAGCGGGCTGCCGCCGATGGCGTCCCCGTGATCACCACGCTCGTGAACGTCGACGAGTTCGAGACCTACGCCAGCCAGGGTGAACGCAAGTTCCCCGACTACGCGGCGCATATGCGGCGCCTGCGGGCCGGGCGCTTCGACCGCACCCGGGACGCCCTTGACGCCGGGGTGCAGCTGCTGGTGGGGACCGATTCCGGGGGAGTGCTCGGCCACGGCATCATTCACGATGAGCTCGACGAGCTGGCCCGGGCTGGGCTGACCGCCTCCGAGATCCTCACCGCCGCGGCCTTCGCCCCGCGCCGGTTCCTCGGCGCACCGCTGCTGGAGGACGGCGACCCCGCGGACCTGCTGGTTCTGCCGGGCGACCCGCGCGATGACCACCGGGTGCTGCGCGATCTCACGCACGTGGTGCTCGGCGGGCAGATCGTCGCCTGAACCGCCGCACCCCGGTCGCCTGACCGCCGCACCCGCATACCTGGCGCCGCCTCATGTGCCCCGGGGCACAGCCTCCTGGGCTGGATCCGTGCCGCCGCCACCTGGCATACTTGACGAGCGTATGTGCCCGAGCCGGCCCTCTACCCGCTCGTGCATGACACCCCGAGGACCGTCAGCGCCCGCATCACCCCACAGGCAGCGGCGGCACTCACCCGAACATCCCTGAAGGAGAGTCCACCCACGTGGCTGTCAAGATCCGCCTGAAGCGCATGGGCAAGATCCGTGCACCGTTCTACCGCGTCGTCGTGGCAGATTCGCGCAAGAAGCGTGATGGCGCCGTGATCGAGGAGATCGGCAAGTACCACCCCACCGAGGAGCCCTCGGTCATCGAGATCGACTCCGAGCGCGCGCAGTACTGGCTGGGCGTCGGCGCGCAGCCGACCGAGCAGGTCGCCGCGCTGCTGAAGGTGACCGGTGACTGGGCGAAGTTCAGCGGTGAGGGCGACTCCGCCGGCTCGCTGAAGTCCGCGGAGGCGAAGAAGTCCGCGGAGGAACTCATCGCCGAGGCCGACAAGGCCGCCTCCGAGTCCCGTGAGGGCGCAAAGAAGGCCAAGGCCGAGGAGGAGGCTGAGAAGGCCGCCGCGGACAGCGACGAGGAGTCCTCCGACGTCGAGCCCGGCTCCGAGGAGGCCCCGGCTGAGGGTGAGTCCGCCGAGGACGCCGACGCCGCCTCCACCGACGAGGCCTGAGATGAGCGCCCGCGCCGAAGCTCTGGACCACCTCGTCCGCGGCATCGTCGACGACCCCGATGCGGTGCGTGTGACCGAGAAGTCCACGCGCCGCGGCCCGCTGCTCGAGGTGCGGGTCGCCCCCGCGGACCTCGGCCGCGTCATCGGCCGCTCGGGCCGTACCGCACGTGCCCTGCGCACGGTGACCACGGCGCTGTCCGAGGACGATGTGCGTGTGGACATCGTCGACGTCGACCGGCGCTGAGGTACCCCGCATGACCATCGGGAGCGGTGCTGCCGCGGTGACCTCCGGGTCCCGGCAGCGCCGCTCCGGTCATTCCCGCTCCCGCGCGCTGACCGGCATCGCCGCATTCGCCGCGGCCGCTGCGCTGCTGGGCGGCTGCACCGACCCCGCGCCAGAACCCACCCCCGGTGCCGGAGTGTCCGACGGGGGTGGGGCGGCCCCGGGCGATCCCACCGCAGACCCCGCCGCGGAGGCTGCGCTCGAGACCGCCTGCACCGAGTTCTACGGCGACCCTGACTACACCGCGCCCCTGTCCCGGGTGGTGCTGGACCGCGCTGCGACAGCGCCCGACATCGGCCCCTCGGACCCCTTCTTCTACACGATGACCGGTGATGACATTGACGCCGTCTTCGACGCTGCCCCCGAGGAGGCGCAGCAGGCTGCGACGGCCCTCGCCGAGTGGTTCCGCACCGAGCCCGAGCACGGCCAGGACGCCGACCGCGACGGATTCCGCGACGCCTGGGAGGGCCTGGCCGCCGCGTGCCAGGGCGCCTCGACGGCCGCCACCTGGATCATCGAGCCCGGGGAGGACGGGACGAAGCCCGCGCCGCTCGTGTGCTCGCGGATCTACGACACTCCCAGCACGCTGATCCATTTCGCCAACGCCAATGTCCTCACCTCGAACATGTTCCGCCTGGTGGGGCTGGGGGGTCGGAATGTTCCCGCGGAGCGGATGGACGATGTGCAGGCCACCGAGGATCTGCTGGCGCGGGAGAGCGCCGCGGTGGACGACGAGGCAGTGCGGGCCGGGATCGACGCGGTGCGCGTGCCATTCCAGGACGCTCTGCAGGGTGACATGTGGTCCGACGGGATCCAGCAGCCCCTGGATCAGCTCGCTGCAGCCTGCCGGGACGTCGGATATGACGTCCCCGCAGTGGTGGAGGACGAGGACAACAGTGCGGTGGTGGGCGCTCCGCGTCCCGGTGACCAGCAGGATCAGGAGACAGCATGAGCATGCGTGACGTCATCGTCGCGACCATCGGCCGGGCCCACGGCCTGCGCGGTGAGGTGGCGCTGCAGCTGCGCACCGACCAGCCCGAGGAGCGTCTGCGCCGCGGGGCGAGCTTCACCGTCATGGTCGATGGGCAGCAGCGCACCCTCACCGTGGCCCGCACCCGCCTCCAGCAGGACCGCTGGTACGTAGCCTTTGACGAGGTCACCGACCGCACCGATGCGGAGTCTCTGCGCGGCGTGGACCTCGTGATCGAGGTGGACGAGGCCGAGGAGGCCGCCGAGGACCCGGACGCCTGGTACCCCTCCCAGCTGAAGGGCCTGCCGGTGCGGCACATCGAGGATGACCGGGAGCTGGGTGTCATCGTGGATGTGGAGCACTACCCGGCGCAGGACCTGCTGGTGGTGCGCGCCGCCACGGGCCGACGGGTGCAACTCCCGCTGGTCACCCAGCTCGTGCCTGAAGTGGACCTCGAGGAAGGCGTGGTGCGGGCCGATCCGCCCGGTGGCCTGCTCGAGGAGTTGCCAGAAGACCAGCAGGGCCCGGAGCCGGAGACCAGCCAGCCGAGCCGGAAGCGCTGAGCGACTGTGCGTCTGGACGTCATCACCCTGTTCCCGGACTACCTGGCCCCGCTAGAACTGTCCTTGATCGGCAAGGCCCGCCGCGAAGGCCTGGTGGACCTGCACGTGTATGACCTGCGCGAATGGACCCATGATCGTCACCGCACGGTGGATGACACGCCACTCGGAGGCGGGGCCGGCATGGTCATGAAGCCCGAGCCGTGGGCGGAGGCTTTCGCCGCCGTGCGGGAGGCGGGGCAGGCGCAGCTGGGAGAGCAGGCGGAACCGCTGATCGTGTTCCCGAACCCGGCGGGGGAGCCGTTCGCGCAGGCCACCGCCCAGGAGTGGTCGAGCCGGCAATGGATCATCTTCGCCTGCGGCCGCTATGAGGGCATCGACGAGCGGGTGTATGAGCATCTGGCCGATGCAGGCTGCGAGGTGGCTCTGGCCTCGCTCGGTGACTATGTCCTCAACGGCGGTGAGGTCGCGGTGCTCGCGATCACCGAGGCTGTGGTGCGGCTGATTCCCGGCGTGGTGGGCAACGCCGAGTCCCTCGTCGAGGAGTCCCACTCTGAGGGGCTGCTGGAGTATCCGCTGTATACCCGTCCGGCGCGCTGGGAGGACCCGCGCGGCGTGGTCCGCGAGGCCCCCGCGATCCTGCTGTCCGGAGACCATGGCCGCATCGCCGCGTGGCGGCGCGAGCAGGCGATCTCCCGCACCCGGGAGCGACGACCGGACCTGCTGGAGCCGGGCCACGCCGAGTCCTGACAGAGGCGCGGCGCGCAGCGCCCATCGGCCTCGGAGCGGGGCCCCGGTACGTGCGCAGCGGCGGGGGAGCGGCCCCGGTCGGCCCTGCGCGGTGATGACCGGCACGAACTGTGCCCGGCCGCTTGCCGTCGCGCCGGGCGCGCTGACAGAATGACCCCTCGTGCGCACCGCGCGTCCCTCTGCCTCAGGGGAGGGCGCAAGAAGCGGTCGGGCAGGTCCGTGGCGATGGGAGTCGCCGCCAGAGGCCCAGCACACCGGTACCCGGGCTCGCCCGGGCCGGCCACACGGTTCCGCGAGGCCCCCGCCAGGGTGGCCGACGAACGACGCCGTCCGACCTGAGGCGGAGGGCAGGAGAAACAGACATGCAGAAGCTCGACGAGCTCGACAAGGCCTCGCTGCGCGAGGACCTTCCCGCGTTCCGCGCCGGCGACAACGTCAAGGTGCACGTGAAGGTCATCGAGGGCAACCGCTCCCGTATCCAGGTCTTCCAGGGCTACGTGATCGGCCGCCAGGGCCACGGCGTGGGGGAGACGTTCCGCGTGCGCAAGGTGTCCTTCGGCGTGGGTGTGGAGCGCGTGTTCCCCGTGCACGCCCCGACCATCGACAAGATCGAGGTCGTCACCCGCGGAGACGTCCGCCGCGCGAAGCTGTACTACCTGCGCAACCTCACGGGCAAGAAGGCTCGTATCCGGGAGAAGCGCGAGCACTCCTGATCCATCGGATGCGCTCTGCGACGATGTTCGGACGGCGGCGGCCCCACCTGCTGGTGGCCGCCGCCGTCTGCGTCGTGCTGATGCTCGTGGCTGCGTTCGGCGTACGGACCTTCGTGGCGCGCCCCTTCCACATCCCGTCCGCGTCAATGGCTCCCACCGTCCAGCCGGGGGATGTGGTGCTCGTGGATCGCACCGCACGCGGTACCGCTGAGCGGGGAGAGCTGGTGGTCTTCGACGGCCGCGGGTACTTCGAGCCCACCGATGAGAAGGGGGCCGGCGGCGCCTTGGGCGGCCAGTTCTGGCTCAAGCGCGTCATCGCCATCGGCGGTGACCGCGTGACCTGCTGCGGAGCCGATGGACGCATCACCGTCAACGGTGAGCCGATCGAGGAGCCGTACCTCGCTGCCGGGGTTGCGCCCAGTGAGATCACCTTCGACCTCGAGGTGCCTGAGGGGCGCATGTTCGTGCTGGGGGACAACCGCGCCGACTCCACCGATTCGCGCCACCTGCTGGGTGCACCCGGCGGCGGCATGATCCCCGTCGAGCGTGTGATGGGCCGAGCCGATCGAGTGGTGTGGCCACTGTCGCGTGCCGGCGAGCTCTGAGACTCAGGCTCGGCCGATAAGATCCCGACGATGAACGCGCCCGATCAGCACCGCACCGCCGACTCCGAGATCCCGGAGACGGCGGATCCTGTGGACGCTGCAGGCGCAGAGACCGTCGCCGCTGACCGACGCACCGCTGCCACAGATTCGACCGCCCCGGCAGGCTCCGCGGACCCGGCAGATCCGTGGGATGAGAGCGCACAGGACGCTGCCAAGCTCGAGGACGCTGAAGACGGCGAGCAGCGCCGCACGCGGCTGCCGCTGTGGCTGGACACCCTGGTGACGATGGTGGTGGCGCTGGTCATCGCGGTGCTGGTGAAGACCTTTCTGATCCAGCCGTTCTACATCCCTTCCGCCTCCATGAACCCCACCCTGCTGACGGATGACAAGATCCTCGTCTCCAAGCTCAGCCCCGGCGTGTTCGATCTCGAGCGCGGCGACGTCATCGTCTTCGAGGATCCCGGCGACTGGATCCCGGGGGACGCCACCGACAACCCCACCCCGCGGGTGCGGGTGCTGATGGCCCTGTCGCTGGTGGGTCTGGCCCCCGATCCCTCCCAGGATCACCTGGTCAAGCGCCTGATCGGCATGCCCGGGGACCGCGTGGTCTGCGCCGAGGAGGGGGCGCAGCTCGAGGTCAACGGCGTGCTCGTCGACGAGCCGTACATCAACCCCGCCACCTCCCCCTGCCAGGTCCCCTTCGATGTCACCGTGCCCGCGGGCAAGGTGTGGGTGATGGGCGACAACCGCCACGCCTCCGCGGACTCCGCCTGGCATGAGCACCACGGGGAGAACGGCTTCGTGGATCAGGCCGACATCACCGGCCGCGCCGTCACCGTGTTCTGGCCGATGGATCGCTGGTCCGGCCTGCGCGACGGCGAGGATGCCTTCGCCGACATCCCCGAGTCGCCGTGAGGGGCGCTGCGGCCCCCGACTTCACGACGGAGCTGACGCTCGCGGCCCGCTGCGGCCCCGGCCGCCGCATCGTGGTGGGCATCGATGAAGTCGGTCGCGGTGCGCTCGCCGGTCCTGTCGCGATGGGGGCCTGCGCGATCGAGATCCGCGACGGCACGGTCTCTGCGCTGCCCGAGGGCGTGCGCGACTCCAAAGCCCTGACTGCCCGGCGCCGCGAAGCGCTCATCGAACCGATCCAGCATGCGGCCCTCGCGACCGCCGTCGGCTGGGCCGGACCGGAGGAGATCGACGAGGCCGGGATCGTCACCGCCCTCACCCGCGCCGCCCTGCGCGCCCTCGCGCAGATCGAGGAGCAGACCGGGGAGGTGGATGCGGTCCTGCTCGATGGCAGCGTGGATGTCCTCACCCCCGTGCTCGCCGCCGCGGAGGGCACGGTGCCGCAGGTGGAGCTACGGGTCAAGGCCGATCGGGACTGTGCCTCCGTGGCGGCGGCGAGCATCCTCGCGAAGGTCGCGCGAGATGCGCGGATGGCCGAACTCGCCCAAGAGGCGCCCAAGTATGGGTGGGACTCGAACAAAGGCTACGGATCGGCGGTGCACCGCGAGGCGATCGACCGCCTGGGCCCGCACGCCCAGCATCGGCGCTCCTGGCGACTGGGCTCAGGGAAGCCTGCACCTGGCGTACTGTGGGAGAACCCGCCGCCCGGGCACGACAGGGAGGAGAATCGGTGAGCTCCCAGGACCTCGAGAACTACGAGTCCGATCTCGAACTGCAGCTGTTCCGCGAATACCGCGACGTTGTCAGCCTGTTCACCTACGTGGTGGAGACCGAGCGCCGCTTCTACCTCGCCAACCAGGTGGACCTGCAGGTCCGCTCCGCCGGCGGCGAGGTGTTCTACGAGCTGCGCCTGGCCGATGTGTGGGTGTGGGACATCTACCGCTCGAACCGCTTCGTGCGCTCCGTGCGCGTGGTGACGTTCAAGGACGTCAACATCGAGGAGCTCAACAAGCAGGATCTCTCCCTGCCCTGACGGCCCGACGGGCAGCGTCGGGGGCTGCGGTACAGGGACCGAGCGGCGCGGGAGCCGGGCGCTGCGACCTCTCCTCCACAATGCCCCGTCATCCACAATCTCAGCGGTGACCTATCGCACCGTGCCCCGCTCCGGCCACGCTGGCGGGCATGGATGCACTGACGAAGACCCAGCCCCCGACCGCCGGACTGCACCCACCGCAGCCCCTAGACCCCACCGCCGCGACACCCCCGCGGGCCGTGCGGGCGATGAGCACCCGCGAACTCGGCGCCGCCGGCGAGCAACTGGTCGCCGAACGCCTCGCCGCCCAGGGCTGGCAGATCATCGAACGCAATGTGCGCTTGCGGCACGGAGAGATGGACATCATCGCCCTGGACGGCACCACCCTCGTGTTCTGCGAGGTCAAGACCCGCCGCAGCTTCGTCACCGGCGTCCCGCAGGCCGCCGTGACCGGCCAGAAGCTGCGGCGTCTGCGCCTGCTGGCCGGGCAGTACCTCATGGAGCAGCAGATCCCGCACCGCGATGTGCGCATCGACGTGATCGCCGTTCACGCCCACCCCGAAGGGACCTTCACGCTTGAGCATCTACGGGCGGTGGGCTGAATGGGGCACGCCAGCACCCTGTCCGTCAGCCTCACAGGCCTGGACGGCTCCATGGTGGAGGTCGAGGCCGATGTCTCCCCGGGCCTGCCCGCCTTCGCGCTGGTGGGCCTGCCGGACTCCTCGACGTTGCAGGCCAAGGATCGGGTGCGCGCCGCCGCGGCCCGCTGCGGTCTGCATCTGGCCCAGCGTCGCATCACGGTGAACCTCTCCCCGGCCTGGCAGCCTAAGCACGGGTCCGGGTTCGACCTCGCGATCGCGGTGGCGGTCCTCGCCGCGCAGGAGGATCTGCCGCAGCCACCGCCCCCGGACACGGTGCTGCTGGGGGAGCTGGGTCTGGACGGGGTTCTGCGCCCGATCCCCGGGGTGCTTCCCGCCCTGCTGGCCGCCCGTGACGCCGGGGCACGGCGGGCCGTGGTCCCCGCTGGCAACCTGCCGGAGGCGCAGCTCGTGGAGGGCCTGGACGTGGAGGGGGCCGAGCACCTCGCGACCTTGCTGCTGCGCTGGGGTGCTGATATCCCGCCGCCCCCGGACCGGGAGGAGATCCCGGGCACCGGGGGCGCCGCCCCGCGTGAGGACGGTTCCGCAGGGCGTGAGGACACAGCGACCGGTGACGCGCCGGGCGGACATAGTCCGGATTTCGCCGATGTGATCGGGCAGGCACAGGCGCGGCTCGCCGCGGAGGTCGCCGCCGCCGGTGCGCACCACCTGCTGCTGGTGGGCCCGCCCGGGGCGGGAAAAACCATGATCGCCTCCCGCTTGCCGGGAATCCTGCCCCCGCTGGGGACCGAGGATGCCCTGGTCGTCTCCGCGATCCATTCGCTCTCCGGTGGTTTCGACGCGCGCGGTGGCCTGCTGCGCACACCCCCGTTCGAGAGCCCGCACCACACCGCGAGCGCCGCTGCTGTGGTCGGCGGTGGGGCCGGGATCGCTCACCCCGGTGCGATCTCTCGTGCCCACGCCGGGGTGCTGTTCCTCGATGAGGCCCCGGAGTTCTCCGCCCGCGTGCTAGAGGCGCTGCGTGAACCCCTCGAAACCGGGGACGTCACCTTGCATCGCACCCGCAGCGTCACCCGGTACCCCGCCCGCTTCCAGCTGGTACTGGCCGCGAACCCGTGCCCCTGTGGGAAGGCGTGGGGTAAGGGCGCGGACTGCTCGTGCAGCCCGCTGCAGCGCCGCCGCTACCTCTCGCGGCTGTCCGGCCCGGTCCTGGACCGCGTGGACATGCGCCTGCACGTGGGGCCGGCCGATATCCACCGCACCGCAGGTGAGGACACCGAACCCAGTGCGGCGATCGCGGCGCGCGTCGCCGCAGCCCGGGAGAGACAGGCAGCCCGCTATGCCGGACGGCCCTGGTCCACCAACGCCCATCTGCCCGGACCGCTGCTACGCGGGGAGTTCGCCCCCGCCCCGGCCGAACGCCGCCTCCTCGAGCACGCGGTGGCCCAGGGCCGCCTGACCCTGCGCGGCCATGACCGGGTGCTGCGCCTGGCCTGGACTCTCGCGGACCTCGCCGGTGCCGACGCCCCCGCGGCCGATCACATCGGCCTCGCCCTCACCCTGCGCGAAGGAGACCGACGATGACCAGCTCCGCCATCGACACCCACAGCTCCCGCACCGCGGCGGCCGCAGAACGGACTGCGCGCCTGACCTGGTCGCTGATCGCCGAACCCTCCGACCCCGTCGCTCACCTGGCTCGCTCCGTGCTCGGGCCAGCAGTGGCCCTCGAGGCCGCGCGGGAGGCCACCGATCATGAGCTGCTCGAGGCCCTCGGTGGCACCCTGCCGAGCGACGCCGCAGATCCGTCCCCCGGCAGTCACCGCTCCCGCGCCGCGAAAGCCTTGGCCCGCTGGCGTGCCCGCCTGAAGGTCGTGGACCTGCCGCGCGCGCTCGCCGATGCTGAGCGACGCGGCATCCGCGTCATCACCCCCGCAGATGAGGAATGGCCGATGATGCTCGGGGACCTCGAGCACACCGCCCCGCACTGCCTGTGGCTGCATGGGCCCGGACTCCTCGACGAGCTCATCACGCCCCGGAGCATCGCCCTGGTGGGCTCACGCGCCTCGACCCCGTACGGCGAGGACACCGCCGGGTCGCTGGCCGCAGCCTTCGCCGCACACGGCGGCACTGTCGTCTCCGGCGGCGCCTACGGCATCGACGCCGCCGCCCACCGTGGGGCGCTCGACGCCTCCGATGGCGCAACGATCGCTGTGCTCGCCGGGGGACTGGACCGCCTCTATCCGCGCGGCAACACGACGCTTCTCGAACGCATCCGGGAGCGGCACCTGCTGGTCAGTGAAGCCCCGCCGGGCACGGCGCCCACGCGCTGGCGGTTCCTGGCACGCAACCGGCTGATCGCCGCCCTCTCTCAGGCAACCGTGGTGGTCGAGGCGTCTTGGCGTTCGGGAGCGCTGTCCACCGCGCGCCATGCCGATGACCTCTCCCGTCCCGTCGGCGCGGTCCCGGGCCCGGTGACCTCCCCGGCGAGCGCCGGCTGCCACCGGATCATCCGCGAGCGCGGGGCCGTGCTCATTACCGAAGGACAGGACGTGCAGGACCTCCTGCCAGGCGGACCGGCGGCAGGGGAGGGGGCCTTCGCCCGCCAAGATGCACTGGATCTGCTGACCCCGGCGGATCGGCGCGTGCTGGATGCGGTCCCGCCCCGCTCTGCGCTCTCTCCGGAGCGCATCGCCCAGGAGATCGGCTTCAGCCCCGTCGAGGTCCAGGCGGCACTCGCTCGCCTGGATCTGATGGGGCACGTGGAACGGTCCGGGGGCCGGGTCCGACGCGCCCGGGCACGGTCCTGAGAGTCTTCGCGGAACGGTCTGCGGGAGACTGGATGTCATGCCCGCACCGTCCGTTCAGCCGCCCTCGCAGCCTGAGGATGCGGTGCTCAACGCCTTCATCGAGCACCTACGGCTCGAGCGCGGGCGCTCCGAGCACACCGTGCGGGCCTACCGCCGCGAGGCCGCGGGACTGCTCACCCACCTGCGCGACCAGGAGCGGATCCCCCTGGCAGAGCTCGACGTCACCGCCCTGCGGACCTGGCTCGGTGCGCGCGCCGAGACCGGTGCAAGTGCCAGCACGCTCGCCCGTTCTGCTGCGGCAGCCCGTACCTTCACCACCTGGCTCGCCGCCACCGGGCGGATCCCGCATGACGTCGGCGGGCGGCTGCGTGCCCCAAAGCGTGGCCGCCACCTGCCCGCCGTCCTCACTGGGGCGCAGGCGAAGCAGCTCCTCGACCAGGCAGGGGAAAGCAGCGCTGGCGAGAACGGAGCCGCGGGCGAGAATGGAGCTGCGGACAGCGACAGACACAGCCAACACCCTGGAGGGGACCACGCCGGGACAACCCGGTCGACCTCGAATAATGGGACCCCGGCGAATAATCGGATCCCGGCGAATAATGGGGCCCCGGCCGTGGCCGCGCTGAACTCTCTGGACCGCCCCGCCGAGGACCCGCTCGCGCAGGCGATCCAGCTGCGCGATGCCGCGGTCCTCGAACTGCTCTACTCCTCCGGCCTGCGCGTCTCCGAGCTGGTGGCACTCAACCTGCCGGGCATCGACGCCACCGCCCGCACCGTGCGCGTGCGCGGCAAGGGCGACAAAGAGCGCATCGTCCCCGTCGGCCGCCTCGCCGTGGAGGCAGTGGAGCGCTGGGTGCGCGAGGGCAGGCCCGTCGTCCTGGAGAATGCATCAGCCGCGACCGCGGGCCCCGCCCTGTTCCTCGGGGTGCGCGGAGGCCGACTCGGCGACCGGGCCGTCCGCACCCTCGTGGACCGGCATGCCGCCGCCGCCGGGATCGAACGCCACATCACCCCCCACACGCTGCGCCACAGCGCCGCCACCCACCTCGTCGAAGGCGGAGCGGACCTGCGCAGCGTCCAGGATTTCCTCGGGCACTCCTCGCTCGCCACCACCCAGATCTACACGCATGTCAGCGCCGAGCGACTGCGCCGCACCGTCGAGCAAGCCCACCCGCGCGCCTGACCCTGCTCCCGCCACGCCCCTCGACGTTCCCGCCGCAGGCCCCGACGCTCCCGCGATAGCGCCTGACCCTGCGCTCACACCAGAGCCCGCGCCAGCCCCGCCGCTCCAGGGCAGCAGCACGCTCGGCCCCCGCATCCCCAGCAGCAGCAAGGGGTCCACATAGTCCGCACCCCGCCGCGCCCCCAGATGCATGCACAGCTGCCCCGGACAGTGCCCCGGCGCCGAGCCCGGCTCCACCGTCCCCAGCACGTCCCCGGCCTGGACCTGCTGACCCCGTCGGACCGTCCCTGCCACCGGCTCATAGGTCGAGATCAGCCCGTCGGCATGCGTCACCGAGACCACCCCGCGCCCCGCCACCATCCCCACGAAGCGCACCACCCCGTCCTCCACCGCGCGCACGGATGCCCCGGCTGCGGGCACGGCCAGGTCGATCCCTCGATGCCCGGGGCTATACCGGCTCTCCGGTGCCTCGAAAACCCGCACCACCTCCGGCCGCGGCACAAGCGGCCAGATCCACCGCGCCGACGATGCCGGTGAGTCCTCCGCCCCGCCCACGCCACCGGCACCGTCCACGTCATCGGCGAGAGCCGCTGACGGCAGCAGACAGATGACGAGCACCAGACCCATGAGGACGGCGCGCAGAAGGGTGCGAGGGCGGGGGAGAGCATGTGGTGCAGTCATGCCGAGAGCCTGCCGGTCCGGCGCCTGGCTCCGCTGCCGTGCTACCCGGATTGTGGATGAGGGGGCATTGTGGAGGAGAGGTCGCCCCGGCACCCGGCCACCGGTCGCCCCGACACCCGCCCACAGGTGACGCATCACGCGCGCATGGGGTGCCCAGCGTCGGATAGACTCGCCGCAGCATCCGGTCCGTCCGGATGACTTCGCGTGCCTACCAGGGCTCGTCGGCCATCGGTCCTGATCCACCACCCGCATCCGGGCGGCGGCGAGGGCGGCCGACCACCCGGGCACCAGGCCCCGCACCATCCGGTGGCGGGGGAAGAACCGAGAAAGCAGGTCCTGCGCGAGGACCGCGGACGCCCACCGGGCGCGTCGCGCGAGCCCAGGATCGGAAGACAAGAGGACACCATCATGGCAGTCGTCACCATGCGCCAGCTCCTGGAGAGCGGCGTCCACTTCGGCCACCAGACCCGTCGCTGGAACCCCAAGGTCCGTCGCTTCATCTTCACCGAGCGCAACGGCATCTACATCGTCGATCTGATGCAGACGCTCGAGTACATCGACAAGGCCTTCGACTTCGTCAAGCAGACCGTGGCCCACGGCGGCACCGTGCTGTTCGTCGGCACCAAGAAGCAGGCCCAGGAGTCCGTCCAGGAGCAGGCCACCCGCGTGGGCATGCCTTACGTGAACCAGCGCTGGCTGGGCGGCATGCTCACCAACCTGCAGACCGTCTCCCAGCGGGTCAACCGCCTCAAGGAGCTCGAGCAGATCGACTTCGACGATGTGGCCTCCTCCGGCCGCACCAAGAAGGAGCTGCTCATGATGCGCCGCGAGAAGGAGAAGCTCGAGAAGACCCTCGGCGGCATCCGCGACATGAGCAAGGCCCCCTCCGCCCTGTGGGTCGTGGACACCAACAAGGAGCACCTCGCCGTCGACGAGGCGCAGAAGCTGAGCATCCCGGTCGTCGCGATCCTGGACACCAACTGCGACCCCGACGAGATCACCTACCCGATCCCCGGCAACGACGACGCCATCCGCTCGGTCACCCTGCTGACCCGCGTGATCGCCGACGCCGTCGCCGCCGGCCTGCAGGAGCGCCACAGCGCCTCCTCCGGTGGCGAGAAGAACGTCTCCGCCGTGGACGCTGAGCCGCTGGCCGAGTGGGAGCAGGAGCTGCTCAAGCAGTCCGAGGTCCAGCAGCAGGACGCCCCCGCTGAGGAGTCCGTCGCCTCGACCGAGGACAAGCCGGCCCAGGACGCCCCCGCCGACCAGGCCCCGGCCGAGGAGAAGTCCGAGCAGGAGAAGCCCGCCGAGGCTCCCACCGCCGAGTGACCCGCGGGCCCGAGGGCGATACCGTCGTCCTCGGGCCCCATCCCGGGGTCCCCGGACCCCTCTCTGGGGCGCCACCGCGCCCCGCCCCCTGAGCAGCACCTCCCACAAGGAAGAGGAACATGGCCAACTACACGGCAGCAGACATCAAGGAGATCCGCGAGTCCACCGGCGCGGGCATGCTCGACGTCAAGAAGGCGCTCGATGAGGCCGGCGGCGACAAGGCCAAGGCCGTCGAGCTCCTGCGCGTCAAGGGCCTTAAGGGCATCGCCAAGCGCGAGGGTCGCTCCGCCTCGGAGGGCCTGATCGCCGTCGACGTGCGCGACGCCGAGGGCGGCCAGACCGGCACCCTGGTCGAGCTCAACTCCGAGACCGACTTCGTGGCCAAGAACAGCAAGTTCGTCGCCCTGGGCGATGAGGCTGTGGCCGCCGCCGTCGAGTCCGGCGCCTCCGAGCCCGCGGACCTCGAAAAGACCCCCTTCGGTGAGGCGCTCACCAATGCCGGTGCCTCCATGGGCGAGAAGATCCTGGTGCGCCGCATCGGCCGTCTGTCCGGCGAGGTCGTCACCGAGTACATGCACCGCACCAACAAGGACCTGCCCCCGCAGGTCGGCGTGCTGGTCGCCACCGACAAGGCCGGCGCCGAGGTGGCCAAGGACATCGCGATGCACATCGCGGCGTTCACCCCCACCTACCTCTCCCGTGACGAGGTCCCCGCCGATGTGGTCGAGAACGAGCGCCGCATCGCTCAGGAGACCGCCGTCAACGAGGGCAAGCCCGAGGCCGCCCTGCCCAAGATCGTCGAGGGCCGCCTGAACGGCTTCTACAAGGAGAACTGCCTGCTGGATCAGGCCTTCGCCAAGGACAACAAGAAGTCTGTGGGCAAGGTCGTGGAGGAGGCCGGCGGCACCGTCACCGGCTTCATCCGCTTCCGCGTCGGCAACTGACCGACCCCCGCAGCACCCCGGCCGCGCGTGAGCGTGGCCACCGGCACGCGGCCCCGCACCATCGGTGCGGGGCCGCTCCGGTATCCTCACCGAGGACCCCGCGCGGAAGGACACCCATGACCCAGACGATCACCTCGCCGATCCCCGTTCTCCCCAAGAAGCAGGACGGACGCCGGGTCCTTTTGAAGCTCTCCGGCGAGGCCTTCGGCGGCGGGGCCGTGGGCGTGGACCCCGATGTCGTCTCCCGCATCGCCGGGGAGATCGCCGAGGGCGTGGCCCAGGGTGTCGAGTGCGCGATCGTGGTGGGCGGCGGAAACTTCTTCCGCGGCGCCGAGCTGTCCCAGCGCGGCATGGACCGCCGCCGTGCCGACTACATGGGCATGCTCGGCACCGTCATGAACTGCCTGGCCCTACAGGACTTTCTCGAGCAGCGCCACGTCTCCACCCGCGTGCAGACCGCCATCGCGATGGGCCAGGTCGCCGAGCCGTACATCCCCCTGCGCGCCGTCCGGCACCTCGAGAAGGGCCGCGTGGTCATCTTCGGCGCCGGTGCCGGCATGCCGTACTTCTCCACCGACACCGTCGCCGTGCAGCGCGCCCTGGAGATCGGCTGCGAAGAGGTGCTCATGGCCAAGAACGGCGTGGACGGCGTCTACGACTCCGACCCCCGCGAGAACCCCGATGCCACAAAGCTCGAGCACGTCACCTATAACGACGCCCTCCAGCAGGGCCTGAAGGTCGTGGACTCCACCGCCTTCAGCCTGTGCATGGACAACGCCCAGCAGATGATGGTGTTCGGCCTGGACACCCCTGGCAACATCACCCGGGCCATGCGCGGGGACCGCATCGGCACCGTCGTCACGGCCTGAGCGCAGCAGTCCTCGCACCGCCCGCCACGGTGGAGGACAATGGACGTAACACCCCGGCAGATGCCCTGCACCGACGATCCACCACCGAGACCCGAGGAGAACCCCGTGAACGACACGTCCAGCATCCTGAAGGACGCCGAAACGAAGATGGCGAAGTCCGTGGAGGTGACCAAGGAGGAGTTCACCACCATCCGCACGGGCCGGGCCAACGCCGCCATGTTCCAGGGCATCACCGTCGAGTACTACGGCGCCCCCACCCCGCTGAACCAGCTGGCCTCCCTACAGTTCCCCGAGGCCCGCACCGTCATCGTCACCCCCTACGACAAGTCCGCGATGTCCGGTGTGGAGACCGCTTTGCGCGAGTCCGACCTGGGAGTGAACCCCACCAACAACGGGGACACCCTGCGCATTGTGCTGCCGGCCCTGACCGAGGAGCGCCGCAAGGACTATGTGAAGCTCGCACGCACCAAGGCCGAGGACGGCCGGGTCGCGGTGCGCGCCTCTCGTGGCACCGCGAAGAAGGCCATCGAGAAGCTCGTCAAGGACAAGGAGATCGGCGAGGACGAGGGCACCCGCGCGGAGAAGGAGCTCGAGTCCATCACCAAGAAGTACAGCGAGCAGGTGGACGAGGCCCTGGCCGCCAAGGAGACCGAGCTCGAGACCCTCTGAACCGCATCGCGCCCCGCGCATGAGCCCCGCTGCATCGTCGACCGCCTCGAGCCCGCTTGAGGCGGTCGATGCCATGCCCACCTCAGATCCTGGGCGTGCACCGCGTCGTCGCGGTCCCGGCCGCAACCTGCCGGCCGCGATCGCTGTGGGTCTGGGTTTGCTGGCCCTGCTGCTGGCCTCCCTGTTCGTGCTCCCGCAGGCATTCCCCGTCGTCGCTGCGATCGCGATGGTCCTGGCCGTGCTGGAGCTGGTGCGCGCACTGTCCTTCGGCGGCCTCGCGGTCCCCGCCGTGCCGCTGCTGGTGGGAGTGGTGGGGATGGTGGTCTCCACCGTGGTCCTCGCCGAACCGGGGCTGCTGTTGTCCACCGCCGTGGCGGTGTGCGTACTGATCCTGTGGCGCATCAGCGAGTCGATGGGCCTGTCCGCCCTGCGTGATGTGGCCGGGGGAGTATTCACCCTGACCTGGATCCCGTTCCTGGGATCCTTCCTGCTGCTGCTCATGCAGCGCGACGACGGGCCGCTGCTGGTGCTGCTGGCGATCCTGGGGCCGATCGGCAACGACGTGGGCGGCTACATCGCCGGTGTCCTGCTGGGCAAGCACCCGATGGCCCCCTCCATCAGCCCCAAGAAATCCTGGGAAGGCTTCGCCGGTTCCCTGCTGCTGGGGATCACGCTGGTCGCTTCCGTGGCGACCCTCGCCCTCGGCATGCCCTGGTGGGCGGGAGTCGCGATCGGCGTGATGCTCGTGCTCGTATCCACCTGCGGTGACCTCGCCGAATCGCTGCTCAAGCGCGACCTCGGCATCAAGGACATGGGGCACCTGCTGCCCGGGCACGGCGGTGTCATGGACCGTGTGGACTCGATCCTGCTGGCCGCCCCCGCCACCTATCTCATGCTGGAGGTTCTGCTGCCATGAGCACCCCCGAGACGCCCCGTCGGCCCGGTGCCGGCGCGAACCCCGATCTCTCCCGCGAGGCCATCCCCGGGCAGAAGGTCGCCCTCGCCCCCGGCCAGCTGCAGCTGCGCCCCACCCGGCGCGGCAAGCCGCCCGCACATCTGGCAGACCTCACCCTCGCCGAGCGGCAGGACGCAGTGACGGAGATGGGGCTGCCCGCCTTCCGCGCGAAGCAGCTGTCCGTGCACTACTTCGAGCATTTCACCACCGATCCGTCGGACCTCACCGATCTCCCCGCCGACCGCCGCGAGGAGCTCGTCGAGCGCTTCTTCCCGCGCCTGCTCACGGAGGTGTCCCGCCAAAGCGCCGACCACGGCGCCACCCAGAAGTTCCTGTGGCGCCTGTTCGACGGCGCTATGGTCGAGTCGGTCCTCATGCGCTACAGCGACCGCACCACGCTGTGCATCTCCTCCGAGGCCGGCTGCGGGATGAACTGCCCGTTCTGCGCCACCGGGCAGATGGGGCTGACCCGCAACCTCTCCGCCGCGGAAATCCTCGAGCAGGTGCGGATCGCGAACCTCCTGCTCTCCCGCGAGGAGCTGCCCGGAGGCCCGGGCCGCGTGAACAACATCGTCTTCATGGGCATGGGGGAGCCGCTGGCGAACTACAAGGCCGTCGCCGCGGTGTGCCGACGCCTGAACGCCCCTGCCCCGGAGGGTTTCGGGATGGGCGCCCGTCACATCACCGTCTCCACGGTGGGCCTCGCACCGGCGGTGCGCAAGCTCACCGCCGAAGGCATCCCGCTGACGCTCGCGGTCTCCCTGCACGCCCCGGATGACGCGCTGCGCGATGAACTGGTGCCCATCAACACCCGCTACGACATCGACGACATCCTCGACGCCGCGCATGAGCATTTCCTGGCCACGGGGCGCCGCGTCAGCATCGAGTACGCGCTGATCCGGGACATCAACGATCAGCAGCATCGCGCCCAGCTGCTGGCCGATCGCCTGATCGCGCAGGGCGGGGCGCACTGGGTGCACGTGAACCCCATCCCGCTGAACCCCGTCAAGGGCTCGAAGTGGACCGCCTCAGACCCTCAGGTGGAGAAGACCTTCGTGGAGACTCTGCGCAGCAATGGGATCTCCACGACCATCCGCGACACCCGCGGCTCGGACATCGACGGGGCCTGCGGCCAGCTGGCCGCCGAGGTGATCGAGACCGACGAGCACCGCGCCGACCGTGAGGCCCGCGTGGCCCGCGTCGAAGCGGTCGCCGCGGCCGAGGAGTGACCGACGATCCGCGTCACAGCGGCGGTGCCTCCGACCCCGTCCCGACCTGCCCCGCTACAGTGACACCGACAGCACCCTGGGAGGACCACTGGTGAGCACATCCTTCGACCGCGTCTCGCGCTTCAGCATCGGCTACGACATGCATGAAGTGGACGAGTTCCTGGCCCGCGCCCGCAGCGCCTACGAGGGCCGCGACGGCAGCTTCAGCGGCGCCGATATCACCGCGGCGAGCTTCGGCACCGAGCGCGGCGGCTACGACATGCGCGTGGTGGATGAGGCACTGGATCGCCTCTCCGACGCCTTCGCGCTGCAGGCCCGCGACGACGCCATCGCCCAGCAGGGCGAGGAGGCCTGGATCGCGCAGCTCACCGAACGGGCTGAGGTCCTCAAGGAGCGCCTCGAACGTCCGGCCGGGGAGCGCTTCGCCCCCGCCGCGCAGGGCGAGCCCGCCTACGACCGGGCGGATGTGGACGCCCTGTGCGACCAGCTCATCGCCTACTTCACCGACGGGCATGCGATGAGCGTGGACGATGTGCGCCGCGCCGCCTTCGGGCGTCGCCGCGGCCCGGACGGGTACCGCGAGGCCGTGGTGGATGTGTACCTCGACCATGTCGCGGACGTGATGGCTTCCGTGCCGTGACCGGCACCCCCGCGCCGATGAACCCTGCCGCCCGCGCGGTCGCCACCACCCCGCACAGCCCGACGCGCCGCCTGGTGCTGCTGGGCTCCACCGGATCCATCGGCACCCAGACCCTCGAGGTCATCGACCGCTTTCCCGAGGTGGCCCGCGTGCACGGCCTCGCCGCCCGTGGCAACCGCCCCGAGCTCGTCGCCCAGCAGGTCCTGCACCACCGACCTGAGCACGTCGTGGTCTCCGCCCCCGACCGCGCCGAGGCCGTCGAGGCTGCCATCGGCACCGCCTGCCGCGCCGCCGGGATCCCCGCCCCGCAGCTTGCTGCCGGACCCGACGCCGTCGAGACCCTCGCCGGGTCCCTCGGCGCCGGGGACGTGGTGCTGAACGCCATCACCGGCTCGATCGGCCTGCTGCCCACCCTGGCGGCGCTCGCTTCCGGGGCGCGCCTGGCGCTCGCGAACAAGGAATCCCTCGTCGTCGGTGGGGAGCTCGTCACCCGCGCCGCCGCCGAGGGTCAGATGCTGCCGGTGGACTCCGAACACACCGCGATCGCGCAGTCCCTCGCCGGGGTGCGGCACGATCAGATCGGCCATCTCGTGGTCACGGCCTCCGGCGGCCCCTTCCGCGGCCGCGGCCGCGAGGAGCTCACGGACGTCACCCCCGACCAGGCCCTCGCCCACCCCACCTGGCAGATGGGCCGCGTGATCACCACGAACTCCGCGACCCTGGTCAACAAGGCACTCGAGGTCATCGAGGCCTGCCACCTGTTCGACCTCCCCGAAGAGCGGGTGCAGGTGGTCGTCCATCCGCAGTCCATCGTCCACTCCATGGCGACCCTGATCGACGGCTCCACGATCGCGCAGGCCAGCCCCCCGGATATGCGTCACGCCATCGGCTGGGCTCTCGCCCACCCCGAGAAGCTGCCCGGCCTCGCGCAGGCGCTCGACTTCTCGTCCGCCCAGTCCTGGACCTTCGAACCGGTGGATGAGGACACCTTCGATGCGATCACCCTCGCTCGCGCCGCCCACCGGGCGGGCGGCGGGGCGATGGCCGTGTACAACGCTGTGAATGAAGAGGCGGTCGAGGCGTTCTTCGCCGGGCGCCTGCCATTCCTCGGCATCACCGCGCTGATCCGCCGGGTGCTCGAGGACCCGGATCGTCCCCGTGTCACCCCGGCCGACGGGGTGCGTGCCCTGTTGGACCTCGAGGGGTGGGCCCGCGCGGCCGCGCGGTCTGCTCTTTCTACTCCGGAGGCCTGAGATGCTGCTGTTCCTCCTGGGGATTCTCATCATCGGCCTGGGCCTGGGGGTCTCCATCGCCCTGCACGAGATCGGCCACTTGGTGCCGGCGAAACTGTTCGGTGTGCGGGTGACCCAGTACATGATCGGTTTCGGCCCCACGTTGTGGTCCCGTCGGCGCGGGGAGACCGAGTACGGCCTCAAGGCCATCCCGCTAGGCGGCTACATCCGCATGATCGGCATGTACCCACCGCACCAGGGCGACCCCGAGGGGACGGTCCGCGAGGATTCCACGGGCCTGCTGCAGCAGGTCACGGAGATGAGCGAGGACGCCAAGAAATACGAGTCCTCGCTGTACGGCCCCGAGGACGCCCACCGCACCTTCGTGGCGCTGTCGGTCCCGAAGAAGCTCGTGGTGATGCTGGGCGGGCCGACGATGAACCTGCTGCTGTCCATCCTGTTCATGGCGATCTTGGTCAGCGGCATCGGCCTGCCGGCCATCACGCCCACCGTGCAGTCCGTCTCCCAGTGCGTCGTGCCCGCTGACGCCCCGCCGGATGCCTCCTGCGAGGGCCGCCCCGAGGCTCCCGCACTCGCCGCGGGGATCCGCCCCGGCGACACCCTGGTGCGGATCGACGGGCATGACATCCGCCGCTGGGAGGACGTCACCACCGCGGTGCGGGCTGCCGAGGACCGCACCGTCCCCGTGGTCGTCGACCGCGACGGGGAGCGGCTCGAGCTCGAGGCGACCATGATCGTCGATGACCGTCCGGTGCTCGATGAGAACGGCCAGGCCGTCCACGACGCGGACGGTAACCTCGTCACCGAGCAGGTGGGATTCCTGGGCGTCGCCGGAACCCCGGACCTCGTGCGGCAGTCCCCGCTCAAGGTGCCGGCGCTCGCCTGGGACGCCTTCACCCGCACCGGCCAGCTCGTCATCACCCTGCCGATGCGCCTCATCGACGTGGGGCAGGCGGCCTTCGGCCCCGAGGAACGCGACCCCAACGGCCCGCTCGGAGTGGTCGGAGTATCGCGCCTGGCCGGAGAGGTCGCCGCGGCCGATGAACCGGGCTTCGACCTGCGCGCCAAGGCCGGCACGATGATCTCGATCCTCGCCTCGCTGAACATGGCGCTGTTCGTGTTCAACCTCATTCCGTTGCTGCCGCTGGACGGCGGGCACGTGCTGGGAGCCCTCATCGAAGGGATCCGACGGATGATCGCCCGCCTGCGCGGCCGCCCCGACCCCGGGCCCGTGGACATGTCGAAAATGCTGCCGCTGACGAACGTTGTCGCCCTGTTCTTCCTCGTGATGACGCTGCTGCTGGTCTACGCCGACATCGTCAAGCCGATCACGCTGTTTCCCTGAGGTGGACGCGCCCACCCGTCGGCCGCTCCCCGGGGACCGGGCCGTGCAGGTGCGGTGGAGGTGTCGCACCTGACGCCACGAGCCCGCAAGTCGCCGCCATAATGGAGGGGTGACTTCCGTGAGCCTCGGCATCCCCACCGTCAAGACCCCGCCGCCGGTCCTCGCCCCCCGGCGGAAGACCCGCAAGGTCAAGCTGGGCGATATCGCCGTGGGCGGCGACGCACCGATCACGGTGCAGTCGATGACCACCACCCCCACGCATGACATCAACGCGACCCTTCAGCAGATCGCGGAGCTCACCGCGGCTGGCTGCGACATCGTGCGCGTGGCCTGCCCCCGGCAAGAGGACGCCGATGCGCTGAAGGCCATCGCCGCGAAGTCCCCGATCCCCGTGATCGCCGACATCCACTTCCAGCCCAAGTACGTGTTCGCCGCGATCGAAGCGGGCTGCGCGGGAGTGCGCGTGAACCCCGGCAATATCCGTCGCTTCGATGACCAGGTGAAGGACATCGCGAAGGCCGCGAAGGACCACGGCACCGCGCTGCGCATCGGCGTGAACGCCGGGTCGATCGACCAGCGCATGATGACCGGCGACCGCGTCACCCCGGAGGCGCTCGTCGCCTCCGCGAAGTGGGAAGCCTCCCTGTTCGAAGAGCACGACTTCCACGACTTCGGCATCTCCGTGAAGCACAACGACCCGATCATCATGGTCGAGGCCTACCGGCAGCTCGCCGCCGAAGGGGACTGGCCGCTGCACCTGGGCGTCACCGAGGCCGGCCCCGCCTTCCAGGGCACCATCAAGTCCTCCGTGGCCTTCGGGATCCTGCTCGGCGAGGGCATCGGCGACACGATCCGTGTGTCCCTCTCCGCCCCGCCGGTGGAGGAGGTCAAGGTCGGCAACCAGATCCTGCAGTCACTGAACCTCAAGCCCCGCAAGCTCGACATCGTCTCCTGCCCCTCCTGCGGCCGCGCCCAGGTGGACGTGTTCACCCTCGCCGAGGAGGTCACCGAGGGTCTCAAGCACCTTGAGGTGCCGCTGCGAGTCGCGGTGATGGGCTGCGTCGTCAACGGCCCGGGCGAGGCCCGCGAGGCGGATCTCGGGGTCGCCTCCGGCAACGGCAAGGGGCAGATCTTCATCAAGGGCGAGGTCATCAAGACCGTGCCGGAGTCCGAGATCGTCGAGACTCTGCTCGCAGAGGCGAACCGCCTGGCCGCCGAGATGGGTGAGGACGCCGAATCCGGCGCGCCCTCGGTCTCTGTGAGCTGAGCACGTCGTGTTCCGCCGCGCCGGGAGGGTCCGTGCGATCCGCCCCGCCGGTGCGGACGCTGCGCTGCAGCTCGCGCTGCGCGATCCCCTGATCAATGCCCTCGCCGGGGCGCGCCTGCAGGAGGTCGCGCACACCACGGCGCTCGGCCAGGAGTTCGTCGCGAGCGGCGAAGAGAGCGCTCCGCAGGGCCTGCTGTGGAACGGGGTGAACACCTCCCCGCTGTCCGCGAACCAGCAGGCGCTCACCGAGTTCGGCCGATACCTGGCTGGGCGCACCCGACGCTGCAGCTCCATGGTGGGGGAGCGCCGCGCCATCGAGGCACTGTGGGAGCGCGTGGCGCAGTGGTGGGGGCCGAATGTCCGGGAGTACCGGTGGAGCCAGCCCCTGCTGGCCGCCATGCCCGATGCGGAGCTGCCCGTCCTGCCGCCCGCAGGGCTGCGCGCCGCCCGCGATGCGGAGGCGGAGCTCGTGTTCCCCGCGGCCGTGGCGATGTTCCGCGAAGAGGTGGGCGTGGATCCGCTGCGCGGCGACGGCGGGCGCGGCTACCGTCGGCGCGTCGGCGAGCTCATCCGCCAGCGGCGCACCTACGTCGTCATCGAGGACGGGCAGGTGCTGTTCAAGGCCGACGTCGGTGCTCTGTTCGGCCCGGTCGCCCAGATCCACGGCGTGTGGACCCGGCCCGAGGCGCGCGGCCGCGGCATCGGCCGCAGTGCCATGGCTGAGCTGACCCGCGCCGTGCGCCGCGACCACGCCGCGCAGGTGTCGCTGTACGTCAACGACTTCAACGAGCCCGCCCGCCGCGCTTACGCTGCCGCCGGGTACCGGCAGGTGAGCGAGCTGGCGACGATCCTGTTCTGAGCGGCTTGAGGAGGATGGACGTGACGGGTGCTTGGCACGGCGGCCGGTTGACGACCGACCACGAGCGCGTCGTACGGCGTCACCTGGACGCGCCGCGACTGGTGGCGGACATGTCCTGGGGCCTGGTGGACACCGTCGTGCTGCATGTGCGGGACGGGAACCGTCAGTTCGTGGTGAAAGCCGCGGGGCCCAAGAACCACCACATCGGTCGGGAGATCACCGCGCATGAGCATTGGACGGGCCCGCTCGTGTCCGCCGGGCTCATCGGACGTATGGTCGCGGCGGATCGCCGGGCGAACCTCCTCATCACCACGTACCTGCCTGGGGAGTTGGTGGAAGGGACCGCCGTCGAGCATGATCCGGAGACCTACCGTCAGGCCGGCGAAGCGCTGCGGCTCCTCCACCGGCAGCATCGAACGCCGGACGTGGACTACGAGGCTCAGCAGCAGGAGCGCAGCCTGCGCTGGCTGAACGGCGAGCATCGGATCGCCCCGAGCATCGAGGCCCGGGTGCGGGAGATCCTCGCGTCCTGGCAGCCGTCCCCGCGCGATGTCGTGCCGTGCCACGGAGATTTCCAGCCGCGTAACTGGCTCATGGACGAGGAGCGCCTTCGCGTCATCGACATGGGACGCTTCGCGCTTCGGCCTGCGGAGACGGACCTTGCACGGCTCACCGTGCGACAGTGGCGAGAGCGTCCGACGCTCGCCACTGCGTTCCTCGCCGGATACGGGGATGATCCGCGTCAGGGAACCCAGTGGTCGATCGATCTGCTGCGCGAGGCGGTGGGCACCGCGGTGTGGGCGCACCAGGTGGGGGACGAGCGGTTCGAGGCCGAGGGGCATCGCCTGCTCGCCGAGACGCTGATGCGACCGGATCTGGACGCGCGGTGATCCGATGGCGGCCGACACGGGCTGAGCGTCCGCGTATGTCCCAGAACTTTGAGGGCTCCGCCGCTGCGCTCCCGCCGCCTCCGGTGCTCCTGTCCGGCCTGCTCGCCGTCTGTAGGTTGCGACCACTCTGTGCGCTATCGACGCTGTGTAGGCTCGATGCATGTCCGTGATGCGCACGCTGCAGGAGGTGCTCGCTGACCGGGAGAACGGCCGGCTTGCAGCGCTTTGCGCCCAGCGCGACATTGATCTGCTGGTGCTCTTCGGCAGCGCCCGACGGGACCCGCACCGCGCCGGAGACGTGGATGTCGCCTATTCCTTCACTCATGGACGTCATCACCCCCACCTGGAGGTGGTCAACGCCTTCGGGGAGCGCTACGGAGACCATGTGGACGTCATGAGTCTTGAGGGCGCGAACCCGGTGGCGCGCTACGCGGCGCTCGGCGGAGGGGAGATCCTGGTGGAGAGCACGCCGCAGAAGTTCGTTCTGTCGCAGATCGCAGCATGGGGCGAGTTCATCGACACGCAGAAGTTCCGCGACGCCGAGCTCGAGAGGCTTGCTCGATGACTCCTCGGGACTTCTCCAGCGCTGTGGTCACCCGACGGCTCAGCCTGATGCATGAGCTCCTCGAAGACCTCGAGGCGCTCGGCCCGGTGTCGCGAGAGCGCCTTGAGACGGACCGCCTCGCGCTCCGCGCGCTCGAGCGGATCATGACGCAGCTGGTGGATTGCGCGACGGATATCAACCAGCACATCGCGAGCAGCCACCGGGATGAGATCCCCGGTGACTATCGCGCGTCGTGTGACCTCGCTGCACGGACGGGCGCGATCTCCGAAGACCTCGCAGGATCGCTCAAGCCCAGCGTGGGATTGCGCAACGTGCTGACGCACGAATACATGGCCGTGGACCTCGACGCTCTCGTCTCCGCGGTCCCCCCGGCAGCGGACCAGTACGGGGCGTATGTGCGTTCGGTGGCACGGTGGGTCTCTGACCGCTGAGGAGCGGCGCCACGCTCAGTCCGGCCGATGCGCCGTGAGCACGAACTGCAGCGGGAGGCGCTCGGGGCGGTCCCGTAGCCGGTACCCGGGACCGTGCGGCTCCATGAGCTCGGGCCAGGGCATCCACGCGGCGGTCTCGGTCTCCTCGAAGGAGTCGAGCACCAGGCCTGCGTCGAGCACCGCGGTGATGATCTCCCCGATGGAGTGGTTCCACTCATGGCTCACCGTGTGGGTGATCTCCGGGGCGTCCTCGGCGGTCTCGATGTAGGTGGCGTCATCGTCCCAGGTCTGGGGCTGCTCTTGCTGGAAGTACGGCTGCTCGATACGGAACCCGGTGGACACGTCCTCGCCGATGGTCATGAACATCGGGTGGTCATCGCGGATCAGGAACCGCCCGCCGGGCCGCAGCAGGCTCGCCACCACCCGCGCCCACTCGGCGACGTCCGGCAGCCAGCACAGCACCCCGAGCGAGGTGTAGACGAGATCGAAATCCCCGGTGACCGCCTCCCGCGCCGCGTACACGTCGGAGACGACGTATTCGATGTCCGCCCCGGCTTGCTCGGCGATGCGCCGGGCTCGCGTGATCGCCTCGGGGGAGAGGTCCAGGCCGACGGTACGGGCCGACCCCAGCCGCTGCAGGCTCACGGTGTCCGTACCCAGATGGCACTGGAGATGGATGACGTCCTTTCCGGCCAGATCGCCCAGGCGCTCGCGGTCCTGCAGCACCTCCGTGGTGATGTGCGTGGGGTCCTCGATCAGTCGGGCGATGCCATAGCCGGAGGCTTCATGCACTGCGGCGCGGTCGTTCCAGTTGGCGCGATTGTCCGCGATGAGCGCGGCGCGGTCGCGCGGGGACGGTGCGTCAGGATGTGGAGCGGGGGCGTCGGGAGCGGTCATGCCCTCATCATCATCCCGCCGAGGGAGTCATTTCGAGCCATTTTCTGGCTCAGAATGACTCCCTCGCGGGGTGGCGAAGGTGGCGGGGTGACGGGGTGGTGCGGGGTGGCGGGCTGGTTCGGGGTGGTGGGGCGTGGGCGGTGCCGTGCGGGGCCGGGTGTCAGGGGTGGGCCTGTGCCAACTCATCGAGGGTGATGAGCACGTTCGCGGCGGTCCAGGCGAGCGGCGCGACCTCCGCGGGGCGGCCGTCGAACAGCACCTTCTCCGGCAGGGAGCCGTGCTCCGTGCGATGCGCGGCGAGCCAGTCCAAGATCTCGCCCGCCGAATCCGGATCCCCGGCACGGGCGAGCGCGAGCCCCAGCAGTGAGGTCGACGGAGTCCAGCTGACCCCATCCTGGCGCCACCGGGCGCCGGGCGCGATCCCGCCCGCGGGCCGCGCCAGCGTCTCCCGCAGCGCCCGCAGCTGCTCGATGCTCGCCACATCGTGCACGCCGGTGGCGTCGAGGAATGCGAGGGCGGAATCGGCCCCGCCGCCGTGCCGATGCCGCGGGAACCCCGCGGCCCCGAAGCTGCGCAGCAGCAGCGCGGTGAACGCCTCGGCCGCCTCCATATCCCGGGCCTCCCCGGTGAGCTCCGCCCCGGCACGCAGCCCCGTGAGCGTGCAGGTCATGATCCCGAGGGTCCGCCGCTGCTCTGGCAGCTCCCAGTAGTCGGGGGAGACGGGCGGGAACCCCGTGCCGCCGGCCGTCGCCTGCTGCAGCGCCGCGAGGGACCGTGAGGTGAGAGCGCCCAGGCGCTGCGCCACGTCCGCGCGGTCAGAACGTGCGCTGGCAGCGATGACCTCGGTAGCAGCCCACAGCAGCAGGCCCGTGCCATCGAACTGCCGGGGCCGATCATCGGGCGCTCGCCCGTGCACCGGGTCAAGCCGCGCCGGGAACCACCCGTCGGCCTCCTGCCAGGTCTGCACGTGCGTGAGCCACGCCCTCGCCTGCTCCACAAGGCCCACGCGGGCGAGCGCCACCGCGCAGAACGCCGTATCCCGCGGCCACACGTAGCGCCAGGACTCGCTCCACCCCGCGACCGGGGCGGGAAGACCATCGCTCAGCACCCACAGATCCGCGAGCGCCGATCGTCCGAGCTCCGCCCGCTCAGCCCCGAGCGCCCGCTCCACTCGAGCCAGCCACGGCGCTGCGGCGTCGGTGAACTGCGCTGCCCGCTCCCGCACCGGAGAGTCCTGCGGCAGATCCGCCGCGCAGCGCGTTCCCGCGGCGAGGTCGAGCGGAACCCCGCGCCCGCCCACGAGCACCCGCTGGCCGTCCCTGGCGTAGGCGACGGTGCTGGACCACAGGGGGATCACCCGCTCCCCGCTCTCGGCATGCCTCCGACTCACCACAAAACCCCCAGCGCCGACGGTGCCGAGGGCCGCGAGCGCTCCGGCGCCCCGCAGCAGCTGGCGGCGAGTGGCGGGACGGGGCATCTGCCCAGCGTACCGAGGCGGATCCGGAATGAGATCCACCCCTCACCCCATAATGCAAATGATTCCCAGTGCGGTGATAGGGTTCTCAGGGATCACCCAGAGTGCGGCCGACGGGGGAGCCCCTCCATCGGGCGCCGAACCATGCTGAGGAGGCAACAGATGACGGCACAGCTGGCACGCGCATGGCGCGTGCTGCCGGTGCTCGCGCTGACGTGGACGGTGGCGATCATGAGCGCCCTGGCCGTCCCCGCCCTGGCCGAGCAGCCGAAGGACCCCACCCCCCAGGACCCGCTGATCCTGGAGAATGGACATGTGGACGCGTTCAACGTGGGCGTGCTGGATGACGGCACGCTCGCTCTGGACCTCAAGGAGGACGTGACCGGGTCCCATGTCCACCAGGACCCCGCGAACGTTCACCTGCATGTCAGCGATAAGGCACTGATGGACGTCCCGGCCGGCATGCCCGGTGAGGGCAGCGGCCGTTACGTGCTGCCGCAGACCCAGAACCACGAGATTCTCTGGCCCGGCTGGGACACCCTGGAGACGCAGGGCAAGGGTTTCGAGGACCAGATCGACCTCGTCTTCGATGCGGTCGAGGGCCCCGGTGCGGTGCACCTGTTCGGCACCTCCGGCTTCGGTGAGGCCCAGCCGCTGCTCAAGGGCGGCGCGACCGAGCTGACCTCCGGTGCGGTGCGCGAGCAGACCTTCCCCGCGCACACCCACGCCAACTGGGTGTTCGAGAAGCCCGGTGTGTACACGATGACGGTGAAGGCCGTCGGCACCAAGGACGGTAAGGCCGTCGAGTCGAAGCCGGCGACGTACACCTGGACCGTGGGCGATGCGAACCGCGACTGGCGCCCCGAGGCGCCGGAGGACCCGGCGCCGACGGAGCCCGAGGACGAGAAGCAGAAGCCGTCTGAGCCGGGCCCCACGAAGCCCGAGGACGAGAAGCAGAAGCCGTCTGAGCCGGGCCCCACGAAGCCCGCTCCCGAGAAGCAGAAGCCGTCTAAGCGGGCCCCCACGAAGCCCGAGCAGCAGGAGCGGCTGATCCTCGAGCAGGGGCACGTGGATGCCTTCAACGTCACCGCGAAGTCCGGGCAGCTCGCCGTGGACCTCAAGGAGGACGTGACGGGCTCGCATGTGCGCCATGACCCCGCGACGGTCGAGCTGCACGTTAACGACCGTGCGATCTCGGACATCCCCGCTGGCTGGCCCGGTGAGGGCAGCGGCCGCTACGTGCTGCCGCAGACCCAGAACCACGAGATTCTCTGGCCCGGCTGGGACACCCTGGGCACGCAGGGCGGTGGCGTCGATGAGCACATCGACATCGTCTTCGAGGACGTGAAGGGCCCCGGTGCGGTGCACCTGTTCGGCACCTCCGGCCTGGGCCAGTCCGAGCCGCTGCTCAAGGGCGGCGCGACCGAGCTGACCGCCGGTGCGGTGCGTGAGCAGACCTTCCCCGCGCACACCCACGCCAACTGGGTGTTCGAGAAGCCCGGTGTGTACACGATGACCGTGAAGGCCGTCGGCACCAAGGGCGGCGCGAAGGTCGAGTCCAAGCCCGTGACGTACACCTGGACCGTCGGCGACTCCTTCCGCGGCAAGGCCGCTGAGGGCACCCAGGGCTCCGAGGGCGGTGGATCGGGCAACACCCCGGCCACCGGCGACTCCGGCGGCTCCGGCGACTCGAAGGGTGAGGGTGGCGAGGCCACCGGCGGCGGCACCGGCAACGGCGGTTCCACCGGCGGTGGCTTCCCCGGCGGCGGCACGGGCGGCACGACCCCCGTGTGCAACCCCACCGAGGTGACCCGACCGGCCACCGATGACGAGGTCAAGGCCGCCAAGAGCGGTGCGAAGAAGAAGTCCTCGGCCTCGCAGCAGAAGGTCAGCGGCTCCTTCACGGTGCCCGCGAACAGCCACGTCCACCCCAACTGGGTGTTCACCGCCCCGGGGGCGTACACGGTGCGGATCCGCCAGACCGCCACGCTCAAGAGCGGCGAGAAGGTCTCCGGCGAGACCCAGGTGCGCTTCAACGTGGGCAGCTCCGACGGTGTCACCGACGGTCACTTCGACCTGGGCACCCAGATCGCCGACGGCAAGCTCCAGCCGTCCCTGAAGGATGACCGGAACGCCCCGCCGAAGTGGGTGGATCCCTCCTCGGTGACCTTCGCTCTGGGCGATGCCGCGAAGTCCTCCGCCCCGGAGGGCATCGAGTTCCTCACCGAGCCCGGCAAGGACGTGTGGATGGTTCCCTCCGCCCAGGTGCCCGGTGTGCCGTGGGTCGGCGCGAACACCATGCACCCTTCCGTGATCGAGCAGACTGAGGGCACGGTGACGTGGAGCCTCGTGGGTGTGGACGGCCCGGGCAGCGTGGCCGTGTTCACCTCCGGCAACTTCGGCCAGGTGGTGGGGGAGAAGTGGTTCTCCTCCACGTCCTCCGCCCCCGCGGCTAAGGAGCCGAAGAAGGCCGATGGTTCCGGCATCGATGAGTCGCTGACCGAGGAGAAGGCGGCCGTCGGCCAGGTGTTCCTCGTCGACGGCAAGCCGATGGTCAAGGAGGTCGTGGGACGCACCCCCTCGGGTGAGGAGTGTGCTCTGCCCGACGGCTCCGGCAAGCTCGCCCGCACCGGTGCGACCGTCGCGCCGCTGGCCGGTGGGGCCGTGGCTCTGCTGGCCCTGGGCGGGGCGGGCATCGCCCTGGCCCGGCGGCGCCGCGCAGCACAGTCCGAGGTCGTCGGCGAGTGACCTCCACCCCGCACAGCACCACTAGCCCGCGACGACGGATCCTCACCGTCGCCGTGTGGCTGGTGGTGCTGTGCCTCGTGGTGCTTGTGCCCGGCCGCAGCACCACCGCGAGCGAGGACGGCAAGAACGCCGTGCGCGTCGTCGCCACCACCGGGATCCTCGCTGATCTGGCCCGCAACGTCGCCGGGGACCGGGCCGAGGTGATCTCCCTAGTTCCCGAAGGCGGCGACCCGCACACCTATGAGCCGAGCCTGCGGGACGCCCGCGACATCGTCCACGCCGACCTCGCCCTGTCCAACTACCTGATGCTCGAAGAGCAGTCGCTCATCCGCACCCTGGACGCGAACCTCCCGGCAGACGCCGTGCACGTGGCGCTCGCCGAAGAAGCCTCCGGCTACGGCGCTGAAATCATCCCGCTGGTCGAGCACCAGTCCCTGGACACCGTGTGGCTGGGACTGCGCGTGCACGGCGCCGACGCGATCCCCGAGGCCGGCCGCAGCGCCCAGGTCGAGATGACCATGACCGGTGTGGACGGCCCCGGTGATGTCTTCGCCTATGTCACCGGTACCTTCGGCACCCCGCAGCCGGTGTTCTCCTCCGGGGACGGCTTCGACGCCGGCAACGGCTACGCCGAGGACACCATCGGCCTACCGCTCGACGCCCACACCCACCTCAGCTGGGCCTTCACCAAGCCCGGCGTGTACCGGATGAAGCTCGCCACCCGCTACCTGCCCTCCGATGGCGGGCGCGCCCGGACGCTGGCCACGCAGACCGTGACCGTGGCCGTCGGCGTGGACCCCTCGAGCGCGCTCGGCGGCAGCACCGACCCGATGGTGCTCGAGAGCGGGCACGTGGACCTCACCGCCGATCTGGGCGGAGGGCTCGACGGCTCCACGATCGCCCTGGCCACCGACGGTTCACCCGCCGACGACACGGACCAGACCGGGGCCGACGCCGCCGCGCCGGACCCGCGGCAGATGCAGCTGCTGGACCCGCAGGAGGCCGTGATCTCCGTGCCGCCCAAGGCGCTGCTGCCCACCCCGGGGGATCCCGCCTTCCGCTTCCTGGGCCGCCCCGGAACCGACATCTACCAGCTGCCGCAGGCCGTGCTGGGCAAGCATGTCCACGGCGAGATCGACCCGCACCTGTGGCAGGACGTCAGCAATGCGCAGGCCTATGTGGAGGTGATCCGCGATCAGCTCATCAGCATCGACCCCGCGGGCGCCGGGATCTACCGTCGGAACGCCTCGGCCTACCTCGAGCAGCTCGAGGAGGTGGATGAGTACGTGCGCGAGCGCATCGACTCGATCCCCGAATCCCACCGCGAGCTCGTCACCACACACGATGCCTACGGGTATCTCGCCCACGCCTACGGGCTGAAGATCGCCGGATTCGTCGCCCCGAACCCGGCGGGGGAGCCGTCCCTCGCGGATCGGCGGCGCCTGTCCGCCACGCTTGACGGGCTGAAGGTTCCGGCCGTGTTCCTCGAACCCAATGCCCAGCGCGCCTCGACGGTGCTGACGGATGCGGCCCGTCAACACGGCATCGAGGTGTGCCCGATCCTCGGCGATGCCTTCACCCCGGAGATCACCACCTACATCGAGATGATGCGCGCCAACGCGGATTCTCTGGCCACCTGCCTGAACCCCTGAGCGGCGTGTGACCCTCTCGCCCGCTGTCCCTTCGCAAGGAGAACCTATGCGCACCTGTCCCTCCCGCCTCCGCGTGCCCGAGCGCACTGCCCTGCGCGTGCTCGCCCTGGTGATGCTGTGGGCCCTGCTCCCGGCGGTCTGGGCCGCCCCGGCCGGAGCCGATCCCACCGATGACCCGTCCCTGGACCAGGTCGTGGAGGAGGACGAGAAGCACATCAGCGGCGAGCCGGCGGAGCTGGACCACGGGCATGTGGACATCGGCCCCCGGCTGCGCGATGGGAAGATCACCCTCCACGCGCGCGATGACTCCGAGACCCCGGTGTGGCGGGACATGGATGACATCGTCTTCCGTATCCACGACGCCGGGAAAATCACCCTGCCCGACGGTGAGGACTACGCCTTCACCGGGGCGCAGGGCGGCCAGGACGTGTACGCCGTGCCGCAGGTGGAGGTGCCCGGCGTGGTGTGGCTGGGCTGGAACACCCAGGACCCGCCGCTGACCGAGGAGATCGACCGCGGCGTGACGCTGCGCCTGGTGGATGTGCAGGGGCCGGGGGACTTCACCACCTTCCTGCAGCCGGGCAACTTCGAGCCGCCGGACCTGCTGTGGGATGGCCAGAACCCGGATCCGAGGGAGCTGTGGGTGGATCTGCGCACCCACACCCACGCCAACTGGGTGTTCACCGAGCCGGGGGAGTACCTCGTGGCCCTCGAGGTGGAGGCGAAGACCCTCGATGGCACCGTGCTGCGGGACGTGCAGACCCTGCGGTTCGCCGTCGGTGATGAGGCCTCGGCCGATGCGGCCCGCGAGGCGAGCTGGGAGGCGGGCCGCGGCCCCGAGCAGGCCCAGAGCGAGGACAGCGCCGAGCAGCCGTCCGATCAGGGCGGCACGGACTCCGATGCCGCCGCCGCGCCGGAGAGCAGCGAGGAGGAGGGCGGCCTGGGCTCGACTCTGCTCATCGTCGGCGCTCTCGCGGTGGTGCTCGTGGCCGGCACGATCGTTGTGCTGCTGGTGCAGCGCCGCTCGCGCGCCGCACAGCGCGCCGCCTGGGAGCAGGACGAGGGCGAGGACCGCCCGTGACCGCCCTGTCCGTGCGTGACCTGCGGGTCTCCCTGGGTGGGCGGCCCGTGCTGACCGGCGTGGATCTCACGGTCCGCCCCGGGCTCGTGCATGCGCTGCTGGGCCCCAACGGCGCCGGGAAGACCACGCTGCTGCGCGCCATCCAGGGACTGGTGCGGATCAGCAGCGGGAGCATCGAGCACGGCGGCCAGATCGGCTACGTCCCGCAGCGGCACGATGTGGCCTGGGACTTCCCGATCACCGCCGAGCAGGTGGTGATGACCGGGCTCGTGGGGCAGATCGGCTTCTTCCGCCGCCCCCGCGTGGAGCACCACCGCGCCGTGGCGCGCGCCCTGCGGCGGGTGCGGATGGCGGAGTTGCGGAACCGGCCGATCGGCGAGATGTCCGGCGGGCAGCGGCAGCGCGTGATGATCGCGCGGGCCCTCGCCCTCGACCCGGCGGTGCTGCTGCTCGATGAGCCTTTCACCGGCCTGGACATGCCCACCCAGGAGCTGCTGACCGCCCTGTTCACCGATCTCGCGGCCGAGGGCACGGCCCTGCTGATGACCAGCCACGACCTGACCCATGCGATGGTCACGAGCGACCAGGTCACCCTGCTGAACCGCACAGTGATCGCCTCCGACGCCCCGGACCGCCTGCGCGACGAGCAAACCTGGATGCGCGCTTTCGAGGTCAGCGCCACCAGCCCGCTGCTGGCCCAGCTGGGGCTGGCCACCCGTTCGAAGGAGCCGACGTGCTGACCCCGCTGGACTTCCTGTCCGACCTGACCAACCCCCTGCTGTCCTTCCTGCCCAAAGCGCTGATCGTCTCGCTGCTCGCGGCGGTGGTGTGCGGCGCGGTGGGCTGCCACGTGATCCTGCGCGGCATGACGTTCATCGGTGATGCGGTCACCCACGCCGTGTTCCCCGGGATCGCGCTCGCCTTCGTGTTGCAGGGCTCGCTCGTGCTGGGCGGGATCCTCGCCGGGACGCTCACGGCGATCCTCATCGCCGTGGTCAGCCAGATCCGTCGGCTCGGGGAGGACAGCGTGATCGGCGTGTTCTTCGTGGCGGCCTTCGCGCTGGGCATCGTCATCATCTCCCGCTCCCCGGGATACACCGGCTCGCTCGAGTCTTTCTTGTTCGGCTCGATCACCGGCATCCCGGACTCGGCGGTGCTGTCCTCAGCCGTGTTCGCGGCGCTCGTGCTCGCGGTGCTCACCGTCCTGCACCCGCAGCTGGTCGCTGTCTCACTGGACCGCGAGACCGCCCGCGCCCTGGGACTGCCGGTGCTGCTGCTCGACATCGCGCTGTACGTGCTGGTGACCCTCGCGGTCGTCATGAGCATCCAGACGATCGGCAATGTGCTCGTGCTCGCGCTGCTGGTCACCCCGGCGGCCGCGGCGCGCATGCTCACCGACCGTCTCGTGCCGATGATGGTGCTCGCCGCTGGGCTCGGCGCCGCGAGCGCCGTGGTGGGCCTGTACCTGTCGTGGGCGATCGACCTGCCCACGGGCGGCACGATCGTGCTGGTGGCCACGGCCGTGTTCGCGATCGCCGCGGTGGCCGGGCCGCGCCACGGGATGCTGCGTCCGCTGCTGCAGCGGCGGCGCCGCGCCCGCCCGCAGCGCGCCGCGCAGGCGCCGGGCACAGCGGCGGCGGAGGCCGCGTCGGCTCCGGCTGCTCCGCTAGCATGAGCGCTGCCCCCGTCAGCGAAAGGCCCGCCCCATGATCCGTCTGTCCTCCGCGTTCATCCGCACCCTGCGGGAGGACCCCGCCGACGCCGAGGTCGCCAGCCACAAGCTTCTGGTCCGTGCCGGCTATATCCGCCGCAGCGCCGCCGGGGTGTACAGCTGGCTGCCGCTGGGTCTGAGGGTCATGCGCAAGGTCGAGCAGATCGTCCGCGAGGAGCAGGACGCGATCGGCGGCAACGAGATCCTGCTGTCCGCCCTGCAGCCCCGCGCCCCCTACGAGGCGACCGGCCGCTGGGAGGACTACGGCCCGAATCTGTTCCGCCTCCAGGACCGCCGGGAGGACGACTACCTGCTGGCCCCCACCCACGAGGAGATGTTCACCCTGCTGGTGAAGGACCTGTACTCCTCGTACAAGGACCTGCCGGCGATGCTCTACCAGATCCAAACCAAGTACCGCGATGAGGCCCGCCCCCGCGGCGGCCTGCTGCGCGTGCGCGAGTTCGTCATGAAGGACGCCTACTCCTTCGACGTCACCGATGCGGGTCTGGACGCCTCCTACGAGAAGCAGCGTCTCGCCTACCAGCGCACCTTCGAGCGTCTGGGTCTGGACACCGTGATCTGCCAGGCCGATGCCGGGGCCATGGGCGGCTCCCGCTCCGAGGAGTTCCTGCACCCCACCGAGGTGGGGGAGGACACCTTCGTCATCTCCGACGGCGGCTACGCCGCGAACGTCGAGGCCGTCACCACCCCCGCCCCCGCGGCACTCGACGAGGCGGTGATCGCGCAGCTGCCCGCGATGCACATCGAGGACACGCCAGGCGCCTCCACCATCGCGGCGCTCACCGACTTCTCCAACCAGGCCTTCCCTGGCCAGGGACCGGTCACCGAGGACGGCACCTGGACCCGCTTCGAGATGCTCAAGCACCTCGTGTACCTGCTCACCCACCCCGATGGCAGCACCGAGCCGCTGGTCATCGCGATTCCTGGCGACCGCGAGGTGGATATGAAGCGCCTCGAGGCAGCGGTGGCACCGGCGGGGGTCGCCCCCTTCAGCGATGAGGACTTCGCGCGCACCCCGGTGCTGAAGAAGGGCTACATCGGCCCCGAGGGACTGGGGGCCGATGCCCCCGCCGGCATCCGCTACCTCGTGGACCCGCGCGTGGTGCCCGGCACCCGCTGGGTGGCCGGCGCCGGGGAGAAGGACAAGCACGCCTACGACCTCGTGTACGGCCGCGACTTCACGGCCGACGGCACCATCGAGGCCGCGGAAGTGCGTGATGGCGACCCGGCGCCCGACGGCTCGGGCCCGCTGCGCCTGACCCGCGGCATGGAGATGGGGCACATCTTCCAGCTGGGTCGCAAGTACGCCGAGGCCCTGGGGCTGACTGTGCTCGACGAGAACGGCAAGTCCGTGGTGGTGACCATGGGCTCCTACGGCATCGGCGTCACCCGCGCGGTCGCCGCAATCGCGGAGAAATACCACGATGAGAAGGGCCTGGCCTGGCCGCGCGCGGTCGCCCCGGCCGATGTGCATATCGTCGCCACCGGCAAGGACTCCGCCGTGTTCGACGAGGCCGAGCGGATCGCCGGAGAGCTCGAGGCTGCCGGGCTCGAGGTCATCTACGACGACCGCCCCAAGGTCTCCCCGGGCGTGAAGTTCAAGGACGCAGAGCTGCTGGGCATGCCCACCGCCGTCGTCGTCGGCCGCGGACTGGCCGACGGGGTCGTGGAGGTGCGCGACCGGGCGAGCGGCACGGTCACTGAGGTGAGCCCGCAGGAGGTTGTGCAGAGGGTGCTCGCCGAGGTGCGCGGCGCCTGAGAGGCGCCCGCGCAGGGTCGCCGGGCTGGGGCTGCCGACGCACGCAGCTGTCGCCCCACGCAGCTGCCGGGCTCACAGGCTCGGCGGCGGCTCCACCTCGATGCCCGGCAGGGCCGTGAGGTCATCGCGCCAGGCGGCCAGGCGGTGCGCCTCGGTGAGCGCCGCTGAGAGCGACAGCGGACGATCCTCGAACGGGGCCGCCCCCACCACCGCGAGGTGCTCGATCAGCAGCTGCTGGGTCAGCAGCATCGGCAGACGCCCGGCCAGCTGCTCATCGAGCACACCGCCGGGCACCGGGTAGACAGCCCGGCGGCTGATCACGGGCGCCCCGGCGGCCTCGGCGATGTCCCCCAGGCCCGCGGCGCGGCCCCGATGGACCTCCACCAGCTTTTCCTGGGCGGAGCGTTCCCGTCCTTCGCTGCGGGCTGCGAGCGCCTCCCGCAGATACCCGGCGCGCCACTCCGCCTCCTGTGCGGAGGCGAGCGAATCCTGCAGATCGGAGGCGGCGCCGATCGACGGCGGATCGGTGGCTGGCACATCGCGCACCGGCACGATGTCCTCCGCCGCTGGGGGAGCGGGTACCTTCTCGAGCTCGAAGGCGCTGCTCAGCCGCACTGTCGCCCAGGCGATATGCGCCCCGATCGCGGAGATGGGCCGGGCGAGTGAGCCGGAGACCTGCCGCGCAGCCTGCGTGCACAGCTTCCGCAGTGCGAGCAGCGCCGCCCGCTGCTCGGCAGCGTCCGCGGGCACGTCCATCGGCGGCGCAGGCGGGGTCTGCCCGGGCTCGGGATCCTCCTGGGCTTCGATCTCCTTCTCGAGCTCCGCCCCGGTGAGCAGGGAGCGGCGCTGCACCGGCAGCGTCTGGGTGAGCGTGGTGACGATCGCCGCGCGCGCCGGATCCCGGCCATCCCCGGCCTCGGCCAGCGCATCGGCTCCCGCGATCACCCGCTCGAGCTGGCTGAGCAGATCCAGCCGGTACAGGTCATCGATGCCCGGCGGCGGAGGGGTGTACGTCGCCGGCTGCCCCAGCTCGACGGGCCCGCAGGCCGGCAGCAGCAGCGCTCCCGCCCCGCCCAGCAATCCCGCCCGCAGCAGGTCGCGCCGCGCGAGCCGGGGCGCGGGCGCGGCAGGGGAGGAGTGGATCGGGAGCGGCACGGGATGATTCTCGCATCGACCGCGGGTTGAGCGGCGCCCGCGCGCCGTGACGTCTATCCTGGATCCGAGCCCGGGCTCGCCCCGGGCTGCGCAGGCGACTGCGGCACCAGCACCCATATGGCAGGAGGAGGAGAGCAGCATGAGCGCTCCCGGCGATCGGACCATCCTGCAGCAGCGGGCCCAGGAGGTGCTCGCCCGCCACGGCCTGGTGCTGGAGGACATCGAGCAGCGCCGCAGCGGTGGCCTGCCCCTGCTGCGCCTCATCGTGGATCTGCCCCCGGACCAGCTGGGCAGCGCGGACCTGGACACCGTCGCCGAGGCCTCCCGGGAGCTCTCCGAGCTGGTGGACACCGATGACGCCCTGCTGGGGCCCAGCCCGGTGCTGCTCGAGCTGACCACTCCGGGCCTGGACCGCCCGCTGCGCGCCCCGCACCACTTCCAGCGCGCCCGCGGCCGCTTGCTGACTCTGACCGCGGCCGATGGCACCGCCTACCGTGCCCGCCTGCTGGCGCTCGAGGACGAGGTGCTGCAGCTGCGCCAGGAGCCCGGCCGCGATGAGCGCGGACGCCCCCGCAAACGGCCCGTCGGCACTCCCGAACACCTCACGCTACCGCTCGCCGAGGTGGTTAGCGCCCACATCGAAGCTGAGCTGGATCCCCCGGCGGATCTTGCCGAGCTGCTGGCCGCGGCGGCCGCGACCGATCCTGCTGAGAGCGCCCGGAACCTGGCTGAGGAGCCCCAGAACCACGCCGCGGATCCCCAGAACTACGCTGCGGATCCCCAGAACCATGCTGCGCGGCCTGCGGCCGACGCCCCGAAGGAGAGCTGAGATGGATATCGACATGGGAGCCCTGCGTGCTCTCGAGCAGGAGCGGGATATTCGCCTGCCCGTGCTGCTGGAGGCAATCCGCTCCGCCCTGCACGCCGCCTACCTGCACACCGACCACCCGGTGCGTGACTCCGAGGTGCTGATCGACGAGACCACCGGGGAGGTCGCTGTGATCGCCCGCGAGCTCGACGCCGACGGCACGGTGATCGAGGAATGGGACGACACCCCTGAGAACTTCGGCCGCGTGGCCGCCTCCACCGCCCGCCAGGTCATCTTCCAGCGCATCCGTGACCTGGAGGATGAGGCGGTGCTGGGGGAGTACGCCGATCGCGAGGGCGATATCGTCTCCGGCATCATCCAACAGGGCCGCGACCCGCGGATGGTGCTCGTGGACCTCGGCGAGGTCGAAGCGGTGCTGCCGCCGCATGAGCGGGTGCCCGGCGAGGACTACTCGCATGGTCGACGCCTGCGCGCTTTCGTCACCGAGGCGCGCCGCGGCCCCAAGGGCCCGCAGATCACCCTCTCCCGTTCCCACCCGAGCCTCGTGCGGTGCCTGTTCGCTCTCGAGGTGCCGGAGGTGGCCGACGGGACCGTGGAGATCGCGGGCCTCGCGCGAGAGGCCGGGCATCGCACCAAGATGGCCGTGCGCGCCACCGCCCCCGGCATCAACGCCAAGGGCGCGTGCATCGGGCCGATGGGCGCGCGCGTGCGCGCCGTGATGAACGAGCTGGGCGGCGAGAAGATCGACATCGTCGACTTCGCTGAGGACCCGGCCACCTACGTCGGCGGGGCGCTGTCTCCCGCGAAGGTCACCTCCGTCACCGTCATCGACGAAGTCGGCCGGGCGGTGCGCGCGATCGTCCCCCAGGATCAGCTGTCGCTGGCCATCGGCAAGGACGGACAGAACGCCCGCCTGGCCGCGAAGCTCACCGGCTGGAAGATCGATATCCGTGCCGAGGGCGCCCCGATCCCCGGCGCCGAGGAATCCGAGGTACCGGAGCAGAACTGACCGGCCCGGTGTGGCCCACACCTCCCCACTGCGGCCAGGAGAGGTCCGGTCCGCTACACTGGGGAGGCTGTTCGTCGAGCTGAGCCGCAGATCGCACCGCGGTCTGGAGCCCTGCTCGGCGGGTGCGCCCGGAACGGAGGAGGTCGCGTGGCATCACGCCGCACCGCCCATCGTCCCGAGCGCACATGCGTGGGCTGCCGCCAGGTGGCCCCGCGCGATCAGCTGCTGCGCCTGGTCCGGGAGTCCGCTCCCGGGGACGGTGCGCCGCGCGTCCGCCTCGACCCCACCCGGTCGGCCCCCGGCCGCGGGGCGTGGCTCCATCCCGACGCAGCATGCCTCGACCTCGCCCTGCGGCGAGGCGGCCTCGCCCGGTCCTATCGCGGCGCGGTCGACACCGGGCTCCTGGCCCGGGACCTCGAGGACTTCCGCTCCCACCCCACCGTGGAACAGGTAGAAGAACCCATGGACATCCGATGAGTACTCACTCATGAGCACCCTCAGGAACTAGTGGTCCGCGCCCTTCTGTCGGCCGGACCGAGACAGGAGAACAGTGGCTAAGGTCCGCGTCCACGAGCTCGCCAAGGAGCTCGGACACCCGAGCAAGGTCGTGCTGCAGAAGCTGCAGGACATGGGCGAGTTCGTCCGATCCGCCTCCTCGACCGTCGAGGCCCCCGTCGCCCGCCGCCTGCGCGCCGAGCTGCCCGCCAAGGGCGGTGACGATGCCGCGCCGAAGGACAGCGCGAAGGCGACCCCCGGCAAGACATCCGGCGCCCCCAAGCCCGGGGCGAAGCCCTCCCCGGCGAAGGCCGCCGCGCAGAGCGCAAGCTCCAAGAAGAGCGCCGACAAGGGCGCTGTGGAGAAGAAGCCCGCCGCCCCCCCCCCCGGCCCCGCCAAGCCCGCCCCGCAGAAGCCCGGCGCGCCGAGCACGCCGAAACCGGGGCAGAAGCCCCAGGCCGCCGCGAAGCCCGAGGGAACCGGCCGCCCCGCCGCTCCCAAGCCCGGCGGTGAGCGCCCCTCGCCGCGGTCCGGCGGTGCGCGCCCCGGCAACAACCCCTTCGCCAGCTCGCAGGGCATGCCCCGCCCCGGTGCCCGCAAGCCCGGTCAGCGCCCCGGCGGTCCGCGCCCGGGCAACAACCCCTTCGCCAGCTCGCAGGGCATGCCTCGTCCCGGGCAGCGTCCGGCCCGTCCCGACGGTGACGCCGGCGGCACGCGTGGCGGTGCCCCGCGTCCGGGTGCTCCGCGCCCCGGTGGCGCGCCCCGTCCCGGCGGTGGTCCCCGTCCCGGTGGCGGCTCGCGCCCGGGCATGCCCACGCCGGGCATCATGCGCAAGCACTCCCACGGCGGCCTGGCCGATGCCAAGCCCGACGGTGGCGGTCGCGGTCGCGGTGGACGTCCCGGTGGCGGCCCTGGCCGTCCCGGTGGTGGTCCGCCGCGCGGTCGCGGCGGTCGCGGCAGCACCCAGGGCGCCTTCGGTCGTGGCGGCAAGCCGGCACGCTCGCGCAAGTCGAAGCGCGCCAAGCGCCAGGAATTCGAGCAGATGCAGGCACCCGCACCGGGTGGCGTGCAGGTCCCGCGCGGTGACGGCAACACCAAGATCCGCCTGCGCCGCGGTGCGACCCTGACGGACTTCGCCGATCGCATCGACGTCAACCCGGCTTCGCTCATCACGGTGCTGTTCGCGATGGGTGAGATGGCTACGGCCACGCAGTCCCTGGATGAGGACACCTTCGAGCTGCTGGGCAGCGAGCTGGGCTACAAGATCGAGATTGTCTCCCCGGAGGACGAGGAGCGGGAGCTGCTCGAGCAGTTCGACATCGATCTGGATGCGGAGCTGGCCGAGGAGGACGACGAGGACCGCGAGCCGCGGCCCCCAGTGGTCACCGTCATGGGCCACGTCGACCACGGCAAGACCCGCCTGCTGGACACCATCCGCCAGACCAAGGTCGGGGCGGGCGAGGCCGGCGGCATCACCCAGCACATCGGCGCCTACCAGGTGCAGGTCGACCACGAGGGCGATGAGCGTGCCATCACGTTCATCGACACCCCCGGTCACGAGGCCTTCACCGCCATGCGCGCGCGTGGTGCGAAGGTCACCGACATCGCGATCCTCGTGGTCGCCGCGGATGACGGCGTGATGCCGCAGACCATCGAGGCGCTCAACCACGCCCAGGCGGCCGATGTGCCGATCGTGGTCGCGGTCAACAAGATCGATAAGCCCGAGGCGAATCCGCAGAAGATCCGCCAGCAGCTGACCGAGTACAACCTGATCGCCGAGGAGTACGGCGGCGACACCATGTTCGTGGACGTCTCCGCCCGCGAGAACCAGAACATCGACGACCTGCTCGAGGCGGTGCTGCTGACCGCGGACGCCGCCCTGGAGCTGCAGGCCAACCCCGATAAGGACGCCCGCGGCGTCGCGATCGAGGCGAACCTGGACCGCGGTCGCGGCCCCGTGGCCACGGTGCTGGTCCAGCAGGGCACCCTCAAGGTCGGCGATGCGATCGTGTGCGGTATCGGCCACGGCCGTGTGCGCGCGATGCTCGACGAGAACGGCGAGAACGTCACCGAGGCGGGCCCGTCCCGTCCGGTGCAGGTGCTGGGTCTGACCTCCGTGCCCGGGGCCGGTGACTCCTTCCTGGTGGCCCAGGATGAGCGCACCGCCCGCCAGATCGCGGAGAAGCGTGAGGCCGCGCAGCGTGCCGCGTCCCTGTCGAAGGTGCGCAAGCGCATCAGCCTCGAGGACATCAACAAGCACATGGCCGAGGGCAAGGTCGAGACCCTCAACCTCATCCTCAAGGGCGACGCCGCCGGCGCGGTCGAAGCCCTCGAGGAGGCCCTGCTGGGCATCGAGGTGGGCGAGGGCGTGGACCTGCGGATCATCGACCGCGGCGTCGGCGCTATCACGATGAACAACATCAACCTCGCTGTCGCCTCAGACGCCGTGATCATCGGCTACAACGTGCGGGCCGAGGGCCTGAACGCGGAGTACGCCGACCGCGAGGGCGTGGAGATCAAGTACTACTCGGTCATCTACAACGCCATCGACGAGGTCGAGCAGGCCCTCAAGGGCATGCTCAAGCCGGAGTTCGAGGAGGTCGAGCTGGGCTCGGCGGAGATCCGCGAGATCTTCCGCTCCTCCAAGTTCGGCAACATCGCCGGCTCCATCGTGCGCAGCGGCCTCATCAAGCGCGGTGCCAAGGCGCGCATCACCCGAAATGGCGTGGTCATCACCGAGAACCTCGAGATCTCGGGCCTGCGCCGCTACAAGGATGATGTCACCGAGGTCCGCGAGGGCTACGAGTGCGGTATCAACCTCGGGTCATTCAACGACCTGCAGGTCGATGACCTCATCACCACCTACGAGATGCAGGAGAAGCCCCGCGACTGACCCCGTCGCGGCAGGGCCCGCCCGGCCCTGCCGCCCGGGTGAGCGGGGGAGGAGTCCCGGATGAGCGTGGCGACCCTCGTGCTGAGAGCCCCCTCGGCCAACCGCGTGTACGCGCAGGCCGCGGGGGCTCTCGCACGTGCTGAGGCGCACTGGGTGCTCGGCGCCCACCGCGGAACGCCCCCGCAGCTCACGCAGCGCATGATCGGCGGGATGCCCGCCCTCGAGATCCCGGGCGCGGCAGATCCCGCGACCGCGCACCTGCTGGGAACCCTGTCCGGCGCCCACGGCCTTTTCGAAATCGTCGAGGAGGATGCTGCGGTCCCCGATCGGCCGCTGCTGCGCCCGCTGCCGACCACCGCGCCCCTGCGCCACCCCTCGGACCTCGAGACCATCCTCAAGTACCCCGGCAAGACCAACGAGCAGTTCACCGCCCTGCTGGTGAATCTCGGGGCCGCTCTGTCCGCGCACCGGGACCGCCTCGCGGCAGGGACGCTGGAGCTGCTGGACCCGCTATGCGGGCGTGGCACCACCCTGAACCGGGCGCTGCGCCTGGGCCTCAGCCCCGTCGGCGCGGACATCGACCGCAAGGACGTGGAGGCGTACCGGGCGTTCCTGACCACCTGGCTGCGCGAGCACCGCTACAAGCACAGCGTGAACAGCACGGCGCTGAGGGTGCATGGTGAGCAGCTCGGAGTGCGCGTCGACGCTGAGCTCGCCGAGGACAAGGCCGCTCATCGGGCCGGACGCACCCAGCAGCTGCGCCTTTTGGCCTGCGACACCACCCGCCTGTCCAAGGTGCTGCCGAGCCGCAGCATCGACGCCCTGGTCGCAGACCTGCCCTACGGGGTGCAGCACGGAGCTCGCTCCCGCGATGCCTGGCAACGCTCACCCCTGGAGGTGCTGCGTGCGGCCGCCCCCACGTGGCGGTCGCTGCTGCGCGACGGCGCCGGGCTGGCGCTGGCCTACAACCGCCGCACCCTCGAGCATGCCGCGGCCACAGACGCCCTCGCCGCCGCCGACCTGCGCATCATCAGCCCGGACGGTGCCTTCCGGCATCGAGTGGACGCCTCTATCGACCGTGACGTCCTGCTTGCGATCCCCACCACCCACCCCCAGGCCGAGCAGCTCGCTGCACTCGGCGCCTCTGCGAAGGAGACCCCATGACCGACAACCCCCGCGCCCTGCGCCTGGCCGACCGCATCAAGACCATCGTCGCCACCCAGCTCGACACCCGCGTGAAGGACCCGCGCCTGGGCTTCATCACCATCACCGACTGCCGCGTCAGCGGCGACCTGCAGCACGCGACCCTCTTCTACACCGTGTTCGGCTCCGAGGAGGAGCAGGCCGGCACCGCCGCGGCGCTGCAGAGCGCGACGGGCATGCTGCGTCGCGAGGTGGGCCGCCAGACCGGCGTGCGCCTGACCCCCACCCTGGAGTTCATCCCCGACGCCGTCCCGGAGAATGCCCGCGTGATCGAGGATCTGCTTGCCGAGGCCCGCACCCGCGACGCGGATCTCGCGACCTCCCGCACCGGCGCCGCGTACGCGGGGGAGGAGAACCCGTACCGTGAGCCCCGCGCTGAGGGCGACGCCCTCGACGACGAGGACGCTCGGACCGGCATCGACGCTGAGGACGACGAGCAGGCGTGAGCACTGCCCCGCACGGCATCCTGCTGGTCGACAAGGCGCCGGATCGCACCAGCCACGACGTCGTCGCACGGGCCCGCTGGCTGCTGGGCACCAAGAAGGTCGGCCACGCCGGGACCCTTGATCCGATGGCCACCGGCCTGCTGATTCTCGGCATCGGCCAGGGCACCCGCCTGCTCACCCACCTCGTGGGGCTGGACAAGACATATACGGCCACAATTCGGCTGGGCCAGGCGACCACGACTGATGACCGAGAGGGAGAGGCACTCGGCGAGGCCGTGGATGCCACGGGGCTCGCTGCTGAGCACATCGAGCAGGTGCTTGAGACTCTGCGCGGCGACATCCAGCAGGTGCCCTCCACGGTCAGCGCCATCAAGGTGAACGGTCAGCGCGCCTATGCCCGCGCCCGCGCCGGGGAGGACGTCGAGCTGGCGGCCCGCCCGGTGCGCATCAGCCGCTTCGAGATCACCGCCCGTCGCACCGACGGCCCCTACCTGGATCTCGATGCCGTCGTTGATGTCTCCTCCGGCACCTATGTGCGGGCCCTCGCCCGCGACCTCGGGGCCGCGCTCGGTGTGGGCGGGCACTTGACGGAGCTGCGCCGCACCGGCATCGGCCCCTTCGACGTCGCGGACGGCGTGCACGTGCCGGCCCGCGGGGAGGGCGATGACGTCGAGCTGCCGCTGCGCGGCCTCGGTGAGACCGCCGCGGCTGTGCTGCCGACGCTCGCCGTCGCGGAGCCGAGCGCCCGGGACCTCCGCCACGGCAAGTTCGTGAAGCTGGGGAAGTCGCCGCACGAGCTCGGGGAGTACGAGCAGGTTGCCGCTCTCGACGCGGCGGGACAGCTGGTTGCCGTGGTGAGCCCGGAGTCCGCCGAGCGCTGGCGGCCGGTGCTCGTCATCGCTCCCGAGGCCCTGCAGCCCCCGTCGGCCTGACCCGCGGCGCACAGCCGACGCGCGCAAGAGCGTGACGCGACCCACCGGACGCGCCCGACACGCCGTCCATGCCGCTCGAGTGCACCGATCTGTGCCACCAGCGGCACGTATCGGTGCTCTCGGCGGGGCGGTGCCAGCGTGTCGCCGGGCGACCGGGACGTTCAGCATGTCAGGTCTCAGCGACGGGCCTGCTCAGCGACTCGGCGGCTCAGCCGTGCGGGCCTGCTCAGCGGCACAGCTGCGCGCCGGGCCTGCTCAGCCCCTCAGCTGCGCACCGCGAGCGCTCAGTAGTGCACCTCGACGCGGGTGCCCATGCTCGCCCAGTCGTACAGCCACTTCGCATCGGAGACCGGCATGTTGATGCAGCCGTGCGACCCGGAGTAGCCGAAGGAGGAGCGCCATGGCGCGCCGTGGAAGCCGTAGCCGGCGTGGAAGTACTGCACCCATGGCACATCCGGGGTGTAGTAGTACTTCGGGTGGCCCTCCGGGTAGTACGCCGCGTTGGTCATGTCCTGACGGTCATACCGCAGGTAGATCTCGAAGGAGCCGGTGACGGTCTCATTGCCTTCCTTGCCGTCGACCATCAGGCGCGGGCCCCACACCGGGCTGTCGCCCACGTACGCGGTGACCGTCTTTGCGGTCAGGTCCACGTCGATCCACTTCTCGCCATCGGCAGGAGCATTCGGATCCGGGCTGTCGTCCTCGCCCTCGTCGTCGTCCTGCTCCTTGGGAGCGTCGACCTGCTCGACCTTGGACTCCAGGGTGCGCGTCTCGAATGCGGCCTCGAGCGGCGTGGTGCCCTTCAGCGCGGCGATGAGCTCCTCCGCAACGGCGTCGGTATTCGTGATCTCCAGGCCGTCCTTCTTCTCGGAGACGACCTTGACGACCTCGCCGTCCTCATCCACCTGCTCGATGCCGTCCTTCGGCTCCACCGCGTCCTGATCGGCGCGGGCGGCGACCCACTCGCGCACCGCGTCCTCATCCACGCTCAGCACGAGCTTCGACTCCGCCTTATCGGCGGCGACGGAGAGCCAGCTGCTGCGGCGCTCGGCGCTGATCTCGTGGACGGTGCCGTCGGCGCCGGCGATGGACATCGGCTGCTCGAGAACCTTCTCGATCGTGCCGACGACCTTCTGCGCGTCCTCGGTCGTGATCGCCGGGGCGATCTGCTCGACCGGCTGGTCCACCGTGAAGTCCTCGAGGGAGGCGGCCTGCTGGGTCACCGCGTCCACGAGGGTCTGCGGGTCGATGCCCTGACCGTCCTGGCCGGGGGTGACGTCCCAGGTCTGCTGCTCCTCATTGAAGGCGACGGAGGCGTTCACGGGGCTGGTGCGGTCCTCGGGCACCAGGCCCTTGCCGAAGGCCGCCACGGCCGCCTCGTCCACCGCGACCACGGGCTCCACCGCATGCTCGCCGGACCAGGTCGCAGCGATCGTGGCGGGCAGGGAGTCGTCGCGCTCCACGGCCCGCTGGGCGGTGGCCTGCGCGTCCACGGTCACGCCGAGCTCTGCGAGCGACGCGTCGATCTGCTTCTCGCCAGCGCTCACCGAGACGGTCACCGCCTCGCTGCGCTCGCTGACGAAAGCGGCGATCTCCTCGGGCGTCTGCCCCGCGACATCCTTGCCCAGCACGGTGGTGCCGGGCAGGGCGCGGCCGTCGAACTGCTTGGCGTACGCGTAGGCGCCGCCGGCCAGCACGACGGCGAGAACGGCGAGGACCGCCACGACCACAAGGGCCGTGCGGCGCCCGCGACGGCCGCTCGGGCGGGACGGGCCGCCCAGCGCGGCCGCATCGGTCACGTTCGTCATGGATCCTGCTTCCATTTTCCGGCGGCCGACGTGCTCGCTCGGCGCTGCTGCGCGGCGTGAGCACGGGGGCCCCTCCCCGGGACCGCCTCGCCAGTAAGGGTATCGGAGCGTTCTGTCGCAGGGCAGTGGGATCGCGCCCGATATTGATCACAGGTGTACGACGATCATGATCGTCGGCAGCGCCGTGGCCTATACAGTGGTCCCGGTCGCGACCGGCCCGGTTCGCGACGACGCCACCTGTTCCCGGTGCGTATGCACCCGGCCCCGGAAGGACCAGCCCGTCCCGTGACCCGCCTCCCGCTCTGGCACCATCTGCAGGAGGTGCCCGCCGACCTCGGCGCCACCGCGGTCACGATCGGCAACTTCGATGGCGTCCACCGCGGCCATCGTCACATTCTCGAACAGCTGCAGCGGCAGGCCGAGGTGCGCGATATCGCGCCGGTGGCGATCACCTTCTGGCCCCACCCCCGCCACGTCATGACCGGCACCGTTCAGCCTCCGCTGCTGACCGGACACGCCGACCGCGACCGTCTGCTGCTGCTCACCGGTCTGCGCGGCGTGCTGGACCTCGAGTTCACTCTCGAGTTCGCGCAGCACTCCCCGGAGGAGTTCGTGCGGATCTTCCTCGTGGAGGGGCTGGGCGCCCGCTGCGTGGTGCTCGGCGAGGACGCCCTGTTCGGCCGGGCCAATGCGGGCACCATCGAGACCATGCGCGAGCTAGGGCAGAAGTACAACTTCGATGTGATCACCGTCGGTGAGATGGGCGTGGACGGGGAGGGCACCGGCCGCATCTCCTCCTCCCGCATCCGCACGGCGCTGCTGGAGGGCGATATGCGCACCGCCACCGAGGGACTGGGGCGCCGCCACACCGTCACCGACGTGGTCCACCACGGCTTCCGGCGCGGCCGTGAGCTGGGCTTCCCCACCGCGAACCTGGGGCCCCGCCCCGAGGGCCTGATTCCGGCTGACGGGGTCTATGCCGGGTTCTGCACCGTCACCGCGCAGGATCCCGCCCATGTGGGCACTGCGCCGCTCGCTGGCGCGCCGTGCACCATCTCCATCGGCACCAACCCCACCTTCGCGGATGACGGCACTCCACGCCGCACCGTCGAGGCCTACGTCCACGACGACCATGACCTCGAGCTGTACGGCGACACGCTGCGCCTGGAGTTCGTCCAGCGCCAGCGCGAGACCGTGAAGTTCGACTCCGTGGACACTCTGATCGCGCAGATGCACGAGGACGTCGAGGTGACCCGCCGCACTCTCGCCCTCGAGCCCTCCCGAGGAGAGGTCACGGGCTGATATCCTGCTCGGGCCGTACTTCCGGCCGCGGAGAGCATTCCGCCCCACGGCATCCCGAACCGCAGCGCATCATCGCGCCCCGCGGTGTCCGGATGTCCGCATCACCCGATGCAGCACCCGCCCTGGGCAGGTGCTGGGGCGCGCTCGCCCCAGAGCCCGGGACAGAAGGTCCCGGCGCGCCGCGCAACCGACCCGAGGAGAACCACATGGCCTTCGACACCGCCACCAAGCAGGCGATCATCGATGAGTACAAGACCGGCGAGGGCGATACCGGTTCGCCCGAGGTCCAGGTCGCGCTCCTGAGCCACCGCATCAAGTACCTGACCGAGCACCTGAAGGCCCACAAGCACGATCACCACTCGCGCCGCGGTCTGATGCTGCTGGTCGGTCAGCGCAAGCGTCTCCTGCAGTACCTGCAGGACGTCGACATCGAGCGCTACCGCTCGCTGATCAAGCGTCTCGGCATCCGCCGCTGACACCGATCCGCCGCTCGCCCCTTCGGGCGGGCGGCGGTTTCACTGTGCCGGGCGCGGCTTCGCCCAGCCCGACCACCTGACCATCTCTCACCCTCTTCCGTCCCGACACAGGTTCGGTCCTCGGCAGTGACCTGCGGAGCACGCCCCCATCGGGCAGGCGCGGCACCGCGGGTGAGTGACGAAGGCCGCACCCGACGGGCGGAGCGACGCAAAGGAGAACCTCATGGCCATGGACGGCCCTGATATCACCGCCACCACCGCAGTCATCGACAACGGCTCCTACGGGCGGCGCGAGATCCGTTTCGAGACCGGACGGCTGGCCCAGCAGGCCGCCGGTGCGGTCGCCGTGTACCTCGACGACGACACGATGGTCTTCTCGGCCACCGCCGTCTCGAACAAGCCCAAGGATCAGTTCGACTTCTTCCCGCTGACCGTGGACGTGGAGGAGCGGATGTATGCCGTCGGCCGCATCCCCGGCTCCTTCTTCCGCCGCGAGGGCCGCCCCACCACGGACGCGATCCTCGCCGCCCGCCTGACCGACCGCCCGCTGCGCCCCGCCTTCGTCAAGGGCCTGCGCAACGAGGTCCAGGTGGTTCTCACGGTCATGGCCGTGAACCCCGATGACGCCTATGACGTCGTCGGCATCAACGGCGCTTCCGCCTCCACCCAGATCTCCGGCCTGCCGTTCTCCGGCCCCATCGGCGGTGTGCGCATCGCCCTCATGCCGGACCAGCAGGGCGGCGGCCAGTGGGTCGCCTTCCCCACCTTCTCCCAGCAGGAGGAGGCCGTGTTCTCGATGGTCGTCGCAGGCCGGATGGTCGGCGATGACGTCGCGATCATGATGGTCGAGGCCGAGGCCACCGACAACTCCTGGGAGCTGGTGAAGAACCAGGGCGCGATCGCCCCCACCGAGTCCGTGGTGGCCGAGGGTCTGGAGGCCGCGAAGGTCTTCATCCGCAGCCTGTGCGTGGCCCAGCAGGAGCTGGCCGACAAGGCCGCCAAGCCCGTGCGCGAGTTCCCGCTGTTCCTGGACTACCAGGAGGACGCCTACGGCATCGTCGAGAACGCCGCCACCGAGCGCCTGTCCGAGGTCATGTCGATCGCCGGGAAGCAGGAGCGCGAAGAGCGCACCGAGGAGCTGCTGGCTGAGATCCAGGGCGAGCTCTCCGGTGAGGGCCAGCAGCTCGAGGGCCGCGAGAAGGAGGTCACCGGTGCCTACCGCGCCCTGACCAAGAAGCTCGTTCGCAAGAAGATCCTCACCGAGGGTGTACGCATCGACGGTCGTGGCCTGCGGGACATCCGCGCGCTCTCCGCTGAGGTGGAGGTGCTGCCGCGCGTGCACGGCTCGGCCCTGTTCCAGCGCGGTGAGACCCAGATCCTGGGTGTGACCACGCTGAACATGCTCAAGATGGAGCAGCAGATCGACTCGCTGGGCCCGGTGGATCGCAAGCGCTACATCCACCACTACAACTTCCCGCCGTACTCCACCGGCGAGACCGGCCGCGTCGGCTCCCCGAAGCGCCGCGAGATCGGCCACGGCATGCTCGCCGAGCGCGCCCTGGTGCCGGTGCTGCCCTCCCGTGAGGAATTCCCGTACGCGATCCGCCAGGTCTCTGAGGCGATGGGGTCCAACGGCTCCACCTCGATGGGCTCGGTGTGCGCCTCGACCCTGTCGATGCTCAACGCCGGTGTGCCGCTGCGCGCCCCGGTGGCCGGCATCGCGATGGGCCTGGTCTCCGACACCGTGGACGGGGAGACCAAGTACGCGGCGCTGACCGACATCCTGGGTGCTGAGGACGCCTTCGGCGACATGGACTTCAAGGTGGCCGGCACCTCCGAGTTCGTCACCGCCATCCAGCTGGACACCAAGCTCGACGGCATCCCCGCCTCCGTGCTGACCGGTGCGCTGGCGCAGGCCCACGAGGCGCGCCTGGCGATCCTGGGGGTGCTGAACGAGGCGATCGACGCGCCCGATGAGATGAGCCCGCACGCCCCGCGTGTGCTCGCGGTGACCATCCCGGTGGACAAGATCGGCGCGGTCATCGGCCCCAAGGGCCAGATGATCAACCAGATCCAGGACGACACCGGTGCGGACATCACCATCGAGGACGACGGCACCGTGTACATCGGCGCGACCGACGGCCCCTCCGCCGAGGCTGCCCGCTCCGCCGTGAACGCGATCGCGAACCCGATGGTCCCCGAGGTGGGCGAGCGCTACCTGGGCACCGTGGTGCGCGTGGTGGACTTCGGCGCCTTCATCTCGCTGACCCCCGGCAAGGACGGTCTGCTGCACGTGACCCAGCTGCGCAAGCTCAACGGCGGCAAGCGCGTGGAGAACGTCGAGGACGTCGCAAAGGTGGGCCAGAAGATCGAGGTGGAGATCCGCGAGATCGACGCCCGCGGCAAGATCTCCCTGGCGGTCATCGAGGACGAGAAGTCCGAGGAGAAGCCGGCGGAGAAGACGGTCTCCGAGGATGCCGTGGCCTCCGAGGAGCCCACCGCCGAGTGAGCTGAGGCCCAGGCCTCCCTTCACATTTGTCAGGTCCGGTGGCATGTTCGTTGCGAGCATGCCACCGGACCTGACATTTGTGTATGTGGGGCAAGCGTGGCGCGGGCGGTGCGAGGAGCGCTGGGGGGCAGGTGCGCGGTCTCGATGCAGGGTCTGTGGCCGGGGGGCGTTGTTACGCTCTGGGGAACAGCCGCGCGGCCCCGACACGGTGCCGGTGAGGCGGACGGAGATCCGGGGGTGGGATGACGATGTTCCAGGGGATGGAGACCGAGCAGGGGCGGCAGCACGCCGAGCGGATGCGTGCCGCGCACAGCAGCCTGCAGCAACAGTGGGATGGCCTGCACCAGCAGGTCACCAGCATCGATGTGCACTGGCGGGGGCCGGATGCGGAAGCGTTCACCCAGCAGTGGGCGACCGTGCATGCCGGGGGTATCGAGGTGCTCGAACATCTGCAGGAGCTGGTCCACGAGCTCATCGAGCACGCCCAGCAGCAGGACCAGAGCTCTGCGGCGGATGATCACTGGGCCGGTGCAGCGCCAGGGAGCACGCCCGGTGAGAGGCGTGAAAATGGCCCGCCCTGGATCCCGGGCGCAGCTTTCAACCCCGGTGATGGGGTCACGACGATGAACGACCCCGCTATTCAGAAGGCGTGGGAGGGGATGTCCGATCGTGAGCGCAGAGCTGTGCTGCGCGAGGTGGTCAAGGATGAACTCGAGGCTTATGGGATCAATGCCCGTGGCTGGTTTCCGAGCATCGAGACCCGTTTCTTCCCCGGGTGGATGAACGGCGGGGCCATCTCGCTTCCAACCGGCGTGATCTACCTCAGCAACGATCTCCTGAAGAGCCCGTACGGCTTGCAGATCGCGGCCCACGAGGCCAGGCACCAGGTGCAGTACGAGATGATCCGCCGCACCGATCCCGATCCGTGGGATATCTTGACCGGTGACGACAACAGCGACAAATACGAGCAGGTCGAGCGCGACTACGGCTTCACGCGCGAGGAGATCGAGCAATGGCGCCACGAGTTCAAGGTGTGGAATTACGAGTTTCCCCCGTCTGGTGACCCGAATAATCCCGAGTACCAGGAGCAAATGCAGCGGTATCTGGACCAGCAGGTTGAGGTCAACGCCCGGGAGCGTGAAGACGAGTTCGCCGACGTGTACACCTCCGAGGATCTAGAGCAGGACATGCGCGATGCCGGAGTGCGGTGACGCCGAGGCGCACCCGGGCCGCCGGGGCATGCTCGCGGCGGGTGCGCTGCTCGGTATCGGGCTGCTCGCGGGCTGCGGAGGTCCGATGGCGAGCACCTGCTACGAGGGCGATGTCCCCGCGGATGAGCTGCCCGATACGGGGTTCGAACTGCCCTTCGGGCTCCCCGTCGAGACGTTCCAGCGCAGAGAGCCGCAGCTGATCCCGGGGGCGATCGCGGTGAGCCCCGATGGAAAGACTGCGGTGGCCCTCGAGCCACCCGACCGCAAGTTCCTGGACCTCAGCCGCACGGCGGGAACCACCTACTGGGACGTCGCAAGCGGTCAGATCATCGAGCGTCGCGATGACTGGATGAGCGGGGCGCTCGCATGGCACCCCAGTGGAGAGCTGCTCGCCGTCTCCTCCCAGGAGCGCATCCTGCTGATGAGCCCGGACGGTCAGGCGCAGTGGACCCTCGGGGGACACCAGGAGTCCACCCGCCGCGTCGTCCGTGAGATCCGTGATCTCGCCTTCAGTCCCGACGGCGAGCGCCTGGCATCTCTCAGCACGGACCGCACCGTCCGCCTGTGGTCCGCCGCCCCGGGCACGTGCGATCCCGGCCGGGTCCTCTCCTGGCGGCATCGGCCGATCGCCCTCGCCTTCAGCCCGGACAGCGCGGTGCTCGGCATCCTGCTGGAGGAGGGCGGACTGCTCCTGCATGACGGTCGCACCGGCGAGAAGCTCTCGCAGAGCCCCGGCCAGGAGGTCCAGGGCATGGCCCTCGCCTGCAGCGCCGACGGCGTCTTCGTCATCTCCGATCAGGAGACAGGGACGCTGCGTACCGTCGCGCTCGATGGGACGGTGGCCGACGGGCCCGCGCTGCCGACGAACTGCGGACAGTACGCCGCCGCCGGCCCCGACGGGCAGGTCGTGCTCACCGGCACCGGCAGTGACCTCGCGCTGTGGACTCCGGGGCAGACGGAGCTGCAAGTGCTCACCCCCGAGGTCGACGACTCCGCTCCGAGCCCCATCACCGAACTTGGCCGACCCGCCATCGCCCCGGACGGCACGCTGTACGTCATCTCCCGCTGGCAGGGCATCCTCCGCTTTGACGGCACGAGCTGGGGCACCTTCGAGATGCCGTGAGGCGCACGGCATCTCGTCGGCGCCACCACCCCGTCCGCAGCAGCTCATGGAACAATCGATTGGTGCCTGTGGACCTGATCTATAACGACCCCGCCTCCGACGTCGTGCTCGATGCCACCGCCGGTGTGCGCCGCAGCATCCTGCCCGGCGGAGTGCGGCTGCTGACCCAGACCGACCGCACCGTCCGCTCCGCGACGCTCGGCCTGTGGCTGCAGGTGGGATCGCGCGACGAGACCCCGCAGCATGCCGGCTCCACGCACGTGCTCGAGCATCTGCTGTTCAAGGGGACCGCGCGCCGCAGTGCCCTCGACATCGCCGCGGCTTTCGACGAGGTGGGCGGGGATTCCAATGCGATCACCGCCAAGGAGCACACCCTGTACTACGGGCGGGTGCGCTCCGCGGATCTGCCGATGGCAGTGGACGTGCTGACCGACATGGTCACCGCGAGCCTGCTGCAGGAGGAGGCGCTGCTCACCGAGCGCGAGGTGATCCTCGAAGAGCTCGCCATGGCGGAGGATGACCCGAACGACGTCGGCTACGAGACGTTCCTCGCCGATGTGCTCGGTCCGCAGACGGCACTCGGCCGACCCGTCGGCGGCACCGCACAGACTGTCAGCTCGCTTGACATCGAGGATGTGCGCGCCCATTACGCCGAGCACTATCGGCCCGAGAACCTCGTGGTCACCGCCGTGGGGGATCTCGACCACGATCAGCTCGCCCAGCTCCTGATCGCAGGGCTGCGCCGTGGCGGCTGGGAGCTGACCGACGGCGCCCTCCCGCAGCGCCGCAGCCCCGCCCTGCAGGAGGGACCCGGCCCCGTGAGCACGCCCTCGGACCTGGCCGCGCTGCGTCCGCACCGCCTCACCCGCCCCACCGAGCAGAACCACATCTACCTGGGCGGACAGGGCGTGACCGCCCTCAGCGAGCAGCGCCACACCCTCTCGGTGCTGATGTCAATCCTGGGCGGCGGGATGTCCTCCCGCCTGTTCCAGAACATCCGCGAACAGCGCGGACTCGCCTACACCGTGTACTCCTTCAGCTCCGGGTATCGGGATGCGGGCCTGTTCGGCATGTACGCCGCCTGCCGCCCGGGCCGCACCGCCCAGGTGGTCGAGCTGCTGGCCGCGGAGATGGACCGCATGGGCAGCACTGGCGTCACCGAGCAGGAGCTCACGCGTGCTAAGGGCCAGATCACCGGCTCGTTCGCCCTGGGGCTGGAGGACACCAGCTCTCGGATGGGGCGGCTCGGCACGATCGAACTGGCCCACGGCCGGTACACGAGCGTCGATGAGACCCTGGCCCGCATCAGCGAGGTCACCGGTGAGCAGGTGCGCGAGCTCGCGCAGCGCTTCGCCACCTCGATCAGCACCCGCGTGGAGGTGGGGCCGGAGCACCCGGCCTGACCCCTCCCACCCAGCGCCCCGCCCACGGGCACGCCCGAGCGACCAGACCCACCGTCCCACTCCAGCGCCCGCCCCCGCATCGTTCCCCGCCCCATCGTCCTCAGGAGGATCCGTGACCGCATCCAAGACCAGCACCCCCGAGCAGACCTCCGCCCTGATCCGCGTGGCCGTGATCGGCGCCGCCGGTCGCATGGGCAGCGCCGCCTGCGCCGCCGTGGAGGAGGCCGCGGATCTTGAGCTCGTCGCCCGCATCACCGACGGCGATGACCTCGCGGGTATCACCGCGGCCGGCGCGCAGGTCGCGATCGACTTCACCGTCCCGGCCGTCACCGCCCAGAACGTGGCCTGGCTGGTGGAGCACGGCGTGCACGCGGTCGTCGGCACCACCGGCTGGAGCGAGGAGAAGCTCGATGCCCTGCGAGCCCAGCTCGAGCACGCCCCGGGGATCGGTGTGCTCATCGCCCCGAACTTCGCCATCGGCGCCGTGCTCGCCATGCGTTTCGCCGAAATGGCCGCCCGCTACTTCGACAGCGCCGAGGTGATCGAGATGCACCACCCGGACAAGCTCGACGCTCCCTCCGGCACCGCCCGCCACACCGCTGCCGCCATCGCTCGCGGACGCGCCGCCGCCGGGCTCGGCCCCGTGCCCGATGCGACCGACACCGACCCCGACCACGCCCGCGGCGCGGTCGTGGACGGGATCCACGTGCACGCGGTGCGCCAGCGCGGCCTCGTGGCGCATGAGGTCGTGCAGTTCGGCTCGGCCGGGGAGCAGTTCCTGCTGCGACACGACTCCTTTGACCGCATCAGCTTCATGTCCGGCGTGCTGCTGGGCGTGCGCGAGGTCGCCTCCCATCCGGGCCTCACCGTGGGCCTGGACGGCTACATGGACCTGGGCTGATCTGCCATGCCGAAGGGACTGGGGCCGCGGATCTTCGTGGCCGTCCTGCTGCTGATCACGCTCGCCTACTGCTATGGCCTGGGCTGGATCGCCTGGGGCTTCCTGCGCGCCGGGGGAGTGATCGGCTACGGGCTCGCACTCGGCATCGCACTGCTGCTGGGGCTCACCGTGTGGGTGACCTGGCGGGAGGTGCTGTTCGGACTGGGCACCGCGCGGCTGGCCCGCGAATACACCCCACCCGCAGATGGCGGTGCGCACGGGGCCAACGGGACCGATGGGGGCGAAGGGGCCGACGGGGCAGACGGGGCCGATGGGACCACCGGGGGCAAGGGGGCCGATGGGGCGGTGCCCGCACCCGCGGATCCGCGCGCCGAGTTCGAGGCCGCCCGCGCGGCCGTCGAGGACGGCGGCCAGGACGACTGGCAGGCCTGGTATCGCCTGGGCCTCGCCTATGACGCGCTGCGCGACCGTCGCCATGCACGCATGGCCACCCGTCGGGCCCTCGAGGCACGCGGCCGCTGAGCGACGGATCCCCACCGCGGAGCAGAACGCCGCTGCCACAGGCTTGATACCGTCGAGCCATGCACCCTGCTGTGACGGACGCCACGGATGAGTACCCCTTCGACCTCGGCTCCTACCGCCGTGAGGTCTCCACGACCGACCCGGAGGCCGCTGAGTGGTTCCGGCGCGGGCTGATCTGGACCTACGCCTTCAACCATGAGGAGGCCTACGGCTGCTTCGTGCGCTCGGCGCAGGCAGACCCCGGATTTGCGCTCGCCCACTGGGGCGCCGCGTATGTGCTGGGTCCGAACTACAACAAGCCCTGGGCGGACTTCGATCCCGAGGACCTCGAGCGCTCCCTCGCGCACGCCGCCGAGCACACCCGGCGCGCCCTCGACCTTGCGTCCGATGCGCCCGCCGTGGAGCGCGCGATCATCGCGACGCTCCCGCACCGCTACCCGGTCGAGCAGCCGCCGGCGGGGGAGGACTGGCCGGAGCAGTGGGTGCTCGGCTACGCCGAGGCCTGTCGAGAGCTCTACCGTGATCACCCCGATGACCTCGACGTCATCGCAATCCACCTCGATGCTCTGCTCGGGGTGCGGCCCTGGGAGCTGTGGGATCTGCGCACCGGGGAGCCCGAGCCCGGGGTGCCCACCCTGGAGGCGAAGGACGTCGCGGACCGTGCGCTCGTGGACCCGCAGGCCCGTCAGCACCCCGGCGTGCTGCACATGGCGATCCACCTGATGGAGATGTCCGGCCAGCCCGAGGCGGCGCTCTGGGTGGCGGACTGGGCACGGGATGTGGTGCCCGACGGCGGCCACCTGGTGCACATGCCCACCCATATCGACGTGCTGTGCGGCGACTACCGCCGCGTCATCGAGACCAATGAGCGGGCGGTCCAGGCCGATGAGCGCTACCTCGCCGCGCGCGGCGGGGAGAACTTCTACACCCTGTACCGGGCGCACAACCTGCACTTCGTCATGTATGGGGCGATGTTCCTCGGGCAGAGCCAGAAGGCCATCGACGCGGGGCGGCGCCTTGAACAGACCCTGCCGAAGGAGCTGCTGACGGTCACCTCCCCGCCGATGGCGGACTGGCTCGAAGGCTTCTACCCGATGACCATGCACGCCCTGATCCGCTTCGGCCGCTGGCAGGAGATCCTCGACGAGCCGCTGCCCGAGGACCAGAATCTGTTCTGCACCACCACCGCCGTGATGCACTACGCCAAGGGCGTGGCGAGCGCCGCGCTCGGGGACGTGGAGGCCGCCCGGGACCACCGTCGGCTCTTCCACGCGGCCGTCGAGCGCGTCCCGCATTCCCGCACCGTCTTCAACAACACCTGCCGGGACATCCTCGAGGTGGCCGCGGCGATGCTCGACGGGGAGATCGAGTACCGCGCCGGGAACCACGACGAGGCCTTCGCGCATCTGCGTCGCAGCGTCGAGCTGGACGACTCCCTGCCGTATGACGAGCCGTGGTCCTGGATGCAGCCCACCCGCCACGCACTCGCCGCACTGCTCATGGAGCAGGGCCGCCTGGATGACGCCGAGCAGGTGTACCGCGAGGACCTGGGCTATGAGCCGTCGATCCCGCGCGCGAACCTGCACCCGGACAATGTGTGGAGCCTCCACGGCTACCACGAGTGCCTCGTGCGCCGCGGGGCCGATGAGCTCGCCTCTGTGGTCAAGCGCCGCCTGGACATCGTCCGCGCCCAGGCCGATGTGCCGGTGACCGCGTCCTGCGCCTGCCGCCTGGAGGCCATGGGCCCGACGGCGCGAGCGGCCGCCGGGCCGCTCCCGCTGGGCTTCGCCGCCGCCGCGACAGAGAGCGGCGGATGCTGCACCGGGGATGCATCGGCCGATGAGGGCTGTGACCAGGCCGCTGAGGATACGGACGGTGCCTGCTGCGAGAACCCTCAGGCTTGACGCAGCACCCGCACGGGGTCGATGCGGCTGGTCAGTGCCGTGGGAGCGGCTGCTGCCAGCATCGTCACCACCAGCACCAGCCAGGCGACGGCCAGGTGAAAGCTCCAGCGCGGTGCAGGCAGGAGTCCCAGGTGGTGCATGAGCAGCATCACCGCGGTCCCGGCGGTCACCCCGGTCAGCGTCAGCGCTGCCACATGCGCGAGCGCGATCACGATGATCTGACTTCTGCTCGCCCCGAGCACGCGGCGGCGTCCGATATCGCGCTGATGCAGGAGCGTCCACACCCCCACCAGGATCATGACCACTCCACCCCCGATCACCAGCGCCCCGATGAGCGCTGTGGTGCCGGAGCGGCTGATATCACGGCGGACGGTCTGCGCGGCCTCGCGTGCCTGGGAGCTCCCGTCCACGGTGATCTGCTCTGTGCTCAGCAGGGCGATGGCATCGCGTTCGTGCACGGTCGGATCGGTCCCCGCCGTGCCGATGATCAGCAGGCTGCGCACCTCGATCTGGTCCCCTTCGACCAGCCGGAGAGCAGTGCCGTCCAGCCGCGGGACGTCCTCGGCGCTGGCGTGATACACCCCGCTGACCGGCCAGGTCACGCCGTGAAGGTCCTGGTAGGCGTAGTGCTGCAGGTCCCCGTCGGCGCTCAGCCATGACTCGGGGATGTAGATGCCGGCCGTGCCGCCTGACGGCACCTGGAGCGCGGATTTCCCAGTGCTGAGCACGATGGCAGGGCGTACGGGGACGGGCGGCCCTCCGGGAGCGGTCGCCAGGGGGACCACATCGGCTGCGGGCCCCAACGCGGCGACCACCTCGACATCGCTGCGCTGGGCGTAGGCCGCGAGCGCATCACGGGAGACGGTCACTGGTGTGTCCGCCGTGATCACGGTCGTGCGCAGCGCGGGTGTGGAGAGGTTCTGCTCCACGCGGTGACGCAGGGCATCTCCTTGCCCGGCTGTCGAGTCGATGAGGACGGTGCAGAGCGCGACGAGGGTGAGAACTAGTGCAGAGAGCACCGGGGCGCGGCGGATTTCGCCGAGTGCTTCACGCAGCAGCGTGCGCGCGGACACCGCGGCCCTCCCATCGCAGAATCCGATCGCAGCGGCGCGCAAGCTCTTCGTCATGGGTGACCACGAGAACCGCGGCCTCGTGGAGGTGGGCACGCTCCAGCAGACGCTCCACGACCTGAGATCCGCTGGTGGCATCGAGGTTGCCGGTCGGCTCATCGGCCAGCAGCACAGTTGGGTCCTTCACGAGCGCCCGGCACAGCGCGACGCGCTGGGCCTGTCCTCCCGAGAGGTCGCGCACGGTCGAGCCGGCCTTGGGGGCCATCCCGACGTGCTCGAGGAGCTCGTGCGCGTATCGCGTGGCCTGCGGTGGGGGGATCCCGGCGAAGAGCGCACCTTCGATCACGTTCCCGAGCACGCTGCGGCGAGGATCGAGCATCGCGTCCTGGAACACGAAGCCGATGCTCTGCGCACGAAGCCGACTGCGCTCCGCGTCGCGGAGAGTGTCCACACGCTGGCCGTGCAGAGAGATCCGGCCGGTGTGCGGGGTGAGCATCAGCCCGGCCAGGTACAGCAGGGTGGACTTCCCACAGCCTGATGGCCCCACCATCGCTGTCACCGATCCAGCGGGAATCTGCAGGTGCAGGTCGGCGACCACGGCGGTGTCGTTGCCGGGGTAGCAGTACGTCACGCCATCCAGGTCGATCATCCGGAGCGGTCCTCCGGGGCAACGATCAGCACTTCGCTGCCCGGATCAATACCGCTGACAATCGCCGCGCCACGATCGGCGATCTGCACCGTTACCGGAAGATGGGCGCCCTCGCGCGTGGTGACATAGGTACTGCCATCAGGTTTCTGCCGTAGCGCCGCCACGGGGACGAGCGGCCCGGTGGTTTTCTCGGCAAGGGTGACGGTTGCGGAGAGCCGTTGTCCGTTGCGGAGGGGAGCGCAATCGGAACCGCAGGGCTCCGGCAACGTCACGGGGATCTGGATCCGGCCGTCCTCGAGGGTTGTCGGAGCACCAGTGATGGCGTGGAGCGTCTCGTCCTCGAGTGGCACAGTGACAGGAAGCCCCTCCCGAAACTCAGCAGCGATGTCTCCCTCGGAGTGAATGGCAAAACTCGGTGCTGCCTCGAGCACCTGCGCCACCTCCTGCCCGCTGCTGAGCACGCTGCCGACGTGAACTCCATCGGTAGCTAAGACGCTGGCGGGAAGCTCAGGAACGAAGATCAGCTCGGCGGGAGTGATGATCGCGGCGGCAGGGCCGGTGATGTCGTGCTCGGCGTGCCAGCGGATGACGGCTGTCTCCGTGGCCGGTCCGAATTCGCCGTCGATCGGGACCTCGCGGGGTAGGTGACCCGTGGCACGGAGGAACGTCTGGAGCTGTTCGACATCGCTCCCACTCATGTCGCGCTTCATCTCTCGGAAAGCAGGAACCTTCCCTTCAGCAGCAATGACGGGTTCCTCATTGATCCAGAGAAGCGGATCGCCGACGTCGATCATCTCGTCAGCCACCGGCCGTGTGAGCGTGCCGTCGCGCGGGGCGCGCACCGTGAGCGCGTTGGCGCGCGTCACGGTGACGGCGGCAGGGATGGTGTGCCCGAGCGTCCCTTCGGTGACCGTGACGAAGGTCGGCGGTGGGGGAGAGTCCGCTGCCTCGGTGCGAGTCGCCACGGATGTTGCGGCGAACCACGTGATCACCAGGGCCATCACGATCCCGATGGCGCCGATCACCAGGCGCGGGCGAACGGCGGACATCACCCGCATGTCGCCTGGGCTTCCTCAAGCGCTTCCACCCCGTCATTCTCCGCGACGGAGCCCCACGGATCCCAGGCCGCTCCCTTGGACTCGATCCACGTTTCCCGCGACGGTGGCTCCTCGACTGTGTAGCCCTCGTCGGTGAGGCATTGCGCCTGCTCGACAAGTTCGTCGTACACCGCAGACAGATACTCCGGGTCCGCAGCGGGCGGTGGGCCGATCGCCCCCGCCTTCATCAGCTCCTTCTCGCACAGCTCGTAGACCCGATCGAACTCTTCCTCAGTGACGACGGTGTTGTCATATTGGAAGCCGCCATCGGAGGTGACCTCGATGGGAAGCCCCTCTCGGTTCATGCACTCCCCGATGGCCTCAGCGCGTTCTTCGTAGACGACACTAGGCGGCGTGGAACCATCTGGTGCTTGCCCGCCAGCCTCGTCTGGTGGATTGTCTGAGCAACCTGCGGCCACTGCGAGGATGAGCGTCGCCCCGAAAGCCCACGTCGGTAATCGAAATGCCATTCGTGGATTATGGGGGTAGTCAGCGTGCACAGTAGGCAGATGACTTGTCGTAGCCAAAATACCCCTTACCCCCGGTAATGTAGTACGACGCACTGGGGTATCCGAGGCCGAGGTAGGTGGTACGAACATAGCCGGCATCCGCGTATTTCTTTGTTGTGTTGCGCTGAGTGTGCGAGTGTTCTCCGTCGGCGTAAATCTTTGTGGCCACGGGACTGTCAGTGTTACAGGTCTTAGTGCCCTGCTCGGCCCCCGCGTAAGCATGGGCGGATGCTGCCGATGCTGCCGTGAGGAGCACTGCTGTCATGGCGAAGGTTAGACGACGGCGCATGTGAATCCCCCAAAATCGCTTCTACTTCATCGTGAGAAACTTCGTTGACAGTTGTGCTGTCGGTAGTGACGTTAGTCGGGTGCGGACGGTATCGCAAGTGAACGTTCGGTAAACCAGAAAAGAAGGGAGGGTGTATCGACTTGGGTTGCTGGCGGGATTCGGGGGACCGCGAGTGGTGCGGTGCTAGCTCCGTGCTGTCATCAGTCTGCGCGGAAGCCTTCGCCCCGTCAGCCCCAGCCCAGCGCTCGCAGCCCCGCGGCGGTGGCCGCAGCAGCGATCACCACCACGAGGAACGGCACGCGCCGCCACAGCAGCAGCGCCGCCACCCCCAGGGCCACCAGGCGCGTATCGAGCTGGAGGGACTGCCCGCTGGTGGCGGCCTGCGTGGCCACCAGCGCACCCAGCAGCGCGATCGGCAGCAGCGTGGTGATCCGGGAGATGCGCGGACGCTCGAGCACCTCCGGCGGCACCTGGTAACCGATCCACTTCTGGACGAAGGACAGCGCCGAGGCGGCGAGCACCGCGATCCATAGCAGGCTCATCGGGCCTCCTTCCCTCGGTCCCCTCGGATCCCATGGTTCCCGTGCTTTCCATGCTGGGGCCGACGGGGATCCGGCCCGGCCCGCAGCCCCGCCACCACCGCGACCAGCGCCGCCGCTAGCACCGGCAGTCCCGGCGGCAGCAGCGGCGTGGTGATGAGCGCGATGAAAGCCGCCGCCACCGCGATCGCCACCGCATCCCGGGAGCGCAGGCGCGGCCACAGCAGGGCGAGGAAGGCAGCGGCCGCTGCCGCGTCCAGTCCCCAGGCCGCCGGATCCGCTACATGCTGACCGGCCAGCGCCCCCAACAGGCTGAACAGGTTCCAGAAGATATACACCGCCACCCCGGCCGCCCAGAACCCGGCCCGACGGTGGGCGGGCGTCGTCCCGGTGGTGGCCAGGGCTGCGGACTCGTCGATCGTCAGCTGCGCTCGCAGCAGCCCGCGCACCCCGCCGCGCGGCAGGGAGGGCGCCAGCATCAGGCCGTACAGGGTGTTGCGGATCCCCAGCAGCAGCGCCGCGAGCGCCGCCCCCATGGCGGAGCCACCGCCGCCCATCACGCCGATGAAGGCGAACTGGCTGCCGCCGGTGAACATGATCAAGGACAGCACCATCGCCTGGGCGACGCTGAGGCCGGAGGCGGTGGCGAGCGCACCGAAGGAGATGCCGTACAGTCCCGTCGCGATCCCGATTCCCAGGCCCGTGCGGCGGATCCGGCGCAGCTGCGCGGCCGGGAGCTGCGCGGACTCGGGCAGGTCAGCGCTATCGGGCGTCGGGTGCGGGGAAGTGGTCATGATGGCGGCCACCCTAGGGTCCCCGCACGGCGCTGCGTCGCGCGTGTCCACGGCCCGATATGGGATCCTGCCGGTATGAGCACCACGTCGTATCCCACCGCCGCGAACGGCCCGGACCTGCCGCTGCGCACCCAGGCCCTGCTGCTGGACATGGACGGCACGCTGATCGACTCCGGCGACGCCGTGGAGCGGGCCTGGAACCAGCTGCTGCAGGAGCTCGGCGGCGGCCTCACCTTCTCCCACGCCATGCACGGCAAACCCGCTCGACAGACGCTGCGCGAGCTCTACCCGGACTTCAGCGAAGAGCAGATCACTGCCGCGCACCGCCGCATCGAGGAGCTCGAGATCGCGGACGTCGCCGGGATCGAGGTGCTGCCCGGCACGCAGCGGCTGCTCGGCGAGCTTGATGCCGCCGCCGAGCAGCTGGGGCGCCCCACCTGGACCGTCGTCACCTCCTGCACCCGAGAGCTGTTCACCGCCCGCTGGGAGCGCACCGGTCTGCCTGAGCCCGCGCACACCGTCACTGCCGACCAGGTCACCCGCGGCAAGCCCGACCCCGAGCCCTACCGTGTGGGCGCCGAACGCCTCGGCGTCGAGCCTGCGCAGGCCGTGGTGATCGAGGACGCGGTGGGCGGCCTCACCTCCGGGCGCGCCGCCGGCTGCCCCACCATCGCGGTGACCAGCACCACCCCCGCCGCGGAGCTCGCCGACCTCGCGGGCGCCCTGATCACCTCCCTGGATGACCTCGAGGTGCACGTGGACTCCGAGGACCTGCTCGTCACCCGCCGCGGCGGCTGAACCTCACAGACCCCGCCGCGGGGCTGACGGGGTGGGCGTTGATAGGCTCGACCAGCCCTCCCGCGCGAGGCGCGCAGTCAGCCCCGTCGGCCCCCACCCCGTCGGTCCCGGACCCGCTGCCGCGCGGTACGGAAGCGGCATCACGTCCCCCTCGAAAGGACTCGCCCCATGTGCGGAATCGCCGGCACCTACGGCTTCGGTGACCTCACCGAGGACATCGCCCGACGGATGAACTGCGCCCTGGCCCACCGTGGCCCCGACGGCGAGGGCATCCACGTGTCCGGTGACGTGGGCCTGGCGCACCGTCGGCTCTCGATCATCGACCGCGAGCACGGCGCCCAGCCGATGACCACCGCTGATGGCCGCTACACGATCGTCTACAACGGCGAGACCTACAACTACCTGCCGCTGCGCGAGGAGCTCGAGGGCCTGGGCCATCAGTTCCGCACCGCCTCCGACACCGAAGTGCTGCTGGAGGCCCACGCCCAGTGGGGCATCGAGGCCTACGACCGCTTCAACGGCATGTTCGCCTTCGCGATCCACGACGCCGAGGCCGGCAGCCTCGCGCTCGCCCGCGATCACTTCGGCATCAAGCCGCTCTACTACTGGGTCGACCCGGAGATCGCTGAGGGCGAGACGCCGCGCGTGCTGTTCGGCTCCGAGATCCGCTCCCTGCTGGCCGCGAAGGTGTTTCAGGCCGCGCCCGATGACCGCGCCGTCTACCGCTACCTGAAGTTCCGCGTCCAGGACGATGACGCGCAGACCTTCTTCGCGGGCGTGCGCCGCCTCATGCCCGGCCAGGTCCTCACCATCACCCGCGACGGCGTGGAGCTCGCCTCCTACACCCGCCTGCAGGAGGAGCTGCGGGAGATCGCCCGGCAGCCGGGCCGCCCCTATGACGAGTCCGTCGTCGCCGAGTACCGCGAGCGCTTCGAGCAGGCGGTGCAGCTGCGCCTGCAGTCCGAGGTGCCCGTCGGCACCTCCCTGTCCGGGGGCCTCGACTCCTCCGCCGTGGCCGCTGTGATCGCCCGGCACCTGCGCGAACAACCGCAGGATGAGTCCTTCGCCGCCGTCGGTTCGCGCCAGAACACCTTCTCCGCCGTGTTCCCCGGTTCCCGTAACGACGAGGAACGGTACGTGGATGCGCTGCTGGAGGACTACTCCGGGCAGATCACCGCCCACAAGATCCACCCCCAGCCGCCCGCCTTCCTCGAGGACCTGCGCGACTTCGTGCGCACCCAGGAGGAGCCGATCATCTCCACCGGCCCCTACGCGCAGTACGCGGTGATGCGCGAGGCCAGCCAGCACGTGACCGTGCTGCTGGACGGCCAGGGCGCCGACGAGATGATCGCCGGGTACAACCCGTACTTCTACGTCTACCTGCGCCAGCTGCGCCGCCAAGGCCGCTTCGCCGAACTTGCCAAGGAGATGGCCGGCTCCCGCGACATCCTGCGCAAGCTCGCCAAGGTCCGCTTCTCCGGCCGCACCGAGGTGCCGATCGAGGCGCTGCTGAACAACGAGTTCGTGGCCGCCCACCAGCACGAGAAGGTCACCTCTGTGCAGGATGACCTCAAGGAGCGGCTGCTGGAGGACACCTTCCGCTCCTCCCTGCCCTCGCTGCTGCGCTACGAGGACAAGAACACAATGCGCTTCAGCATCGAGGGGCGCGTCCCGTTCGTGGACAAGGAGCTGCTGAAGTTCCTGTTCTCCCTGGATGAGTCCGCGATCATTCACCGCGGCTGGAACAAGCGGATCCTGCGCGAGGCCATGGACGGGATCCTCCCGGACATGATCGCCCGGCGTCGCAACAAGATCGGCTTCACCACCCCGGAGAGCGAATGGTTCCGGGCGGTCGCCCCGCAGCTGCGCGAGATCTTCGCCTCCGAGTCCTTCGCCTCCCGCCCCTACTTCGAGGCGCAGTCCGTCGTCGCTCTGTTCGACGATTACATCGCCCATCCTGAGAACTACGGCACGCTGATGTTCTGGCGCCTGCTGAACGTGGAGCTGTGGATGCGCACCTTCTTCGACGACGCCGACGGGGCCGGACGCGCCCTCGGCGACGACGCCGCGGATCCGGCGCCCGCCCCGGTCATCGCCCCGGCGGTGGAGCCCGCGGAGGGGGAGCCTGCCGAGCAGGAGTCCGCGGCGGAGGAGATCGCCCCCAAGAGCGACTATGTCGCCAATGAGGGCAAGGAGCTGGACCTGGTCTCCGCAGCCGACGGCCACACCTGGCGGCGCTTCCCGCTGCAGACCGAGCTGGTGGACAAGGACACGGACCTCACCGCGCTCGTGCGCGGCCACGTCGAGCGCTTCGCCGCCGACCTGCCCGCCGATGCCCTGCCGGACGGCGCCCCCTGGTACTACGTGATCAGCGAGAAGATCATCGCGATCACGCAGGGCCGCTCCTGGTTCACCTGGGAGATTCAGCCCCGCCGCAGCGCCCGCCTGCTCAGCCGCTTCGTCACCCGCACCCCGGCCGGCATCGGCCTGGGCGACCCCACCACCATGGAGCTTGCGATCCGCGAGGTGGGTCTGCCGCGCATCCTCGCTGCCTCCGCCGCCGGGGCGGCCGGGAAGCTGGTGCGCCGCAAGGGCCTGTTCTACGAGGTCGTCGGCGCGAACGTGCGCGCGATCGACGGCCCCACCCCGTACTCGGCCTTCCCCTCGAACGTCTCCGCGAAACTGCCGCCCAAGGATCCCGACGGTGTATCCGCGCAGCTCTCGGCCGCGATCCGCGTCGCGGACCTGCCTCAGTCACTGAAGGAGTCCTTCCGCGGCACCGTGGTGATGGATGCCAACGACATCGGCCGCAATGTGCTGGGATCCGATGTGGATGTCCCCGCCGCGCAGCTCGAGGCGACCTTCGCTGACAACCCCCTGGGGCAGGGCCGCCAGCGCACCCCGATGGCGATCCTCGCGGACCTCGGGAGTGCGTCGCAGCGCTGACGCCAGAGGAGACCGGACTAGGCTTCGAGCACCAGGACGTCCCCGGGAGGAGACCATGACCGCAGGCACTGCGCGCACCGACCGCCCCTTCGGAACGCTGGGGACCGCGATGGTCACCCCGTTCACGGCCGACGGCTCCGCCGTGGACCTCGACGCCGCGCAGCGCCTTGCCGCGCACCTCGTCGAGGGCGCGCATGACCTGCTGGTGATCTCCGGCACCACCGGGGAGGCCCCCACCCTCTCCGATGCGGAGAAGGTGCAGCTCGCGCGCGCGGTGCGGGAGGCCGCCGGTCCCGAGGTCATGATCCTCGCGGGGGTGGGCACCTACGACACCGCCCACTCGATCGAGCTGGCCCGCGCCCATGCGGACCTCGCTCTGGACGGCCTGCTCGTCGTCACCCCCTACTACTCCAAGCCCACCCAGGCGGGGATCATCGCCCACACCCGGGCGGTGGCCGATGCGACCGACCTGCCCGTGATGCTCTACGACATCCCCGGCCGCAGCGGTGTGCCGCTCGAGCTCGAGACCCTGCAGCGCCTGGGCGAGCATGAGCGGATCCTCGCCGTGAAGGACGCGAAGGGCGATCTGCAGCAGGCCGGCATCGTCATGGCCAGCACCGATCTCGCCTACTACTCCGGTGAGGACGCCCTGAACCTGCCGTGGCTCGCGATCGGAGCCGCGGGCCTGGTGTCCGTCGTCTCCCAGGTGGCGCCGCAGCTCGAGCGTGAGCTGGTGGACGCCGTGGAGCGCTCCGATCTCGCCGCGGCGCAGGACGCGCACCATCGCCTGGTCCCCGTGGTCCAGGCCATCATGACCCGCCTGCCGGGCGCGGTCGCAGCCAAGACCGCGCTGCACCTGCAGGGGGTGCTCCCCAACGCCGCGATGCGCGGCCCCCATGCCCCGGCCGATGAGGACCAGGTGAGTGCGCTGCGCACCGCCCTGGACGCCGTCGGCCTGCTCTGACCTTTCCTGATCTCGCCCTCTTGGAGGCTTCCGTGACCGAGACCATCTTCGCCGAGCGCCTGAACCAACCGCCCAAGCTCAAGCCCGGCACCCTGCGCGTGATCCCCCTGGGCGGCCTGGGGGATGTGGGCCGCAACATGTCGGTGCTGGAGGTGGAGGGCCGCCTGCTGGTCATGGACTGCGGAGTGCTGTTCCCCGAGGATTCCCAGCCCGGCGTGGACCTGATCCTGCCGGACTTCGACTACATCCGGGACCGGCTCGATGACATCGCCGCGATCGTCCTCACCCACGGACATGAGGACCACATCGGCGCCGTGCCCTACCTGCTGCGCCTGAAGCCCGATATCCCGCTGGTGGGCTCGCAGCTGACCCTCGCCTTCGTCGAGGCGAAGCTGAGGGAGCATCGCATCACCCCGTACACCCTCGCTGTGAAGGAGGGGCAGAAGGAGTCCTTCGGGCCCTTCCACTGCGAGTTCGTGGCCGTGAACCACTCCATCCCCGACGCCCTGGCCGTGTACGTCGAGACCAGCGCCGGCACCGTGCTGAACACCGGCGACTTCAAGATGGACCAGCTGCCGCTGGATGGCCGGATCACCGACCTGCGCGCCTTCGCCCGCCTGGGGGAGAAGGGCGTGGATCTGTTCATGGTGGACTCCACCAACGCGGAGGTCCCCGGGTTCACGGTGGGGGAGCAGGAGATCGGGCCGACGCTCGCCGCCCTGTTCGCCCGCGCGAAGCAGAAGATCGTCGTCGCCTCCTTCTCCAGCCACGTCCACCGCGTCCAGCAGGTGCTCGACGCCGCCGCAGAGCACGGTCGCAAGGTCGCCTTCGTCGGCCGGTCCATGGTGCGCAACATGGGTATCGCTGCCGAGATGGGCTACCTCGAGGTGCCCGATGACGTCCTCGTGGACGTCAAGCGCATCGACCAGCTGCCCGATGACCAGGTGGTGCTCATGTGCACCGGTTCCCAGGGTGAGCCGATGGCGGCGCTCGGCCGCATCGCCAACCGCGACCACCGCGTCTCCGTCGGCCCCGGGGACATCGTGGTGCTCGCCTCCTCCCTCATCCCCGGCAACGAGAACGCCGTGTTCCGCGTGGTCAACGGGCTGATGGCGCTCGGCGCCGAAGTGGTCCACAAGGGCAATGCGAAGGTTCACACCTCCGGGCATGCCAGTGCCGGCGAGCTGCTGTACTGCTACAACATCGTGCGGCCCAAGAACGTTATGCCGATCCACGGCGAGGTGCGCCACCTCATCGCCAATGGCAAGATCGCCGAATCCATGGGCACCGATCCGGAGCGGATCGTGCTGGCGAAGGACGGGCACGTTGTGGACCTCAAGGACGGGGTCGCGAAGGTCGTCGGGGAGATCCCCAACGGCTACGTGTACGTGGACGGCTCGAGCGTGGGCGAGATCTCCGAAGCGGACCTCAAGGACCGCCGGATCCTCGGCGATGAGGGCTTCATCTCCCTGTTCGCCGTGGTCAACTCGGAGACCGGCGCACTCATCGCGGGCCCGGAGATCCACGCCCGCGGTGTCGCGGAGGATGATGCGGTGTTCGAGAAGATCCGCCCGGACATCATCAAGGCGCTCGAGCAGGCCGTCGTGGACCAGTCCAACCGCCGCGACACCTACCAGCTGCAGCAGGTCATGCGCCGCGTCGTGGGGCGCTACGTCTCCCAGCGCCTGCGCCGCCGCCCCATGATCATCCCGATCGTCGTCGAGGCCTGAGGCGCGCGGGCGCGGCGAGTGCGCGTGCCCGCTGCCTGCCCCGCCCGGGCCCGTTCCGCGCCCGCTGTGGGTGACGCATGCCGCTGCTTCCCGGGCTGAGAGTGCCCCGGGAGGTACCCTGGGACCTATGGCGACACGTACGTCTTCCCCCGCACGTGCGTCGAAAGGCTCCTCGCGGTCCTCTGCCGCGGGCTCCTCGCGGACCCGCGCGGCCGCGGCGAACGACCCCTCGACGCTTCCTCTGCCGGTGCGCGCAGCGCGCTCTGGCTATCTGGCGATCGCTCGCATGGTCGGCGGTCTGGTGCGCTCGATCGGCGTGCAGCGCTGGGAGGTTGCTCCGGAGATGCGCCGCGATGGCTACGCGCTGCTGCTGATGCTCATCGCGGCCCTCGTGGCTGTGGTCGAGTGGTGGCAGGCCGCCGGGCCCGTGCTCGGCGCGGTGCACACGGTCGTGGCCGGCACCTTCGGCATCTCCTCGATGGTCATCCCGTTGCTTGCGGTCGGCTGGTCGCTGCGCATGTTCCGCCGCCCCGACCAGGTGCGCGCCAACACCCGCATCTCCCTGGGCATCTCGCTGATCCTGGTGGCGATCTCCGCGATCGCCTCGACCAGCGCCAAGATGCCCGCCCCCGCCGACGGCATCGCCGCCCTCGCCCGCGGCGGTGGCGTGCTCGGCTATCTCGCCGCCGCCCCGCTGATCGCGCTGCTGCCCCCGGTCGCCGTGATCATCCTGTACGCCCTGGTCATCGCCTTCGGTGTGCTCGTGCTGACCGCCACGCCGGTGGAGTCGATCCCCTCTCGCGTGCGCGGCGTGTACGACGTGCTCGTGGGCCGCAGCGAGGAGGAGGACGAGGAGCGCATCGCCTTCGGCCTTCGTCCGCGCCGGCCCGATCCCGCGCTGCATGAGCAGGAGACTGCGGTGCAGCCGGCCGGTCGCACGCGACGCCGGACCCGCCAGGAGAAGGAGGCCGAGGCCGCCGAGCGCGACCACGAGACCTTCGGCTACGCGGGCGATGAGGCCTTTGAACAGGGGGTCGAGGAGGGCGGTCCGGGCCGGGGCCGCAAGGGACGCGGCCGCAAGAAGGCCGCCTCCGCAGCGGCCGCGGGGCCGCGCCGCGGCGCTCCCGAGGACCCCACCGAAGTCTTCGACGTGGTCCAGGACGAGAACCAGCGCGCCAAGACCTTCCCCGAGAAGGGCGCGGGTGCGACCACCCCGATGCCCACCGCGAAGGGCGGTGCGAAGCCCGCCGCTGGGGCGCCGAAGCCCACGCAGCCGGTCGCGACGAAGCCCGCCGCACAGGAGAAGCCCGAGCTGGTGCCCCCGCCGATGGGCGATCTGCCGCGTGCCGGGGAGCAGCTCGAGCTGGCCGGGGACATCGTCTACACCCTCCCCGACTCCGACTTCCTCATCGAGGGCCCGCCGCACAAGACCCGCTCGGAGACCAACGACCGCGTGGTCTCCGCGCTCGAGGAGGTCTTCGAGCAGTTCAAGGTCAACGCCGACGTGGTCGGCTTCTCCCGCGGCCCTACGGTCACCCGCTACGAGGTGGAGCTTGCGCCGGGCACCAAGGTCGAGAAGGTCACCGCGCTCGACAAGAACATCGCCTACGCGGTGGCCAGCGCCGATGTGCGCATCCTCTCGCCGATCCCCGGCAAGAAGGCCATCGGCATCGAGATCCCCAATACCGACCGCGAGACCGTCGCGCTCGGCGATGTGCTGCGCAGCCCCGTCGCGCGCCGTAATGAGCATCCGATGGTGATGGGCGTGGGCAAGGACGTCGAGGGCGGCTACGTCGTGGCGAACCTCGCGAAGATGCCGCACCTGCTGGTCGCGGGCGCCACCGGCGCCGGTAAGTCCTCCTTCGTCAACTCCATGATCACCTCGATCCTCATGCGCTCCACCCCGGAGGAGGTGCGCATGGTGCTCGTGGACCCCAAGCGCGTGGAGCTCACGATCTACGAGGGCATCCCGCACCTGATCACCCCGATCATCACCAGCCCCAAGAAGGCCGCCGAGGCCCTCGAATGGGTGGTCAGGGAGATGGACGCCCGTTACGACGACCTCGCGGCGTTCGGCTTCAAGCACATCGATGACTTCAACAAGGCGGTGCGTGCCGGGGAGGTCACGCCCCCGCCCGGTTCCGAGCGCAAGCTCGCCCCGTACCCGTACCTGCTGGTCGTGGTCGATGAGCTCGCGGACCTCATGATGGTCGCCCCGCGGGACGTGGAGGCCTCGATCCAGCGCATCACCCAGCTGGCCCGCGCCGCCGGGATCCACCTGATCCTCGCCACGCAGCGCCCGTCGGTCGATGTGGTCACCGGCATCATCAAGGCCAACGTGCCCAGCCGCCTCGCGTTCGCCACCTCCTCCCTGCAGGATTCGCGCGTGATCCTCGATGCACCCGGCGCAGAGAAGCTGATCGGTCAGGGCGATGCCCTGTTCCATCCGATGGGCAAGGCCAAGCCCATGCGCGTCCAGGGTGCGTGGGTCAACGAGTCGGAGATCCACAAGGTCGTCGACCACGTCAAGAGCCAGATGAAGCCGAACTATCGCGAGGATGTCACCGTCGCGGCGGCCAAGAAGCAGATCGACGATGACATCGGTGATGATCTCGATGTGCTGCTGCAGGCCGCGGAGCTCGTGGTCACCACACAGTTCGGCTCCACCTCGATGCTGCAGCGCAAGCTGCGCGTCGGCTTCGCGAAGGCCGGCCGTCTGATGGACCTGCTGGAGTCCCGCGAGATCGTCGGCCCCTCCGAGGGATCCAAGGCCCGTGACGTCCTCATCCACCCCGATGACCTGGGAACGGCCCTCGCCCGCATCCGCGGCGAGGAGGAGGATCCCGCACCGGTCACTCCCGGCGAGAGCGAACCCTACGCCGATGACGCTGTGGACACCGACGCGGATGCCGCCGCAGCCGGCGCCGAGGGGCACGCCGAGCAGGATGACCGCTACGGCACGGACCCCCTCGCCGAGGATGGCAGCGAGCACGCGATCGACTACTACGACGATGACGGCGAGGACCCCGACTCCGAGGACGCTTGGAGCTTGACGGGCCGCTGAGCCGCCCCGCCTGTTCCACGTCATCGCATCTGCCGCGGCCGCCCCGTCGGCCCCCTGTAGCCAAGGAGAGACCATGAGCGCACCGGCCGCCCCGCAGGCCCCCCTGTGGAACATCGCTAACATCCTCACGATGCTGCGCTGCGCCATGGTGCCGGTGTTCGTGTGGCTCGCGGTGGTGCATGCCGAATCGGTGGGCGGACGCCTGCTGGTGACCGCCGTGTTCCTGGTGGCGATGGCGACCGATGCCCTGGACGGCCACCTGGCCCGCTCGCGGAACCTCATCACGGACTTCGGCAAGATCGTCGACCCGATCGCCGATAAGGCCATCACCGGCGCCGCCTTCATCATGCTCTCGGTGTGGGATTACATCCCCTGGTGGATGACGATCCTGATCCTCGTGCGCGAGTTCGGGATCACCATCATGCGCTTCACGATCCTCTCTCACGGGGCACTGCCGGCGAACTGGGCCGGCAAGCTCAAGACGGTCTTCCAGACCATGGCGATCACCTTCTGCCTGCTGCCCTTCGAGCTGTGGTGGCCTCCGGCTTACTGGATCGGCTGGACGCTCGTGCTCATCGCCGTGATCCTCACCGTGTGGTCGGGGCTGGTGAACCTCAAGGACGGTCTGCGGTTGCGCCGCGAGGCCCTCGCTGGCGGCACGAACCGGGCATGACCGCCTCGGTGCCGGGGGAGCGCATCGACCCCACCGCGCTGGTGGCCGCGGCCATCGCGCAGGACCTGCGTCTGGCGACCGCCGAATCCCTCACGGCCGGGGCCCTCGTGGCGCGCCTGGTGGATGTGCCCGGGGCGAGCGCCACCGTCGTCGGGGGAGCGGCCTGCTACAGCCTGGATGCCAAGACGCGCGTGCTGGGCGTCGGTGCGGAGCTGCTGGCCCGCGAGGGAGCGGTCACCGCGGAGGTCGCTCGACAGATGGCGCGCGGCGCCCTCGAGCTGTATGCCGCGGATCTCGCGGTCTCCACCACGGGTGTGGCTGGGCCCGGGCCCGATGAGCGCGGGGTGCCCGCCGGGACGGTCTGGCTGGGCCTGGCCCGGCGCGGCGCCGAGCCACTCGCCCGTGAGGTGCATCTCAGCGGGGATCGGGCGGCGGTGCGTGCCGCGAGCGTGGAGGCAGCCCTCCAGCTGCTGTCCGAGCACGTGGACCGCCCGGCCCAGGAGAGCCCGCGCCGCGCGTGACCTCTCCTCCCCAGGCACGCGTCATCCACAATGGAGCACGGCACCCAGCGGGCATTCGGACGTGTGCCACTACACTGCGGGGAACACGGAAGCGGGCAGCGGCGTTGGAAGAGCCGTGATGAGTTCGATCCACCGGGCCCCGACGGCCCGGCAGATGCCCCAGAACCACCCCGGCGGCACCCGGCACCGCAGACCCGCGATCCGGCTTCAGCACACGCCGCCCGCGAGCCCGATGAAAGGAGGAAGGCCCATGATCCTGTTCCGTCAGGAGCTCGGAGACGTCCTGCGTGAAGCCCGTCGCGCCCAGGGCCGCACTCTGCGGCAGGTGTCCTCCGACGCCCGCGTGTCCCTCGGCTACCTCAGCGAGATCGAGCGCGGCCAGAAGGAGGCCTCCAGCGAGCTGCTGGTCTCCGTGACCGACGCCCTCGGCCTGCCGCTGTCCTACGTGCTGCGCGAGGTCTCCGAGCGCATCGCCGTGGCTGAGCACGTCACCATCCCGGACACCGTCCCGGACGGACTGGCCGACGACGCTGCCCCGCTGGTCGGCGCGCACTGAGGTGCGCCGCAGCGAGTTCACGGAGCTGTCGGAGCACGTCTTCGGACCGGCTCTGGCCCGCGCCTACATCACCGACCTCGTGCTTGAGGAGGTGGGCGGATTGACCGCCTACGAAGCCCTCGAGCGCGGGGTCGCCGTGCGTCGGGTGTGGACCGCGCTGTGCGATGCCATGGATGTGCCCGAGGCTGACCGCTGGGAGGTTCCGCCCGAGCAGCGCCGCCGCTGAGGTGTCGACGGTGCGGATGGGCGCGGGCGCGGGGAGCTCCCCGGTGCACGGAGCATGACCAGCAGTGCGTCGGGGGGCGTGAGACACGCGAGACACGCCGCCGTAGCATCACCCATTCGAACGTCTGTTCGGTACTGTGTACTGCGACGGCCTCACCGGCCGCCATCTCGACCTCTCCTCCACAATGCCCCGTCATCCACAATCGGGCGGGGCCTGCGGCGAATGTCGGGGTCGGCTCCTACTGTGGCCATACACGGACACGACGTCGGCACACCCGGCACCCCAGGAAGGAACACGCACATGGCAGCTTCGAAGTCCGCCACCAAGGACCGCGCCTCCTCGCTCGACAACGCCCTCGCGCAGATCGACCGCCAGTTCGGCAAGGGCTCGATCATGCGTCTGGGGGATGACACCCGCCCGCCGGTCGAGGTGATCCCCACCGGTTCGGTGGCCCTGGATGCCGCGCTCGGCATCGGCGGTCTGCCTCGCGGCCGCATCGTGGAGATCTACGGTCCGGAGTCCTCCGGCAAGACCACCGTGGCCCTGCACGCGGTCGCCAACGCTCAGCGCAACGGCGGCATCGCCGCGTTCATCGACGCGGAGCACGCACTGGACCCGGAGTACGCCAAGAAGCTCGGCGTGGACACCGACGCACTGCTGGTCTCCCAGCCGGACACCGGCGAGCAGGCCCTGGAGATCACCGACATGCTGATCCGCTCCGGGGCGCTGGACATCGTGGTGATCGACTCCGTGGCCGCCCTGGTGCCCAAGGCCGAGATCGAGGGCGAGATGGGTGACTCCCACGTGGGTCTGCAGGCCCGGTTGATGTCCCAGGCGCTGCGCAAGCTCACCGGCGCCCTGTCCGCCTCCGGCACCACCGCGATCTTCATCAACCAGCTGCGCGAGAAGATCGGCGTGTTCTTCGGGAGCCCCGAGACCACCACCGGCGGCAAGGCCCTGAAGTTCTACGCCTCGGTGCGCATGGACATCCGTCGCATCGAGACCCTCAAGACCGGCTCCGACGCGGTGGGCAACCGCGCCCGCGTCAAGATCGTCAAGAACAAGATGGCCCCGCCCTTCAAGCAGGCCGAGTTCGACATCCTCTACGGCGAGGGCATCTCCCGGGAGGGCGGGCTGATCGACCTCGGCGTCGAGCACGGGATCGTCCGCAAGTCCGGAGCCTGGTTCACCTATGAGGGAGACCAGCTGGGCCAGGGCAAGGAGAACTCCCGCCAGTTCCTGAGGGACAACCCGGACCTCGCCGCAGAGATCGAGGAGAAGATCCTGCGCACCCTGGGGGTGGGCAAGTACGCCGCGCAGCCGGAGGCCCCGGCAGAGGGGGACGCCGCCCTCGGGGAGGACGAGTTCCTCGACGAGGACGTCCCGGCCACCATCTGATCTGTGGATCACCCGCCGATGACCCCATCTGCACCGCGCGATGCCGATGCCCCGCGGGGCGTCAGCATCGCCGATCCGGATGCGCGGGTGCGCAGCGAGCTGAAGCGGCGCACCCGGGAGATCCTCGAGCGCGAGCGGCCGGGCGCGGATCCGGAGGCGATCGAGCGTGAACGCACCGTGGTGCGCGAATGCCGTCACCTGCTGCGCCTGCTGTCCACTCGGGCCCGCTCCGAGGGGGAGCTGCGCAGCAAGCTCACCGAGCGCGCCGTGCCCGCTGCGCTCGCCCAGGAGGTCATGGATCGCCTGGAGCGCGCCGATCTGCTGGATGATGCCGCGTTCGCTGCGGAGTGGGTGCGTCAGCGCCGCCAGCTGCGCGGTCTCGGGGACGAGGCGCTGCGCCGTGAGCTCCGCGACAAACATGTCGCCGAGGCCCACATCGATGCGGCTCTTGCCGCGGGGGAGGACAGCGAGGAGCAGCGCTGCCGCGAGCTCGTGCGCTCGCGCCTGGATACCCAGGACCGTCGCCGCCTGCGCCGGGAACGCGACGGTGCGCACCGGCGACGCCTGGCGCGCAGGCTCGATGCCCTGCTGACCCGCAAGGGCTATCCGGGGGACATGGCGGTGCACGTCATCTCCGGGGAGCTGCGCCGCGCCGCCGACCGGTCGTGAGCGATCCGACGTCCCCGGCCGCCGACGAGGCGGGGGATGCCCCGTACCCTGGATCCACCATGACTGCCGACCCCTCGCTGCGTGCTGATTCGCCGATGAGCACAGACATCACCGCCCCTGCCGATACTGCCCTGCCTGTGTCCGATGCAGCCCCGCGCGGCACCTATCAGGTGCGCACCTTCGGCTGCCAGATGAACGTCCACGACTCCGAGCGCCTGACCGGTCTGCTGGAGTCCTCCGGCTACGTCGCCGCGCCGGAGACCGCCGACCCCCGCAAGGGTGAGGTGGACGTCGTGGTGTTCAACACCTGCGCGGTGCGCGAGAACGCGGCGAACAAGCTGTACGGCACCCTGGGCCATCTGCGCCCCGGCAAGGACGCGAACCCCGGCATGCAGATCGCCGTGGGCGGCTGCCTGGCGCAGAAGGACCGCTCCGTCATCGTCGAGCGTGCCCCCTGGGTGGACGTCGTCTTCGGCACGCACAACATCGGCTCCCTGCCGGTGCTGCTGGACCGGGCCCGCCACAACAAGCAGGCCGAGGTGGAGATCCTCGAATCCCTTGAGGTGTTCCCCTCCACGCTGCCCACCAAGCGGGAGAGCGCCTACGCAGCCTGGGTGTCGATCTCCGTGGGCTGCAACAACACCTGCACCTTCTGCATCGTCCCCTCGCTGCGCGGCAAGGAGAAGGACCGCCGCCCCGGGGAAATCCTCGCCGAAGTGCGTGACGTCGTGGACTCCGGCGCGATCGAGGTGACGCTGCTGGGCCAGAATGTGAACTCCTACGGCGTGGAGTTCGGCGACCGCGGCGCCTTCGCGAAGCTCTTGCGCGCCTGTGGAGAGATCGACGGGCTCGAGCGGGTGCGGTTCACCAGCCCCCACCCGGCCATGTTCACCGATGACGTCATCGACGCGATGGCCGAAACTGAGAACGTCATGCCGCAGCTGCACATGCCGCTGCAGTCCGGCTCTGACCGCATCTTGAAGGCCATGCGCCGCTCCTACCGTTCCAGGAAGTTCCTGGGGATCCTGGAGAAGGTGCGCGAGCGCATCCCGGAGGCTGCGATCACCACGGACATCATCGTGGGATTCCCCGGGGAGACCGAGGAGGACTTCCAGCAGACCCTCGAGGTGGTCGAGGCGTCCCGCTTCTCGAGCGCCTTCACCTTCCAGTACTCCATCCGCCCCGGCACACCCGCCGCGACCATGGAAGACCAGATCCCCAAGTCCGTCGTGCAGGAACGGTTCGAGCGCCTCATTGCGCTGCAGGACCGGATCACGTTCGAGGAGAACCAGAAGCTCGAAGGCCGCACTGTCGAGGTCCTCGTCGCCGAAGGGGAGGGGGACCGCGATCAGGAGACCCGGCGCCTGTCGGGCCGGGCTCGCGACCACCGCCTGGTGCACTTCACTCTGCCCGCGGATCTGCCGGAGACGGCGCGGCCTCGCCCGGGCGATCTGGTGGAAGTGACCGTCACGCGCGCCGCCCCGCACTACCTCATCGCCGACAGCGCCCTGCAGCTGGCACCCGGCGAGCACAGCGCCCCGGGCCGTTTCGCGGTGCGGCGCACCCGCTCCGGTGACGCCTGGGAGGCGGGGGAGCTGGGGCTCGATGCCAGCTGCGGCACCGGCAGCGGCGCGGCACCGAGCGGCCCAGTCACGCTCGGGATACCGAGCCTGCGCCGCTCCTGAGGGGTCCTCCCCACGGCGGGGATCTCCCCGAAGCGCCGACGTCCGCGCAGCGCAGACCTCCGCGCAGCGCTAGCTGTAGTTGGTCTGGGGTGTACCAAGGTTCTTGGACAGTCTTCTATGAGGAAGGATCAAGGACATGGCAGGAAGATCCAGGCGTAAGTTCAGTCCCCAGTTCAAGGC
>NZ_PNHL01000008.1:30265-190177 GCF_002871795.1 Brachybacterium sp. UMB0905 | reverse complement strand
TCCGAGAGAACACGAGTACGCGACACGCGTCAAGCCTGCCGTCAACCAACCCGCAAGGTTAGGAGACACGCCCTAGGTGGAGAGGCGCACCCCGTACTGCGGCAGAAGTGCCTACATCGTCAACCTGTGGACGTGCGCTGCAGGGGGACAGTGCCTATCGGGTGGTCCTGTGGGCGTAGGTGGCGAAGACGTCGGCGAACTCGGCGAGGGCGCGCCTGGCGTTCTCGTCGTCTCGTGCCGAGAGCCAGGAGCTTGTGATGCCCGAGAGCGCGGCGAGGATCATCTCGGCCAGCAGCGCCACGGGGATGGCGTACTCGATGTCGGCGCGTGCGGCGAAGCGTTCGAGGTGTTCGGTGACGCGCCGGTGGTAGGCGCGTTGCTCCCACTCGGGCAGCTCGCGCAGTTCGGGGTCGCGCAGGGCGAGGGTCGTCAGCTCGGTGAGTACGATCTGCGCCGCAGGGTCGGCCTCGACGGTGCGCCAGTAGGCGTCCAAGAGGGCGTGGATGCTGGCGCGGACCTCGCCGGTGGGGTCGATCTGTGCCCAGGCGTGGTCGAGGTCGACGTTGATGTCGGCTGAGAGCAGTTCCGCGTAGAGCTCTCGCTTGGATCGGAAGCAGTAGTGGAACGCCCCGTGCGGCATGTCCGCCCCGGCGCAGATCGCCCTGGTCGATGCCGCCTTCACCCCGTCGCGCTTCATCACCCGTAGCGCGGCTTGGGCGAGGAGCTGACGGCGCTCGTCTGCGCGCATGTGCGTGCGCGTCTCGGTGGGCTCCTCTGTCTCCATGGCCCCACTCTACCGAACCTTGGCCAAACGACTTGGCCATTTGACTTGGCCATATGGCCAAGATAGTTTGAGGTGTCCGCCGAAGGAGAGGAGCCCTTGATGTCCGCGCCCGTACCTGTTCCCCAGCGCGCCGGCGCCCGCCAGTGGGCCGCGCTTGCGGCCCTGACCGTGCCGGTGCTGCTGATGAGCATCGATTTGACCGTGCTCGCGGTCGCGATCCCCGAGCTGAGCGAAGACCTCGCCCCGACCGGCACGCAGTTGCTGTGGATCGTGGACATCTACGGGTTCTTCCTCGCCGCACTGCTCGTGCTCATGGGCAACATCGGCGACCGGATCGGCAGGCGCAGACTCCTGCTGATCGGTGCGGTCGCGTTCGGGGCGGCCTCGATGCTGGCCGCGTTCGCCTGGTCACCCGAGGTGCTGATCGCCGCCCGCGCCCTGCTCGGCATCGGCGGAGCGACCTTGATGCCCTCCACGCTGGCCTTGATCCGCAACATCTTCACCGACCCCGCCCAGCGGCGTCGTGCGGTCTCGGTCTGGGTCGCGGCGTTCGCCGGTGGTGCGGGCCTGGGCCCGGTGGTCGGCGGGTTCCTGCTGGAGCACTTCTGGTGGGGATCGGTGTTCCTCATCAACGTGCCGGTGATGATCGCCCTGCTGATCGCGGCCCCGCCGCTCGTGCCCGAGTTCCGCAACCCCGCCCCCGGACGGTTCGACCTGCTCTCCGCCGGCCTGCTGATGGCCGCGATGCTCACCGGCGTCTACGGCCTCAAAGGCGCCGCCGAACACGGATGGGGCATCACTCCCGCCCTCTGGGTCACGGCAAGTCTCGCGCTGGCGGTGGTGTTCGTGCTCCGGCAACGCCGCCTGTCCGATCCGCTCATCGACATCGCCCTGTTCCGGTCGCTGCCGTTCAGCACCGCGGTGATCGCGAACGTCGCCGGGGTGTTCGCGCTCACCGCGCTGCTGTACTACCTGCCCCAGTACCTCCAGCTCGTCCTCGGCCACTCGCCCCTGACCGCCGGACTCTGGGCGCTGCCGATCGCGGCCGGTGCGATCCTCGGGTCGCTGATCGCAGCGACCCTGGCCCGCGTGATCGGGGCCGGGTGGCTCATCGGCGGCGGCCTCATCCTCGCCGCCGGCGGATACCTCACGCTCACCGCCCTCGGCCTGGACGGCATCGCCTGGATCGCCTTCACCGGCGGAGCGCTCGTCGGGGCCGGCATCGGGATCGCCGACACCCTCTCCAACGACGTCATCGTCGGCACCGCCCCACCCGAGAAGGCCGGAGCCGCAGCCGGCATCAGCGAGACCGCCTACGAGCTCGGCGGCGCGCTCGGCACCGCGACCCTCGGAGCCCTCGGCACCAGCATCTACCGCACCCAGGTCACCGACGCCCTACCCGCCGACACCCCACCCGACATCGCCGACGCGGTGACCGAAACCCTCGGCGCTGCGGTCGCCACCGCCCAACAACTACCCGAGGACCGCGCCGCAATGCTGCTCGACCTCGTCCGCCCCGCCTTCACCGACGCGATGACCACCGCCTTCACCACCGCAGCCATCGTCCTCGCCACCATCGGCACCCTCGCCGCAACCGCACTGGCGAGACACCACACGCCCACGACCGGTACCGAGGCACCGGATGAGGCCACCCGATCCGACCTCTGAGCGGATACCATTGACTATCGACCATGCCGAAGAGGGGGGTCATCTCCAGGTTGCGTCCTCTCCTATGCGCATGGTCGCCTCGCGCGGTTCAAGCAAGGCGCCAAGGCAGAATGGAGGCATGTCTGCGAGCGCGCCCATCACGACCTCGGTGAGCTCGCGTGACGGCACCCGGATCGGGGTGATGAAGTTCGGCAGAACGCCTCAAGCGGCCCCTGCTCCCACCCTGGTGTTCCTCCCGGCGCTCGGGGTTCCTCTCGGGTACTACTCCGGCATGCTCGAGCACTGGTCGCACACAGGGCGGCACATCGTCGCCGTCGAACAGCGCGGAATGCCCCTCACTCCCACCTCGGGAACCCGCCCCCAGCGGTTCGGCTACTCCACGATCGTCCGCGACGACCTGCCCGCCGTCATCGACTCCCTGCTGCCCGACTCTCACAACTACATGCTTGTGGGGCACAGCCTTGGCGGGCAACTGGCCCTCCTCGCCACCGCTGCAGGCACCGTCACCCCCGAAGCGGTCGTCGCGATCGCCAGCGGCACGAGCTCACCCACGGCCAAGAGCACCAGGCTCGGCCACGTCTCACGGCGCGGACAAGTGGCGTTCATCCGCGCAGTCTCGGCCGCCCTGGGCTTCTGGCCCGGTCACCGGCTCGGCTTCGGTGGTCGTCAACCTCGCAGCCTCATGCGCGACTGGTGCTACGAGGGCGTCTACGGCCGATACCGACTCGACGGTGACGACACCAAGTACGAGTCTGCGCTGCGCGGGATCAGGCAACCGGTACTTCTGCTCAGCCTCGAAGGCGACCCCATCATCACCCAACCGGCTGCCGCCCACCTGGCACGCCGACTCCCAGCTCACAGCGAGCATCGCAGACTCACGAGCACCCGTGCCAAGGCCTTCGACCACATCCGATGGGCACGACACGAACCCGAGACTGTCGTGAGCGCAGTCGAAAACTGGTCGCGCGAATCGAGCGAGAAGCATCCCTAACACGACGGCCACTCATAGCCGACGCGCTACGTCCAAGAGCAAAGCACGCCGTGGAGCCGCGAAAGTAGTCGGTCGTGATCGGCTCAAATCTGCGGTTTCCAGCGTAACCGCTCGGGACTCACCTCACGTGGAGCATTCGAGACACGCCGGGCGGCGCATGGCTCGTGCAGTGCGCCGACGGCTGATTCTTGACCTACAGGTACAAAGTCGCCTAGGGCGTGTCTCCTAACCGTTTCTGCCAGAGGGTGATGGCTCGCAGGACTGCTCCGCCGCGGTAGGTGAGAGCGAGTTTGTCGTAGCGGGTTGCGAGCCCGCGCCACTGCTTGTCTTCGTTGAAGCCGCGTTCGACGACGTTGCGGCCCTTGTAGTCCTCGGCGTCGTAGCTGACCGGCCTGCCACCGCGGGAGCCCCGGCGCAGGCGGTGGCCTTGTTGGTCTGCGGGCTCGGGGATGACTGCGACGATCCCGCGGTCCCGCAGATGGGTGCGGATCGCGCGCGACGAGTACGCCTTGTCGCCGCGGACCCGGTCCGGCCTCGAGCGCGGTCTGCCCGGGCCGCGCCGGGCGACTCTGAGGTGATCCATGAGCACCGGGAACATGGGCGCGTCACCGGCCTGCCCGGGGCCGACCAGCACGACCAGCGGCAGCCCGCGCCCGTCGACGAGGTGATGGATCTTGGTGCTCAAACCGCCCCGTGACCGGCCAATCGCATGATCAGGAGGCTCCTCGCGCAGATTCTTGTAACTCGACAGAGCCCCCCGTGTCGCGCGGGAGGTTCGTCGCGTGCTGATGCGCGCGGTTGATCGTGGAGTCCACGCTCACGGCCCAGTCGATCTCACCGGCAGCGTCCCCCTCGGCGAGGATCTCCGCATAGATCTCATCCCACGTGCCGTCACCGCTGAACCGGCGATGCCGCTTCCACGCGGTCTGCCACGGCCCGAACTCCGCCGGCAGGTCCCGCCACGGAGACCCCGTCCGATACCGCCACACGATCGCCTCCACGACCCGGCGATGGTCCTGGAACGGCCGGCCGCCCTTGCGGGAGGCGACCGGCATCAACGGCTCGATCCGAGCCCAAGCAGCATCCGAGAGAACACGAGTACGCGACACGCGTCAAGCCTGCCGTCAACCAACCCGCAAGGTTAGGAGACACGCCCTAGCCCGGCGGCGCGGCGGGTGCGGGGACCCGGCGTGCCCCGGCTAGCCTGATGCGATGACCGCCCCCGAGCCACACCCCAGCGCGCCGACGGCGGCGGACATCCCCCTGGAACGGCTGATGGACGCGGCCGTCGAGGCGATCGGCGGCAGCCCCCGGCCCGGCCAGAGCGCTATGGCCCAAGCGGTGGACACCGCCATGTCCGGCCAGCGCCACCTGCTGGTCCAGGCCGGCACGGGCACCGGCAAATCCCTCGCCTACCTGGTCCCGGCCCTGCGCCACGCCCTGGTCAGCGGCCGCCCCGTCGTCGTCTCCACCGCCACCATCGCGCTGCAGACCCAGATCGTCCGCAAGGACCTGCCACGCCTGGTGGAGGCCCTGGCCCCGCACCTGCCGCGCACTCCCACCTTCGCACTGCTCAAGGGGCGGGCGAACTATGTGTGCAAGCACAAGCTCGCCGGCGGCTACCCCGTGGACATCGAGCCAGGCGCCCTGTTCGCCGAGACGTCCCGCGGTAGCGATGGCACCGGCACCGAACGCCTGGGAGACCAGGTCAAGCGCCTGCGCGCCTGGGCGGAGGAGACCGACAGCGGGGACCGCGACTCCCTCGAGGACGCCGTCTCCGACCGCGCCTGGCGGCAGGTCTCAGTCACCGGCACCCAGTGCATATCCTCCCACTGCCCCTTCCTCGAGGACTGCTTCGCCGAACGCTCCCGCGAGCTCGCGCGAGAGGTCGATCTCGTGGTGACCAACCATGCGCTGCTGGCCATCGACGCCTTCGATCGCCACGGCATCATCCCCGACCACGATGTGGTGGTGTTCGACGAGGCCCATGACCTCACCTCCCGCGTCACGAGCGCCGTCACCGAACAGCTCACCCCCGGGATGCTGCGCGGCACTGTGCGGGACCTGCGCGGCATCGGCGTGGCCGCCACCGCCCTCGATGATGCCGGGGAGGAGCTGCGCGCCGCCCTCGAACTCGCCCCCGACGGCCGGGTCACCACCGATCTGCCCGAGCGTCTGGCCGATGCGATCGCGCAGGTGCGCACCGAGGCGCGCACCGCCCACTCCGATGCCCGAGACGCTGGAGATGATTCCCAGGCCGGGGCTCGCAAGAGCGCGCGTGCCGCGTTGCAGGAGATCATTGACGTCAGCGAGCGTCTGCTGGATCCGGCCGAGGATGACGTGGTGTCGGTATCCCGCTCTCAGGCCACCGGCCGCACCAGCCTGCAGGTGGCCCCGCTCAGCGTCGCCGGAGCCATGCGCGGGGCGATCCTCGAGGACCGCACCGCCATCCTGACCTCTGCGACCCTCGCGCTCGGCGGTCGCTTCGAACCCGCCGCCGGGGAGGTGGGGCTCGCTCGGGCGGACCGCATCGGCCCCGAGGACCTGCCACCCCTGCCCGATGCCGGCTCCTGGGCAGGCCTGGACGTGGGCAGCCCCTTCGCCTACCGACGCCAGGGCATCCTCTACACCGCCGCGCATCTGCCCGCGCCCGGCCGGGACGGACCGAGCCTGGCGATGCTCGACCACCTCACGGAGCTGGTGGACGCCTCCCGTGGCGGGGCGCTGTGTCTGTTCTCCTCGCGCCGCGGGGCGGAGATCGCCGCGGAACATGTGCGCGCCCGCCTCGACCTGCCGCTCGCGGTCCAGGGCGAGGACTCCATGGCGAACCTGGTGCGGATCTTCCGTGAGGACGAGGATGCGAGCCTGTTCGGCACCATCACGCTGTGGCAGGGGGTGGATGTCACCGGACACTCCCTGCGCCTGGTGACGATCGATCGGATCCCGTTCCCGCGGCCCGATGACCCGCTGATGTCCGCCCGGCAGGAGCGGGTGGCGCAGCAGGGAGGGAACGGATTCATGCGCGTCGCCGCCCAGCATGCGGCCTTGCTCATGGCGCAGGGGGCGGGGCGGCTGATCCGCACTGTCGAGGACCGAGGCATGGTCGCGGTGCTGGATCCGCGCCTATCCACCGCCCGCTACGGCTCCTTCCTGCGGGAGGCGATGCCACCGCTGTGGCCCACCGCAGATCCGCAGATCGCGCTCGGCGCGCTGCGTCGTCTCGCCGACAGCTGACCTCGGGCCACCAGGCTCGACGGAGCGCAGGCCGCTCCGGATTGCTCGCCGACGGCCCCGGTGCAAAGACCGCTCACACGGCGCGCAGGACCGCGACGACCTTCCCGAGGATCTCCGCGTGGTCGCCCAGGATCGGGGCGAAGGCGGGGTTATGGGGCATGAGCCAGACGTGGTCATCGCGCTGCACGAAGGTCTTCACGGTCGCTTCACCGTCGATCATCGCCGCGACGATCTCGCCCTTCTCCGCATGCGCCTGCGAGCGCACCACCACCCAGTCGCCATCGCAGATCGCGGCGTCGATCATCGAATCGCCCACCACCTGCAGCAGGAACAGTTCGCCATCGCCGACTAGGCGCTGGGGGAGGGTGAAGACGTCCTCGATCTGCTCCTCGGCAGTAATCGGCATGCCGGCTGCGATCCGGCCCACAAGCGGCACGGACACCGAGTTCGGGCTCAGCTCAGGGACGGGTTCCGGGACAGCAGGGGTGTCATCGGCCTCCGGCATCACCACCTCCATCGCCCGCGGGCGCTTGGGATCGCGGCGTATGAAGCCCTTGACCTCGAGGGTCTGCAGCTGATGCGCGACCGAGGAGGAGCTGGTCAGGCCCACCGCATCGCCGATCTCCCGCATCGAGGGCGGGTAGCCGCGCTGCGCCACGATCTCAGTGATGGTCTGCAGGATCAGCCGCTGGCGGCGGGTCAGGCCTGCGGTGCGCTCATCGGCCGGGACGTCACCCTGCGCTCGGGTGGGTCCGGGGGTGCTCGGCGTCATCGTGCGGCCTCCTGCGTGGCTCGTCCTTCTCGGATGCGGTCGTTCGTGCCTGGTCGCCCCGCGCCGACTCTGCCTGATCCTGGCTGATCAGAGCTCGGCGCGGTTCGTCTGTCGGACCCCTGCGGTTGTGTGGTCCATGCACCCCAGAGTAGGGCGACACGCATCACGATCCAAACATATGTTCGAGGTGCCTCTTGCGTGTCGCACTCCTCCCGGGTAGCGTCGCACACACATTCGATCGAACAGGAGTTCGGATATGAGCACCGGAATGCGCAACGGGACCGCCACAGTCCTTCCCTTCCCCGCGCAGGACGAGCGGGCAGAGCCCGCCGCTCGCGCACGCGTTCGACTCGAACCCACCCGTCGGGGTCGGCGTCTGCTCACGGCGCTCGCCTTCGTGCTCGGGCTGCTGGTCGCCGTCGGCGTGATGCTGAGCCTGGATCTCTCCTCCGCCCGCGCGGGGGATGAGGCCACCGCCCCGGTCACGATCACCGTGCAGGAGGGCGAGACCCTGTGGGAGCTCGCCCAGGACCATGCCCCCGCGGGCATGAGCGAGCAGGAGTTCATCACCGAAGTGCGCCTGCTGAACAAGCTGAGCACCCCGCGGGTCGCCGCCGGTCAGGTGCTCGAGCTCCCGGAGGCGGAAACCGCGCGCTGATGTTGAGCAGGGCCGGTACCCTGGGCGGATGCACTGCCCGTTCTGTCGCCACCCTGACTCCCGCGTTGTGGACTCGCGCACGTCCGATGACGGCGCGACCATCCGGCGACGTCGCCAGTGCCCCAATTGCTCACGCCGCTTCTCCACTGCGGAGACTGCCTCGCTGTCAGTGCTCAAGCGCTCCGGAGTCAGCGAGCCTTTCAGTCGGGCCAAGGTGATCTCTGGGGTGCGCAAGGCCTGTCAGGGCCGCCCCGTCACCGACGATCAGCTGGCCGTCCTCGCCCAGCGGGTCGAAGAGGACATCCGCTCCAGCGGCGTCGCCGAGATCGACGCGCACGACGTCGGCCTGGCGATCCTGCAGCCCCTCCAGGAGCTGGACGTCGTGGCATTCCTGCGTTTCGCCAGCGTGTACCAGGGGTTCGACACCCTGGAGGACTTCGAGGCCGCGATCCAGCGGCTGCGCGAGCAGTCCTCCGCGCCCGACGACGCCGCCTGAGCCGTGATCCGGTCCGGTCCATACGACGGGCCGGATGAATCCTGGAAAGTGGTCAAAAGCATCGGCCGGGTGCGCTTAGGATGTCCTTCGTGCACCGCTGAGGTGCACGCCGGTCGGCGGTCGTGGAGGGGAAGCCACGGCCGCCGATCTTTTTCGTACCCGGGCCCCAGGGCTTTTCCTGCGCACCCGGGCCTGGGGCTCTGCCCGAGGCTCAGCGTGGGAGGCCCGCTGGCAGCGCCCGTGCGTGCACAGCCCCCAGATGCTGCGTGGGTCGGCTCATCGCCACGTAGAGGTCTCCGGCGCCGTGCTCATCGATCAGCTCCGCCGGCTCCACGATCACCACCGCATCGAACTCCAGGCCCTTGGCATCCTGTGCCGTCATCACCGCGACCTCGTCATCCACCCCGGCAGATCCCAGGCCCACCGTCGGCATCTGCGGTTTCTCCCGCAGCGCCGCCGCAACCTGCTCGACGCGGGAGCCGACGGTGATCACCGCGATCCGTCCGATCCGCTCATCGAGGAGATCCGCGACCGCCTGCGCGGCGCCATCGGCCAGGCCGTCGGCCTCCACGCGCTGCCACAGCGGGTCCCGCTCACCGTCACGCACCGAGCTCACCTCGGTCACCGGGAGGTCATGCGCCGCTGCCATCGCGAGCGCCCGATCCATGATCCGCGCCGGGGTGCGGTAGTTGACCGTCAGATGCTCCACCTCCAGGCGGTCCTGGACGTAGGGGCCCAAGGCATCGGTCCACGAGGCGGTGCCGCCCGCGGCGGAGGTCTGCGCGACATCCCCCACCACTGTGAAGGACTTCGTCGGAGCGCGCCGCATGAGAGCGCGCCAGGACATCGCCGAATGCTCCTGCGCCTCATCCACCACCACGTGCCCGTAGGTCCAGGAGCGCTCTGCGGAGGCCCGCTCGGCCAGCGTGCGACCATCGCGCACCTGATTCACCCGCTCCGCCAGATCCTCGGCACGCACGATGCCGGAGGTATCGATGTTCTCGATCACCCGCCGGGCGTACTCCACATCGGCGCGCCGACGGTCCTCGTCATCGCGCGCCTTCGCCTCCGCCGGCGCGGAATCCTCGCCCAGCAGCTCGGCGACCTCGTCCAGCAGCGGCACATCCTCGATGGTCCAGGCGGCGTCCTTGTCCCGCACCAACAGCTCCACCCGGTCCGCGATCGCCCGCGGTGCCGCAGCCCGCAGCCGCTCCGGGTGCGCGAACAGGATCCGCAGGAAGCCCTGCGGGGTGTACGGCAGCCACGCGAGGTTCAACCAGCGCCGCACCTGCGGGTCATGCCGCAGATCCGACAGCAGCTCACCGCGGTCCTCCGGCAGCACGGTCGTACCGGCCGCCAGCAGCGCCTTCTCATAGCGCTCCACCAGACGGTCTAACGCCGCCCGCACGAACACCGTGCGTGCGGCGTTGTGCGGCTTGTGCGAGGCGCGGGCCTCCTTGCGGGCTGCCCGCACATCGGCCGCGGCCAGAGTCAGTGCAGTGCCATCCAGCCGAATCTGCTGATCGCGCTCGGGGACGAGCTGGCGCTGCTTGACCGCGCGCGAGAGCAGCTGGGCCATCGCCGCATCGCCCTTCAGACGCGCCACCTCATCATCGTCATGCTCGGTGGCCTGCACCCCGGGGAACAGGTCGCCCGGCGTCATCATCACGACCCCCGATTCGCCCAGGCTCGGCAGCACCCGTTCGATGTAGCGCAGGAACCCGGCCGTCGGTGCCATGATCAGCACGCCCGTGTGCTCCAGACGCCGCCGATGCGTGTACAGCAGATACGCGGCCCGATGCAGCGCCACCGCAGTCTTACCGGTGCCCGGCCCGCCCTGCACCACCAGCACGCCGCGGTTGCCGGAGCGGATGATGCGGTCCTGTTCCGCCTGGATCGTCGCGACGATGTCCCCCATGCGGCCCGTGCGCTTGCCGGAGACCGCGGCGAGCAACGCCCCTTCGCCCTGCAGCACCAGGTCCCCCTGGTCCTGCTCGAGCACGCTCTGATCCAGCACGTCATCCTCGAGACCCACCACGGTGCGGTTCCGGCTGACCAGGTGCCGGCGCAGCCGCACGCCCAGACGCTCAGTGCTCGTGGCGCGGTAGAACGCCGCGGCGGCGGGGGCGCGCCAGTCCACCAGCAGCTGCTCCCGTTCGGGCGTGAACAGGCCGATGCGACCGATGTAGTGGCGTGCCGCATCATCCATGTCCAAGCGCCCGAACACCACGCTGCGGGAGACCGAGCGCAGCAGCGACAGCCGATCCTCGTACAGCGTCATGAAGGCATCCCGCTCGGAGCGGTTCTGATGGGTGGACGCCTGCTGCGAGCCCTGGATCTCATCGAGGTTCCGCTCCACCTGGCTGATCAGCTCATCCAACCGGGTGTAGAGCACATCGGCGTAGGCCTGCTCCTTCCCGATCTCCCGGGCGATCCGGTCCTCCGCATCCTGCACGGTGCTGCTCCCCTCAGCGAGGTGGTCCTGGCGGCGTCCGCCCCCCGCGATCGCACGGATCGGCGGCGGAGCGCAGTGGTCCATTATGGTGGACAGGCCTGTGAGCGTGTGCCATCAGGTGCCGTTCGTCAGGCCGACCAGCAGGGAGGAGTGGATCGTGCGCGACCCTCGTGACCTCTACCGCTTCGAGAGCAGCGAGGTGCTGCAGGCAGTGCCCCGCACCGGGCTGACCCTCGTGCATGCGCTGCCCGGGATGGTGGACGCCGGTGGTGCCTGCCGTATCGCCGCCGAGTATCTGCGCGATGAGCTGCGCACCCTGCCCTTGGTGACCTTCGACACCGATGAGCTGATCGATTACCGCGGCGCCCGCCCCCAGGCCACGTTCGATGGCACCTCGTACACCGAGGTGGGCCTGCCGGAGCTGACCCTCTCGCTCATGTACGACGAGGCGGACCGCCCGTTCCTGTTTCTCGCCGGGCCCGAACCGGACCTGCAGTGGGTGCGCCTCACCGAGGCGCTTATCGACCTCGTGGAGTACTTCGAGGTGGAGCGCGTGGTGGGCATGCAGGCGGTGCCGATGGCGGTGCCGCACACGCGGCCCATCGGCCTGTTCGCCCACGCCAATGACCCGGAGCTGCTGGGCCGCCCGGGCAGCGGGGCCACCCCCGCCCCGGGCACCGGACCGGATCCCGACGGGGTGGAGCTTGTGCTGCCGGCAGCTTTCAGCGCGCTGCTGGAGCATCGCCTGGGCCGGGCCGGGCATCCCGCGATGGGGTATGCCGCGCAGGTCCCGCACTACCTCACGCGCACCGACTTCCCGGCCGGGGCGCTGGCGCTGCTGCGCCGGGTGAGCGAGGCCGCCGAGCTGGATCTGCCGCTCGTGCATCTGGGGGACCTGACCGATGCGGCGGCTGCGGCGCTGCAGGCCACTGTGGAGCAGAACGCCGAAGTGCGCCAGATTGTCGCCGCGCTCGAGGAGCAGTACGACGCCGTGGCGAACTCCGACGGGGATTCGCCGCTGGCGACCACGATGGATCTGCCCACGGCCGATGAGATCGGCGAGCACTTCGAGCGCTTCCTGGCCGATCACGACCAGGGCGGCCCGGAGGATCTGCGCGGCCGCTGAGCGCGCGGGTCGTGGGCCGATGTCTCCGGCAGGTCACCCGTCGGCCGGTTCGTTATTCCTTCGTGACCGCGGAGAAGCTTCCGCACTGTGAAGGAGGCCACGGCCGTGACAGAATGGACGGCGTTGCGGTGATGCAGTTCCAGCAGGACGGTCCGTCACGGGTGCTTCGGCATCCCTGTGCGGTGAGCACCAATGCGCCACCCGCTGTTGCGGGGGACGGCTTCACGCGGCACCGCGGTCGCGCCAGGCGACCGATGATGGACGACACAGAAGGTGACAGGTATGGCACAGGGCTCGGTCAAGTGGTTCAACGCCGAGAAGGGCTACGGCTTCATCGAGATCGACGGGGGCGGCGCTGACGTCTTCGTGCATCACAGCAAGATCGACATGGACGGCTACCGCTCGCTGGACGAGGGCCAGCGTGTGGAGTTCGAGGTGACGCAGGGAGATAAGGGCCCGCAGGCCGAGCAGGTCCGCCCGCTCTGATCTCTGCGTCCTTCGGGACGAGCATCACGGCCCGGCCAGAGCATCCCGCTCTGGCCGGGCCGTTCGCATGCTCAGCCCAGCACCCGGCCCTCGCGCGCCAGCGCCTGGACCTGGGCGCGCGGGGCAAGGCGTACGGAGACCGCGTCGGAGCGCAGGTCCCGATCGATCCCGTCCGGCAGCTCGGCCTGGGAGGCCAGCAGCACGCAGTTGCCGCGCCGCTTGCCGCTGAGGTGCGCCGGCTCAGCGATCACGCCGACGTGGGTGAAGACCTCGCTGAGCGTGGCCACCTCATCGGCCATCAGCCCGCTGCCGGGTGGGGCCGCGCAGTTAGCGAGGTAGATCCCGCCGGGCCGCAGCACCCGTGAGACGTGGCACGCCGCCTCCAGCGAGGTGAGCGAGGACGGTGTCGTCGCGCCGACGAACACATCGCGCACGAGCACATCGAAGCGGTCCTCCCGCCAGGCGGCCAGGGCGGTCGCGGCATCCTCGATGCGCAGGCGCAGCTGTGGGGAGCGCGGCAGATCGAACCATGTGCGCACCTGCTGAGCCAACAGCTCATCGACCTCCACGACGACCTGCCGGGAGGCCGGGTGACGGGCTGTGATCGCACGCGGCAGGGAGCAGCCGCCCCCGCCGAGGTGCGCGATCTGCGCGGCGCTGCGCGCGGAACCGGCGGCGGAGGATGCGCCATCGGCGGGGGAGAGCCCCAGGTGCCGGTCGATCACCAGCAGCATCCAGCGCATGTACTCGAACACCAGGTGTTCCGGCTCGGGATGCAGATGGGAGGAGGGCACGCCGTTGACCTCCAGCAGCACGGAGCCGTCGTTCTCGACGCTCAGGCGCGCGGTGCCGGTCGAGATCGGGATCGGGGTCTCGAGCGGCCCGAGGCTGACGAAGCTGGTGCGGCGCGGGCGGTCACGGCGGGGCATCGCCCCACTGTAGAGCGCGTCGCAGCGGAGCGGTCCGCACCTCTCCTCCACAACGGTGCGTCATCCACAATCCGCGCTCTGGCACCTCGTCTGTCACACCCCGCGCATAGCGTGCACAGCACGGAACGCGACCACGGATCGCCCCGGCCGATGGCCATCACCGCCCCCAGACCCGTCGAGCACAGGCCCAGCCCAGAAGGAGGAGACATGAGCGCCATCCGCACCCGAGGAGCCCGCGCTTCGGCATCCGGTGTCGCGACGGTCCCGCTGCGCCTGCTGCTGTCCCGTCTGGACCAGGATCAGGCGGACCTCGACCGTGCCCGCGCTCTCCTGGCCGAGGGCGAGCGCCTACAGCACAGCGATCCGCGGGAGGCCTTCGAGCTGGTCCACCGCGCCGCACTGCGCGGCGCCGGCGTGATCGCCGCCCGCGCCAATCGGGCCCGGCGCCGTCGCCTGCCCTTGAACGTGTGGGATGCCCTCGCGCGCCTCGGGGGAGCCGATGCCGATCGTGCCGAGCAGGCCGCCCCGATGGTCGCCGAACGCGAGCGCCTGGACCGTGCACCGGGAGCCCGCCCTGACCCGCAGCTGCTGACGGAGCATCTGAGGCTGACCGCCGCCCACCTGGACCAGGTCGCCGCCCGGCTGGTCGAGGAGCTGCCGGCTCCGCTGGCCGAACTCACCGCCGAGTAATCGCGGGCGCGCTGCACACACCCGGTACAGTGCGGGTTCAGGGAGGTGGCGATGCAGGCAGCTCGTACGGGCGAGGACCGGACAGAGATCCCGGGCATCCTCCACCTGGACATGGATGCCTTCTTCGCCTCGATCGAGGTGCGCGATGACCCCGCGCTGCAGGGACGTCGGGTGGTCGTGGGCGGGGCCGGTGCCCGCGGCGTCGTCGCCGCCGCCAGCTACCCAGCGCGCGAGCGTGGCATCCGCTCGGCCATGCCCATGTCGACCGCGCGGCGCCTCGCCCCGGATCTCGTCATCGTGCCGCCGCGCATCGACCACTACCGCCGCGTGAGCGCCCAGGTGATGGAGCTGCTGCACACCGTCGTGGCAGAGGTCGAACAGATCAGCGTCGATGAGGCCTTCCTTGATGTGCGCGGCGCCCAGCGTCTGTTCGGCCCGCCGGAGCAGGTTGCTGCCCTGCTGCGGCAGCGGATCCGCGAGGAGCTCGGGCTGCCCAGCTCCGTGGGCGGCTCGGTATCCCGGGCGGTCGCGAAGATCGCCTCCGCTCAGGCCAAGCCTGATGGCCTGCTCATCGTCCCTGCACAGCGCACCGCCGCCTTCCTCGCCCCGCTGCCGGTCGGCGTGATCTCCGGGGTGGGACCCCGCGCCCAGGCCGGGCTCGAGAAGCTCGGAGTGCGCACCATCGGGCAGCTGCGCGAGCTGCCGCTCTCGACGCTCGCCCGGGTGCTGGGGCCACGCGCCCCTAAGATCGCCCGAATCGCCGACGGTACCGACCGCACAGGCCTGGGCCGACGGGTGCGGGACCGCTCGCTGGGCACCGAGCGCACCTGGGATGAGGACCTCACCGACCCTGCCGAGGTCCGCCGCCGCCTCACGGTCATGGCCGACGACGTGGCCCGCGACCTGCGTCGGCGCGGACTGATCGCCCGCGGGACAGTGCTGAAGCTGCGCAGCCCCGACGGCACCACGATCACCCGCTCGGTGACCCTCGAGCAGCCCACCGCGAGCGGGGAACGGCTGCGGGAGCACGTCGTGGCGCTGTGGGAGCGAGAGCGAGCCTCGATGCCGCGCGTGCGCCTGGCCGGTGTGCGCGCCACGCATCTCGAACGTCATGCCGGTGGGCTCGCCCAGTCTGAGCTGACCGGCAGGTCGGCGGGCTGGCACGAACTGGAAGCTGCGATGGACCAGGCGGTCGAGCGTTTCGGCCGCAGCAGCCTGGCCCGCGGTTCCACCGTGACTCCGGCGGACCCGCCCGCTTCCGGGCACGGTTCACAACGTTCAGCAGAACGGCCTAAACTGGACTGACCGCCGATGTCGGCCCTGAGCCGTCACGGCGCGAAGGCGCCCGCGGGGCGCGCAGGACGGGGACAAGGAGCGGGACCATGCCGCTGTCTGAGCACGAGCAGAAGATGCTCGACGAGATGGAACGCCAGCTGTTCGCGGACGATCCGCGACTGGCCCGTGCTTTTGCGCCGCAGCGCCGCCGTCCCTCCTCCCGCCGCAGCGGCCGCCGCATCCTCCTGGGTCTCGGCATCGTGGTCGTCGGCCTCGGTGTGCTGGTCCTGGCTGTCTCTCTGCCCGCCGTGTGGCTCGGGGTGCTCGCCTTCCTGGGCATGTTGGGCGGAGCGGTGCTGGCGGTCACCACCCCGAGCAGCCCCGCCGAAGATGCCGACAGCGCCGACGGCGGTGATGGCGGGGGAGGGCCCGAGATTCCGCCCGCCCCCGGCGGAGATTCCGGCAGCTTCATGCGCCGCATGGAGGAGCGCTGGGAGAAGCGGGCTGATGAGGACGGCCGCGTCTGACGCGGACGGCGCTGAGCATCTGAACCCCGACGGCCCCGGCTCCCTGTGAGCCGGGGCCGTCGTCGTGCACGCTGCGAGCAGCTCCGCTCGCCCTTTCCACGCCATTCCCCACATCCCTCCACCGGGACCCTCCCCATCCCTCCACCGGACTCCCCGCGTCGCGCAATACCTGCACCGCGGGCTTCTGACCTGCACTGATGAGAGCGCCCGGTCGTTCAGAGCGGCGGGGAGGCGGTCGGTGAGGGCGCCGCACTGTCTCCATCTGCGCCACGCGACGTGGATCTCCCTCCACCTCTCCCCACCCTCGTGACCTGCAAAGATGCAGCCGAAATCGGGCAGTTCGCGGGAAGGTCTGGCTTTTAGTGGGGAGGAGTGGGGTAAAGTGGGGCGCGTTGGGAGGAGATGGGCTCGGATCGCCGTGCGCGGCGGGTGAAGGAGGTCGCGGATGTTCCTCGGCACCTTCACGCCCAAGCTCGACGAGAAAGGGCGCCTGATCTTCCCGGCCAAGTTCCGCGACGAGCTCGCCTCGGGACTGGTCATGACCCGTGGGCAGGAGCACTGCATCGCCGTGTACCCGCTCATGGAGTTCCGCCAGAAGCTCGAGGAGGCCCGTCGGGCGCCCACCACCGACCGGCGCACCCGCGACTACCTGCGCGTGCTGCTGTCCGGCGCGGAGGACGTCATCCCGGACAAGCAGGGCCGCATCACCATCCCGGGCCACTTGCGCACCTATGCGGGGCTGGACCGGGAATGCGCCGTCATCGGCGCTCTCGACCGGCTCGAGATCTGGTCGCTCCCGGCCTGGGAGACCTACCTCGAGCAGAAGGAGGAAGGTTTCGCCGAGACCTCCGAGGAGGTGATCCCGGGCCTGTTCTGAGCCCGAGAGCCCGAACTCCGTCCTGTGAGACCTCTCGTCGTTCCCGCCCCGACGCAACTTCCCCGGTGGCGGGTCGGGAACGACGGGGAATCTGGCAGGACGGCCCCGCCCCGCAGCGCGGGACCGGCTCCGGGCGACCGGAGCGCACTGCCATCAGCACACAGCACGCACGATCCAGGGAAGGGGGGACATGGAACCGACCACCGCCGGCCGTACGGCCGCTGAGCGCCACGTCCCGGTCCTGCTCGAGCAGTGCGTCCAGCTCCTCGCTCCCGCCCTCGACCGCCCCGACGCCGTGCACGTGGATGCCACCCTCGGTATGGGCGGCCACGCGAGCGAGGTGCTGCGCGCCTGCCCGCAGGCCCGCCTGATCGGCATCGACCGCGACCCGCAGGCCCTGGACCTCGCCCGGCAGCGCCTGGCCCACGACGGCGTCGGTGAGCGCGCCACCCTCGTGCACGCCACCTACGACCAGCTGCCCGACGTCCTCGCGGACCTGCAGATCCCCGCCGTCCACGGCGTCATGATGGACCTGGGGCTCTCCAGCTTCCAGATCGACACCGCCGAGCGCGGCTTCTCCTACGCCGCCGACGCCCCGCTGGACATGCGCATGGATCCCACCACCGGCCCCACGGCCGCGGATCTGCTGCGCGACCTCGACGAGACCGAGCTCGCGCGCATCCTGCGCGACTACGGGGATGAGCGCTTCGCCCGCCGTATCGCCCGCCGCATCGTCGACCAGCGCGAGCACGCTCCGATCACCCGCAGCGGACAGCTCGTGCAGCTGCTGGATGCCGCGATCCCCGCCGCCTCCAAGGCCAGCGGAGGCCATCCGGCCAAGCGCACGTTCCAGGCGCTGCGCATCGCCGTCAACGCGGAGCTCGAGATCCTCGCCACCGCGCTCGAGGCCGCCCTCGATGCCCTGGCGGTCGACGGCAGGATCCTCGTGGAGTCCTACCACTCCGGTGAGGATCGCCTGGTCAAAACGGCGTTCGCGCGCCGCACCCGCTCCAGCGCGCCGCCCGGCCTGCCGGTCGAGCTCGAGGAGCACCGCCCCACCTTCAGCCCACTCGTGCGCGGCGCCCGGCAGGCGGACGCCCACGAGCGCGAGACCAACTCCCGCGCCGCCTCCGTGAGGCTGCGCGCCCTCGTCCGCACCCGCATCACCCAGGGAGCACACTGAGATGGCCAGCACCACCGCCGTTCACGCGCCCGCCCTCCGCCCGGTGCGCAAGGGCCGCGCCGCCGCGCGCCCGAAGCTCACCGTCGTCGCCACTCCGAAGGCCAGCGGCAGCTCCCTGCCGTTTGCGCTGCTGTGCACCCTCATCGTCACCGCCACGCTTGCGGCGCTGCTGTTCATGAACATCCAGATGTCCGATGCGAGCTACCGCATCACCCGCCTGCAGATCCAGTCCCAGCGCCTCACCGAGGAGCAGCAGGGGCTGCAGGAGACCAATGAGCGCCTGGGCACCCCGCAGGAGCTCGAGCGGCAGGCTCGCGAGATCGGCATGGTGCCGGTGACCGATCCCGGATATATCGACCTCGACACGGGCCAGATCATCGGCCGGACGGCCCCGGCGGAGCAGACTGGGGGTGCGCCCCAGCTGGCGGAGGTGCCCGCCGAGGAAGCCGTCCCGCCGGCCCAGATCTACGACGAGCCCGAGCCCTACCACGGCATGGGGAACGAAGGGAACTGATATGGCCGCAGCGCGACGTCGGCGCCGAGGGCTGATCCCACCCGCCCGGGTGGGGGAGCCCAGCACCCGCCACCGCCTCCTGATCGTCATGATCATGGTGGCGGTGCTCGCGCTGTCCGGGCGCCTGGTGTGGGTGCAGGGCCTGGACGCGACGGCGCTCGCCCAGGAGGCCGTCGAGCAGCGCACCGTCACCCGTGTCATCCCCGCCATGCGCGGAGACATCGTGGATCGCCGCGGCGAGGTGCTCGCGAGCTCCGTGGAGCGCTACGACATGTGGGTCAACCAGCTCCAGGTGGACCAGTACACCGGGTACGGCGACGACGATCCGCTGGAGGGTGTGGAGGCGGCGGCCCGGGACCTCGCGCCCGTGCTCGGCTGGTCCACAGCGAAGACCCGCGAGGCCCTCACCGGCGAGCGTGGCTTCCAGTACCTCGCCAAAGGGGTGGAGCCGGCCGTCCGCGATGCCGCCATGTCCCTGAAGATCCCCGGGATCGGTTCCGATCGGGTGCCCGAGCGGATCTATCCCGCCGGAGCCGTGGGCGGCAACGTCCTCGGCTTCGTCGGTGACGACGGCACCGCTTGGGCCGGCACCGAGCTGACCTTCGATGAGCAGCTGCGGGGCACCGATGGGCGCACCAGCTATGAGCGGGGTGCGCAGGGCCAGATCATCCCCACGGGCAAGCAGGAGACCACCGAGGCCGTCGACGGCAGCGATGTGGCGCTCACGATCGACCGTGACCTGCAATGGAAGGCGCAGCAGGTGGCGGCCTCGGCGATGGAGAGCTGGGGTGCCACCGGGGCGAGCGCCGTGGTGCTCAATGCCCGTACCGGTGAGGTGCTGGCCCTGGCCGAGCACCCCACCTACGACCCCAATGACCCCGGGGCCGCGGATGAGGAGTACCGCGGCAACCGAGCCATCTCCGATGTCTTCGAGCCCGGATCCACGGGCAAGCTCTTCACCTTCGCGGCAGCGATCGAGGAAGGGGCGGTCACCCCGGAGAGCCAGTACGAGATCCCCTACGAGATGTGGTTCGAGGGTGAGCGGGTCAAGGACTCCCATCAGCACCCCGAGCAGCGGCTGACTGCCGCCGGGGTGCTCAAGAACAGCTCCAATGTGGGCACGGTGCAGATCGCCGAGACCGTCAGCCCCGAAGTGCGTTACGACTACCTGCGCGCCTTCGGTCTGGGGGAGCGCACCGGCATCGAACTGCCGGCTGAGGCCGCGGGGGTGGTCCACCCCGTGTCGCAGTGGTCCGGCCGCACCCGCTACACCACCGCCTTCGGTCACGGCTACTCCGTGAACGCCCTGCAGATGGTCTCCGCCGTGGGCACCTTCGCCAATGACGGGGTGCGCGTGCAGCCCTCCCTGATCCAGGGAGTGCGGCAGGCCGATGGCAGCATCAAGCCCCTCGGTGAGCCCGAGCAGACGCGCGTGGTCTCCTCCGAGACCGCCGCGACCATGCGCGAGCTGATGGACAACGCCGTGGATGATGATGAGCATGCGGCCGCGATCCCGGGCTACGCCGTGGCCGGCAAGACCGGCACCGCCCAGGTGCCCGGAGGCACCTACACCGCCTCCTTCATCGGCTTCGCACCGGCCGATGACCCGGAGCTCGTGGTCGGGGTGTTCGTCTTCGGGCTGAACAGCTACATCTCCGGCTCCCGGGCCGCCGCGCCGGCGTTCTCGGAGCTGACCGCCTTCGCCCTGCAGAACCAGGGCATCGCCCCCACTGGCCAGCCCGGCCGCGAGCTCGAGAACGAGTGGTGAGCTGAGCATGACCTCTCCCGATGAGAACCGTCCGGTTGAGCCTGCCCGCCCCCGCACCCCGGCAGGCATGAGCTCCACTGACCTTGCCCAGCTGCTCTGTGTGGAGCCCCCTGCCCCCGCAGTGTGGCTGACCGGTGTCACCCTCGACTCCCGCTCCGTCCAGGAGGGGGACCTGTGGTGCGCCCTGCCCGGTGCGAACGCCCACGGCGCCGACTTCGCCGCCCAGGCGCAGGAGCGCGGGGCCGCCCTCGCCCTGACCGACGCCGCCGGGGCTCCGCGCTGCACGCAGGCGGGCCTTCCCGCGCTGGTGGTCAACGATCCCCGCGCCGTCACTGCGCTCGCGGCCGCTGCCGTGCTGGGCCGACCCGCCCGGCAGCTCGCCATCATCGGCGTGACCGGTACCAACGGCAAGACCTCGGTGACCACCGCCGTGGTACACACGCTGCAGGCCCTCGGTGTGCCGAGCGGCATGATCGGCACCTCCGGCACCACCTACACCGGGGCCGATGGGGATGAGCACCGTATCGCGACCGTTCGCACCACCCCGGAGGCCCCGGAGGTCCACGGCATTTTCGCGCGCATGGTTGAGGACGGTGTGCAGATCGCCGCGATGGAGGTCTCCAGCCATGCCCTCGTCCTGCACCGCGCTGACGAGGTCATCTACGACATCGCGCTGTTCACGAACCTCAGCCAGGACCATCTGGATTTCCACGGGACGATGGAGGAGTACTACGCCGCCAAGCGCGAGCTGTTCACCCCTGCGCATGCCCGGCGCGGCGTGATCTGCGTGGACGATGCCTGGGGCCGCCGCCTCGCCGAGGAGGCCCAGATCCCGGTGACGACCTATGCGACCATCCCCGGCACCGAGGCTGATCACACCGTCCGTGAGGTGCGTCCCGACGGGTACGGCAGCACCTTCCAGCTCGACAGCCCGGAGGGATCCCGGCAGCTGCACGCCGCTCTGCCCGGAGCGCACTACGTCGCCAACACGGTCGCCGCGCACCTGCTGCTCGCGGGCCTCGGACACCATGGAGACGAGGTCGATGCGGCGCTCGCCGCCCACGGCACCGTGCCCGGCCGCATGGAGGCCGTCGCCCAGCAGCCCGTGCTCGGCGTCGTCGACTTCGCCCACACCCCCGATGCCCTCGAGAAGGCCCTCGGCACCCTGCGCGCGGTGCCCAGCACCCGTCGGATCATCGCTGTGATCGGGGCCGGCGGGGACCGGGATCGCACCAAGCGCCCCCTGATGGGGGAGGTCGCCGGGCGGCTCGCCGACGTGGTGATCGTCACCGATGACAATCCCCGCAGTGAGGACCCCGCCGCGATCCGCGAGCAGGTCGCTGCCGGCATTCCCGCGACGAGCCCCGCCCAGGTCCTCGTGGTGGACGGCCGCGCAGAGGCCATCCGGCGTGCGGTGCAGATCGCCGACGTGTCCGACACCATCCTGGTGGCCGGCAAGGGAGCCGAGAGCGGACAGGAGATCAGGGGTATCGTCCAGCCGTTCGATGACCGCGCCCAGCTGCGCGAGGCCCTCACGGCCGCCGCTGCGCCGCACGGAGCCGCCGAGACCACCCCCACGGACGAAGGACGCTGAGCATGCTCGAGACCACGGCACGGCAGATCGCTGACCTCACCGGTGGTGAGCTCGTCGGCGGTGCCCGCGGCGACGAGACGGTCACCGGGATCGCCCGCATCGACTCCCGCGAGGTGCGGGACGGTGATCTCTTCGCTGCCTTCGCCGGGGAGCAGGCCGACGGCCACGACTACCTGGAGGCCGCACGCGCGGCCGGCGCGACCCTGGCCCTGGTGAGCACCGTCCCGGAGGATCTGACCCTGCCCGCGGTGCGGGTGAGCGACGTCCAGGAGGCACTCGCCGCTCTGGCCCGTGCGCAGCTGGAGCGCGCCCGCCGGGAGAACCCGCAGCTCACCGTGTTGGCGATCACCGGCAGCGCCGGCAAGACCGGCACCAAGGACCTGCTGGGCACCGTGCTCGCCAGCGCCGGGGAGACCATCGCCCCCGTCGGCAGCTTCAACAATGAGCTGGGTCTGCCGCTGACGGTGCTGCGCCTGACCCCCGCCACCCGGTTCCTGGTGCTCGAGATGGGCGCCCGCGGTATCGGCCACATCGCCCACCTCACCGCGATCGCCCGCCCCGATGTGGCGCTCGTGCTCAATGTCGGCAGCGCACACCTGGGCGAATTCGGGTCCGTGGAGGCGATCGCCCAGGCCAAGGGCGAGCTCGTCGAGGCGCTCGAGCCGACGGGCCGCGCTGTGCTGGCCGCCGAGGACCACCGCGTCGCCGCGATGGCCGAGCGCACGAACGCCCCGTCGGTCACGTGGGGTTTCGATGCCGGGCAGGTGCGCGGAGAGAACCTCACCCTGGACGATGAGGCACGCATCGGTTTCACCCTGCAGATCCCCGCGGGGCTCACCACCGTGGACGGCGCCCCCATCCCGCCCGGCGAGCACGCGGTGCGCCCGGACCTGCTCGGCGAGCACCAGGCCGGCAATGCCCTGGCCGCCCTGACCGCCGCGATCAGCGTAGGCGTGGACCCCGCCGCCGCGGCAGCGGCCCTGCAGGATGCGCGTCTGGGCTCCGGGCACCGCATGCAGGTCCACCGCGCCGGCGGCGCGATGATCATCGATGACGCCTACAACGCGAACCCCGACTCCATGCGGCAGGCGCTCAAGACCCTCGCCCACCTGGGCCGCAGCCACCGCACCATCGCGGTGCTCGGCGAGATGCTCGAGCTGGGGGAGGAGTCCACGATGCTGCACGACCAGATCGGTCGGTTGGCCGTGCGGCTGAACATCTCCCAGCTGTACGCCGTCGGCTCCGGGGCGGCGGCCATGCACCATGGAGCGAGCCTCGAGGGCAGCTTCGGTGGGGAGTCCGAGCTGCTCGCCGACGTCGATGAGGCGATCGCCGTGCTACAACGGGTGGTGCAGCCCGGTGACGTCGTCCTTGTGAAGTCCTCGCGCGACGCAGGACTGCGCCGCATCACCGCTCCGCTCCTGGAGCATCTGCAGGCCAGCCACCCCTGTGAGACCGACGCACGGACGGGAGAGAACGCATGATCGCGATCCTCGTCGCCGGTGCCGCCGCGCTGGTGCTGTCATTCCTGGGCACCCCGCTGTACATCCGCTTCCTCTCCGCCCGCGGCTACGGACAATTCGTGCGCGATGACGGCCCCACCACGCACGCCACCAAGCGCGGCACCCCCACTATGGGCGGCGTCGCGATCATCCTCGCGGTCCTCATCGCCTACTTCGGCACCCACCTGGTGCTGTGGTCATCACCGAGCGCTTCCGTGATGCTCGTGCTGTTCCTCGCCGTGGGCCTGGGCATCGTGGGCTTCCTGGATGACTTCCTGAAGATCTCCCAGCAGGACTCCACCGGACTGCGACCCCGCTACAAGCTGCTCGGGCAGTTCGTCGTGGCCACCGCCTTCTCACTGCTGGCCCTGCTGTTCCCGGATGACCTCGGCCGCACGCCCGCCTCGACGATGATCTCCTTCGTCCGGGATATCACCTGGCTGGACCTGGCGTTCCTCGGCACCGTGATCGGCGTGATCCTCTTCGCGCTGTGGGCGAACTTCCTCGTCGCGGCCTGGTCCAATGGCGTGAACCTGACCGATGGGCTCGACGGCCTGGCCACGGGCGCGACCATCCTGTTCACCACCGCCTACCTGGTGATCAGCTTCTGGCAGTGGCGCCAGAGCATGAACATCCTTGAGGGCGCCGCGGATCCCGCGACCGCCTACGCTGCGCGCGATCCGCTGGACGTGGCTGTGCTGTGCGCCGCGATCATCGGCGCCTGCGTCGGCTTCCTGTGGTGGAACACCTCTCCGGCGAAGATCTTCATGGGCGATACCGGCTCCCTCGCCCTGGGCGGGGCGATCGCGGGCCTGACCATCGTCACCCGCACCGAGATCCTCGGCGCCATCATCGGCGGCCTGTTCGTCACCATCTCCCTGTCGGTCATCATCCAGGTCACCAGCTTCAAGCTCACCCGCAAGCGCGTGTTCCGCATGGCGCCGCTGCAGCACCACTTCGAGCTCAAGGGCTGGAACGAGGTCACCATTGTGGTGCGGTTCTGGATCGTCGCCGGTGTGCTGGCGGCACTGGGTCTGGGCATCTTCTACCTCGATGCGCTGCCGGGGCTGAACGCATGACCGCCCCGGTCGTGCCCGTCCTGCAGCGGCCGTGGCCCGGCCTGGACGTCAGCGGTCTGCGGATCCTCGTGGCCGGTTTCGGGGTCTCCGGCTACGCCGTGGCCGACCAGACGATGCAGCGCGGCGCCCACGTGCTCGCCGTGGATAGCAAGGACACCGAGGAGGTGCGCGAACGCGCCCGCATCCTCGAGGTCCTCGGGGTTGAGGTACGCCTCGGCGCCGAGCACACCACCGCTCTGCCCACGGATCGGGAGATCGACCTCGTGGTCACCTCCCCGGGGTGGCGGCCCGATCAGCCGCTGCTGGCGGCCGCCGCCGCGGCCGGCATCCCGATCTGGAGCGAGGTGGAGCTCGCCCGCCGCATGCAGGCCGCCGACGGTCCCGCGTGGCTGGGCGTCACCGGCACCAACGGCAAGACCACCACCGTGACGATGCTCGATTCGATCCTGCGCGCGGCCGGACTGCGCGCCACTGCCTGCGGCAACGTGGGACTGCCGGTGATCGAAGCGGCCCTGGACCCCGAGGGGTATGACGTGCTGGCCCTCGAGCTGTCCAGCTTCCAGCTGCATTGGACCGAGCATCTGGACCTCGAGGCCGCCGCGGTGCTGAACATCAGCGAGGACCACCTGGACTGGCACGGTGGCGCAGAGGCCTACGCCGCCGCGAAAGGCCACATCTTTGAGGGCGTGCGCACCGCCTGCGTCTACACCGTCGCCGATGACGCCACCCGGCACCTCGTGGAACAGGCCGATGTGGCCGAGGGCGCGCGAGCCATCGGCCTCACGCTCGGCACCCCCGCGCTCAGTGAGCTCGGGGTGGTCGACGGCATCCTTGTGGATCGCGCTTTCATCGCGGAGCGTCGCCGCGCCGCCGCCGAGCTCGCCACCCTCGAGGACCTTACCCACCTCGCGCCCCACGGCGTCGGCCCCCACCTGGTGTTCGATGCCCTGGCCGCCGCGGCGCTCGCCCGCGCCTACGGCGTGGAGCCCATCGCTGTCCAGCAGGGCCTGCGCAGCTATCAGCTGGGCGGACACCGTGCCCAGCACCTGGCCACCATCGACGGCGTGAGCTACGTCGATGACACGAAGGCCACCAATCCCGCTGCTGCCTCCGCGTCGCTGCGCGCAGCCGAGCGCACCGTGTGGATCGCCGGTGGGGATACCAAGGGCGCGGACGTCGACGCGCTCGTGGCCGACAATGCCTCGCGTCTTGTGGGCGTGGTGCTGCTGGGCACGGAGGCCGCCGCGTTCACCCAGGCACTTGCCCGACACGCGCCCGAGGTCCCCGTCCACCGGGTCGATCCGGGCCACACTGACGATGTCGGGAACAGATCCCGGCTCATGCAGGAGGCTGTCGCCGCTGCCCACGAGCTCGCCACCGCGGGTGATGTGGTGCTGCTGGCCCCCGCCGCCGCCAGCATTGACCAGTTCCGTGACTATGCGGAACGGGGGGATCTGTTCGCGGCGGCCGTGTCCCGACTGCCAGGAGAGCGCGCATGACGATGGAGGACACGAGGCGCCGTGCCTCACAGGCCCCGCGCCGCCGCTCCACCCAGGTGCTGCGTCCCGATGAGGAACAGCCGCTGGGCAATATCGGCGGCCGCGCCCGCGAGGAGCTCGCCGGGTGGCTGCGCTCCCCGGCCCTGGACTTCTACGCCCTCATCGTGGTGGGCACCCTGCTGGTGGGGATCGGCCTGGTGATGGTGCTGTCCTCCAGCTCGGTGGGAAACATCTCCCGCGGCGACTCGGGATTCGCCGGCCTGCTGCGCCAGGGCACCTTCGCGGCCATGGGTCTGGTGGGCTTGGTGACCGCGGCGATCCTGCCCCCGGGCTTCTACCGGCGCACCGCCTGGATCCTGTTTGCCCTGGGCCTGGGGCTGCAGTGCCTCGTGCATGTGCCCGGCCTCGGCTGGGAGGTCTACGGCAACCGCAACTGGATCCGCATCGCCGGCCAGACCCTCCAGCCCTCGGAGTTCCTCAAGCTCTCGCTCGCCATCTGGCTCGGGGCACTGCTCGCCATGAAGCGACCGCTGCTGAACCGGCCCGGGCACCTGCTGTTCCCCCTTGTGCCCGGTGCGGGACTCGCGTTGGGGCTCGTGGTGTGGGGGCATGACCTCGGCACCACGCTCGTGATGTGCATGCTCGTGGCCGGCGCCGTGTGGGTGGCGGGAGTGCCGCGCCGCTGGTTCGTCGGTGCCGGCCTCGTGGGCCTGGCCGGAGTGATCGCCCTGACCATCACCAGCGGCAACCGGATGGCCCGCATCAACAACTGGCTGCACGGCACCTGTGAAGGCGACTCCTGCCTGCAGTCCCAGCAGGGGATGATGGGCTTGGCCGAAGGCGGCTGGTGGGGCGTGGGCCTGGGCGAATCCCGCCAGAAGTGGGGGCGCCTGCCCGCCGCCGAGAACGACTACATCTTCGCGATCATCGGCGAGGAGCTGGGGCTCATCGGCACCCTCGGCGTGCTCGCCCTCTTCACGGCCCTGGCCCTGATCATGTTCCGCATGATCAACCGCCTGGAGGATCACTTCCAGCAGATCACCGTGGCCGGTATCAGCGCCTGGCTGCTGGGGCAGGCCTTCGTGAACATGATGGTGGTCACCGGGCTGCTGCCCGTGATCGGCGTGCCCCTGCCCTTCATCTCCTCCGGTGGCTCCGCACTGCTGGCCTCGATGACCGCGCTGGGCGTGCTGCTGTCCTTCGCGCGGCGCGAACCGGGCGCCGCCGAAGCCATCGGCGCCCGCATGGGCACGGTGCGCCGCTCCATCTCGATCCTGCCCGCCCCCGCCCGCTCCACCTCTGCGCCCCCCACCCAGCCCGCGTCCGGACGGACCCGCACGCGCCGCCGCCGTGGGCGCTCCCGCCGTACCGCATCTCGAAGGACCCGATGACCACCACCGCCGCGCCCCGCATCCTGCTGGCCGGCGGCGGCAGCGCCGGTCATGTCTCGCCGCTGCTCGCCACCGCCGCCCAGCTCTCCCGCCGCACCCCCGAGGCGGAGATCCTCGTGCTCGGCACCGCCGAGGGACTCGAGGCGGATCTCGTCCCCGCCGCCGGGTACGAGCTCGCCACCATCGAGAAGGTCCCCTTCCCGCGCCGTCCGAACGGGGCCGCGGTGCGCTTCCCGGTCCGCTTCGCCGCCACCGTGCGGCAGGTGCGGCGCCTGCTGCGCGACCGCGCAATCGACGTGGTCGCCGGGTTTGGCGGATACGTGTGCCCGCCGGCCTACCTCGCGGCCGGCTCGCTGCGACGGCCCTTGGTGGTGCATGAGGCCAACCGCCGGCCGGGGCTCGCCAACCGTCTCGGTGCCCGCCGCGCCGCCGCGGTGCTGACCGCGTTCCCCGGCTCCACCCTGCCCGGCGCGCACCGCATCGGTATGCCCATGCGTGAGGGCATCGCCCATCTGGACCGCGCCGCCCGCCGCGATGACGCCCTGCGCGGCTTCGGCCTGGACCCGGCCCGGCCCGTGCTGCTGGCAACCGGCGGTTCCCTCGGCGCGCAGCGGCTGAACACCGCCGTGGCCGAGGCCGCCGAAGATTTCACCGCCGCCGGCGCCCAGATCCTCCACATCACCGGCCGCGGCAAGGCCGAGGGCATCACCGAGGTCCCCGGCTACCGGGTGCTCGAATACGTCTCCGCGATGGAAGACGCCTATGCCGCCGCGGACCTCGCTCTGACCCGCTCTGGAGCAGGGACCGTGTGCGAGCTGACCGCCGTCGGCCTACCGGCCGTGCTCGTGCCCCTGCCGATCGGCAACGGCGAGCAGGCTCTGAACGGCCAGGATGTCGTGGAGGCCGGGGGAGCGCTCATGGTGCCCGATGCCGAGCTGGATGCGGAGCATCTGCGCACCGCCGTGCTGCCGCTGCTGCGCGACGGCGACCGCCGCGATGAGATGGCGCGCGCCGCCCGCGCCTTCGGCATCACCGACGCCGCGGAGGTGATGGCCGATGTCATCATCGCCGCCGTCCGCGGTGAGGAGCCGCCCCTGCCGCCCGCGGACCAGGAGATGGGCCGATGAGCGCTGGGCCGATGGACACTGGGCAGGTAAGTGCTGATGAGCCCCTGACGCCTCGCACGATCCTGCGTCCCGGCGAGGTCATCACCCGACCCGACTGGCCCGCCGAGCTGCCGGTGCGCTCCGTGCATGTGGTGCGCATCGGCGGTGCCGGCATGAGCGCTGTGGCCCGCCTCGCGCTCGAGGCCGGGTACACCGTCAGCGGCTCTGACTCCCAGGACGGCCAGTTCATCGGCCCCCTGCGCGCGGCCGGGGCCCGCATCGGCATCGGCTTCGACGCCGCGCTGCTCGCCCCGGACCTGGATCTCGTGATTGTCTCGACCGCCGTGCGGGCGGACAACCCCGAGGTCCGCGCCGCCCGCGAACGCGGCATCCCCGTCATCCACCGTGCCGCGGCGCTCGCCGGGCTGCTGGGCTCGCGAGAGCTCGTGGCCGTCGCTGGCACGCATGGCAAGACCACCACCACCGGCATGGCCGTCGCGGCGCTGCGTGGTGCGGGGCACGATCCCGCCTGGGCGCTGGGCGCGGCCGTCCCCGACCTCGGCCGCAACGCCGGGTTCGCTGCGGATCCGGCGCGCGGCGATGCGGCGGGGGAGCGTCTGGCGGTCGTGGAGGCCGATGAGTCCGACGGCTCCTTCCTCGCCTTCACGCCCCGCTCCCTCGTGGTGACGAACCTCGAGCCCGATCACCTGGACTTCCACGGCGATGCCGCGCATCTCACCGCGGCCTTCGATGCCCTCACCGCCCGGATCGCGGGCGGCGGCACCCTCGTGGTGTGTGCCGATGACGACGGGGCCCGCGCCCTCGGGGACCGGGCCGCGGCACGGGGCATCGCGGTCCTCACCTATGGCACGGCCGAGGACGCCGCCTGGCGCCTGGTCCGCGAACAGCCCGGCCCGCGCGGCACTGCGATCACCGTGTACAGTCCCGCGGGTCCGCTCGACCTTGAGCTGTCGGTCACCGGCCACCACAATGCCCTGAACGCGCTCGGCGCCCTCGCCGCGACCGCAGCCGCGGACCCGTCGGCCGATCCCCGGGCCCTCGCCGCGGGGCTCGCCGGGTTCACGGGGGCCGCCCGGCGCTTCGATGTGGCCGGCACCGTCGCAGGGGTGACGGTGGTGGATGACTACGCCCACCATCCGCGGGAAGTGGCTGCCGCGATCGCCGCCGCCCGCGGCATCGTCACCGCCGCGCAGCAGGGCGGGCGCGTCCTCACCGTGTTCCAGCCGCATCTGTTCTCCCGCACCCGCGACTTCGCCGCACAGTTCGCCAGTGCTCTCGAAGACGCCGATCGCACCTGGGTGCTGCCGATCTACGCCGCCCGCGAGGACCCCGACCCGACCGTCACTGCGCGCACCATCACCGAGCTCGCCGGAGATCAGGTCACCTCGCTGGAGGCGGATGACCAGGCGGCAGCGGCGGTCGCTGCGGTCGCTGCCGAGGGGGATGTGCTGCTCATGCTCGGCGCGGGCAGCATCGACCAGCTCACCCCCGGCGTGATGACCGCCCTCGCCGCCGCGGAGGCCCCGTGATGGCTCGTCGGCCCAGCGCCCCGCGCCCCCGCGGCACCGGCCGGTCGTCGGCCCGGCCCACTCCGCCGCGGACGGCGCCGCAGGGGACGGCGCCGCAGGGGACGGCGCGGCGGCGGCGAACATCATCGCCGACGCCTGCCGGTGTGGCCACACCGCCGACCGCACCTGCACCTCGGCAGGCGAAGAGCAGCGCGTCGACGGCGGAGGGGACCCTCACCCGCCCGACGCAGGGATCGCGCAGCGTCGGACGGCCCCGCCCCGAGCCCGCCCCCGCCGAGGAGACCCCCGCGCGCGGCCGGGTGGTCGAGGCCGCCGACCGGTTCCGCGAGCTCGTGACCGGGCGGCCCTGGCGGCGCCGTCGGCGCCAGATGATCGCCTCGCTCGCTGGCCTGGCGCTGGTGCTCGGCGCGGCGCTCGCCGCCGCCGTGTTCCTCCCCGCCCTGCAGATCGCGCGCATCGACGTGCAGGGCACCGGCTACGTCGACCCCGCCGCCGTGGAGCAGGCCGCCGCGCAGCAGGCCCACGGCCCCCTGCTGCTGCTGCCCGCACACCAGATCCGCGCCGATGTCGAAGCGGTCCCCGGGGTGAGCACCGCCGAAGTGGAGCGCTCCTGGCCCGACGGGGTGGTCGTCACCGTCACCGAAGGCACCCCGGTCGCACAGCTGAAGCGCTCGAACGGCACCACCGCCATCCTGGACAGCACGGGGGAGGAGCTGCCCGAGGCCGCGGCGGACGGCGCATCGCTCATGCCGCTGGCCATCACCACCCCGTCGGCCGATCCCGAGGGCGCCGCCGCCGCGATGATCGCGGTGCTGGAGACCCTGCCTGATCCGCTGCGCGGCGCGACCACCGAGATCACCGCCTCCTCCGACGCCGATGTGACCCTCACCCTCCAGCTCGAGGACGGCGGCACCAAGACCGTGGTGTGGGGCGATGCGGAGGACGCCGCGCTCAAGGCCGATGTGGTCCAGGCGCTGCTGGGTGAGCCCGGCAGCGTCATCGACGTCTCCTCCCCGGTTGCGCCCGTCACCCGCTGAACGCTGCCCCGGAGGTGCTCCGCTCGGCGACACGCACCCGTGGTGTTTGCACCAGGTCGCACCGGTCCTTAGCGTCGAGGGAAAGGAGAGGAGCCCCGAAGTCTGAACCTCAACTCGAGGTCGAGGGTTTCGGAGGATCGAGACCAGGCGGCCCGCGGGCCCTCTCCACCAGGAACGACAAGAGCAAGGACCAAACGTGGCCGGAACCCAGATCTCCCTCGCAGTCATCAAGGTCGTCGGCGTCGGCGGCGGCGGCGTCAACGCCGTCAACCGCATGATCGAGTCCGGCCTCAAGGGCGTCGAGTTCATCGCGATCAACACCGACGCCCAGGCCCTCCTGATGTCCGACGCCGACGTCAAGCTCGACGTCGGCAAGGAGATCACCCGCGGGCTCGGCGCCGGCGCAGACCCCGAGGTGGGCAAGAAGGCCGCCGAGGACCATGCCGAGGAGATCGAGGAGGTCCTGCGCGGGGCCGACATGGTCTTCGTCACCGCCGGTGAGGGCGGCGGCACCGGCACCGGCGGCGCCCCCGTGGTCGCCAAGATCGCCCGCAGCCTCGGCGCGCTGACCATCGGTGTGGTCACCCGCCCCTTCACCTTCGAGGGACGGCGCCGCTCCACCCAGGCCGAGTCCGGCATCGCCGCCCTGCAGGCCGAGGTGGACACCCTCATCGTCATCCCCAACGACCGTCTGCTGTCCATCGCGGACAAGCAGGTCTCGATGCTCGACGCCTTCAAGTCCGCCGACCAGGTCCTGCTGTCCGGCGTGCAGGGCATCACCGACCTCATCACCACTCCGGGCCTGATCAACCTCGACTTCGCGGATGTGAAGTCCGTGATGCAGGGAGCCGGCAGCGCCCTGATGGGCATCGGCTCCGCCCGCGGCGATGACCGGGCCCTGCAGGCCGCCGAGCTCGCCGTCTCCAGCCCCCTGCTCGAGGCCTCGATCGACGGCGCCTACGGCGTGCTGCTGTCCATCCAGGGCGGCAGCGACCTGGGCCTGTACGAGGTCTCCGAAGCCGCCCGCCTGGTGCAGGAGGCCGCGCACCCCGATGCGAACATCATCTTCGGCTCCGTGATCGACGACGCCCTGGGCGACGAGGTGCGCGTGACCGTCATCGCCGCCGGCTTCGAAGGCGGCAACCCCGCCCCGCGCCCCGACGTCGCCCCGCAGCAGCGTCCCGCTCCGCGCGGCGACCAGAGCGGCGCCGGAGAGCGTCCCGCCGTGCCGCCGCGGCCGGAGCCGCAGCGTGGTTCCGAGCAGCGCTCCGAGGTGCCGCGCCCGGCGGCCGCCGCCGGTGCCTGGGGCCAGCCGCAGCAGACGTTCTCGCCGTCCCGGCCCAGCGCCCCGGAGCCCGAGACCGAGGTGCTCGATGCGGCCGATGCCGAGGACGCCCCGCAGGGCGGCGGCTACTCCCCGCAGCCGGCCCCGCGCGCCCCGGAGCAGCACTCCCCGCAGCGGCCCCCGCACATCGAGGAGCCCCCGCAGGACGACGACGACCTGGATCTGCCCTCGTTCCTCAAGTGACCCCCGGTCTTGACCTGGCACGGGCCTCGCGGCATCGCGGGGCCCGTGCCCTGTTCACCACCGTGCGCGGAGGTGTCAGCGCGGGGGAGCACGCGGGGCTGAACCTCGCCCGCCACGTCGGCGATGAGCCCGCCGCGGTGGCGCGCAACCGCGAGCTGCTGGCCGCGCACGTCGGGCTGCCGCTGGTGTTCGTGGAGCAGGTCCACTCTGCTGACGTGCACACCCTGCCGGTCACCGGCGATGTGCCATTGCGCACCGCCGATGCTCTGGTGACCGATCGGACGGATGTGGCGCTCGCGATCATGGTCGCCGACTGCCTGCCCGTGCTGCTGTCCGATCCGGTCTCCGGCGTCATCGCCGCAGCGCATGCGGGTCGGCGCGGCCTGCTGGACGGCATCCTGCAGCAGACCGTCCATGCCATGGGGGAGCTCGGTGCGCAGCCCGCGGACCTTGAGGTCACCATCGGCCCCTCCATCTGCGGGCACTGCTACGAAGTGCCTGCGGCGATGCGCGAGGACGCCGCGGGGCGGCTTGGTGCCACGGCCGCCACCACCTCCTGGGGCACCCCGGCCCTGGATCTGCGGGCCGGTGCGGTGCAGGCCCTTGTCAGTGCCGGCGTGCCTGGTGAGGGGATCGACGCGGCTGCGCCCTGCACCCTCGAGGACGAGCGCTTCTACTCCTACCGCCGCAGCTCGCGCACGGGGCGCTTCGCCGGAGTGATCCATCGGGCCTGAGCGCTCGTCGGCCGTGCCACGCCCGACACACCCACGACACGCCGGGCACCTCCCCGGCGCTGGGAACAGGCTGCGGTAGCTTGCAGCACAAGGGCTCCCACGCACTCCCCGTGCTTCCCCGGAGCCCAGGTCAGCGCGAACAACAACTGGGAGAACTGCGATGGGAAGCTGGCGCAACGCCATGGTCGCACTCGGCCTCGCCAATGAGGTCGACGACGAGTACTACGAGGACGGGCCGGAGGAGACCTACCCGTCCCGCCGCACCGAGCGCGGTCCCGAGCCCGCAGGAGAACGGGAGGCCCAGGTGACCCCGATCCGTCAGCACCACAATCACAATGTGGTGACCATGTCCCCGGCCGCGGAGGAGTCGATGCACCGCATCACGACCATCCACCCGCGCTCCTACAACGACGCGAAGGCCATCGGCGAGTCCTTCCGCGATGGTGTGCCGGTGATCATGAACCTCTCGGACATGCAGGACGGCGACGCTAAGCGCATGGTGGACTTCTCCGCCGGCCTGGTCTTCGGTCTGCGCGGCACGATCGAGCGCGTCACCTCCAAGGTGTTCCTGCTCTCCCCGGAGTTCGTCCAGGTCGACGGAGACACCTCCGCCGACGAGGGCAGCTTCTACAACCAGAGCTGAGCGGCCGCCGTGCAGCTGCTGGCAGGGGTGGCGTATATCGCGCTGCTGCTGTATCTGCTCCTGCTGCTGGCGCGCCTGGTGCTCGAGTGGATCCGGGGGTACTCGCGCGACTTCCGGCCCCGCGGAATGGTGCTGGTGCTGTTCGAAGTGGTCTACACGCTGACGGACCCACCGGTGAAGTTCCTGCGCCGTCTGATCCCACCGCTGCGCATCGGCGCCGTGGCCCTGGACCTCAGCCTCATGCTCCTGTTGCTGGTGGGCTGGATCCTGCTGCGCATCCTCGCGCCGCTCGCGCTGTGAACTGAGAAAGGCCGGGCTCTCGGCAGCGTCGGGACCTGCCTTGATTCGCCGAGGGGCCGTGATCGGTTAGGCTGAACGCACTGCGCGCATCAGCGCATCCATGACTGAGAACGATGAAAAGGTGACCCATGGCTCTGATGCCTGAAGACCTGCAGAATCAGCGGTTCACCCCGGTCCGCTTCTCCGAGGGCTACGACATGGACGAGGTAGACAACTTCCTCGACAACGATGTCGAGCCTCGTCTGAAGGAGCTGATCGCGGAGAACGAGCGCCTGAAGAAGGAGCTCGAGGAGGCGCACAACCGCATCGCCGAGCTCGAGTCCGGCGCTGCGGCCGCGGCCGATGGCAGCCAGGACGTGCACGAGGACGAGTTCGCCGCTCCTGCCGATGCCTCGCAGGACCAGCCTGCCCCGGCGGAGGAGGACACCGCCGCCGTGGAGCCGGTCGCCGACGAGCAGCCCGCCCCGGTCGCCGAGGCTCCCGCCGCCGGCGCTGATCGCCCCACCGACGCCGCGGGCATCATCGCCCTGGCGAACCGCCTGCACGATGAGTACGTGCAGAACGGTGAGGATGAGCGCGATCGACTCATCGCCGAGGCCAATGAGGAGCACCGCCGTATCGTCGGCGAGGCCGAGGAGAAGTCCCGCACCACCCTCGCCGACCTCGAGAGCCGCAAGGCCGAGCTCGACAAGACCATCGAGGGCCTGCGCAACTTCGAGCGCGACTACCGCAACCGTCTGCGCAACTACCTGGAGAACCAGCTGCGCGATCTCGACACCAGCGAGACGCAGGACAAGCAGGCGAACTTCGGCCTGTGAGTTCCCATCGCTCCACCGCGGCGAGCGTCGGGCCCCAGGGGTCCGGCGCTCGTCGCCGTCTGAGCCGTGCCCGAGTGCTCATGCTGATGGGGCTGATCGGCGCGGTCCTCGCGGTGATCGACCAGATCACCAAGAACTGGGCGGAGGCGAACCTGCCGCTGCTGGAGCCGCAGCCGCTGATCGGCGAGCTGCTGCAGCTGACCCTGCTGTACAACACGGGGGCAGCCTGGGGAATGGGCGCGGAGATCACCCCGGTGGTGACGATCCTGCAGATCCTCATCGTCCTGGGCGTGATCATCTTTGCCGTCACCTCGGTGCGCTCGCTGTGGTACACGGCGGCGCTCGGGCTGATCCTGGGCGGGGCACTCGGCAACATCTATGACCGTCTGCTGCGCGAGCCCGGGCCGTTCCGCGGCGCCGTCGTGGATTTCCTCGAACTGCCGAACTGGCCGGTGTTCAACGTGGCGGACATGGCCGTGGTGGGCGGCGCGATCCTCGTGGTGGCGCTGGGCCTGTTCGGCGTGGCCGCCGACCCGGCGCGTGCCGAGGCCGAGGAGCCCGCCGAGCGTGAGGCACGTCGGTCCGACGAGGCCGCGCAGGAGCAGGACGCCACGCGCGACGAGGGGGAGGAACGCGCGGACCGGACGCTGCGTGACGCGGGCCCGGTGGATGCGGAGCCCACGTCGGCGCGCCGTGAGGGGGAATCGTGAGCAGCTCGCGCACCTTCATGATCCCGGACGGCCTGGCCGGAGAGCGGGTGGATGTCGGCCTTTCGCGCATGCTGGGACTCTCCCGGACGCGGGCGGCGGACCTCGTCACCGCGGGGCTCGTGGAGATCGACGGCGCCGTGGTCGCCACCCGATCGCAGCGGCTCGCACCCGGGGCGATGCTCTACGTCGAGCTGCCCGAGGAGAAGCCCGCGGTGCAGGTGAGTCCGCAGATCGCCCCTGGCATGAGCCTCATCCACCAGGACGAGGACATCGTCGTGGTGGACAAGCCCGTCGGGGTTGCCGCGCATCCCAGCGCCGGCTGGTCCGGGCCCACGGTGCTGGGGCATCTGGCCGCGGCCGGGGTCACGATCCGCACCAGCGGCGACCCGGAACGGCAGGGCATCGTCTCCCGCCTCGACGTGGGCACGAGCGGGCTCATGGTGGTCGCCCGCACCGAACGCGGATACACCACGCTCAAGGATGCCTTCCGCGCCCGCGAGGTCGGCAAGGTGTACCACGCCATCTGCCAGGGTGCCCCGGATCAGCCCGAGGGCACGATCGATGCGCCCATCGGCCGGTCCCCGAACCATGACTACAAGTTCGCGGTGGCGCGCGGCGGGAAGCCCTCGATCACGCACTATTCGACGCTCGAGGAGCTGCCGGGCACGACGCTGCTGCGCATCGAGCTCGAGACCGGCCGCACCCACCAGATCCGCGTGCACTTCTCCGCGCTGCACCACCCCCTGGTGGGGGATCCGCTGTACGGCGCGGACCCCACGCTCGCCACGCGCCTGGGGCTCGAACGCCAGTGGCTGCACGCGATGGAGCTGAGCTTCATCCACCCGGCCAGCGGCCAGGAGGTCACCTTCACCTCCCGCTACCCGGAAGACCTGCAGCAGGCCCTGGATCGCCTGCGAGGACACTGAGCCCCAGCGCCTGCTCGGCGCACCGTCCGGGGCGCTGTGCCCATCGGCCGCTGGCCTGGGCACTGACCCGCTTCCTGCTGGTGCTCCCCGCCTGTCTGAACCTCCTTCCTGCGCTCGACACGCCATCTCCCACGCGCGAGTGCACCGTTTCGTGCCCGATTCGGCTCAGATCGGTGCACTCGGCGGCCTGCGTTGGCGTGTCGGCGTGGTGGCCGCCGACGGCGTGACGGCGTGACGGCGTGTCGACCAGCGGCGGCGTGGCGGCACGATAGCGACTTGGCCGAGCCGTGAGCGGGCGCCGTGAGCGGGCGCGCGAGCGCGCTACCTGGCCCGGGTACGGTGGAGCGATGAGCGAGGATCCCCGCCCTGCCTACCGCGCCGCTCCGGACGAGCACTCCGCCCTCGACCGTGCCCGCGCCTCGAGCCTGGACCGGCCGGATTTCCCGTTCCAGCGCGTGGCCCGTCGGCTGGGCCTGCCGCGCGGTGATGCGGAGGTCACGCTGCGGGACCCCGAGCGGGCGCGCGCCGCGATCGCCAATGCCGTGGAGGCGTTTCTCGCCGCCGATGACGCCCGTCGGGCGGGCCGTGCCCCCACCTCCGCGATCGCGCTCGACCCGGATTTCCCGACCGGCGTCGGCATGGCCCTGGTGGGCGCCGCAGTGCTGTGGGAGGTGCGAGAGCTCGTGCCGCAGGTCGCCCTTAGGGTCGCGAAGGACCATCACGAGGACGGCGCGGAGGATCTCGCGGCGAGCTTCATCGCGCTGGTGCAGGAGTCGATCACACCGGGCGCGGACCGGGAGCTCGATGCGACGGCCTGGGCGGCGCAGTCCCTGCTCGTGGACGTGCTGCAACGGGCCGGTGATGCAGCCGGGGCCGATGTCATTGCCCGTGACCTCGCCGCACACCACATCCCGCTGGACCTGTGGCGCGATGATGACCCGAGCTTGCCGGATGACTCGATGGCCTGGCACGGCGGTGCCTTCGAGGGAGGCATCCCACCGCGCCGCGACGAGCAGGCGCTCAGCTACGAGGACGTCCACGACTACATGAACGCCCTGGTGGCAGACATGCGGCGCGAGCGCGACGCGGAACAGGACGGGCCCGACGCATGAGCGCACAGCATTCGCGTGACGCGGCGGGCATCAGGCCTCGCTGGTCCAGCTCTCGGCTCGCATCCGTCCTCGGTACCACCGCCGCAGGTGCCGCCGTCCTCAGCGTCGCGGGTGGGCTGGTGGGAGCGCGCATGATCAACGGCCCCCATCGTCCCGAGCTGCTGTACACCTTCACGCCCTTCGAACTGCAGACCGCGTTCGAGGACGTGGAGTTCACCGCGGCTGATGGGGCACAGCTGCGTGGCTGGTGGATGGAAGCGCCCGGCAGCGCTGACGTGGTGATCGCCTCCCACGGGTTTCGTGGCGACAAGTCGCAGCTGCTGGGCATCGGTACGGGGCTGCGACGAGCCGGGATAAGCGTGCTGCTGTACGACTTCCGCGGCAACGGCGAGTCCGGCGACGGGAAGCAGTCACTCGGCTTCCACGAGCAGCAGGACCTGCGCGCCGCAATCGCCTGGGTACGAGACCGGGTGCCGGGGGCGCGCATCTCGCTTGTGGGGTTCTCGATGGGCGCGGCGGTCTCGCTGCTGGTCGCGGCAGAGGACGACGGCATCGAACGCGTGGTCGCGGACTCCGCCTTCGCCCACATGCACGGGGTGATCGCCGCGGCCGCTGCGGCGATGCGCCTGCCCGGCGCGGCGGCGAGTCTGGTCGATGCCGCGACCCGCGCCGTGTATGGCTACGGTTTTGCGCAGGTGCGGCCGACGGAGGCGATCAGAGGCATCGCTCCGCGCCCGGTCCTCCTGTTCCATTCCACGGCCGACGAGGTTGTTCCCGTCGCACATGCCCACGAGCTCGCCGCCGCCGCGGGGGAGGGGACGACGCTCCAGCTCACCGAGGGTGCAGGCCATTGCGGCTCCTACTTCGCGGACCGGCCCGGCTACATCACGCGCGTGGCGGAGTTCCTGCTGGGGTGAGGGACTGGCGCGTGTCGCCAACTCACGGCGTGGAGAGCACGCGATCCCGCCACGTCTCGTCCGTGTACTTCTGCGCATGCCAGACGAGGATGTCCATCACGCGGAGGAGGGACATGTCCGACTCGACAACCCCTGCTTCAGTGCGGATGCGGCTGAGGCGATCGGCGAGCCCGACCTCGGGTCGCATGATGCTGTGGAACTCTTTCCAGTATCCGCGTGAGTCCCGGAGATCGAAGGCCGTCGCGACCTGCGTGTCGTAGATCGGCACGAGCCGCGGCCGTTTGCGCGCGAGTAGCTTGCTCACCCGCACCGGTCCCATGCCGATCCTCCCGTCGAGCCCATTGCCACGCAGGAGATCCCAGAGCTCCTGGCCAGGACTGGCCGATCCCGCCGTCCGTTCTGCACCGAGCATCGAGCAGAACGTCTCTTCATCCAGTTCGCCGAGGTCCTTGTCCGTCGGCAGCTCCTGCAAGAGCTCTGTGATGCGGCTTCTGCGCTCCTCGATGATGATGAGCGTCGCGTCCGCCTTGATGGGTACAGACAGCAGGGAGAGTGACAGAAGATCTGATGCCGTGATCTCGTTCTCGGTCCCCGGCTGCTGACCGAAGCTTTCGAAGCGAGATCCCGTGAAGTACGGCAATGTCAGCGGGTTTGCGTGTGCGCCGCTTTTCGCGGGGAGGAGGCGGGTCGAGAAGCAGTAGTCCCTGAGGCGGTCCACCGCCTCCTGATGCGTGGACTTATCGTCCTGCAGGATCCGCGGCAGGTTCATGTCGGTCATGGCGGCTTCTCCTCGCTGACGCGCCGGTCTGAGATGGGTAGAAGCGTACGAGCGGGCTCCGACATACCTAACGGATCGCTCCAGCTCTCGCACTGTCACACCCGTCCGCGATGCTTCTGCCATGAGCAAAGAGATCCGCCTCAGCGACCTCACGAGACTCGCCGGGCTCCACGTCCTTCCGGAGGCTGTGCGTCGTGCCTCGAACGTGGACTACCTGATGGACAATAGCTCCAACGTCGCGGAGGGGATCGTCTCAACGGTGCCACCGCACGTTGCCAGGATCTCGCTGTCGTGGCCGGTGACGCTCCACTGCACCTGCGGAGCTCGGTACAACGATCCGCTCGCCGCCTCACAGCATCTGTGTGTTCATGGCGCGGCGGTGCTTGTCGCCTGCCTCGTCGCCGATGACGACGATCCGAATCAGCTTCTCGCCTCACTGGCTGCTGAGGCTGAGGCTCGAGCGACGCTCGAGTCGACGCTTGTGGAATACGTCGAACTCGCGGTGCGTCGGGACGCCGAGGGCCGCGAGCCGCTGCATTGGATCCGTGACGACCTCTACGACGTCGGGGTGGAGATCCAACCGGAGGCGCTCACCGATATGCTTCTCGAACGAGCTTCGGGAGAGCAGGTGGGCCGGTATCTCAGTGCGGAGGTCGAGCATTATGTGGGCGGAGACGGCGATAAGCTTCCATCTCCGATCAATGGTTATTGGATGCTGCAGGTTCTCCGTCTGCTGACGCCCAGAGTCACGCCGCTCCCCGTCTCAGCGGCGCCAGCGATTCTTCTTGCTGCCCGTAAGGTGCGTGAATCTGCGGCACTGCGAGAAGATGCGCAGGAGGTGCCTGAGGAGTATTACTACCTGAGCTTCTGCTGCTTGCTTCTGGGTGCTGCGAGCGCGGGTGAGCCGATGTGCGCTGACGCGATATCGGAGATCACCGCGCTCGAGCGTCGGCACGGAGGCCCGGAGGACCCGCTGACGATGAAGCTCGCTGCCCGCTTCTCGGATCTTGCCGGCCTCCCGCATCTGCTGGCCGCAGAGAGAGCCGATGAGCCAGCTGATCGCCCCGATGGTGCTCAGTGATTCGGCGATTCTTCACCTGCACCCGATGCGCCCCGCCGTCGACCCGCCGGGGTGACTTCTGCGACCTGCCCGGCCCTCTCATCCGTCGCCCCCCGCGGCTACCCTGGACCGCATGGCTGCTGCGGGATCCGATGACTTCGTCCACCTCCACGTCCACACGGACTACTCCCTCCTGGATGGCGCCGCGAAGATCGACAAGCTCGTTGCGGAGACCGTGAACCAGGGGCAGCCGGCGGTGGCGATCACCGACCACGGCTACCTGTTCGGCGCCTACGAGTTCTACAAGGCTGCGACCGACGCCGGGATCAAGCCGATCATCGGCGTGGAGGCGTACGTGACCCCCGGCACCAGCCGACACGACCGCACCCGCGTCCAGTGGGGCACCAAGGAACAGCAGGCCGCCGGGGATGACGTCTCCGCCCGCGGCGCCTACACCCACCTCACCCTGCTCTCGCAGTCCACGGAGGGCATGCACAATCTGTTCCGCCTGGCCTCCGCGGCCTCGCTCGATGGGCAGATGGGCAAGTGGCCGCGCATGGACCGAGAGATCCTCGCCAAGTACGCCCCGGGCCTCATCGCGACCTCCGGCTGTCCGTCGGGGGAAATCCAGACCCGCTTGCGCCTGGGCCAGTTCGATGAGGCCGTAAAGGCCGCCGGCGAGTTCCAGGACATGTTCGGCAAGGACAACTACTTCATCGAGCTCATGGACCACGGGCTCTCCATCGAGCAGCGCGTCACCAAGGACCTGCTCGAGGTGGGCAAGCAGATCGGCGCCCCGCTGGTCGCCACGAACGACCTGCACTACGTCACCGAAGCCGACGCCACGATCCAGGATGTGCTGCTGTGCATCAACTCCGGGTCGCGCCTGGCAGACCCGGACCGTTTCAAGTTCGACGGCTCCGGCTACTACCTGAAGTCCGCCCGCGAGATGCGCGAGCTGTTCCGCGAACTGCCTGAGGCCTGCGACAACACCCTGCGGATCGCCGAGATGTGCGACGTCGCCTTCGCCACCACCGCCGAGGGCGCGAACTACATGCCCACCTTCCCCACCCCCTCCGGCGAGGACGAGGAGTCCTGGTTCGTCAAGGAGGTGCAGCGCGGCCTGGAGTACCGCTACCCGGCGGGCATCCCCGATGAGGTCCAGAAGCGTGCCGACTACGAGGTGGGCGTGATCCTCCAGATGGGCTTCCCCGGCTACTTCCTGGTGGTCTCCGACTACATCAAATGGGCCAAGGAACAGGGCATTCGCGTCGGTCCCGGGCGCGGCTCCGGCGCCGGGTCGATGGTCGCCTACGCCATGCGGATCACGGACCTGGATCCCCTCGAGCACGGCCTGCTGTTCGAGCGCTTCCTGAACCCCGACCGTGTCTCCATGCCGGACTTCGACGTCGACTTCGACGACCGTCGCCGCGGCGAGGTTATCGAGTACGTGGAGCAGAAGTACGGCGATGACCGCATCAGCCAGGTCGTCACCTACGGCGTCATGAAGACGAAGAACTCCCTCAAGGATGCCGCCCGGGTGCTGGACTACCCCTTCGCGATGGGCGACCGGATCACCAAGGCGCTGCCGCCGGCGGTGATGGGCAAGGACATCCCGCTCGCGGGTATCTTCGACCCCGAGCACAAGCGGTACGCGGAGGCCGGGGAGTTCCGTCGGCTCCACGATGAGGACCCCGATGTGCAGAAGGTCGTGGAGATTGCCAAGGGCGTAGAGGGCCTCACCCGCGGCTGGGGCGTGCACGCCTGCGCGGTCATCATGTCCAGCCACCCCCTGACCGACATCATCCCGATGATGCGCCGCCCCTCCGACGGGCAGATCATCACCCAGTTCGAGTACCCCACGTGCGAGACCCTGGGCCTGCTCAAGATGGACTTCCTGGGGCTGCGGAACCTCACCGTGCTCTCCGATGCGGTGGAGAACATCGAACGCAACGGCAAACAGGCCCCGGACCTCGAGACCCTGCCGTTCGATGACCCGGCCACCTACCAGCTGCTGCAGAAGGGCGACACGCTCGGCGTGTTCCAGCTGGATGGCTCCGGCATGCGCACCCTGCTGCGGCAGATGAAACCGGACTGGTTCGGTGACATCACCGCGGTCTCCGCGCTCTACCGGCCCGGGCCGATGGGCATGAACTCCCACACCAACTACGCGCTGCGCAAGAACGGGCTGCAGGAGATCACCCCGATCCACCCCGAGCTCGAGGAGCCGCTCGCAGAGATCCTGGGGGAGACCTACGGTGTGCTGGTCTACCAGGAGCAGGTCATGCAGACCGCCCAGAAGGTGGCCGGCTACTCGCTGGGCCAGGCGGACATCCTCCGCCGCGCGATGGGCAAGAAGAAGAAGGCGGAGCTGGACAAGCAGTACGTCTCCTTCGAAGCGGGGATGAAGGAGAACGGATTCTCCGACGCCGCCGTGCAGGCCCTGTGGGAGACCCTGCTGCCGTTCGCCGACTACGCCTTCAACAAATCGCATTCGGCCGCCTACGGGGTGGTGTCCTACTGGACCGCCTACCTCAAGGCGAACTATCCGACGGAATACATGGCGGCGCTGCTGACCTCCACCCAGGAGAACCGCGACCGCCTGGGCCTGTACCTGGGGGACTGCCGCCACCGCGGCATCACCGTGCTGCCTCCGGACGTGAACGAATCGGGCCTGTACTTCTCTGCCGTGGGGGATGACATCCGCTTCGGCCTCTCGGCGATCCGCAACGTCGGCGCCCACGTGGTCGAGGAGATCATCGCCGCCCGCGAGGAGAAGGGTGCCTTCACCTCCTTCACTGACTTCCTGGACAAGGTGCCGCTGTCCGTGTGCAACAAGCGCACCATCGAATCGCTCATCAAGGGCGGGGCCTTCGACACCCTGGGCGCGAACCGTCGCTCCCTCGTGCTCGTCCACGAGGATGCGGTCGACGCGGTGGTGGACATCAAGCGCAAGGAGGCCCAGGGCCAGTACGACCTGTTCGCCGACATGCTGGGCGGCGCGGCCGGGGAGGATGGCGAGGCGATGGCCTCCGGGTCTGCCGCGACCATCACCATCCCGGACCTGCCGGAATGGGACCGCAAGGAGAAGCTCGCCTTCGAGCGGAACATGCTGGGCCTGTACGTCTCCGACCACCCGCTGTATGGGCTCGAGCATGTCATCGCTCAGAACTCCACCACGAGCATCTCCGCGCTCGCCGATGATGGCGCCGTGCAGGATGGACAGATGGTCACGATCGCGGGGCTCATCACGCAGCTGGCCCGCAAGACCACGAAGAAGGGCGACATGTGGGCGATCGCCACCGTCGAGGACCTCGAGGGGTCGATCGACTGCCTGCTGTTCCCCTCCACCTATCAGACCGTCGCGACCGAGCTCGCTGAGGACCTCATCGTCTCCATGAAGGGCCGGGTGGACACCTCCAAGGGCATGCCGGAGCTGCGCGTGATGGAGATGACGATCCCGGAGACCGGCGGCGGCGTCGGCGGGCCGGTCGTCATCGCGCTGCCCGCGGCGCGCGCCACCCAGCGTGTGGCCGAGGAGCTGCGCGGCGTGCTCGAGGACAACCCCGGTTCCTCCGAAGTGCGGCTGCGCCTGCAGGAGCCCGGGCGAGCCACCCTCATGCAGCTGGACAAGCGCCTGTCGGTCACCCCGTCGGCGGCGCTGTATGCCTCGCTGAAGGCGCTGCTGGGGCCGGGCTGCCTGCAATGAGCAGCAGGCTCCGGGTGGTGAGCTTCAACATCCGCCATGGAGCCTCCGCCGTCAACCGACTGGATCTCTCGCGCACGCTCGAGGTGATCCGCGGCACCGAGGCCGATGTGGTCGCCCTGCAGGAGGTCGACCGCCGGTTCGGGGAACGCTCCGGCTACGAGGATCAGCCGGGGCGCCTCGCGGAAGGGCTCAGCATGGACGCCCTGTATGCGCCCGCGATCACGCTGCCCGCGCCGAGCGGGCGGGCAGAGCCCCGCGAATACGGCGTGGCGCTGCTCTCGAAGCTCCCGCTGGAACCCCTCGAGTTGCCCGTGCAGGACCGGAGGTCTGACGGCACTCCCGCCCCCGATGCCCCCGTCCCCGACGACCCCATCCACAGCGCCCCCGCCCCCGACGCCGAATCCGTGACCGCGTCCGCTGCCTTTCCCGGCCGGATTCCGCTCCCGTCGGCCCGCGGGGTGGAGGGAAAGGATCCCGAGCCGCGGGTCGCGCTCGCTGCGCGCGTGGATCTGGCCGGCCGCGGTGGGGGAGAGGCCACGGTGATCACCACCCATCTCGATGCCTTCACCGCGCAGCATCGCGCTGCGCAGGCGGCGCATCTCGCGACGGCCCTGGCTCCGCTGCGCGGCCCCGCTGTCCTGCTGGGGGACATGAACACCCGCGCCGCCGCCCCAGCCGAGACGTGACGGCGCCCCCGTCGCGCTGTCCATAGGAGCTGTGGGTGCCCGCCATGTAGTCACCCCGGCGGTGAAACCTGGGTGACCACTGGGTGACCATGCGGATGCCGGGTGCCTTCGGGCCGCTCGGTCGACTATCGTCGTCCCTGCTCACCGCTTGGTCCCCGGGCTGAGCGCGAGATCATGGGATGAGCGCAGGACCACGGGATGAGGAGCGACGATGAGCGCGAGCGGTGGTGCGCGGCGACGCCGTCGCAGCACGATCGCCTCCACCGTGATCCTCTCCCTGATCGCGGTGCTGCTGACCGCCTTCGCCGTGCGCTATGAGGGCGAGCAGTCCTCGGACATGGACGTCAACAACGGCGGGGTGTGGGTCAGCAACCAGGACCGCGCGCTCATCGGCCGGCTCAACGTGGATGCCACCGAGTACGACGCCCGCCTGTCCGTGGCCGGGGATGACATCGACATTCTGCAGTCCGGGTACCACGTGTTCACCATCGGTCCGCGCGGGGTGAGCCCGGTGAACACCGCGTCCGTGGTGCGCGGGGGCGTCGTGGAGCTGCCGCCCGAGAGCGAGGTCGTCCTCGGCGGGGACCGCGTGGCGATCGCCACCCCCGACGGGCGCGTGTGGGTGCTCAGCCCCGATCAGGCCGCCGCGTTCAGCCCCGACGCCTTCAAGCCCGCCTACGAGGCCAAGGGCAGCGAGGTCCACGTGACCGTCACCCGCGCCGGCACCGCAATGGTGCTCGACGGCGACCAGCTGCACACCTTCCCCCGCAGCGTCGACACCCAGAACCCGCAGCAGGACAAGCCCATCACGCTCGGCGGGCTGTCCTCGAAGCCCGAGGATGTGGCGCTCACCGCGGTGGGGGAGGAGCCGGTGGTGCTGGACCGCGCCAAGCGCCAGCTGCGCATGGGCACCGAGGTGCGCACCGCAGATCTCAGTGAGGCTCAGGTCTCCGATGCCAACACCCTCGTGCTCCAGCAGCCCGGCGACGCCTCCGATCACGTCGCCGTCGCCACCGAGAACTCCCTGCTGATGGTGCCGATGCGCGGCGGGGACATCGCCGTCCATCCCGCGGGCGGCACCGGAACTCCCGCCGCCCCCGCCCAGGTGGGCGGCTGCGCCTATGGCGCCTGGAACGCCGCGAACCGTTTCGCCCGCATCTGCGAGGGCCACGAGCCGGTCATCGAGGCGGTGCCGGAGGCGGGCCCCGGTGCGGACCTGCGCCTGCGCGTGAACCGCGACCTCGTGGTGCTCAACGACACCGTGGCCGGGCTGTCCTGGATGATCCGCGACTCGCTGAAGATCGTGGATCAGTGGGTGATCGAGCAGGAGATCCAGCAGGACGAGCAGGAGGAGAAGGAGAAGGAGGTCGTCACCTCCACCATCACCGACGTGCAGGAGGACCGGGACCAGGAGAACCGCCCGCCGGTGGCCGAGGACGACGAGTTCGGGGTGCGGCCCGGCATGAACGTGGTCCTGCCGGTGACCCGCAACGACTCCGACCCCGACGGTGATGTGCTGCTCGCGGACCTCGAGGGCAAGCAGCCCTCCATCGGCACGGTCAGCCCCATTCGCGGTGGCACCCAGCTGCAGATCGCCGTGGACGAGGACGCCAGCGGCACCGCCACCTTCACGTACATCGTCGACGACGGCCGCGGCGGCACCGACACCGCAACCGTCACCCTCACCGTCCACCCGGGCGAGAAGAACTCTCCGCCGGAGCCTGCCGGACAGGGCATCCCGCGCGTGCAGGTGCTCTCCGGGCAGACCGTCACCCTGAACGTGCTGCCGTACTGGGAGGACCCCGAGGGTGACGCGTTCTACCTGGCCGATGCCACGATCCAGCCCGAGGACCTGGTGACCTTCCGGGCCGATGGCACGGTGACGGTGGATGATGCGGGGCTGAAGACCGGACCCAAGCAGGTCACCCTCACCTTCCGTGATGAGCACGGCGCCACCTCCGAATCGGTGCTCGAGGTCGAGTCCGTGACCGACCCAGAGCTTGCCCCCATCACCACCACCGATCACCTGCAGGTGGTCGCCGGGCGCACCGGTGTGCTTCGCCCGCTGCTGAACGACATCAACCCCGCGGGCGGCTCCCTTGAGCTGACCCATGTGGATGAGGCCCCTGGGCTCGAGGTCGATGCGGACCTCACGAGCGGATCGGTGCGCGTCAGCGGCGAGGTGGGCACCTACTACCTGGAGTACACGGCCTCCGCCCGCGAGGCCAGCTCGCAGGGCCTGATCCGCGTGGACGTCACCGAACCGGACCCCGAGGCGATGCTGCCGGTGGCGGTGGATGACATGCTCATGGCCACCACCGGTGGGCAGAGCCTGCTGGATCCCCTGGAGAACGACGTGGATCCCACCGGCGGGGTGCTGGTCACCAACTCCGTGACCGTCCCTGAGGACAGCGGTGTCAAAGCCACCGTGGTGGGGCATCATCTGATCCGCGTGGAGGTCGAGCCCGGTGCCGCTGTCAGCGAGGAGCCGGTGCCGCTGACCTATGAGGTCGCGAACGCCGAGGGCAGCTCCACGGGCACCGTGCGGGTCATGCTCGCCGCGACCGATACCCAGTTCGCCAACCCGGTGCCCGCCCCGGATGAGGCCGTGGTCCGCGCTGGGGACATGGTGCTCGTGGATGTGCTGAGCAACGACATCTCTCCCACCGGCTCCACCCTGCACCTGGGGGAGATCTCCGGGACCGACGGGGTGGAGGGTCTCGGGGTGGTCGAGACCCATGATCAGCAGATCCGTTTCCGTGCCGCCCCGGATGCGCAGGGGGAGGCGACGATCTCCTATGAGGCGGTGGACCAGACCGGCCGCGATGGCTCCAGTCGGCTCCGGGTGCGGATCATCCCCGCCGATGCCGAGGACACTCCGCCGCAGCCCCAGAATCTCGTAGCCCGCGCGGTGGCGGGCTCCCCGGTGCGCATCCCCGTGCCCACCACCGGCATCGACGCCGAGGGCGATTCGGTGATGCTGATGGGGATCTCCGAGCCCGCCCCGCAGCTGGGGGAGATCACGAGCGCCACCGGGCAGTGGATCGAGTACGTGCCCTATCCGGATGCGGTGGGCACCGATACCTTCCGCTACCAGGTGATGGATGCCTCCGGGGCGATCGGCACCGCGGAGGTGCTGGTGGGCGTCGCGGCGCCGCCGGAGCTCAACCAGCCGCCCTACGCCGTGGATGACGAGCTGGATGTGCGGCCCGGCCGCGAGATCCAGATCCCCGTGCTCATGAACGACTCCGACCCGGAGGAGGATGCCCTCCAGCTCCTCCACGATTCGGTGACCCCGCTGACGGATATCGAGGTGATCCCGCCCGCGGAGGGTCGTTCGAGCGATCGCATCACCGTGATGACCCCGGAGGAGCCGGGCACGCACACCCTCACCTATGAGGTGTCCGACGGCCAGCTGACCAGCGCCGCGACGGTGACGCTGCGGGTGGACCCGGGCGCCCCGCTGCGCGATCCCATCGCGGTCGATGACTACGTGGATCCCGCCCAGGTGCTGGACCCGGCGGGGGAGACCATCACCGTGGATGTGCTCGCCAATGATCGCGACCCCGATGGCTCGATCTCCGATCTGACGGTGCGGATGGAGGATGGGGCCGACGGCTCCCTGCTCAGCGATGACGGCATCCTCACGGTGATCCCCGGTGAGGAGCAGCAGCGTCTGCGCTACACCATCACCGACCGCGATGAGCAGACTTCCTCCGGCTACGTGTGGGTGCCCGGCACCGCCCGCATCCCGCCGGTCTGGGTGGGTGGGACCCTCGAGGTGGTCTCCGGCAGCGAGCTGAGCATCGACCTGGCCGACTCCTCCCTGGTGCGGGTGCGGCCTGGCGCGCAGCATGCCCGGGTGCTCGACGATGACGCAGCGCAGGCCGACCACACCGACGGCACCCCGCTGGTCGCGGACGAGACCACGCTGGTGTACCGCCCGGCCGAGGACTACGAGGGCCGCGACACGATCACGGTGGAGGTCTCTGACGGCGCCGCCGGAGATGCGACCGCCGCGAGTGGCTCGCTCAGCATCCCCATCGAGGTGCTCAGCGGCGAGACGAACCAGCCGCCCACGCTGCGCGGCTCCCTGATCGAGGTGGAATCCGGCGGCTCTGCGACCACCGTGGATCTGCGCACCGCGGCGGAGGACCCCGATGGTGATCCGCTCGAGTTCAGTGTGGATGACTCCGTCCTGCCCGAGGGGGTGAGCGCCTCCATCAACGGCAGCACCCTGAGCGTGAGCGCCGAGCTGGATGCCCCGCGCGGGGAGACGATCCAGCTGCCGGTGACCGTCACCGACTCCGTGACCGCACCGGTGACGGAGACGTTCCAGCTCACCGTCACCGGCAGCCGCCGCCCAAAGGTCTCCCCGGGCCTGGATGAGCAGGTGATCGACGCGGGGACGACCGGCCGCGTGGACGTGCTCGAGAACGATTCCAACCCCTTCCCCGGGGAGCCGCTGACCCTCGTGGATGCTCAGCGGGTCTCCGGCGACGGTGGCGTGAAGCTCGAGGGCGACCAGGTGATCATTGAACCTGACCCGGAGTTCGCCGGCATCCTCACCGCGAGCTACACGGTGGAGGACGCCACCGGTGATCCCGAACGGCGGGCCACCGGCGAGATCCGCGCGACCGTGCGCGGCAAGCCGGAGGCGCCGTCGGCCCCTCGCGTGGGTGAGGTGGGCGATGGCACCGTGGAGCTGGCGTTCACCGCGGGCGATGACAACGGCGCCCCGATCAGCGGCTACACGGTCACCGCCGCGAGCGGCGGCAATGTCACCCAGAAGTGCACGTCGACCACGTGCACCGTCACGGGGCTCACCAACGGCACCGAGTACACCTTCCAGGTGGTGGCGCACAACGAGGTCGGTGACTCCCCGGCCTCGTCGCCCTCGGCCCCCGCCACCCCGGATGTGCGGCCGGAGCCGCCGGGCACCCCGCAGGTCCAGCGCGGCGACCGGCAGCTGCAGGTCAGCTGGTCCCGGCCCGAGAACCGCGGCTCGGCGCTGCAGAAATACGACGTGCAGCGCCGCGATGAGGGAGGGCGCCTGGAGACCCGCTCGGTGGACGCCACCAGCACCGAGCTGACCTGGGATGAGCTGGACAACGGGCATGACTACAGCTTCCGGGTGCGGGCCCACAACCTCTCGGAGGAGCCCTCGGACTGGTCCGGCTGGTCCCGCCCGCAGCACCCGGCCGGGCCGCCGAAAGCCGTCTCGGGCGTGGAGGCCAGCCGCACCAACGACCGACTGGGCGGCGGCGTGACCATCACGTGGGACAAGCCCGATGCCGATGTGCACAACGGGGAGCCGATCAGCGGCTACACCATCCGCGCCTCCGACGGCACGACCGTGACCGCGGGCGGTGACGCCACCTCCGCGACCATGCGCAACCTCGACCCCGATACCGGGTACACCTTCACCGTCACCGCCAAGAACTCCGTGGGGCAGGGCGCTACATCGGCCCGCTCGAAGGAGGTGGTTCCCTGGGCGATTCCGGAAGCCCCCAAGGACGTGGAAGCACGACTGCCGAATGAGGGCACCGGCGCCGGGCCCAACGGTCGGGCGGTGGTGTCCTGGAAACCGGCCCAGGACAACGGCACCGCGATCAAGGATTACGTGATCAGCTGGGACGGCGGCTCGAAGACCGTGGACGCCTCCACCACCGAGGTCACCATCGACACTCTGGACAACGGCAGCTCGTACCGTTTCACGGTGCAGGCCCGCAACCGGTTCAAGGGCGGGGAGTCCGCGCCCTCGGATCCCTCGAACTCGGTGACGCCGTACACGCGGCCGGAGGCACCGATCGCGCGGGGCGACAACACCCCGTTCATCTGCTACTCGCTCAATGCTTGTCAAACGATAGTCCGCGTGGATAAGCCCACAGATCTCGGCGGCGTGCCGCTGAAATCCATCACCCTTCACTCCGGTGATGTGGAATGCAACCGCACCGACCTTACGGAGAAGACCTGGGCGACCTGCAATGTTGCGGAGAGCGCGAAATACACGATGACCGTGACGGTGGAGAACGAAAAAGGTCTGGTGAGCGAGCCGACCACCGTCACCTTCAGCACGCCGTCCTGGAATGGTGGGAAGCCGCATGTCCCCATCAACCTCACGTGGAAGAAGGGGACCAAGGGCACCGAGTCCTACATCGTGACGATCGGCGATACCGATTTCCCGGCCGTGGACTACGAATTCCGCACCTACCACCAGGGCGCATGGAAATCCGTGGGGAAGAGCAGCGGCACCTTCGAGATCAGCACCACCGCCTCCGGCGGCTCCGACTTCTATGTGCGCGCCGTGGACAAGAACGGAAACTACAGCAAGACCGTCGCTTTCCAGTGAGGCGGTTCCTGCACGCCGTTCGCGCCTCCATTAGCCTGCGGCCATGACCGAACTGCCCGATGACCTGCTGCCCGACGAGCTGCTGACGACCTTCCGTGAGCGCGCCGTGGTCCACGACCGCGAGAACACCTTCCCCCGCGACGACCTCGCCGATCTGCGCGAGCGCGGCTACCTGCGCCTGCTGGTGCCCCAGGAGCTGGGCGGCACGGGCGCGAGCCTGCTGGAGGCCTCCCGGATCCAGCGGCGCCTCGCGCAGGCCGCCCCCGCCACCGCCCTGTCGATGAACATGCACCTGGTGATCACCGGCGCGGCCCTGCATGCTTACCGCCTGGGCGTGCCGGGAGTGCGGCCCATCCTCGAGGACGCGGCGGCGGACCGCCTGTTCGCCTTCGGCATCTCCGAGGCGGGGAACGAGGCGATGCTCTTCGACTCCTCCTCCCGGGCCGAGCCGCAGGAGGACGGCGGCTTCCGCGTCACCGGCACGAAGATCTTCACCTCCCTCGCGCCGGTCTGGGACCGCCTGGTGGTCCACGCCCGCCGCGCCGCAGACGACGGGTCCGCCGAGGAGGATCCGAGCCTGGTCTTCGGCATCCTCGAGCGCACCACGGAGGTTGAGGTCAAGGACGACTGGGACACCCACGGCATGCGCCCCAGCCAGTCCTGCACCACCCGCCTGCACGGCGCCCCGATCACCGCGGAGCACGTGCTGACCACGACCCCCGTCGGCCCCAATCCCGATCCCTTCGTGATGGGGATCTTCGGGGCTTTCGAACTGCTGATCGCCTCGGTGTACACCGGGATCGCTGAGCGCGCGATCACCGTGGGCACCGAGGTGGCGCACACCCGGCGCAGCGTCACCCGCGGCATCGTCCATGCTGATGACCCCGATATCCGCTGGCGCCTCGCCGATGCTGCGATCGGCGTGGACGGCGTCATCCTCCAGCTCGAGAAGCTGCTGGCGGACCTCGACGCACTGGGCACGGGGGAGCAGGGCCCGGGCATCACCGACCATGGGGCGCGCTGGTTCCTGCACTTCTCCGGAATGAAGTCCCGCGCCACCGAAACGGCGATCGCGGCAGTGGACCAGGTGCTGCGCGCCTCGGGCGGCTCCCACTACTTCCGCCGCAGCGAGCTCGAACGCCTCTCGCGGGATGTGCGCGCCGGGATGTACCACCCCTCCGATGAGGAGTCGGTGCATGCCAGCTACGCGAAGGCCCTGCTGGGCGAGATCGACCAGCCGCGCGAGGAGCACTGAGCGCCCCGCACAGCATTGAGCGCCCTGCACAGCACTGAGCGCCCAGCACAGCGGGGCCGGGGCGATGCACTCGCCCCGGCCCCGCCGCTGTCAGGGTCGCCGGTTCAACCGAACAGCACCTCGGCCTCACGCCAGCGGGACTCCGGCACCTTCTTCAGCGAATCGATGGCCTCGCTGAGCGGCACATCCACAATCTCGGTGCCGCGCAGCGCCACCATGCGGCCGAAGCCGCCCTTATGCACGAGATCCAGGGCGGTGGTGCCCAGCCGCGTGGCCAGCACCCGGTCATATCCGGTGGGCTCACCACCGCGCTGGATATGCCCCAGCACCGTCGCCCGCGTCTCGATGCCCAGCCGCTCTTCGATCAGCGGGGCGAGCGCCTCAGCGATCCCGCCGAAGCGCGGGCGCCCGAACTCGTCGAGCTCGTAGTCCATGAAGCCCTCGGGCGCATCCTTGGGGACGAATCCCTCGGCGACCACGACCAGCGGGGCGCGCCCGCGATTGAAAGCCGCCTGCACGTAGTGGCAGATGTCGTCCAGGCTCAGGGGGAACTCCGGCAGGCAGATCACGTGCGCGCCGGCCGCCATGCCCGAGTGCAGGGCGATCCAGCCCACCGAGCGGCCCATCACCTCGCCCACCATGCAGCGGTGGTGCGAATCGCCGGTCATGCGCAGGCGGTCCAGGGACTCGGTGGCGATCTCCACGGCGGTGTTGAAGCCGAAGGTGTAGTCGGTGGCATCGAGGTCGTTGTCGACCGTCTTGGGGACGCCGACGATGGGGATGCCCGCCTCGAACAGCCGGTTCGCGGTGAACAGGGTGCCGTCGCCGCCGATCGCGATGAGGGCGTCCATGTCCATGTCGTCCATGTTCTGGCGCACGATCTCGGCGCCGTCCTCCCCGTCGGCGAAGGGGTTGGAGCGCGAGGTGCCCAGGATCGTTCCGCCGATGCGGCCGATGCCGCGCACCCGGCGCCGCGGCAGCGTCATGTAGTCCTTCTCGATGACGCCGCGCCAGCCATCCTTGAAGCCGATGAACTCATCCTCGAACATCGTGTTGCCCTTGATGACCACGCCGCGGATGACGGCGTTCAGGCCGGGGCAGTCACCGCCGGAGGTCAGGATTCCGATCTTCATGGAAGCTGTGCTCTCTTCTCTCGCCGGGCCGGAGCCGGGGCACTCCGCGCGGAACGCCCCGGCTCCACTCTAGGGGGCGCGGACCGCGCAGCGGCGGTCCGGAGGGCCCTCAGTTCTGCCCGGTCTGGCCGGGGTCCTCGGACCGGGCATCGGCGGCGGACTCGGACTGCTCGCGCACCTGGCGGCCACCGGCGGCGGCCCGCTCGAGCGTCTCCTGGAAATCCACGCCCGTGGTGGAGCGGACCATCTCCAGCACCTGCGCGAGGCCCACGGAGATGTTCTGCCCGATCTTCGCTTCGCCGTCGGTGGAGAACACCGAGAGGTTGTCGATGTTGGAGTACGGGGAGGCCAGCTCCCCGGCCACCTGCGGCAGCACCTCGAGCACCTGGGCCAGGACCGCGGCGTCGTTGAACTGCTTGTACGCCTCGGCGCGGGCGCGGGTGGTCTCCGCCTCCGCATCACCCTTCGCGCGGATCGACGCGGCCTCCGCCTCGCCCTTGGCGCGCAGCGCATCGGCCTCCGCCTGGCCCTCCAGGCGCACCGCCTCGGCGTCCTTGGAGCGGCGCTGCAGCTCCACCTCGGCTTCGGCGCGGCCCCGGGCTTCGATGGCGTGGGCCTCGGCGTCCGCGGAGACCTTGCGGGCCTCTGCGCGGTTGCGCTCATCGGTCAGCTGCGCCTCGGATTCGGCCACGCGCGCGTACTTCTTCGCGTCGGCTTCCTGCTGCTGCGCCTGACGGGAGGCATCGGCCGGCTTGATGACCTCGGCGATCAGCTGCTTCTCGCGCAGGTCATTGTTCCGGACCGCGATGAGCTCTTCCTGCTCGATGATCTTCTGCTGCTGGGCGGCACGGGCCAGCGGGCCGGCGGCATCGGCCACCGCCTGCCGGGCGTCGGTCTGCTCCTTGATCTCCGCGTTGCGCAGATCGAAGGCCTGCTTGGACTCCGCCTCCTGCTGGAGGTTGACGTTCTTGGCCTGGGTGGCCTCACGGTTCGCATCGGACTCGGCGATCGCCGCGCGCTTGGCCACCAGCGCCGCCTCGGGGCGACCCCAGTCCCGCAGGTAGGAACCGTCATCCTCCACGGCGGAGATCTGGAAGGTGTCGATCACCAGGCCCTGGTTGTTCATCGAATGCTCGGCCTCAGCCTGCACCTGGCTGGCGAAGGAGGCGCGGTCACGGATGATCTGCTCCACGGTCAGGGTGCCGACCACGGCGCGCAGGGTGCCGGAGAGGATCTCCTGGGTGTAGTGGTCGATCTGCTTCTGCTGGTCCAGGAAGCGCTGGGAGGCCTTGCGCACATCGTCCACATTGCCGCCCACCTTCACCTGCGCCACCCCGCGCAGACGCAGGAAGATGCCGTTCATGGAGTAGCCCTCGACCTCCACCGGGATCTGGCGGGAGGAGAGTGAGAGCACGAAAGCGCGATCGAAGATCGGGCGCACGATCGCGCGGCCGCCGATCACCACACGGGCGCCGCCGGACTCGAGGTCCACGTCCCCGGCCTTGGTGCCGCGGCCGGTGATGATCAGGGCCTCGTTCGGTGCCGCGATCCGGTAGCTGCGCATGATGATGACGGTCACGATCAGCCCCACGATCGCGAGGATCACGATTACGCCGACGACGGGTAGGAGAAGCTCCATGGGTCCCCCTTGAGGTGTGATATCTGCCAGGTCACATCATCGCATGTCGCCGGGTGGTTCCGCAGGCCATTGCCCACTATGCGAGTCGCCTCAGCGGACCGCGCGCCGCGGCGGGCGCCAGATCACGGCGCGGCGTGCGGCCGGTCAGACGGCGCCCGCCGGTCACTTCATGCCGGTTGCGGCGATGCCCTGGACGATCTGCTTCTGGAAGACCAGGAAGCAGATCAGCACCGGCACCATCGACACCACGGAGATGGCCAGCACCAGGTTGAAGGGCACCACCTCCTGGCTCGCGAAACGGGCCAGCGCCACCGGCAGGGTGCGGGTCCTCTCATTGGTGACCACCAGCGGCCACAGGAAGTCGTTCCACCGCCACAGCACCGAGAAGATCGCGAGCACCGCGAGGGCCGGCTTGCACAGCGGCAGCACCACCCGCCAGAAGATCCCGAACTCTCGGGCGCCGTCCACGCGGGCGGAATCGATGAGCTCATCGGGGATCGTGAGCATGTACTGGCGCAGCAGGAACACACCCGTCGGGGTGGCGATCGCGGGCAGGATCACGCCCCATAGGGAGTTGGTCAGCCCCAGGGAAGCGGTCACCTGGTAGACGGGGATCAGGATCACCTGCAGCGGCACCATGATCGTCGCGAGCGTAACCAGGAACAGCAGGTCCCGGCCACGGAAGTTGTAGCGGCTGAGCGCATAGGCGGCCATCGAGTTGATGATCAGGGTCAGCAGCGTCGCCACGACCACCACGATCACGCTGTTGGTGAGGTAGCGCAGCACGTCGAAGCTGGTCAGCGCCTGGACGTAGTTCTCGGGCCGCCAGGTCTCCGGCAGCAGCGTGGGCGGTCGCTGCGCGAGCTCCGAGGGACTCTTGAAGGAGCCCAGCACCGTCCACAGCAACGGGATCAGCACCAGCAGGGCCAGCGCCGTGAGATTCACGGTGCGCACCGCATCGCGCGGACGCACCCGGGTGCGGGAGGTCGAGGTCCAAGTCGTCGGTTTCGTGCTCGTGCTCATCTCACACCGCCTCCGCGCGCCGGCCCAGCCACCAGTTCAGCAGCGTGAAGCTCATGACGATCAGGAACAGCACCACCGATCCGGCGGCGGCCATGCCGTACTGCATCTGGGGCCCGAAGGCGTTGTCGTACACGTACTGCACCAGCAGCGTGGTCGAGCCGACCGGTCCACCGCCGGTGAGGTTGTAGATGACGTCGAAGGATTGGAAGCCGTGGATGGTGGACAGGATCAGCACCACCATCGTGGTGGGCGCGAGCATCGGCACCGTGATGTGCCGGAACTGCTCGAGCGGCGAGGCGCCGTCCAGGCTCGCGGCCTCATACAGGTTCGGGTCGATGGACTGTAGTCCTGCCAGCAGGATCATGGTGTAGAAGCCGACGTTGACCCACAGGCTCACCGCCACCACGGAGACCATGGCCAGGGTGGGGTTCACGAGCCAGGGCACTGCATCCAGGCCGATCGCGGACAGCGCCGCATTGACCAAGCCGCCGTTGCGCTCCAGCAGCCAGCGCCACACGATGCCGACGACCACGGGGCTGAGCAGCACCGGCAGGAAGAACACCGAGCGGAAGAAGGACTTCCCGATGTTCTGCGCGTTCAGCTGCACTGCGAGCACCACGGAGATCAGCACACCGAGCGCCACGAAGACCAGGACGAACACGACAGTGTTCACCAGCGCCTGGAAGAACTCGTCGTCGGCGAAGATCCGCTGGTAGTTCCCGAGCCCCGCCCATTCGAAGGTGCGGCCGTTGCGGGAGGAGTACAGCGAGATGTTCAGCCCGCTGAAGGCCGGGTAGATGGTGAACAGCCCGAAGATCACCATGTTGGGCAGCAGGAACAGGTACGGCGCCGCCCGCAGGGACAACGGCACCCGTCGGCGCCGACGTGGGGCCGCGGGTGCCGTGGCCGAGGACATCAGGCCTGCTCCACGACGGAGTCGATGGCGGCCTTGAGATCCTCCATGGCGGTGGCCAGATCCTTGTTGCCGGCCACCACCTGGGAGAACTCCTTGATGAACTCCTGCGCGGCGGCATCGAAGTTCGGGTCGTAGCAGGCGGCGAAGGCCTCCGCCGGGGTCTCGGAGAGATCGGTGACGAACACGCCCATCTCCTGATCCCGCATCGGGTAGGTGACGCCGGACTCGGTGAGATCCGCCCGGGTGGGCATGAACGAGGACGCGGTGATGAAGGCCTCCTGCGACTCCTTGGAGTTCATGAACTGCAGGAAGGTGGCGGCGAGCTGGTTCTCGGGCCCCTCGGCGAAGCCCACCATGAACTTGCCGCCAGGGAAGCCGCCGCCAGAGGTCATCGAGGGGTTCGGCATCGTGGCCCAGGCGAACTCGGCACCCTCGTCGAACTGGGCGACCTGCCAGTTGCCCGAGAGATAGACCGGCACCTGCTGGGCCAGGAACACCTCATTGGCGCCCTGGTACTTGGTGCCCGAATCCAGCCAGAAATCAGACGGCGACGTGCCGTTCTCGATCATGTCCACCAGCGGCTGCAGCGCCGTGGTGGCGGCCGCCGGGTCCAGGGAGCTCTCGCCCTCCTGCACCAGGTAGGTGCCGCCCTGGGAGAGGATCGTGGAGAGGCGATGCCCGGACTTGTCCATCGCGAAGGCGTACTCGCACCCGGTCTTCTCCTGCACCTGCGTGGCGAGGTCGACCATCTCCTCCCAGGTCCAGGAGTCCGGCACCTCCACCCCGGCCTTTTCGAACAGGTCGAGGTTCACGAAGGGACCGTTCTGCGTGAGGTCGGAGGCGACCGCATGGATCTTCCCGTCGGGATCGGTCATGCCCACGCGCACCCCCTCGGAGAACTCCTCGAGGTACTCCGCCCCCAGATAGTCGTCCAGGATCAGCAGATCACCGACGAACGGAGCGGTCGCGGCCACGCGCGCCACATCGGGGGCCTGACCGCCGGACAGTCGCGCCTGCAGGGTGGTAGTGATATCGGAGAACGGCACGATCTCCAGGTCGACGGTGACGTCGTACTCCTCTTCGAACTGGGCGATGAGGTCACGGGTGGCCTGCTCATCGGGACCATCGGTGAAGTAGACGTAGGAGAGGGTCTTCCCGGCGAGCTCGGAGGCGTCCTGCTCCTCGACGGGCGCGGCATCGGGGTTGCTGCCCCCACCGCCGGAGCCGCCAGGGTTGCAGGCGGCCAGGGCGGTGGCGGCGAGCGCCGCGGTGCCGCCCAGCGTCACGGCGCGGCGCGACGGGGGCAGAGTGCGGGGAGTAGTCGTGGGGTTCATGCGCGGTCCTCCTTGATCGCGGTGCGCCCCCCGACGGTGGGGAGCGCGCGGCTCGTGCGGCCGACGGGGACATGGTCCCGGTGCTTCAGCAGCATGGATGACGGTTGCCGTTGGTTGCACGCGATGTGGCCCAGTTGTGACCTCTCCGGGGCGCACGGTGCATCGCAGGTGAACGCGAGGTGGCCTAGGGGTGGCGGGGTGACGAACGAGGGCCCGGGGGCATGTCAGCCCCCCGGGCCCTCTGAGCCTGTGCCGCCTATGACGGGCGGCGCTCCGTCCTTGCGGTGCTCAGTCCTCGCGGTGCTCGAGGTACCAGCGGATCAGTCCCGCGGTGGAGGAGTCCTCCTGCGCGAGCGCCTCGTCGTCGCCGGCCACAGCCGGGGCGAGGTTCTTGGCCAGCTGCTTGCCGAGCTCCACGCCCCACTGGTCGAAGGAGTTGATGCCCCACACCACGCCCTGCACGAAGGTGATGTGCTCGTACAGCGCGATCAGCTGCCCCAGTGTCGAGGGCGTGAGCTTCGCAGCCAGGATCGAGGTGGTGGGACGGTCGCCGGAGAACTCGCGGGCCGCCACCAGTGCGCCCTCGGTGCCCTCGGCGCGGACCTCTTCGGCGGTCTTGCCGAAGGCAAGCGCCTTGGTCTGGGCGAAGAAGTTCGCCAGGAACAGCTCGTGGACGTCCTGCTCGCCGTCGCGCAGCGCATGGTTCGGGGTGGCGAAGGCGATGAAGTCCGCGGGGATCACCCGGGTGCCCTGGTGGATCAGCTGGTAGAAGGCGTGCTGCCCGTTGGTGCCGGGCTCGCCCCAGAACACCTCGCCGGTCTCGGTGGTGGCCAAAGAGCCGTCCCAGCGCACCGACTTGCCGTTGGACTCCATGGTCAGCTGCTGGAGGTAGGCGGGGAAGCGGTGCAGGTACTGCGAGTAGGGGAGGACCGCGTGGGTCTCCGCCTCCAGGAAATTCACGTTCCACACGTTCAGCAGGCCCATCAGCAACGGCACGTTCGCCTCGGCGGGGGCGGTGCGGAAATGCTCATCCATCGCGTGGAATCCGGCCAGCAGCTCCTCGAACGCCTCGGGGCCCAGCACGGTCGCGAGCACCGTCCCGATCGCGGAGTCGACGCTGTAGCGTCCGCCCACCCAGTTCCAGAAGCCGAAGGCATTGGCCGGGTCGATCCCGAACTCCTCGACCTTGTCCAGCGCCGTGGAGACCGCCACGAAATGCTTGGCGACCGCCTCGGTCTCCTGCTCGGCGGTCAGTCCCGCCTGCTCACGCAGACCATCCAGCAGCCACTGCCGCACCAGGCGGGCGTTGGTGATGGTCTCCAGGGTGGTGAAGGTCTTGGAGGCCACGATCACGAGCGTCGTCTCGGGATCCAGATCCGCGGTGGTGGCATACGCGTCGGTGGGGTCGATGTTGGAGACGAAGCGGGCGCTGAGGCTCTCCTGTGCGAGGGGCCGCAGCGCTTCGTAGACCATGACGGGCCCGAGGTCCGAGCCGCCGATGCCGATGTTCACCACGGTGCGGATCGGCTTGCCGGTCATGCCGGTCCACTCGCCCGAGCGGATCTTGCGCGCGAACGCGTAGACGCGCTGCAGGGTCTCGTGCACGTCCTGGTCGATCTGCTGGCCATCGACCTCGAGGGCGGGGGCGGCCCCGGCCGGGCGGCGCAGCGCGGTGTGCAGCACCGCGCGGTCCTCGGTGGTGTTGATGTGCGCACCGGTGAACATCGCCTCGCGCCGCTGCTCGAGACCCACCTCGCGGGCCAGCTGCAGCAGCAGCTGGACCGTCTCCTCGGTGATGGCGTTCTTCGACAGGTCCACGTGCAGGTCCGCGGCATCGAGGGTGAAGCGCTCGGCGCGCTGCGGATCAGCGGCGAACATCTCCCGCAGAGAGGTGGTCAGCTCGAGGCTGTGGGCCTCCAGCGCGGCCCAGGCCTCCGTGGTGGTGGGGTCGACGGGCGGGGTTGCGGCGGTGGCGGATGCAGAGGTCGCAGTCATACGGCCATTGAACACCCTCTTCTCGGGGACGGGCGAGGACCGCAGGCGGCCGGGATGGTCTTCAGATGCTGAGCGGCTCCGTCGGAACCCGGGCCCCGCGCGCCCGTCGCGCGGACTGATCGAGGGGCGCGCTATCCAGCAGATCTCGCACCCCGGACGGAGAACGTGTAGGTTCCGTCACCGAGAAGTTATCGAAGGATGAACGCCTCTTGACATGAGCTGCTGCATACTCGGCAGATCCGCACATTGCGGTGCGGGCGACCCCCGAGGCGTCCCGACCCCTCAAACGCACCAGGAGATCCCCCATGGCCTTCACGCGCCGAACCATGATGCTGAGCACCGCCGCCGGCGGCGGCCGCGCTGACCCTCGCCGCCTGCGGCGGGGGCGGTGACGGCGGGAACGGCGGCAGCGGTGGCGGCGGAGCCGACGGCGGCTCCGGCGAGCCCATCTACGCCAACACCACCGAGCCCGAGAACCCCCTGATCCCCACCAACACCGGTGAGGTCGGCGGCGGCCGGATCATCACCATGCTGTGGGCGGGCCTGGTCTACTACAAGGCCGACGGCTCCACCGAGAACGACGTCGCAGAGTCCATCGAGTCCGAGGACAACCAGAACTGGACCATCACCATCCGTGAGGGCCTGACCTACTCCGACGGCTCCACCCCGGTGACCGCCCAGGACTTCGTGGACGCCTGGAACTACGGCGCCAACGCTACGAACGCCCAGATCGGCCAGTACTTCTTCGAGCCCATCGAGGGCTACAAGGAGCTGTCCGCCAAGGACGTCGCCGAGGATGCGACCCTCTCCGGCCTGGAGGTCGTGGACGAGAAGACCTTCACCGTGCGCCTGGTCTCCGCCCAGTCCGACTTCCCCACCCGCCTGGGCTACTCGGCGTACATGCCGCTGCCGCCCTCCGCCTTCGAGGACATGGAGGCCTTCGGCGAGTCGCCGCTCGCCAACGGCCCCTACAAGCTCGAGAGCTGGAGCCACGACCAGGAGCTCGTGCTGGTCCCCAATGAGTCCTACGACGGTCCCCGCAAGGCCCAGAACGCCGGGCTGACCTTCACCGTCTACCAAGACCCGGAGACCATGTACAACGACCTGTCTTCGGACAACGTCGACGTCGTGGACCAGATCCCCAACTCCGCCCTGTCCACCTTCGAGGACGAGCTGGGCGAGCGCGCGGTGAACACCGAGGGCGCTGTGTTCCAGTCGATCACCCTGCCCGGGTACGACAAGAACTTCGAGGGCGAGGCCGGGAAGCTGCGCCGCAAGGCGATCTCGCGGGCCATCGACCGCCAGACCATCTGCGACAACCTCTTCTTCGGCACCCGCACCCCCGCCACCGATTTCGTCTCCCCGGTGATCCCCGGCGGCGGTGCCACCGATATCCCCGGCGCCGAGGTGCTCGAGTTCGATGAGGCCGAGGCGAAGAAGCTGTGGGAGGAGGCCGAGAGCATGAGCCCCTTCGAGGGCCCCCTGACGCTCGCCTACAACGCCGACGGCCCCCACTCCGACTGGGTCGAGGCGGTGTGCAACTCGCTGTCCAACACCCTGGGCATCGAGGCCAAGCCCACCCCGTTCCCCGCCTTCGGCGAGATGCGCGAGCAGATCCGCAAGCGCGATCTCGACGGCACCTGGCGCTCGGGCTGGCAGGCCGACTACCCCTCCGCCTACAACTTCCTGGGCCCCCTGTACGGCTCCGCGGCTGCGGATGGCAAGGGCTCCAACGACGGCGACTACAAGAACCCCGAGTTCGATCAGCTGCTGTCCGACGGTCTCGCCGCCGCGAGCGAGGAGGAGGCCATCGAGCTGTGGAAGCAGGCCGAGGCGATCCTCATGGAGGACCTGCCCGTCGTGCCGCTGTGGTACCAGAACACCTTCGGCGGCTACTCCACGCTGGTCTCCAACGTGGAGTACGGCTGGGACACCGTGCCGCTGTACCACCAGATCACCAAGTGACCTGCTGACCTACCCTGACGGCGGGGACCGGAGCCTCCGGTTCCCGCCGTCGCGCGCCCGGCCCGCCGGGCGCCCCCGGGGGCTGACCCCGGACCCTTCCCGACTTCGAAAGAGAACGACGTGATCTGGTACATCGCGCGGCGACTGCTGCAGATGATCCCCGTCTTCCTCGGCGCCACCCTGATCATCTACCTGCTGACGTTCTACACGTCCGGAGACCCGATCCTCACGCTCGCCGGAGACAAGCCGATCTCCCCGGCCGTCGAGCAGCGCCTGCGGGAGCAGTACAACCTCGACAAGCCCGTGCTCGTGCAGTGGCTGATCTACCTCGGCAACGTGGTGACGCTGGACCTGGGAGTGGGCTTCAACGGCCGCTCGATCTCCGAGCAGATCGCCCAGGCCTTCCCCACTACCTTTAAGCTCGCGCTCATCGCCGTGGCGGTCGAGACCACCTTCGGCGTCATCGCCGGCGTGATCGCGGGCCTGCGCAAGGGCACCTTCATCGACACCACGCTGCTGATGCTCTCGCTGCTGCTGATCGCCACCCCCACCTTCGTGATCGGCTTCGTGGCCCAGTTCGTCCTGGGCGTCAAGCTGGGGATCGCCCCGATCAACGTGGGCCGCGACCCGTCGTGGGAGAACCTCCTGGTGCCCGGCTTCGTGCTGGGCGCCGTCTCCTTCGCCTATGTCCTGCGCCTGACGCGCACCTCGATCGCCGAGACGGTCCCGTCGGACCACGTGCGCACCGCGACTGCCAAGGGCCTCTCGCGCGGCGGCGTGGTCTCCCGCCACATCCTGCGCAACTCCCTGATCCCCGTGGTCACCTTCATCGGCGCGGACCTGGGCGCCCTGATGGGCGGCGCGATCGTCACCGAGCGCATCTTCAACGTGCCCGGGATCGGGACGCTGCTGTTCAAGTCGATCAACGACGGCGAGAGCCCGCTGGTGGTCTCGCTGGTGACATTGATGGTGATCATCTTCCTGCTGTCCAACCTCGTCGTGGACCTGCTCTACGGCGTGCTCGACCCGAGGATCCGCTATGGCAAGTGACGCACGCGCCACCCGTCGGCCCACCACCCAGCACTGGGTGGCGCCGCTGGACGAGACCCCGCTGCAGGAGGTCGACGCCGTCGACACCTCCACCGCGCCCCGCTCCCTGTGGGCGGAGGCCGCGCACAACCTGGTGCGCAACCCCGTGTTCGTCATCTCCGCCCTGCTGATCGCCTTCATCCTGTTCGTCGCCGCGTTCCCGCAGATCTTCAGCGACCAGGACCCCAGCTACGGCGACCTGATGAACGCCAATCAGCCCGCCGGCGGCGAGCACCCCTTCGGCACCTCCCGCCAGGGCTACGACATCCTCGCCCGCACCGTGTGGGGCACCCGCACCTCCGTGCTCATCGGCTTCTTCACGATGATCGGCTCGACCCTGATCGGCGGGGTGATCGGCGCGCTCGCCGGTTACCTCGGCGGCTGGTTCGACGAGATCGTCTCTCGCATCACCGACGTGTTCTTCGCGATCCCGATGATCCTGGGCGCGATCGTCATCGCCACCCGCGTGGGAGAGATGACCATCTGGACCGTGGTGCTGGTGCTGTCGATCTTCGGCTGGACGAACATCGCCCGCATCATGCGCGGCTCGGTGATCTCCACCAAGAGCCAGGACTTTGTGCCGACCTCGACGGCGCTGGGCGCCTCGCGGCCCGTCGTGCTGCTGCGCCACATCATCCCCAATGCGATCGCCCCGGTGATCGTCACCGCCACCGTGAACCTCGGCGTCTTCATCGTCGCCGAGGCCACGCTGTCCTTCCTCGGCGTGGGCCTGCCCACCTCCGTCGTGTCCTGGGGGCGGGATATCGCCGCCGCCCGTGATGCGCTGCGCACCCAGCCGATGATGCTGTTCTACCCGTCCTTCGCGCTGGCCCTGACGGTGCTGAGCTTCATCATGCTCGGCGACGCGGTGCGCGATGCGCTGGACCCGAAGGCGAGGAAACGATGACCGCCACCTCCGTCAGCCCCGTCGAGGACCGCCCTGCCGCGGATGCCCCGCTGCTGCAGATCCGCGACCTGGAGATCACCTTCACCACCTCCAGCGGACCGGTCAAGGGTGTGCGCAGCGCGAACCTCGAGGTCTACCCGGGGGAGACCGTCGCGATCGTCGGCGAGTCCGGTTCGGGCAAGTCCACCACCGCCATGAGCATCGCGCATCTGCTGCCCTCCAACGGCCGCATCACCGGCGGGTCGGTGATCTTCGAGGGCCGCGACATCACCCACGCCTCCGAGAAGGAGATCCGGGCGCTGCGCGGCAACCACGTGGGTCTCGTGCCGCAGGACCCGATGAGCAACCTCAACCCCATGTGGCGGGTGGGCACGCAGATCAAGGAGGCGCTGGTCGCCAACGGCGTCGCCAAGGGGGCTGAGGCGAAGGCCCGGACCGTCGAGCTGCTGCAGGAAGCGGGGCTGTCCGATGCCGGGCGCCGCGCCGAGCAGTACCCGCACGAGTTCTCCGGCGGCATGAAGCAGCGTGCCCTGATCGCGATGGGCCTCGCCGCCCGGCCCACCCTGCTGGTGGCCGATGAGCCCACCAGCGCCCTGGATGTCACGGTGCAGCAGCAGATCCTGGACCACCTGGACACCCTGACCGGGGAGCTCGGGGTGGCGGTGCTGCTGATCACCCACGACCTGGGGCTCGCCGCGGAACGCGCCCAGCACCTGGTCGTGATGTACAAGGGGCGGGTGGTCGAGTCCGGGCCCGCGCTCGAGCTGCTGCAGAACCCGCAGCATCCGTACACCAAGCGGCTCATCGCCGCCGCGCCGTCGCTGGCCTCCCGCCGCCTGGTCTCCGCCTCCGAGCGCGCCCAGGTGCGCGAGCAGGCGCAGCTGCACGCCCACGAGCATGAGCCCGAGGACTCCGGCACCGACCACGTGATCGAGGTCGAGAACCTCACCAAGGTGTTCCCCATCCGCGGCGCCGTGCCGTGGAAGAGCACCCCGTTCACCGCGGTCGATGACGTGTCCTTCGCGATTGAGCGCGGCACCACCACCGCGATCGTGGGGGAGTCCGGCTCCGGGAAGTCCACGGTCGCGCAGATGGTGCTGCGGCTGCTCGAGCCCACCGAGGGCCGGGTGCTCTTCGAGGGCAAGGACGTCACCGCCTACAAGGGGGCGGAGCTGAAGACGCTGCGCCGCCGTGTCCAGCCGATCTTCCAGAACCCCTACGGCACCCTGGATCCGATGTACTCGATCTTCCGCACGATCGAGGAGCCGATGCGGATCCACGGCATCGGCGATGCGAAGAGCCGTGAGGCCAAGGTCCGGGACCTGCTGGACAAAGTCGCGCTGCCCTCCACGATGATGCGGCGCTTCCCCAATGAGCTCTCCGGTGGTCAGCGTCAGCGCATCGCGATCGCCCGGGCGCTCGCCCTGGATCCCGAGGTGGTCATCTGCGATGAGGCCGTCTCGGCGCTCGACGTGCTGGTGCAGGCCCAGGTGCTCGAGCTGCTGAACGACCTGCAGGCCGAGCTGGGGCTCAGCTACCTGTTCATCACCCATGACCTCGCGGTGGTGCGGCAGATCGCCGACAACACCCTGGTGATGGAGAAGGGCAAGGTCGTCGAGCAGGGCACCACCGATGAGGTGTTCCACGCCCCGCAGCAGGACTACACCAAGCGCCTGCTGGCCGCGATCCCCGGCGGCGACATCCCGCTGGCCGGCTCGGAGACCATTGAGGTCACCGCCCCCGTCGGCGAGGCCGATGAGGAGAAGGCCGAGGGCGCGGACCTGCCCGAGGAGGGGGAGGGACCGGTGGATCCCTTCGCCGCCGCCGGTCGGGCCTGAGCTTGACGGCAGCATGCACGCTCGACGCCCCGCAGCACCTGGTCTGCGGGGCGTCGAACGTTACACGGCAGCCCCGTCGCCGTCGGCCCTGCAGGTTATAGACTCGCCGAGGCCCGGGAGCGGGTCGAACTCCGTCGTGCCGCGCGCACCGCAACGCCCCGCAGCGCGCCCCACGCCAGCAGCTACCAGGGAAGAGCACCCGCGTATGACCATTCAGCACCGCACGGACCTCCGCAACGTCGCCATCGTCGCCCACGTGGACCACGGCAAGACCACCCTGGTGGACGCCATGCTCACGCAGGGCGGAGCCTTCGGCGACCGGGAGAAGCACGACGAGCGGGCGATGGACTCCGGGGAGCTCGAGCGCGAGAAGGGCATCACGATCCTCGCGAAGAACACGGCGATCCGATACAACGGACCGTCGGCCGCGGTGATCGGCCACCCCGAGGGCATCACCATCAACGTCATCGACACCCCCGGCCACGCCGATTTCGGTGGTGAGGTCGAGCGCGGCCTGTCCATGGTGGACGGCGTGGTGCTGCTGGTGGACGCCTCCGAGGGGCCGCTGCCGCAGACCCGCTTCGTGCTGCGCAAGGCCCTGGCCGCGAAGCTGCCGGTCATCATGGTGGTCAACAAGGTGGACCGGCCCGATGCCCGCATCGACGAGGTCGTCTCCGAGACCACCGACCTGCTGCTGGGCCTGGCCTCCGACCTCGCTGAAGAGGTCGATGACCTGGACCTGGATGCGGTGCTGGATGTCCCCGTCGTCTACGCCTCCGGCAAGGCCGGGCGCGCCTCCCTCACCCAGCCGGCCGATGGCACCCTGCCGGACGAGGAGGACGTCGAGGCGCTGTTCGCCACGATCCTCGAGGCGATCCCCGCCCCCGCCTATGACGCCGATATGCCGCTGCAGGCCCATGTCACGAACCTCGACGCCTCCCCGTTCCTGGGCCGCCTCGCGCTGCTGCGCATCAAAAGCGGTGAGCTCGCTAAGGGGCAGCAGGTGGCCTGGTGCACCCACGAGGGTCAGACCAAGCCGATGAAGGTCACCGAGCTGCTGGAGACCAAGGGGCTCACGCGCGTGCCGATGGAGCGCACCGCCCGCCCCGGCGACATCGTCGCCGTCGCCGGCATTCCCGAGATCATGATCGGCGAGACCCTCGCCGATGTGGATGACCCGCGGCCGCTGCCGCTGATCGCCATCGACGACCCCGCGATCTCCATGACCATCGGCATCAACACCTCGCCGCTCGCGGGCAAGAACGGCAAGGGCCACAAGCTCACCGCCCGCCAGGTCAAGGACCGCCTGGACGCCGAGCTGGTCGGCAACGTGTCCCTCAAGGTGCTGCCCACCGAACGGCCCGACGCCTGGGAGGTGCAGGGACGCGGCGAGCTCGCGCTGTCAATCCTCGTGGAGCAGATGCGCCGCGAAGGCTTCGAGCTGACCGTCGGCAAGCCCACGGTGCTCACCCGCACCATCGACGGCACCGTGCACGAGCCCGTCGAGCGCATGACCGTGGACGTGCCCGAGGAGTACCTGGGCACCGTCACCCAGCTGATGGCCTCCCGCAAGGGCCGCATGCTGACCATGAGCAACCACGGCTCCGGCTGGGTGCGCATGGAGTTCCAGGTGCCCTCACGCGGTCTCATCGGCTTCCGCACCCGCTTCCTCACCGAGACCCGCGGCAACGGCATCGCATCCTCCTACGCCGACGGCTACGAGCCCTGGATGGGGGAGATCGAGTTCCGCTCCACCGGCTCCCTGGTGGCCGACCGGCCCGGTGCGGTGACCCCGTACGCCATGATCAACCTGCAGGAGCGCGGCACCTTCTTCGTCGAGCCCACCAGCGAGGTCTACATGGGCCAGGTGGTGGGGGAGAACTCCCGCAATGAGGACATGGACGTGAACATCACGAAGGAGAAGAAGCTGACCAACATGCGTGCGGCCAGCGCCGACTCCTTCGAGAACCTGGTGCCGCCGCGCAAGCTCACGCTCGAGGAGTCTCTCGAGTTCACCGCCGAGGACGAGTGCGTGGAGGTCACCCCCGAGATCATCCGCATCCGCAAGGTGATCCTGGACCCCACCGAGCGGCGTCGTGCCCTCTCGCGCGTGAAGTCCGGGAAGCCCGGGGCGTGAGGCGATGACCACCCCGGCCCGGCCCGACGGGCCACCTGCCATCGACCGCACCTCCCTGGGGGCGCGGATGGTGCAGGTGGCGATGGCCGTGGTGCTCACCATCATTTCGGTGTTGCTGATGGTCACCACGCACCGCGTGAGCGTGGACGTCGCCGGCCTGACCCTGCCGGTGGGTCTGCTGTTCGCGGCGGTGCTGCAGGTGGTGATCTGCGTGTTCCTGTGGGCGGCGAGCGGGGCGCGCCTGCCGCTGCTGGTGGTGGGCATGCTGTGGGGGCTGCTTGCCACGCCGTTCCTGGGCCGCGGCGCGGGCGGTGGGGTGCTGTTCCCCGCACAGATCGGCGACCAGGTCCAGTACTCCGGCTTGGTGGTGCAGGCCCTGGGGATCCTGATCCCCTTCATCGTCGCGGCGGTGGTGAGCATCGGCGCAAGGCGCCGGGCCCGACGGACGCGGCCGTGAGGACCGCGCCAGGCGCGACGGGCGCGGCCGTGAGCATCGCGCCGGGCGCGGGTCGCGCCGCCTGAGCGGGGCTGTTGCACCTGAGCGGGCCTGCCGCACCGCGTGATGCGCTGCGGGCTAGCTGCTGCGGGGGCGGCGCACCGGCGGGGGAGGGACCTCCTTCGCGGCGATGACCAGCGCCCGCGGCACCGCCAACTCCCCGCGCCGCGTCATCACGCGCACCACCTGCTCCTCGGCGGCGAGGATCGTGCCCAGGGCATCGCTCATCGATTCGCCGTGCGGGGAGGCCTCGCGGTCGATCGCATAGCGCAGCACCACACGCCGCCCCACCTGCAGGAACGGCGCCCACCCCGCACGGGGACGTGCGGACTCGCCAGCAGACGCGGGCGACGGTGCGCGATGCTGCGAGGGCGGGGTCTGTGTGTGCGGGGGCGGCGCCTGCTCGTGCTCCGCGTCCTGTCCAGCGCTCTCCTCGACCATGCGCCCAGTATCCCGCGCCTGCCCCTGTGCCTCGGGTCACGGCGGGGTGCAGGCGCCCCCGGGTGCGTTGAGGTGAGAGGATGGAGCCCGTCGCAGACGGAAGGAAGCCACCCCATGACGTACGTCATCGCCCTGCCCTGCGTCGACGTGAAGGATCGCGCCTGCGTCGACGAGTGCCCCGTGGACTGCATCTACGAGGGCAACCGGATGCTGTACATCCAGCCCGATGAGTGCGTGGACTGCGGCGCCTGCGAGCCGGTGTGCCCCGTCGAAGCGATCTTCTACGAGGACGACACCCCGGACCAATGGGCGGAGTACTACAAGGCCAACGTCGAGTTCTTCGACGAGATCGGCGCCCCCGGCGGCGCCGCGAAGATGGGTGTGATCGACAAGGATCACCCGATCATCGAGGCTCTGCCGCCGCAGCCCAACCCGCTGGAGGACTGATCCTCCCGTGACCGACGCCGCCCAGGCCCCCGGCATGGCCGACGCCGAGACGACCAGCGCTCCGACCCCCGCGCCGCGCCGCTCGCTCGCCGGGCGCCTGCCCGCATTCCCCTGGGACGCACTCGCGGCGGCCAAGGCCCGAGCCGCAGAGCATCCGGACGGCATCGTGGATCTGTCCGTGGGCACGCCCGTGGACCCGACCCCTGCCTGCGTGCAGCAGGCCCTGGCCGATGCCGCGGACAGCCCCGGGTACCCGACCACCATCGGCACCCCGGCCCTGCGCGAGGAGATCGCCGACTTCCTGCACCGCCGCCGCGGTGCCGCTGCCGCGCTCACGGCCGAGCACGTGCTGCCCACCATCGGCTCCAAGGAGCTCGTGGCGCATCTGCCTTTCCAGCTCGGCATCGACGCCGACGATGCCGTCGCCTTCCCCCACATCGCCTACCCCACCTACGACATGGGCGCCCGCTTCGTCGGCGCCCGGCCCGTGCCGGTGGATATCGCCGACCTCGCCGCCCGCGGTGATGCGGCGCTGCCCGCGGACCTGGATCTTGGGCACCTGCGCCTGCTGTGGCTGAACTCCCCGTCGAATCCCACCGGCGAGGTGCTGGATGCCCAGCAGCTGACGGCGATCGTCGCCTGGGCGCGCGAGCGCGGAATCATCATCGCCTCTGATGAGTGCTACGCCCTGCTGCCCTGGACCGTCCGCGAGGTCCCCTCCATCCTGGATCCGCGCGTCAGCGGCGGTGACCTCACCGGCCTGCTGTGCGTGCACTCCCTGTCCAAGCAGGCGAACCTCGCCGGCTACCGCGCCGCCTTCGTCGCCGGGGATCCTGACCTGGTGGGCGAGCTGATCGCCGTGCGCAAGCAGGCCGGGATGATGCTGCCTAGCCCCGTGCAGGCGGCGATGACGGCAGCGCTCGGCGACGACGAGGCCCCATCGGCCCAGCATGAGCGCTACCGCGCCCGCCGACACACCCTCCTGCCCGCCCTCGAATCCGCCGGCGGCCAGGTCACCGGATCCCAGGCCGGGCTGTACCTGTGGACCACCTTCGGTGAGGACGGCATGACCACGGTGAACCGTCTGGCTGAGCTCGGTGTGCTGGTGGCACCGGGGATGTTCTATGGTGAGGGAGCCGCGGGGCATGTCCGCATCGCGCTCAGCGCGACCGATGAGCGGATCGCTGCCGCCGCTTCGCGCCTCACGAGCCGCTGACCGCACACTCTCGGGGGCGCGCCCCCGCCTGACCGATCCGACCACGCACAACGGAGAGCCCATGGATCACGCGACGCCCGCCCGCCTCACCCACGGTGACCAGACCCTCGACCTGCCCGTCGTCCCCGCGGTGGAAGGCAACTCCGGCATCGCGATCGGCCCGCTGCGCAAGGAGACGGGGGACGTCACCTATGACCCGGGCTTCATGAACACCGCGAACGTCAAGAGCTCGATCACCTACATCGACGGCGATGCCGGAATCCTGCGCTACCGCGGCTACCCCATCGAGCAGCTCGCCGAGCATTCCAGCTACCTCGAGGTCGCCTACCTGCTGATTCACGGGGAGCTGCCCACCCGCGGCCAGCTCGACAACTTCTGCGCCCAGGTGGAGCGGCGCACCCTGCTCGATGAGCGCTTCAAGCGCCTGTTCGATGGGTACCCGCGCGACGCCCACCCGATGGCGGTGCTGCAGGCCGGGGTCTCCGCCCTGTCCACCTTCTACCAGGACTCCCTGGATCCCTTCGACGAGGAGCAGGTGCGGGTCTCCTCCGTGCGGCTGCTCGCGAAGCTGCCGACCATGGCTGCCTACGCGCACCGCATCGCCCAGGGCCACGCCCTGCTGTACCCGGACAACCGCCTCTCTCTGATCGAGAACTTCCTGCGCCTGACCTTCGGGTTCCCGGTCGAGGAATACATCGCCGACCCGGTGATCGTGCGGGCCATGGAGCAGCTGCTGATCCTGCATGCGGACCATGAGCAGAACTGCTCCACCTCCGCCGTGCGCCTGGTGGGCTCCGCCCAGGCCAACCTGTTCACCTCGATCTCCGCGGGCATCGGCGCTCTGTCCGGTCCCGCGCACGGCGGCGCCAACGCCGCCGTGATGGAGATGCTCAACGAGATCCGCGACCGCGACATGGACCCGCGGGACTTCATGGAGAAGGTGAAGAACAAGGAGGACGGCATCCGCCTGATGGGCTTCGGCCACCGGGTGTACAAGAACTACGATCCGCGCGCCCGCATCGTGAAGTCCATCGCCGACACCGTCCTGGAGCGCCTGGGCGTGCACGACGAGCGACTGGACATGGCGATGCGCCTCGAGGAGATCGCCCTGGCCGACGACTACTTCGTCGAGCGCAAGCTCTACCCCAACGTCGACTTCTACACCGGCATCATCTACAAGGCGATGGGCTTCCCCACCCGCATGTTCACGGTCCTGTTCGCACTGGGCCGCCTGCCGGGCTGGATCGCTCAGTGGCAGGAGATGATCCACGACCCGGAGACGAAGATCGGTCGCCCGCGCCAGGTGTACGTCGGCCAGACCGAGCGCGACTACACGCCCATGGGCGAGCGCACCGGAACCAGCGAACTGCGTCTGGCCGAGCTGCAGAAGGAGATCGAAGAGCGCGGCTGATCCGCCCAGCCCCGTCTCACGTCCCGCCTGCCCGCGAGCCCGTCGGACCTTCGACGGGCTCGCGGCGTGTTTTCGTCGGCTCCGTCACACCGTTTCGACGCAAGGGTCGGAGGACTGATGTTCGCCGTGATCGAGCTCGCATTTGTGCAGGTCAGAGGCGGGACTATAGGCCCCGAGACAGCTCGGGGGGCGGCCGGTACCCTGGTGGTGTCACAGAGGAAGGGCTCGACCTGATCGGCCTTCGATCCCGCCGGACCCTTCCGTATCGAGGAGGGACCCCATGACGACTGCCACCACTGAACGCCCGGACACCGAAGCTGCGGGCCCTGACGCCTGGAAGGGCTTCGCTGTCGGCCCGTGGCAGGAGAAGATCGACGTCCGCGACTTCATCCAGCGCAACTACACCCCCTACGACGGTGACGCCAGCTTCCTGGCCGACCCCACCGAGAAGACCCTGCGCGTGTGGGACCACCTGGAGAAGAACTACCTCTCCGAGGAGCGTCGCCGCCGCGTCTACGACGTGGACACCCACACCCCGGCCGATATCGACGCCTTCCCCGCCGGCTACATCAGCGAGGACGACGACGTGGTCGTGGGCCTCCAGACCGATGTGCCGCTCAAGCGCGCCATGATGCCCTTCGGCGGCTGGCGCATGGTCGAGACCGCCATCAAGGAGGCGGGCAAGGAGCCGGAGCCGGAGATCAAGAAGATCTTCACCCGCTACCGCAAGACCCACAACGACGGTGTCTTCGACATCTACACCCCGCGCATCCGCGCCGCCCGCTCCAGCCACATCATCACCGGCTTGCCGGACGCCTACGGCCGCGGTCGCATCATCGGCGACTACCGCCGCCTGGCCCTGTACGGCGCGGACTTCCTCATCGAGGAGAAGCAGCAGGCCAAGGACTCGGTGGCCGATCAGCCGTTCAGCGAGCACTGGGCCCGCTACCGCGAGGAGCACGCCGAGCAGATCAAGGCGCTCAAGAAGCTGGTGACCCTCGGTGAGCTCTACGGCCTGGACCTGAAGCGCCCGGCCGCCACCGCGCAGGAAGCCGTGCAGTGGACCTACATGGCCTACCTCGCCTCCGTGAAGAGCCAGGACGGCGCCGCGATGAGCATCGGCCGCCTGTCCGCGTTCTTCGACATCTACTTCGAGCGCGACCTGGCTGCCGGCACGATCACCGAGCAGGAGGCGCAGGAGATCATCGACGCGCTGGTCATCAAGCTGCGGATCGTGCGCTTCCTGCGCACCATCGACTATGACCAGATCTTCTCCGGCGACCCCTACTGGGCCACCTGGTCCGATGGCGGCATGGGCGAGGACGGGCGCAGCCAGGTCACCAAGACCTCGTTCCGCCTGCTGCAGACCCTGCGGAACCTGGGCCCCGCCCCGGAGCCGAACATCACCATCTTCTGGGATCCGGAGCTGCCCGAGGGCTACAAGAACTTCTGCTCGGCCATCTCCATCGAGACCAGCTCGGTGCAGTACGAGTCCGATAAGCAGATCCGTGACCGCTGGGGCGACGATGCCGCGATCGCCTGCTGCGTCTCGCCGATGAAGGTCGGCAAGCAGATGCAGTTCTTCGGCGCCCGCGTCAACGCCGCGAAGTCCCTGCTGTACGCCATCAACGGCGGCCGCGACGAGATGACCGGCAAGCAGGTCACCACCGGCCACACCCCGATCGAGGGCGACGGACCGCTGGACTTCGACGAGGTCTGGGCCAAGTACGAGGAGATGCTGGACTGGGTGGTGGGCACCTACGTGGAGGCCCTGAACATCATCCACTACAGCCACGACAAGTACGCCTACGAGTCCATCGAGATGGCGCTGCACGACTCCGAGATCGTCCGCACCATGGGCTGCGGCATCGCGGGTCTGGCGATCGTGGCGGACTCCCTGTCGGCCATCAAGTACGCGAAGGTCACCCCGGTGCGCGATGAGACCGGCCTGGTGGTGGACTACATCACCGAGGGCGACTTCCCCCGCTACGGCAACGACGATGACCGCGCCGACGACATCGCCGCGACGATCGTGCATACCGTGATGCAGAAGATCAACGCGATCCCGATGTACCGCGACGCGATCCCGACCCAGTCGGTGCTGACCATCACCTCGAACGTGGTGTACGGCAAGGCCACCGGCTCCTTCCCGTCGGGCCACGTGAAGGGCACCCCCTTCTCGCCGGGCGCGAACCCGGAGAACGGCGCCGACACCCACGGCATGGTCGCCTCCATGCTGAGCGTGGGCAAGCTGGACTACAACGACGCGCTGGACGGCATCTCGCTGACCAACACGATCACCCCGCAGGGCCTGGGCCGCAACAAGGAGGAGCAGGTCAAGAACCTCACGGGCATCCTGGACGCCGGCTTCATCATGGACGAGGACTGACCCCGTCCGGCCCCTGACCACCACTGACCGCCGAGGACGGCCCCGTCCCCGGGACATCGCACCACCGAAGGAGAACCACATGGCTACCAAGACGTTCGACGAGCGGCTCGCCTCGATGAAGGCCAACCGCGAGAACAACAACATGGAGTCCGGGCTGTACCACGCGAACATCAACGTCCTGAACAAGGAGACGCTGCAGGACGCGATGGACAACCCGCAGAACTACCCGAACCTGACCGTGCGCGTGTCGGGCTACGCGGTGAACTTCGTGAAGCTCACCCGCGAGCAGCAGCTGGACGTGCTGAACCGCACCTTCCACCAGGGCGCCTGAGCGCCCGCGCCCGGTAGGGCGCATCTGACGCACGACGATCATTGATCACCGCAGGCGCCGGGCGGCATGGCCGCCCGGCGCTTCGGTCGAGGAGGAGACATGGGCGGAAGCATCGACCTGCGCCTGGCCACACCGATCGAGAACCGACGCACCGGCGCCGGCATCGAAGGCATGGCCGAAGCCGAGCTGGAGCGCTCGGAGCGCCTGGCCGCGATCCGCGGCGGGGAACTGGCCTCCATCCACTCCTGGGAGCTGGTCACCGCAGTGGACGGTCCCGGCACGCGCCTGACCGTGTTCTTCTCCGGCTGCCCGCTGCGCTGCGTGTACTGCCACAACCCCGACACCATGGAGATGCGCCGGGGGCGGGATGTCACCCTCAAGGAGATCGTGCGCCGCATCAAGCGCTACCGGCGGGTGTTCGAGGCCTCCGGTGGCGGGATCACCCTCTCCGGCGGGGAGGTGCTCATGCAGCCCGCCTTCGCCAAGAACGTGCTGCGGGCAGCGAAGGAGATGGGGGTGCACACCGCGATCGACACCTCTGGGTTCCTCGGCGCCGTGGCCACCGACTCCTTCCTCGACAACGTGGACCTGGTGCTGCTGGACGTGAAGTCCGGCAGCGAGGAGTCCTACAAGAAGCTCACTGGGCGAGCCCTGCAGCCCACCATCGACTTCGGCGACCGGCTGAACGCCAAGGGCGTGAAGATCTGGGTGCGTTTCGTGGTGGTGCCCGAATGGACCGACGACGTGGAGAACGTCGAGAACATCGCCGACATCGTTTGCCGCTGGAGGGATGTGGTCGAGCGCGTGGAGGTGCTGCCCTTCCACAACATGGGCCAGGACAAGTGGGATGCGCTGGGCATGGAGTACAAGCTCCGGGACGCCCAGCCGCCCAGCAAGGAGACGGTGGAGCGGGTGCGCGAGCAGTTCCGCGCCCGGGGCATCGAGACGCACTGACCTGCGCAGGTGAGGCGAGGGGCGCTGCGCCCGGGGGAGTGCGCCTCGGGACGCTCAGCCCCCGCTGACCAGGACCACCACACGCTCCGGGGCGCCGCCGGCGACCTCGCCCCAGCGTTCGGCGTCGGCGCCGCGGGCGGCGCGCTCCCAGGCTCGCCCGCGGTAGGACACCTGCACCACCGCATCCTCGGCCGCGCGGGCCACCGCCCAGTTGGCAAGCGCCCAGCCCAGGGCCTCATCGTCGCCCGGATCGAGCACGAGCGCGGTCGCTCCCGCGTGCGTCGGCACCTGCCCGGCCACGGCGCGGGCGGAATCCAGCGTCACGCCGATCCGGCCGGACTCGACCGCCCGCGGGAACTGGCGCACCAGCTGTTCGCGCACCATCTCGGGGGAGGAGGTGCCGCGGGCCAGCCCGAGGGTGCACACGAGGTTCGGACCGCTCTGCCCGGTCAGCGCGCTCGCATACAGCCGCCCCTCGGTCTCGTGATCCCGGTAGGCCTCGGGATGGCCGGAGCGCTGCACGCGCTGCGCCACATCGTTGATGTCGCCCTCGGCGTAGCCGGGAATCTGCTCGAGCGCGTCATAGAACGCGTTCGTGGAGTAGACGGGGTCCATGATCTGCTCGACGCTGCCCCAGCCCTGCGAGGGCCGCTGCTGGAACAGGCCCACCGAGTCACGGTCCCCGTAGTCGATGTTGCGCAGCTGCGACTCCTGGTACGCGGTCGCGAGCGCGATCGAGGCGGCGCGCGGCGGCAGCTGTCGGTCCACCGCGACCGCGCTGATCAGCGCCGCATTCGCCACCCGCTCGACGGTGTAGCGGTGGCTCGTCCCCAGGCCTGTCGCCATGCACGTGCCCTCACCGACGGGCGTGCCGTAGCGCTGCAGCGCCACATAGCTGCCCCCGGCGATACCGCCCAGCAGCAGCACGAGGACGAGCGGCATCACGAGATGGCGCAGCGGGGAGCGGCGGGTGATGCTGCGCGATCCGCGGCGCTGCCGCGCGCGTGCTGCCACCTTGTGCCGTCCCCGCTGTGCCGTGTGCGTGTGGGTCCGGTCAGTTCGCGTGCAGGTCGGCGTTCAGCGCGACGGTCTGCCCGGCGCGGGCCACGGCCTGCACCGCCCCGGTCAGGGAATGGCGGCGGAACAGCAAGTTCGACACGCCCGAGAGTTCGCTGGCCTTCACCACGCGGGACTCGCCATCCCGTTCGCCCACCAGCTCAACCTTCGTGCCGGCGGTGACGTACAGCCCGGCCTCCACGACGCAGTCATCGCCCAGGGCGATGCCCACCCCGGCCTCGGCGCCCACCAGGGAGCGTCGGCCGATGGAGACCCGTTCGGTGCCGCCGCCGGAGAGGGTGCCCATGGTGGAGGCGCCGCCGCCGATGTCCGAGCCGTCCCCGACGATGACGCCCTGGGAGATGCGGCCCTCGATCATGGAGGTGCCGAGCGTCCCGGCGTTGAAGTTCACGAAGCCCTCATGCATGACGGTGGTGCCTTCGGCGAGGTGCGCGCCGAGCCGTACTCGGTCCGCATCGCCGATGCGCACCCCGGTCGGCATTACGTAGTCGACCATGCGCGGGAACTTGTCGACGCTCAGCACCGTGGGGGTGCGGCCCGCGGCGATCAGGCGCAGCCGTGTCTCCTCGAAACCAGCCACGGCGCAGGGGCCCTCGGAGGTCCACACCACGTTGGTGAGCTTCCCGAACAGCCCATCGAGGTTCTGGGCGTTGGGCCGGATGAGCCGATGGGAGAGCAGGTGCAGACGCAGGTAGGCGTCCTCAGCATCGGCCGGGGGAGCGGCCAGCTCGATCGCGCGCACCACGACCTCCTGGGTGGTGCCGCGCACCTCATCGGTGCGCGCGGCACCGCCGAGCTGGGCATGCAGCGGATGGGCCTCAGTCTCCGCGGGGGCCTCACCGAGCTGCGGCGCCGGGTACCAGACATCCAGGGTGGAGCCGTCGGCGGCGCGGGTGGCCAAGCCGATGCCCCAGGCGCGGGTGGGGGTCTTCGTGGCGTCGGGCGAGGTCGGGGTGCTCGAAGTCGTCATGGACCCGAGTCTACGGAGGGTGCGCTGGGGGAGTGCTGACGGCGCGATGCGGGGTGCGCCACGCGTGGGCGTGGGCGGAGAGGGGCGAGGGCCGTCAGTCGCTGTGCGGGGCGGGGTGGTCCGGGGCGCCGGGGGAGTCTTCCGTGATCGCGAACAGAATGCGGAAGTCCTGTGCGCAGCCCTCGGAGTCCGGATCACCGGGGAGATCCACGCCGTGCTCATCGCGGTTGAGTCGGTTCGCGTCCTTGATCGCCGCGGTGATCGTGGCGGTGAGCTCCTCCGCCTGCTGCGGGGACATGCGCAGATCCATGGCCAGCAGGGTGCCCTGCGAGGAGCTCCCCTCAGACGTCGCGGAGCTGTCCCGCAGCGTGGCGAGATGCCGCGTCCACGCGTTGCGGAACCAGTCAATGCCGGCCAGTGACGTCGCGGCGGAGGCGTCGAGATAGTCGCGGTCTCTTTCCCCGGGGTTGTTCGACGCGCGCTGTCCGTGCTCGAAGGAATGCTGGGCGAGCGTCCACACCCGGTCGCGCCGATCCCGCGCCGCCTCCGGCGCCTCCACGATCACGCCGCCGCGGGCGAGGATCCGCAGGTGGTAGCTCACGGAGTTCGCCGGGATGCCGAGATCCGCGGCGATGTCCGCGGCACGGGCGGTGCCGCGTCGGCCCACGCGCGTCATGATCTCCAGGCGCAGCGGGTGCGCGAGAGCGCGCAACTGATCACGAGAGGCATGGCGCGGCCCCATCGGGCGCGGGATGTCATCGGAGGCCATGGACCCAGCGTAAACGCGAGGCGCCCATGTCTCATCAGACGGTGCGCAAAAACAAGTGCGCAATAGATGGTGCGTGAGTATGGTCTCCGGTATGACCGACATCGCGGACAACCCCGCCACCCCCGCTCCGCCGCTGCGCCGCAACCGTGAATACCTCGCCTGGGTGATCGGTGGGACGGCCCTCGATCTCGGGGCGGGCATCGGGATGTTCGCCTTCCCGCTCGTCGCCTTCGCCGTCACCGGCTCTCTGGCCGCAACGGGCATGGTGGGGCTCGTGCAGGGACTCGGCACGCTGGCGGCGATGATCCCGGGCGGCCTACTCGCCGACCGCTACGACCGACGGCGCCTGCGGCTGCTCGCCGCTGTCACCGGCATGGTGATGCAAGCCCTGCTCATCGTCGTGCTGCTGCAGGGCTGGGGGAGCTTGACGGTGCTCGCCACGATCGCTTTCGTCAATGCCGCGCGGGGGACCCTGCTCGGTTCGGCCTCGGACCCCATGCTCAAGCAGATCGTCACCCCCGAGCAGCTGCCCCGCGCCGTCTCCGTCAACGAGGGACGCGGTGCGGCCATCGAGATGGCAGCCGGACCTACGGGCGGTGCGCTGCTCGCGGTGAACATCGCCCTGCCCGCCCTCGCCCAGTTGCTGGGGAACCTCGGCTCGCTGCTCGCGACCTTCGCACTGCGCGGCGACTACCGGTCGAGCACCGCCGATGCGCCGCACCGCCGTGTGCGCGAAGAGCTCGGGGAAGCCTGGGCCTGGGTCCGCTCGCAGTCCATCCGCCTGCAGCTTATGGCCTGCGCGATGCTCGTGAACCTCGGCTCGAACGGGCTGCTGCTCGCGGTCACGCTGAACCTCGCCGATCAGGGCGTGCCGGCTGCGCGCATCGGCCTGCTGAACACGGTGCTGGCCGCGTCGATCCTCCTCGGTGCCCTCCTCGCGCCCTGGCTCGTCGTCCGGGTTCCCACTGGAATCCTGACTGCCGCGCCGCTGCTGCTGCTAGCCGTGCTCGGCGCGGTGATCCCGCTGCTGCCCTCGATGTGGTGGATCGCTGGGGCCTACGCCGTGATGGGCCTATGGCTGCCCGCCCTGAACGCCAGCAGCCAGGGCTTCTTCATGCATCTCACCCCGCGGGCGATGATGGGGCGCGTCGGCGCTTTCATGGGACTTGGGGCGATGGGCATGATGCCGCTCGCACCCGCGATCGCCGGCTGGGGCCTGGACCTCGTCGGAGCCCTGCCGACGATGCTCGTCTTCGCCGTGATCACCGCCGCCGGGGCCCTTGTGGTGCTGCTGGGCCGAGACCTGCGGCAGGTGCCGACCTCTCCGCGCTGGCAGGACTTCGCCCGTGAACGCGGGCTGCTCGCGGACGGCACCTCCGAGTCCGCCCCGTCGGAGGCCGATGCGCTGGAGCGCACCTGAGCCTGCCGCAGCGCCAATGCGCCGCGGCGCCCCTGCCGCCTCAGATCCCGTCGGAGTCCTCGACCGCCGGAGCCGCGCCGATCCACTGCGCGGCACGCGTCCGGCGAGCCATGGTCCAGAGCCTGCGTGCCCGCAGGTAAGACATCAGCACCGCGAGGATCAGCGCGAGCGCACCGCCGACCAGAGCCCAGATGCTCATCGGCACCATGTTCTGACCCTCGCGGGAGAGCAGCACGATGAGCAGCACCGACGCACCCGCCACGATGCTGATGACCCCGACGGCCACAAGCAGCGCCGGCCCTAGGCCCTGCACGATCGCCGGCCCCAGGGACTCGCCCTGCAGCGGCCGCCGCAGCGGAAGACCGCGTCCCAGCTGCCCGGGGCGCGAGACTGCCCAGTCCAGCAGCTGCTTATCCCGCCGCCGCGTCGCCAGACGGCCCACCGCGGCAGCTACGATCGCGGCGAAGATCCCCCCGCCGAGGTACCACAGCACCGCGAGACCGGCCGCGCTGCGGGGAGGAACCAGCTCACGAAGCCCCATGATCACCAGGGCCAGCGCCACCAGCAGCAGCGCCGCCTCCAGCAGCCGCAGCGGAATCTGGCGTGCCGCCTTCTCGGCCGCGCGGGCGGATTCCAGCTCATCGGGCACGGGATCGGCCCCTTCCTCGAGCACCACACGGCGCTCATCGGCCAGAGCGCGGGCGAAGTCCTCGGAGTCGTCGCGGGCGCGCAGGCCCTCCAGGTACCGCTTCCGCTGGTCAGCCGTCAGCCAGGCGGTCATCACCAGCGCATCCGCGTCCGCTCGTTCGCTGGGCAGCACGTCTTCGCGCACAGCCGCGCGGATCCGGGCGACGCGGCCGCCCCAGGGCAGCAGGGCGCTGCCACGGTCGGTATCTGCGGCCTGGGGCGTGGTGTCCTGCAGCGGGTCGGGCGGCGAGGCGGCATCGGGGCTCGACATGCCCCGCATTCTCTCATCCGCGCTGCAGGCCCCACTCCGACGCCCCGCCCTATCGTCACCGCTTCACACTTTTCCTGGCATGGTCGCGCGGATGCCAGGAAAAGTGCGAAGTGTGTGAGGGGGAGGGGACGCCGCGACGCATCCCGGCCCCCCGCACCGCGGCATACTGGCCCGATGACCACCTCTGCCGCCGAGCTCGCCCGCACCGTCGTCGTCATAGGGGCCGGGCCCCGGGGCACCGCGGTGATCGAGCGCCTGGTGGCCGCCTCCCTCACCGATGCCTGGCAGGGGCAGGTCACGGTGCATCTGGTGGACCCGCAGGTGGGCCTCGGCGGGGCGGTCTGGCGCTCCGGCCAGGACGAGGTGCTGCTGATGAACACCACCACCTGCCAGACCACCATGTACCCCGATGAGTCCTGCCGCTCGATCCTGCCGGTTCCGCGCCGCGACACCCTCGCCGATCACCTGGCCGCCGACGGTCTCGCCCCCACCGACTTCGCGCCGCGCGCCGCCCACGGCAGGTACCTCGCCGCCGTGCTCGAGACCGCCCGCGCCGACGCCGACCCCGCGCGGCTGCGCATCGTCACCCACGCCGCGGAGGCCGTGGACGTCATCGGCCCGGCCGATGGGCCGCAGCGCGTGAAGCTCGATGACGGTCGCACCCTGCGCGCCGACGCTGTGGCCCTTGCCCTTGGCCACCTGCCCACCACCCTCTCGCCCCGCTCCGCGCAGCTCGCCGAAGCGGCGGACCGCTACGGCCTGATCCACATCGGCCCCGCGAACCCCCTGGACGTGGACTACGCCTCCCTGCTGGGCCGCGAGCGCATCGCCGTGCAGGGCATGGGCCTGAACTTCTACGACGCCATCGGCATGCTCACCACCGTCGCCGGTGGTCGCTTCGAGCCCGCCCCCGAGGCTCCCTCCGGCCTGCGGTATATCCCCGGCGGCGGGGAGCCGCATCTGCTCGTCGGCTCCCGCTCCGGCATGATCTATCGCCCCAAGCCCGATCTCGGCGACCGCATGCCCGCGCCGTACACCCCGCAGGTCCTCACCTCCGAACGCGTCCTCGAGCTGGCCGTGCGCCCCGCCGGGGTGGACCACGAGAAGGACGTCATGCCGCTGATGTTCGCCGAACTGCGGCGCGCCCTCGCCCAGGAGGGGCACCATGAATGGGCCGACGACGAGGCTCTCATTCGCGTGCTGTTCCCCTTCGGGCGCCGCGGCGGCGCGAGCCACGATGCGCACCGCCGCACCCGCGACGAACTGCGCGAGGCCCTGCACCGCGCCACCGCCCCGGATTCTGCCTGGCTGCTGGTCTATCGGGTGCTCATCGCCCTGCGCATCCAGGTCAACCGTCTGGTGGACCTCGGCGCGTACACCACCGAGTCGGTGCGTGCGGATATCGACGGGCACTTGCGCAACGCCTTCGCCTCCTGGGCCTCCGGCCCGCCGGTGCTGCGGGTGCGCCAGCTGCTGGCCCTCGAGGAAGCGGGGCTGGTGACCTTCATCGGCCCGCGCATGCGCATCGAGCCCGATGACGCCTCCGGGCGCTTCGCGATCAGCGGCGCCGAAGGTCTGGTCGCCCTCGCCGACGGCGTGCTCGAAGCCCACCTGCCGGGCGTGGACCTCACCCACTGGCGCAGCCATCTGATCAGTGCCTGGCGCGACCGCGGCGAGGTCCAGCGCGACTCCTGGGCCTCCCGCGGCAGCCGCAAGCGTGTGGCCACCGGGTCGATCGCCGTCGATGGTCTGTACGCACCGATCGGGGCCGACGGGACCGTGTACGAGCGGCGCCTGATGCTCGGCGTGCCCGTGACCACCGCCCAGCCCGGCTCTGCGATCACCGCGGAGCCCGGCACCGGCGCGCAGCTGCTGCGCCACGCCGAGGCGGTCGCGCTGCGGCTCGCCCGTGCCGCTGGGGCGCTGCCCGAGGCGGGGCAGGCGGGGACCTGACCGGGGGAGCGTGGGCCGCCGCGGTCACGCACCCACGCTGCCAGCCCCGTCGGCCGCGACGTCCCGGCCCGGCCGTGACAGGATGGCGGGCATGACCGCCACCGCCGCTCCCGTCCTGGACCCCCACGCCGATATCGTCGAGCTCACCGCCGCGATCGTGGACATCGAATCCGTGTCCGGGAATGAGAAGACCCTCGCCGATGCCGTCGAGCAGGCCCTGCGCACCCACGCCGGCCACCTGACCGTGATCCGCGACGGCGACACCGTGATCGCCCGCACCGACCGCGGCCTGCCGCAGCGAGTGCTGCTGGCCGGGCATCTGGACACCGTCCCGGTTGCGAACAACCTCCCCTCCATGCGGCGCACCCGGGAGGGGCGCGAGGAACTCGTGGGCCGCGGCACCTGCGATATGAAGGGCGGCGTCGCCGTACTGCTCAAACTCGCCGTGGAGGCCGACGCCGCCCCCATGGACCTCACCTGGATCTTCTACGACCACGAAGAGGTCGCCGCCGCGGACAATGCCCTCACCCGCATCGCCGCCGAGCACCCCGAGCACCTCGCAGCGGACTTCGCGATCCTCGGCGAGCCCACCAGCGCCGGGGTCGAGGGCGGCTGCAAGGGCACCATGAAGCTCGAAGTCACCGCTCGCGGCACCGCCGCGCACTCGGCCCGCGACTGGGTGGGGGACAACGCCATCCACCACCTGGCCCCCGTGCTCGAGCGCCTGGCCGCCTATAAGGCGCGCCGCGCCGTGATCGACGGGCTCGAATACCGCGAATGCCTCAACGCCGTGTCGATCAGCGGCGGCATCGCCGGGAACGTCATCCCGGATCATGCCGCGCTCACCGTGAACTACCGCTTCGCCCCCGACACCAGCCTGGAGCAGGCCGAAGCCCATGTGCGCGAACTGCTCGCGGACCTGGACGTCGACATCGAGGTGACCGATGCGGCCGCCGGTGCGCTGCCCGGCCTCAGCGCCCCCGCCGCCCAGGACTTCCTCGCCGCCCTCGGAGAAGACGTTGCCGTCGAGGCCAAGCAGGGCTGGACCGACGTCGCACGGTTCTCGGCGCTCGGCACCCCCGCGGTGAACTTCGGCCCCGGAGACCCGCTGCTCGCCCACACCGATGACGAGCACGTGCCGCTCGCGGATCTTGAGACGGCGCTCATCGGGCTGCGGCGGTTCCTGATCCGCTGAGCTTCAGCGCCGCTGAGCCATTGATCCGCTGAGTCGGGCCGTCGGCGCGCCCGGCAGGGCGGCCCGTCGGCCGTCGTGATGACAGCAGCCCCATTTCGCCATCGCGACAGCGGCCCCATTGCGCCATCGCGACAGCGGCCCCACGGTGCCATCGCAGCAGCGGCCCACTGCGACATTCGCCCCCCCGTTACCTTGTGAGCACCCCTGATGGTCGGGGGTCTGGTCGCTCGGCCGGGTATGGCTTTGTTGCCCTGCCATCAATGGTCCGGGGGGTGTTGCCGCCCGGTCGAGAGACACGCGTTGACCGCTGATAGGGACACGGCCCAGCTCGTCTGAGGTCTCTTCGTAACGTGGGTGCCGGCATCGGGTGTCGAGACTGCGACCAGCGATGATGCTCCAGGGAAGGACAGCATCATGAACACACGATTCGCGGTCGTCATCGGCCTGGACGTCGGAAAGACCGCCCATCACGCCTGCGCACTGGACCCGGAGGGGAACAAGCTGTTCGACAAGCCGCTCCCGCAGGACGAGACCAAGCTCCGCGAGCTGTTTACCCAGCTGCAGAACCACGGCGAAGTTCTGATGGTGGTCGATCAGCCCAACACGATCGGAGCATTACCGATCGCGGTCGCCAGAGATTCCGGCTGTTCCGTCGCCTACCTCCCTGGGCTGGCGATGCGGAAGGCTGCGGACCTCTATCCGGGCAGGTCGAAGACCGATGCGCGGGATGCGTTCATCATTGCTGACACGGCCCGCACCATGCCCCACACGCTTCGCCAGGTCGACCGCGACAACGAGGTTCTCTCGGCGCTCAAGGTCCTCGCCGGGTTCGACGAGGACCTCGCCCACGAGACCACCCGGGCGCTGAACCGGATACGGTCGCTGCTGACGCAGATTCATCCTGCGCTCGAGCGAGTCTTCGCCGGCGGGACCCTCTCGACCGGGCTCGTGCTGGACCTGCTGGAGAAGTTCGGCGGCCCGACCGGGTTTAAGACTGCAGGCCGGGCCAAGGTTCTCCGGTTTGCCCGATCCCATTCGCGCCGCGATCCCGAAGCGCTGATCGACCAGATCTTCAAGGCGCTGGGCGAGCAGACTGTCATCGTCCCAGCAACCTCTGCAGTTGAGCTCGTGATTCCCCGAGTCGCTGGTCAAGTGAAGGAACTCAAGGAGCAGAGGGCGACGGTGGCGCGGGAGGTCGAGGCCATGCTGGAGGACTTCCCTCTCGCCTCGGTCTTGATGAGCATGCCGGGGATCGGCATTCCCCCACGCTCCGCGCGGGAGGTGCCCCCAGACCACCGCCCAGATCCTCCTGGCCATCGGCGATGGTTCCGCGTTCGAGACCCCAGGCCACCTCGCGGCCTATGCCGGAATCGCGCCGGTCACACGAAGATCCGGCATCTCGATCCGCGGAGAGTTCCCCGCCAGATCCGGCAACAAGCGCCTGAAGAACGCACTGTTCTACTCGGCCTGGGTCGCCTCGAACCACGACCCGATCTCCAAGGCCTACTACGATCGCAAACGCGCCGAAGGCAAGCGCCACAACGCCGCTGTGATCTGCCTGGCCCGCCGCCGCTGCAACGTCATCTTCGCGATGCTCCGCGACGGCACCTACTACCAGGCCCCAGAACCCGTCCCTACCCCCGAGCCGGCTGCCCTCGCGGCTTGACTCGAAACATAGGGACACCTCCCGTGCTGAGCAGACCCGCCGATGCGGCGTCGCAGCCGCGACGCGCCACCGTGGTCGCCGTCCTGCACGAGCTCAGTCTCGCCGCCCGCTGTGCTGACCACATCGTCGCCGTCCACAACGGCCAGATCGCAGCCCAGGGCGATCCCGCCGACGTCATCACCCCGGACGTCCTGCGTGAAGTCTTCGGGCTGCACGCCGACGTCATCACCGATCCGCTGCTCGGGCACCCCGTCGTGCTGCCGCGCAGCGAAAAGGAGGCCCAGCCATGACCGACATGACCTGCGCTCCTATCGAGGTCCTCGCCGTCGCCGACCCCGACCCCGGATTCCGCCGTCTGCTCCTGGCAGGAGCCGCGATCGATGAGGCCTGCCCGCTCCTGCGTCCCGGCCCCGACATCGTCGGCATCCAGCAAGCAGTCGACGGGACCGGGACCGGTGTGTGGCCCGTCGCTGACGCGTTCGTGAAACTCCTCGTGCCCGCCCCCGGACGCGAGGTGATCGAGGTCGACGTCGACAGTCCGCTGCGTGAGCAGCTCCACCGCCTCGAGGTCGAAGGAGCCGGGTGGATGCGCACCTACACTGCACGCGCCGTCGCCCGGGTTCGCACCAAGCAGGGGGCTGTTCCCGCGATGCTGGTCGATGTCGCGCTGCACGGTGACCCCGAGGATGCCGAGGACCCTCACCAGGGCCCCGGACTGCGCTGGGCGCGGGCCGCTCGACCTGGTGACCGGCTCAGCATGCTGCTGCCCGGCCCGGACGTCCCGGCGTGGTCGGCCTGGGCGCCGCAGGGTGCCAGCGGCATCCTGGCCATCGGTGACGAGACCGCGGCCCCGGCGCTCGTCTCCATCGCTCTCGAGCTCGCAGATGATCCGACCGCCCCACCGGCCGATGTGCTCATCGAGCTGCCTGCCGGCATCGGCCTCGCCGACACGGTGGATGCCGCGCTGTGCGCCGATGAGGGTCGTGTGCGACTGCGGGTGGGCAACCGCAGCGCGGGCGAGCGCGCCGGTGACTGGGCGATGCGCACCACCATCGACCTGTTGCGCCTGAACGTCGCCGCGGGGGAGGTCCTCTCCCGTCCCGCACCGGTGGCCTGCGGGCCGTTCCGCGAATGGTCGCTCGCGGAAGAAGCTCAGACCGTCGGCGGCCAGGACGTCCCCTATGTGTTCATCGCCGGGGAATCGGCCATGGTCCGTTCCCTGCGTCGGCTGGTCGTCGGGGATGCTGGCATCGATCGCAGCCGTGTCTCCTTCATGGGGTACTGGCGTGAGGGACGCCCCGAGAGCTGACACCCCCGCCCAGGCCGGCCGCATACCGCAAGTCCGGGGGGTGCGGCGGTGAGCGCTCATCCGAGCGTGTCCATCGGTGAAGGTGTCGAGGTCGGGGACGGGGCGGTGATCGGGGAGGGAGCGATGGTTCAGGCCGGTGCCCGCATCAGTGCGGGGGCGTCGACCGGTGCACGTGCCGGCGTCTCAGCCGGTGCGCGGATCGGTGCCGATGCTCGGGTGCAACGCGGCGCACATGTCGGGAGGGACGCCGAGGTCGGCGACGGCCCCCTGCTGAAGGAGGGAGCGGAGGTCGGTGCTCGGGCCGTTGTCTGTGCCAGCGCCCATGTCGGTAAGCGGGAGCACGTCCGAGGCAAGTCGTCGATCGGTACTGATGCGTTCGTCTCCGAGCACGCGATCGTGCCGCACGGTGCTCAGGTCCCCGCGAACGCGACGGTCCGCACCGACGGATCCGTCGCAGTCTGGTGACACACCTTGCAGCAGCCACGGTGCCGCCGGTAGGTCGAGCTGCCGCATTCCGCCACAGCGATTCGAACTTGCGCCGTATTCTGCAGACGTCTCTCAGGATTCCCTGAGGGGCTGTCCAGACGCTCAGAAAGGAAGCGGAATGAAGCGGGGAGTAAGACAGTGGCCGGGCATAGGGGGCTCGGTGAAGCTAGCGGTTGCATCGGTGCTGGCTGTGGCTCTGACAGCGAGCTACGCACCTACAGCGGTAGCGGAGGGTAACGGCGCAGGTGGGCAGGGTGGAGAGCAGCTCGCTGAGCTGTTCCAGCCGGAAACGCCGACAGACGAGGGTTTCGAGGCTCTGAGAGCTGAGCTTCCTGATGACTTCGACTCCGAGACGCTCGATCAGCTCATCGCACCGACTGTCGACCTACCGGTAGGTGTGGATGCGCCGAGCGGATACGCGACAGTTCTGCCGGAGTTGGGGGACGAAATCAGCCTCAGCGGCGGCTCCCTTGAGGGTTCGAGCGACGTCGTGATCACAGCAGTGGGATCCAGCACGACATCCGTCACCGACGGCGTCGCTGTCTCAGACTCGGCGGACGGTTCTGGTCTCAAAGCGATGGCGCACACTACCTCGGGCGGCGGGCAGATAGCGTTCTTGATCGAGGGCGAACGGTCCGCGCCGGAAGCGACCTTCGCCGTGTCCACCTCGTCGGACACCAGGTGGGAGAAGCAGTCCGACGGCGGGCTCAAGCTCATCGACGCACTCGGGAATCCTCTCGTCACGATCAACAAGCCCTGGGCCATCGACGCGAACGGGCAGCAGATCGCCACTCATTTCGAAACGGGCGACGGGTACTTCAAACAGGTCGTCGACACCGAAGGGGCGGCGTTCCCGATCGTGGCGGACCCGTCGGCATGGTGGTACGCCAAGAAGGCCACGTTGTGCCTGGCGAACATTGCGGCGTTCGGGTCCATTGCGGCGAAGGCGGCGAGCGTCGGCACCAAGATCGCCAAGCGGCTCAAGGCCGCGAAGTCGGGCACGAAGCTGTACGAGGCGTATCAGGCGTGGAAGAAGATGGGTGGATCGAACGCTGATCGGGCGAAGGCGCTTTGGTCGACGCTCAAGGAGTTCGCCAAGGAGGTCAAGAACGTCGGGTTCGCCAAGGCCCGCCACAAGGTCGAACAGAAGGGGTCGAAGTACAAGTACGGCATGATTGTGCTCTTCGGGGCGGCCGGAGTCGTGGCCGACGTGCTGGGCGTCAAAGACTGCATTGCCCTGGTCAAGGGCAGAGAGGTCTAGCCATGGACGAGCTTCCTCAATCTGTCTGGGTGGTCATCAAAACTCTCTACCCGATCGCGCTCCTGATCCTGTCGGTACGCGGATTCATCCTGTGGGCAGTGAGGCGAGTGCGAGTGACCGACTGGCTCGGGTACATCGTGTTCGGCCTATTCCTCGCGGCTGGACTCATCCACCTCTGGGACATGCTGGGGTCGTGGGGCGTCATCCCTGCGATTGCCGGCGTTGTGGTCGGAATCTCCTGGGCGATCCGGGACCAGCGCGTGCTCGATGGACGTGAAAGCGGGAGCGATGGCGAGATCCTGGGGTTCTTCCTCGTCTCTCGGCACAGAGTGCCTGCCGGAGTTCGGAACTGGTTCAGCTGACCTTGGGAACTGGATGGTTGACGTCCTCCCCGCCCTGAAGGACGAGGAGGACGTCAAGCCGTGGGGGCTGCGGGTGTCGCCGCGCCGTCGACGACTCGGGCGACGCCGACGAAGCCTCGGTCGCTCAGCCGGGCCGGGGTCAGCACGACCCGGTTGCGACTGATGGACGCCTCGACCATCATCCCGTCGCCCACGTAGATCGCGACGTGGGAGACGGTGCTGCCGAGGCGGCCGTAAGCCCAGAAGATCAGATCACCGGGCTGGATGTCGGCCGGGTCGACGCGGTTCCCCTTGTAGGCCGCCCACTGGGCTCGGGCCGTGCGAGGCAGCTCCACGCCAGCGCCCACCGAGTAGGCGCGCTGGGTGACGCCGGAGAAGGCGTAGCCGATCTCTCCGGCGTCCTGGCCTCGGTAGCCGGGGCCGGGTTCTGCCGGGCGGCGTGCTCGAGGCGAAGCACGGATCGCAGCAGCCGAGAGAGGAGCCTCGAATGCGCGGGAAGTACGCCTCGTCAACGCAGGTCAGCGCTGCGAGATCGCGCGAGGAGATCGAGCAGACCCTCACCCGCTGCGACCAGACCTCCAAGGGCCTACTACGATCGCAAATGCGCCGAGGGGAAGCGCCACAACGCCGCCGTGATCTGCCTGGCACGCCGCCGCTGCAACGTCATCTTCGCGATGCTCCGCGACGGCACCTACTACCAGCCACCGACCACCGTCCCTACCCCCGAGCCGGCCCCGCTCGCGGCTTGACTCGGAACATAGGGACACCCCCCCGGGAACATCGGCCCCACATGCATCATGTGCCCCGTATGCGTCATCGGCCCCGTATGCGTATGGCGCCGTCTACGCTTTCGTCCATGACGTCGCAGAACCGAGATCACCATCGCAAGGGCCCTGTCACGCTGCGCGGCAAGCAGCGGCCCACCAGCACCACCGACCAGCGTCTGCTCGAGGAGCAGAGCTCCGGCGCCTGGGTCCACTCCGATCCTTGGCGGGTGCTGCGCATTCAGGCCGAGTTCGTCGAAGGCTTCGGTGCGCTCGCCGAGCTCGGGCCCGCGATCTCGATCTTCGGCTCCGCGCGCTTGCGCGAGGGCGATCCCACGTACGAGCTCGCTGTCGAGATCGCCCGCGGCATCTCCGACATGGGCTACGCCGTCATCACCGGCGGCGGCCCCGGCATTATGGAGGCCGGCAACCGCGGCGCCCAGGAGGCCGGGGGCACCAGCGTGGGTCTGGGTATCGAACTGCCGCATGAGCAGGGCCTGAACCAGTACGTGGACCTCGGCGTGGACTTTCGCTACTTCTTCGCCCGCAAGACCATGTTCGTCAAGTACTCCAGCGGCTTCATCATCATGCCCGGCGGCATGGGCACCCTCGATGAGCTGTTCGAGGCGCTGTGCCTTATGCAGACCCACAAGATCGATCTGTTCCCCGTGGTCCTGGTGGGCCGGGACTACTGGTCAGGCCTGGTGGAGTGGCTGCGCACCGCGGTCGTGGACGGCGGAATGATCAACCCCGAGGACATGGATCTGCTGCGTGTGGTGGACAGTGCCGAGGAGGCCATCTCCGTGCTGCACGAATTCGTCGAGCGCGAGGACTCACCCATCCAGCTGCCGGGACAGAACGGCGTCGCGTGACCGCCACCAGCCCGATCGTCCTGCTGCTGCTCCTGGTAGCGCTCGTGGTCGCTGCACTCATGATCGTGGTCTCCACCGGACGCCGAGGGAGGGGTCTGGACCTGCCTGCACGGCCCCGACGCGCCCGACGGTCACCGCGCACTCCGCGAACCTGAGATAATGGGCGGGCACGAGCGCTGTCCACAGCCCCGTCCGGGGGAGTTCAGCAGGGGCAGCGACACCATCAAGGGAGGCACGCCATGGCTGCTATGAAGCCGCGCACCGGGGACGGTCCGCTCGAGGTCGTGGAGGAGGGGCGCAGCATCATCATGCGGGTGCCACTCGAGGGGGGCGGCCGACTGGTCGTCGAGATCGCCGCATCGGAAGCGGTCGAGCTCCGGGACGCTCTCGAGGGCGTCATCAAGTAAGCGGCCCCAGCACGCCACGACGGCCCTGCACCAGGAACACCTGGGGCAGGGCCGTCGCTGTCTGCGGGGGAGCCGCGCCGAGGGGCGCCGGAGCCGCGTTGCCGGGCGGAGGCCGCGGCCGCCGTGTCGACGTCGGGCCCGCGCCGCTACCGCCGCCACGCCGACACCGCCGTCACGTCGACACCGTCGCCGGGCCGATGAGCAACGTCGAGTGCACCGATCTGTGCCCGTTTCGGCACGTATCGCTGCACTCGGCGGAACGGAGCGGCGTGTCGCGGTGCTGGGTGGCGTGCCGGGAGGGGCACGTCAGGAGGAGGAGGGGCGCGTCAGGAGGTGCTGCGCCCCGCTCCTCAGGCCATCGGGCGCAGCACCGCGGCGAGGACGCCGTCTCCGCTGCCGGTCAGGACGCTGATCAGGTCCTCGCTCTCGGAGACGGCGCGCAGCAGCGCCCGCACCGCCTGGGTGGTGGCATCGCGCGCGGCCGGATCCGCGACCCGGTCGTGGTACAGCGCATGCGGGATCACCAGCACCCCGCCTGGGCGCAGCAGACGCCGAGCATGCTCGAGCAGCTCGAGGGCGTGCGGCGCATGCGCGGGGAAGGAGACGAGGTCGTAGGCGTGATCGGTGAGGCGACCGATGACGTCGCGCGGCTGCCCGGCGATGGTCCGCACCCGCGGGGAGCGGATCTTCGCCTCGACGAAGGCCTCGCGGGCCGCCCGCTGGTTCTCCACCTCGGGATCGATCGTGGTGAGCACGCCGTCGGGATGCATCCCCGAGAGCAGGTACAGCGACCCCACCCCGGAACCGGTGCCGATCTCCACCGCGGCCCGTGCATTCACCGCCGCGGCCAGCACGCGCAGCAGCGCCCCCGCCCCGGGCAGGACCGGAGTGGCACCCAGCTCGCTGCCGCGTTCACGGGCGCGCGCGAGCACCTGGTCATCGGAGAACAGACCGGCTTCCTCGACGAACTCCTCGCCATGGGCCCAGCCGGCCACCTTCCCGGGGGTCATGCGCTCTCCTCTCCTGCCCCTGCGCCTGCAGGGATCCGGCCGATCCTACGGCAGTAGCGCACGCCGCGGACCGGATCCCGCGTGCCCTGCTGCTCGATGCAATAATGTCACCTGATCACGTGACCTCGAGACGTACAGGTGGACAATGGGCGGCACCGGATTCTTCGGCCTGGGCGGCTGGGAGATCGTCGTTGTGCTCATCGTGTTCCTCGTGATCGTGGGCCCGCAGCGGCTCCCCGAGGTGACCCGCCAGGTCGTGCAGTGGGTGCGCCAGGTCCGGCGCTGGGTGGACGACTCACGCCACACCGTCGAGGACGAGATGGGCATCGCCATCGAGGACCTCAAGAAATACGACCCGCGGCAGTATGATCCCCGCCGCATCATCCGCGAGGCCTGGGGGGACACCGACCTCGAGGAGCTGCTGCCGGACAAGGAGGCGATGGGCATCGCCACCGGCGGGGCCGCGGCCGGCAGTACCAAGAAAACTGCCGGGTCATCCAGCAGCTCCGGGCGGAAGAACTCCCGGAAGGACTCCGGCCCGCAGCGCGCCCCCTTCGACGACGAGGCCACCTGAGCCGACCAGGTCACGAGCCGCCGACGCCACCTGAGCCGACCAGGCCCCCTGTATCGGCGACCCCTCAGCGACTGCTGACGCTCAGCGGCAGCTTCTTTCCGGCCAGGCCCCGCGGCGCTCGAGTCAGCGCGCGAGCCACCTGCCGCAGCGCCTGCGCAGTGGGGGAGCCCGGGGCGGAGACCACGAGCGGTACACCTCCGTCGGCGCCCTCGCGCAGCGCCGGATCCAGGCCCACGCGCCCCAGGACGGGAACGTCGGCCCCCACGGCCTTGCCGAGGGTCTGCGCCACCCGGTCCCCACCGCCGGTGCCGAACACGTCCATCACCGTGCCATCGGGCAGGGTCAGGCCCGCCATGTTCTCCACCACCCCGGCGATCTGCTGCTTCGTCGAGGAGGCGAGGGAGCCCACCCGTTCGGCGACGGCCGCGGCGGAGACCTGCGGGGTGGTCACCACCACCATCTGGGCCTGCGGCAGCAGCTGCGCCACCGAGATCGCCACATCCCCGGTGCCAGGTGGCAGGTCCAGCAGCAGCACATCCAGATCGCCCCAGAACACATCGGAGGCGAACTGTTCGATGGCCCGGTGCATCTTGGGGCCGCGCCACACCACCGCCTGCGCCTCGGGCACGAACATGCCGATGCTCATCACCGCCACGCCGTGGGCGGTGGGCGGCATCAGCAGGTCACCCACCTTGGTGGGCTGCTCGGTGATGCCGAACATCCCGGGCATCGAAAACCCGTGGATATCCGCGTCGATCACGCCCACCCGCAGCCCGTCGGCCGCCATCGCGGCGGCGAGATTCGCCGTCACCGTGGACTTGCCCACCCCGCCCTTCCCGGAGGAGACTGCGAAGATGCGGGTCAGCGAGCCGGGCTGGTTGAAGGGGATCTGCCGACGCCCCTGCCGCAGCCGCGTGGTGAGCTCCTGACGCTGCTGCTCGCTCATCGCGGAGCTGGTGACCTCCACGCGCGAAAGACCCGGCACGGTTGCGGCGGCTTCCGCGGTCTCCCGCTCGATCCGATCGCGCATCGGACAGCCCTCGATCGTGACGAGCACGTGCACGCGCGCGATCCCGTCGGCGTCCACCTCGACCGCATCCACCATGCCGAGCTCCGTGATCGGGCGGTGGATCTCGGGGTCCATCACCCCGTCCAGGGCAGCGCGGATCCGCGTGACGCGGTCATCCTGCGCCGGGCTGGACGTGCCGGGCGTACTGGTCGTACCGCTCGTCCCAGTCGTGTGGGGAGTGCTGGCATCGGCCGCCGCGGGGGCCGTCGGGGCATCGGGGTGCTGCCCGGTGCCAGGGGTGTCGGGGGTCTCCGGGGTCTCGGCGGGGGTCACCGGGGGTCGGTCTCCTTCGGGTCGATGGGAGCGGTGGGGTCTGTGTCAGAGCTCGGGGCCTGATCGCGCTGCACCTGATCGGGCGGCGCAGGGGCCGACGGGGCGGTGGTCGCGGAGGATGCATGAGGGGCCGACGGGGCAGTCGGCGCAGCGCTCGAGCGGGCGGTGAGGGCCGCCTCGACCTCTTCGCGCAGCACGGCCCGCAGCTGCTCAGCATCCAGGGCCGTAGCAGGGGCCGATGCGTCCGCGGTCTGCTTGTCCTCCTCGATCTCCTCGAGCAGGTCCCGCAGCTCGCCGCGCACGAAGTCGCGGGTGGCCACGTCGTTCAGCGCCAGGCGCAGCGAGGCGATCTCCCGGGTGATGTAGTCGGTGGTGGCGTGGTTGCGCTCATTGGACTGGCGATCCTGCTCAGCCTGCACGCGGTCGCGGTCATCCTGCCGGTTCTGCGCCAGCAGCAGCAGCGGCGCCGCGTAGGAGGCCTGCAGCGAGAGGATCAGCGTCAGCAGCGTGAAGTTCAGCGCCCGCGGATCGAACTGCGCGGACTCCGGCATCAGCGAGTTCCAGCCCAGCCACACGGCACAGAAGATCGTCATGCCCACCAAGAAGGCGGGCGTACCCATCATGCGGGCGAAAGCCTCCGCGCCGCGACCGAAAGCATCGCCGGAGAAGGGGATCCGCAGACGGCCACCGCTGCGCGGCGCCGGATCATCCAGCGGTGCGGGGTTGTGCTCGGCCATCAATCAGTCCTCCTCTCGCGACGTGGCGCGCGCGATCTCCGACAGGTCGATCTGCCCGGTCGTCGGCTGCGGCTCATCCTGCTCGCGCCAGTCCTCCGGCAGCACGTGATCCAGCACGTCATCGACCGTGACGGCACCCAGCAGCCGACCGTCCTCATCCACCACCGGCAGGGACACCAGGTTGTAGGTCGCCATCTCACGGGTCACCGTGGACAGCGGCGCGGTGGGCTCAAGCACCACCTTGTCGGCATCCAGGATCTCGCCGACGGCCCGGTCCGGGCGCTCCCGCAGCAGCTGCTGGAAGTGGACGATGCCCAGCAGCTTCCCCGTCGGCGTCTCCAAGGGGGAGCGGCACACATGCACCGTGGAGGCCAGGGCCGCATGCACCGCCTCCCGGCTGATCATCGCCAGGCAGTGCGCCACCGGAGTCTCCGGTGCCACGATCAGCGGTTCGGTGGTCATCATGCCGCCGGCGGTGTACTCGTCATAGGCCAGCAGGCGGCGCACATCCTCCGCCTCCTCCGGCTCCATGAGGTTCAGCAGCTGGGCGGCCACCGGCTCGGGCAGCTCCTGCACGAGGTCCGCCGCGTCATCGGGATCCATCTCATCCAGCACGTCGGCCGCGCGGGAGGCCTCCAGCCCCGTCACGACCTCCACGCGGATGTCCTCCGGCAGCTCCTCGAGGATGTCCGCCAGGCGTTCATCAGCCAGCTCGCCTGCCAGCTCGATGCGTCGCTTGGGCTCCAGCTCCTGGATGATCTCCGCGAGATCGGCCGGGTTCAGGTCCTGATAGGAGGCGGCCAGCAGGTGCGCGGACTGCTCAGCCTGTGAGCCGTACAGTCCGGAGACCTCCTCGAGGGAGGCGGTGAGCGTCTCGCCGCGGGAGACCAGGCGGGTCAGCGAACCGCCCTTGGGTCGGCGGCGCAGGTACAGCCGCGAGACCTCCCAGTCTCGATGCCGGTTCTGGTCCAGGGCGATGTCCAGCACGGTCGCCTCCCCGGAGCCGTCCCCGAGGGTCACCCGGCGGTCCAGCAGATCCCCGATCACCAGCAGCTCGCCCGTGCGCTTCTCGAAGCGCCGCACATTCAGCACCCCGGTGGAGATCACCTGGCCCGGGGAGATGGAGGTCACGCGCGTGATGGGCAGGAACACACGGCGCTTGCCCGCCACTTCCACCACGAAACCGACAGCGCGCGCGCTCGTGCGGCTCGCGGGCACCACGACGACGTCCCGCACCGTGGCAACCACGTCACCGATGGGGTCGAAGACCGTGGTGCCGGCCAGGCGCGCGGCGTAGAAGCGCTGCTGCGCGGAGGTGCTCATCGGCGCAGTGAGGCCATCCACGCCTCCACGTCATCGGCGGTGCGGGGCGCAGCGGCGGAGAGGTTCTCCACGCCGTCCTCGGTCACCAGCACGTCATCCTCGATCCGCACGCCGATGCCGCGCAGCTCCTCGGGCACCAGCAGGTCGTTCTCCTTGAAGTACAGGCCAGGCTCGATCGTGAAGATCATGCCGGGGACCAGCTCGGCATCCAGGTACATCTCGCGGCGAGCCTGCGCGCAGTCATGCACATCCATACCCAGGTGATGACTTGTGCCATGCGGCATCCAGCGCCGATGCCATTGCCCCTCCGGGGCGAGGGACTCCGCCGCGGTGCCGGGCAGCAGGCCCCACTCCTCGAGGATCGGGGCGAGCACGTCCATGGCCGCGGCGTGCAAGTCACGGAACTTCACGCCCGGCTTCGCGACCGCGAAGGAGGCATCCGCAGCCTTCAGCACCGCCTCGTAGACCTTCCGCTGCGTGGGGGAGAAGGTGCCCGAGACCGGCAGGGTGCGGGTCACATCCGCGGTGTACAGCGAGTCCACCTCGACACCCGCGTCGATGAGCACGAGCTCATCGGCGCGCACGGCGCCGTTGTTGCGGATCCAGTGCAGGGTGCAGGCATGGTCACCGGCCGCGGCGATCGTGTCGTAGCCGACGCCGTTGCCCTCGGCGCGGGCGTTCGCGGCGAACACCCCCTCGATGACGCGCTCACCGCGCTCATGGCCGACGGCGCGGTCCAGGTGTCGGATGACGTCCTCGAAGCCCGCGATGGTGGCGTCCACGGCGCGGCGCATCTGGCGGACCTCGTACTCATCCTTGACCAGGCGCGCCTCGCTTGCGGCCTCCTTCAGCGCGGCGTTCTCCGCGGCGGCCTCATCGCCGGTGGGCAGGCCGTTCTGCTCGCGGATCTGGGTAACCATCTCCTCCACGCCGGCATCCACGCTCGGCATCACGGCGAGGGACAGCTGGGCGCCGACGTCCTTGGCCAGGTGGTCGCGCAGCTGATCGATGTGCCGCACCTCGATGCCCAGGCGCTGTTCGGCCTCGGTGAGGGTGGGGCGGCGGCCCACCCACATTTCGCCGTAGCGGGAATCGGCGTAGAACTCGGAGGTGTCGAAACCGGCGCGGGGGCGGAAGAAGTACGTGGCCTGCGCGCGCGCCGGATCCTCCACGGAGGGTTCGACGACCAGGACGCTGTCGGGCTCCTCATCGGTCCCCAGCCCCGCGTAGTACGCGAAGGCGGTGTCCGGGCGGAAGGGGTAATCGGTGTCGTTCGAACGGACCTTCAGCACGCCGGCGGGCAGCACCATGCGGGTGGCGGGAATCCGGCGCACCAGGGCGTCACGACGGGCGGGCGTGAAGTCCGCGGCCTCCAGACGGTCGGCGTCGGGGACGGTCTCATCCCAGCCGGAGGCGATGAACTCGCGGAACGCCTCGCTGTTGGGGCGCTGGGAGCGGGTGTCGCCGCGGGAGGAGAGGTCCTTCGCGAGCTCGTCGGTGGTCTTCTCCGCGGTCGCGTCGGTGGTGGTCATGCTGTTCTGCTTCTCGGTGCTCACCCCCCGATGGTCTCACGCCCCGGTCTAGGCTGGAGGTATGAGTGATGAGCCGGACGTCGGGCCCCGCCCGCGGATCGATCTGCACTCCCACTCCTCGTGGTCCGACGGCACCACGTCGGTGCGGGAGCTGTTCGCCGATGCCGCCGCAGCGGGCTTGGACGTGCTGGCGCTGACCGATCACGACACGGTAGCGGGCTGGGAGGAGCTGCCGGAGGCGGTCGCCGCGAGCGGCGTCGCGGTGGTGCCGGGCATCGAGGTCTCCGCCGAGTATGACGGGCGCAGCGTGCACATCCTCGCCCTGCTGCCGGATCCTGCAGCGGACACGGGGCTCGCCGTGGAGATGGCCCGGGCCCGCGCCTCCCGTGATGAGCGGGCTCGCGCCATGGTGGACCGCATCGGCGCGGATCATCCGCTGCGCTGGGATGATGTCACCTCCCAGGTGGCCGACGACTCGACCGTCATCGGGCGCCCCCATATCGCCGATGCGCTCGTGGCCCAGGGTGTGGTGACGGACCGCTCCGAGGCCTTCGCGCAGATCCTCTCCCCGCGCGGCCCCTACTACGTGCCGTACTACGCGCCTGATCCGGTGCGGGTGATCGAGCTCATCCGTGAGGCCGGAGGCGTCTCGATCGCAGCCCACCCCGGCTCGGTGACCCGCGGGGATGCGCTGCCGCTCGAGCTGCTCGAGGCGATGGTGGCAGCCGGGCTCGATGGGGTGGAGGTGCACCACCGTGAGCACGGGTCCGATGAGCGTGAGCGCCTGAGTGAGTTCGCCCGCCGTCACGACCTGCTGATCACCGGCGGCAGCGACCACCACGGGGCCGGCAAGCCCAATGAGCTGGGGGAGAACCTCACCGCGCCGCAGGTGCTCGAGCAGATCGAGGCGCGCGGGACGAGCGGCACGAGGCTGATCCGCCCCTGACGCAGGGCGCTGACGAGCTCAGGCCTCGGGGGCCCCGCCGTCTGCGCTGCTGCCGCCCTGCTGCTGGTCGCCCTGGTTGCCGCCGCGTCGGCCGCGGCCGCGACCGCCGCGGGAACGGCGCCGACGGGGACGCCCCTCGCCGGAGCGCTCGCCCGAGCCGGAGCCCTGCTGCGCGCCGGAGCGCTCGCCGCCGGACGAGCCACCGCTCTCGGCGCCGCCCTTCGAGCCGTCCTCACCGCCGGTGCGCTCCCGGCTCACGACCTCGCCGTTCACGCGGCGGGTGCGCGAGCGGGACCGCTTGCGGCGCGGCCGCTCAGAGCGGCCCTCACCGGAATCCTCGCCCTCACCCTGCGCGCCGCCACGACCGCCACGGCCACCGGAGCGACCACCGCGGCCGCCACCCCGACCGCCCCGGCCTCCGCGACCGCCCTCCCGACCGCCGCGCTGCTCGCGCCGACGGGAGTCCGGGCCGCCCAGGTCCTCGATCTCCTCCGCGTCCAGACCGGCGCGGGTGCGCTGATCTTTGGGCAGGGTGCCCTTGGCCTCGGTGGGGATGTCCAGGTCCGTGAACAGATGCTCGGACGTCGAGTACGTCTCGACCGCTTCGGTGGACTCCAGCCCCAGCTGGCGGGCGATCAGCGCCCAGCGCGCCAGGTCCTCCCAGTCCACGAACGTGATCGCGGTGCCCTTCTTGCCCGCGCGCCCGGTGCGGCCCGTGCGGTGCAGGTACGTCTTGTCATCGTCCGGGCAGTTCCAGTTCACCACGTGGGTGACGTCCTCGACGTCGATGCCGCGCGCGGCCACATCGGTCGCCACCAGCACGTCGATCTTGCCGTTGCGGAAGGCGCGCAGCGCCTGCTCACGCGCCCCCTGGCCCAGGTCACCGTGCAGAGGCGCGGCGGCGAAGCCGCGATCGGCCAGGTCACCGGCCACGCGGTCCGCCTGGCGCTTGGTGCGCATGAAGACGATGGTCAGCCCGCGGCCGCGCGCCTGCAGCACCCGCGCCATCACCTCGATCTTGTCGAGCTGATGAGCGCGGTAGACCACCTGCTTGATGTCCGCCTTGGTGCGGGCGGTGTCCGAGGGGTCGTGGGCGCGGATATGCGTGGGCTGCAGCATGAATCGCCGCGCCAGCGCCATGATCGGCCCCGGCATGGTGGCGGAGAACAGCATCGTCTGCCGATTCGTCGGCACCGCCTGCATGAGCTTCTCGATGTCCTCGAGGAAGCCCAGGTCCAGCATCTCATCGGCCTCGTCGAGCACCACGGTGGAGACCTGTGAGAGGTCCAGGTGCTTCTGGCGCATCAGGTCGATGAGACGGCCCGGCGTGCCCACCACGACATCGATGCCCTTGGCCAGAGCCTCGATCTGCGGTTCATAGGCGCGCCCGCCGTAGACGGTCAGCACGCGCACGGTGCGCTTGGCGGAGGCGGCCTGCAGATCCTGCGCCACCTGCACGGCGAGTTCGCGCGTGGGCAGCACCACGAGGGCCTGGGGCTTATCGATCGTGCGGCCCTGTGGGTTCGGCTCGCCCGGTGCGACGGTGTTCTGCAGCAGCGGGATGCCGAAGCCCAGCGTCTTGCCGGTGCCGGTCTTCGCCTGGCCGATGATGTCGCGGCCCTTCAGCGCGACCGGCAGGGTCAGCGACTGGATCGGAAAGGGGTGGACGATGCCCTGCTCGGCGAGCGCCTCGACGATGTCGGAGCGGACATCGAAGTCCGCGAAGGTCTGCTGGGGCTGGGGAGCGGGGGCGCCGGAGCTGGGCTCGACGGCGGAGGAGGCCGACACGGCCTCGTCGGTGCGGGGATTGATCTGTGTCACCGTGGATCTCTCTGGGTCTCGAATGGTCCCGGCCATCGTATAGCCCGGCCCCACCCCTTCCGCCCGGAGGCGACACGGGTCACCCCGCGGGCTGCTCGGCGTCCTCCCCGCCGCCCTGCGCGTCGGCGCCGTCCTGGCCATCGGCGCCGCCCTGCCCATCGGTGGCGTCCTGCGGATCCCGGCTCTCGGCGCCGCCGCCGTCGCTCGGCAGCGGGCTGATCGGGTCGGTCGGCGTCACGCGATCCTCATCGGGCAGGCCCTCGCCGGGCTCGACCTCCTGCTCCGGCGGGATCGTGCCCTCCGGGGTCTCGGCGCCCTCAGGGATCGTCAGCTCCAGCTCCTCGCGGCTCTCCTGCGCGCGCTGGATCGACACCGACACCAGGCCCAGGCCCCCCATGACGATGTCGTCATAGGCCACAAGCCGCTTGGTCTCGGCATCGAAGTAGAGCATCCGGGCCGTGAGGTCCAGCGGATCCTCGCCGCGCAGCACCGGCTGCACACCCCCGGAGGCGAGCGCCCCACCGGTGGATCCGACGGTCATCCACTCGGTGCCCGAGCCCTCACGGTCCCGCTCCACGGAGGAGGTGTGCATATGCCCGGACAGCACCAGCGGGACCCGCCCCAGCATGCCCTCCGGCTTCGTCGGGTCGTGGATCAGCGCGATGTCCACGGGATTATCGGGGTTCTCGGCGTTATAGGCCTCAATGGTCTCGCCCAGCTGGAACACGCTCGCGATGACCGCCTGATCGCCCTCGCGCCAGCCGCCCGCATCGGAGTCGTCATCGGCCGCAAAACGGGGGTCGCCGATCCCGGCGATCGTCAGCCCCGCGACCTCTTCGATCTCGTTGTCCAGCACTGTCGCGTTGGGCTGGGACTCGATGACCTCCGCCGCAGCCTGCCCGTCATGGTTGCCGCTGATGTACACGTACGGCACATCCAGTGAGCCGATGCGGTGCAGCAGCTCGTTCTCGAGCGGCGTGCCCCAGGAGACGATGTCCCCGGTGTCGATCACCAGGTCGATGTCGAACTGGCCGTTGAGCTGGTCGATGACGTCGTAGGCCTGCGGATTGTCGTGGATGTCCGAGACATGCAACACGGTGATCACGTTCTCGCGATCCAGCCCCGCCGGCAGGGAGTCCGCGGCGATGTACAGCGCCGAGACCTGTCCGACGAACTCCGCGAGGGTGTCGCGGTAGTTCTGGTAGTCGATCGCCTTGCCCTGCCCCAGGTCCGCGATATACGCGGCCTGGGAGAGCAGCCCCTCAAAGCGCGGCTGCGCGAGGGAGTGCGGAGAGAAGGTCACGGCCGTCGCGCCGACGGACACCCCGACCACCGCGACAGTGGAGCCGGCGGCGATCAGCGCCCGTCGTACCCGCCGGAACGTCAGGCCCACCGCCAGACCTGCCCCGGCCGCGGCGAACAGGGCGTTCAGCACCGCGTTCTGTGCGGCCGCTGCGGTGATCGCCTCCGGGGCGGTGCGCTGCAGCTCCCGCAGTCCTTCCATCGAGGTGAACAGGTCCTGCGCCTTCTCGATGTCGACGCTCTGCACCGTCGCCTCGATGCGCACCGGTGCGGTGTGGGAGTCGAAGGCCACCTCGCCCACGGGAGGCAGCAGGAGGACCGTGGCGGAGTCGAGGGAGGGCCGCAGATGCACGGTCGCGTGCAGCGGCCCGACGTCCACGGGCGTCGAGGGCACCAGCAGCAGGCCCACCATCGCCCCGAGCACCCCGACCAGGACCGTGGTCAGGACGCTGAGAGCACGCCGTCCCCGCCGCGGGGAAGACGGCTCCTGGGCGGGCGCGGACTGCTGGGCGGGCGCCGAGCCGTCCGGTGTTGTGGACGGGGGACCCGGGGTGTTCGCCGCTTCCTCCTCCGGCACGGTCATCGGTCAGCCGAGGAAGCCGACGCGGCGGGGCTCTTCCGTGGACACCTCCGCGTAGGCGACCTTCGCCCCGGGGATCAGGACGGTGCGGCCCTTGTCGTCCGTGAGGGTGACGGGGGCGCCGTCGGACACCGCGGCGCTCAGACGCTCGAGCACAGCGTCGGCCTCCTCGGTGGACTCGACGACGATCTCGCGGGGCGAGTGCTGGATGCCGATGCGGATCTCCATGGGGCTGTCCTCTCCTCCGCCCGCGGGCGGGTCGCTGTGGTGGTCAGCGGGGAGTCTACGCGTCGCGCACGTTCTCGGGCTGTGCGTCCGAGCAGGCATGAGATGCCACAGTCCGATGGCAGGTGGGCGCGATGCACCCGATGAGGCCGCGCTGCTCGCGACGGGGGTCAGCGCGTGGTGCGGCCCTCGTCGTCCAGCACGCCATCACGCATCCGGAACCCGGAGACGCCGCTGAAGATGATCGTGACCATCGTCTCCAGGATCTCCTCCCGTGCGGCGTCATCGGACGCCTCGTGCAGCAGCTGCCCGGCCAGCTGGGTGTAGGAGATCAGGCCACGGCCCAGCACGCGGGCCTCCTCGGTGGACAGGTGTCGGATGGTCATGAGCACCCGGCCCAGCTCGAGCGCCATCTCATCGAGCACCTCGGTCATCCGTGCGCGCACCGCATCGGAGACCGCCTCCTGGCCGGTGAACAGCCGCAGCGAGTTCTCCAGGGAGATGAAGCGGTAGAAGCGCAGCAGGCCGTGCCGGATCCGCTCGCGCGGCCGCATGTCCGGCGCCTCCAGCGCCCGCACCTCGGCCAGCATGCGCTCGCCGACGATCCCCAGGACCTCGACGAACAGCGTCTCCTTGGTGTCGAAATGCTGGTAGAGCACAGGTTTGGTGACGCCGGCGGCCTTGGCGATGTCATCCATCGAGGTGGCCTGGTAGCCGTTAGCCGTGAACACCTCGGTGGCGACCTCGAGCAGCTGGGCACGACGCTCGGCGCGCGGCAGTCGGACCGTGGGGGGAGTCGACACGAGGGCCTCCGGGACTTCGGGGAGCACGCCGCCGCAGCGGCATGGAGAACGTAGGGCTCCGCTACTGTACCGCCGCGTGTCCGCCGATTCGTTCACATGGCCCCGAGCCGACCAGCGAGTTGCCTGGCCGACCAGCGGTGTGCAGCGTTGTCAGGACCATGCGGTGCAATGGGGGCATGCGCGCAAGACGAGACGGCCAGCGGGCCGACGGTGAGCAGATCAGGCTGCTGGGCCCTGATCTGGGCGCCCTGCCGCCCGTGCTCGATGCCGCGCAGCTCGATGCCGCGCAGGCCACCGCGCTCGAGACGTTCCTGGCCGGACGCAGCATGATCGTCCACGCCGCCCCCGGCGCGGGCCGCACGGCCCTGGCGCTGTGCGCTGCCACGCAGGCGCGCGCCCGCGGGGAGGACACGCTGCTGCTGGCGCCGCGCCGCCGCAACGCCGGGATCCTGCGTGATGCGCTGGGCGCGGCCGGGGAAGGCGGCGTGTCGGTGATGACCCCGTCGGCCCTCGGGTTCTCGATCTGCCGCACCGCCGCGCGGCGCCGCGGCGCCCCCGAGCCCACCCTGGTCACCGGGGCCGAGCAGGATGCGCTGCTGGGGGAGCTGATCGCGCTGCGGGAGGACTGGTACCTCAGCACCGATCCGGCCGCCCGCGCCCTCCCCGGCTTCCGCACCGAACTGCGGGACCTCCTCACTCGCGCCGCGGAGCTGGGGCTCACCCCCGCTGACCTCGAGCAGCTGGGCCGCGACCGGGGGCGCCCCGCCTGGGTCGACGCCGCCGCGATCCAGCGCGACTACCTCGGCGTGCTCGACCTCGAGGCCGCCTCAGCCCTGGACGCGGGAGAGCGCCTGGACTCCGGAGCGCTGCTGCGCCGCGCCGTCGGCCACCTGGCCGCGGACCCGCTCAGCCCCCCGCCCGCCCGCGCCGTGATCATCGACGACGCCCAGGACCTCACCGCGGCCGGCGTCGAACTGCTGCTCGCGCTCGCCGATGCCGGAGCCCGCCTGCTCGTCCTCTCCAGTCCTGATACCGCCGTGGACACCTTCCGTGGCGCCCTGCCCGATGCGGCGGCGCGCCTGCGTGAACGTCTCACCGGCTCGCCGGGGGGCCAGCAGGGTGGCCCGCAGGAGGTGCTGCTCGAGAGCTCCCGCGCACAGCAGGACGGGCCCGCGGCGGTGGTCGATGCACTGCGCGGGCGTCTCCCGCTCGCCGGTGCCCCGGCACGCTCCCGTCGGCCCCGCACGGGCGCGCCCGGGGGCCTGGCGGTCCTGCGCGCCCGGGATGCGCTCGATGAGGCGCGATTGATCGGCTCCGTGCTGCGCGACCTGCACCACGGCCAGGGCGTCCCGCTCGATGACATGGCGGTGGTGTGCCGCTCCGGGGCCGCCGTCGCGGATGTCGCCGAGCTGCTGGCCCGCACCGGGCTGCGCGTCCATGTGCCCCATCGGCCACAGCCGCTGCGCGACGTGCCGGTGATCGCCGACCTGCTGACCATCCTCGAACTCGGCCAAGCAGAGGAGGGGGCCCGCCCCGATCCCGCGACCGCCACTGCGCTGCTGCGCGGCCCCTTCGGGGACGCCGACGCGCTGCGCCTGCGCCGCATCCGGCGCCTGCTGCTGAGCGCCCACCGCGACCGCGCCGCGGCGGCGGACCCCGCACCGGGCGACGGGCCAGAGAACGGCCCCCGCAGCGAGGAGCTGCTGGCTCGTGCGCTGGTCGACGACGAGGTGCCGGGCCTGCCCGACCCCGCCGAGCGCGACCGCGCCGCGGCCCCCGTGCACCGCGTACGCGCCATGCTCCGCGCCGCCCGCGAGCATCGCGACGAGCCCGCCGAACAGGTGCTGTGGCACACCTGGGACGCGGCACGGCTCGCCACCGGCTGGCGGCATGCCGCACTGGGCGATGCCGCCGATACCGACGGGGCCCGGGCACGCCTGGCCGCCGGGCGGCTGGATGCGCTGCTGGAGCTGTTCGCCGCGGCCGAGCGCCTCACCGACCGTCGGCCCGGCGCCGGGGCCGGGGAGCTCATCGAACAGATCCGCGCCCAGGCCGTGGTCGAGGACACCCTCGCCGCCGCCACCCCCGCCCGCGGTCGCGTCGCTGTGCTCACCCCCGCCCAGCTCGCCGACGAGCATCGCGACACCGTGGTGCTCGCCCGCGTCCAGGAGGGCGCGTGGCCGGATCTGCGACTGCGCTCCACCCTCTTCGGCGCCACGGAGCTGTCGCTGATAGCCGGAGTGCGCGGCGAACAGGAGGTGCCCGAGAACATCGAGGCGCTGCGGGCCCTGCAGCGCCAGCAGGTGCTGGCCGATGAGCTGCGGCTGGTCCTCAGCGCCCTCTCCCGCGCCCGCTGCCGCGTGCTGATCACCGCGGTCGAGGACGAGCACGGCGAGCCCTCCGCCCTCGTGGAGGTGCTCGAACGCATCGCCGCGGACCCCGCGGCGGCGCCGCCCTGGGTGGGTGAAGACGACCTGCGCGCAGACCCCGGGCCCGCCCCCGATGTGCGCCGCCTCGTCGCCGCGCTGCGCACCCGCCTGCATGGAGATGACCCCGATGCGGCCGCTGATGCCGCCCGCGCTCTCGCCCAGCTCGGGCGCTCCGGCGCCCCCGGCACCGACCCCGCCCAGTGGTACCACCAGCCCCCCAGCTCCGTCGAGCCGCTGCAGGACGCGGGAACCGCACCGACCCTGTCCCCGTCAGCCCTGGAACGCGCCGCCGCCTGCCCGCGCGCCTGGCTGTTCGAACGCTCCGGCGGCACCCGGACCGGCAGCCCCGCCCCGCTGATCGGCACCGCCCTGCACCTGCTGGCCCAGCGACACCCCGCCGGGGTGCCGGACACCGAGCAGGCGCGCACCGATCTGCTCGGCGAGCTGCACAGCTTGCTGCGCGCCGTCCCCGGCTCCGCCACGTGGTCCGGGCGGCGCCGGATCCGCCACGCCGAGGACGCCGCCCTGCTGCTGGCCGAACATCTGCGCGGCGCCGGACAGCCCCGCGCGATCGAAGCCCCCTTCACTCTCGAGCTCGGGCCAGTGCACCTGCGCGGCACGATCGACCGCATTGAGGGTGATGAGACGGGCCTGCGCGTGGTGGACCTCAAGACCGGCCGCAGCCCCAAGACCGCCGCCCAAGCCGAAGAGGACCTGCAGCTTGCGGCCTACCAGGCGGCCGTGCGCGACGGCGCCCTGGACGAGCAGCTCGGAGCAGGCGCCGGGGAGAGACTCAACGGGGCGCAGCTGGTGTACGTCGGCACCGGAACCCGCCGCGCCGCCGTGCGCACCCAGGGCGCCCTCACCCGCGCCGAGGACCCCACCTGGTTTGACACCGTCGTCACCGAAGTGGCCCGCGAAGTCTCCGGGCCGACGGTGACGGCGCGACGGAATCCGCACTGCAGCCGCTGCGCCGTCCGCAGCTCCTGCCCGCTCCAGGACGAAGGGGAGCAGCTATGACCCCCCGCCACAGCGCTGCACAGCTCGCCGCCCTGCTCGAGATGCCCCCGCCCACCGCAGAGCAGACCGCCGTCATCGAAGCGCCGCTCGCCCCGATGCTCGTGGTCGCCGGAGCCGGCTCCGGCAAAACCGAGACCATGGCCTCCCGCGTGGTGTGGATGATCGCCAACGGCATCGTCGAACCCCGCCAGGTGCTGGGCCTGACCTTCACCCGCAAAGCCGCCCACGAGCTCGCCGAACGGATCTCCCGGCGCCTTGCCACCCTCACCCAGGCGATGCAGGCAGAAGGGCTCACGCTGCCGCCCGGGCTCGAACGCGGCAGCGATGACCTCATCGGCCAGCGCCCCGTGGTCCACACCTACAACGGCTTCGCCCTGGACCTGGTGCGTGAGCACGCCCTCGCCGTCGGCATCGACCCCGAGCTGACCATGATGTCCACCTCCGCCTCCTGGCAGCTGGCCCACAGCATCGTCGAAAGCTGGGATGACTCCCTCGAACTGGACGCCTCCCCGGCCACTCTCACCGCGGCCCTCATCTCGCTCACCTCCTCCCTCGCCGACCACCTCGTCACTCCTGCCCAGCTGCGCGAGCACCTGCAGCAGATCCACCACCACCTCAGCTCCATCCCCCTGCAGGCCGAAGGGCGGCGCCGCACCACCCCGCGGACCGTCGCCTCCGCGCTGCGCGCCCTCGAAGGGCGGCTGGATCTCATCCCCCTGCTGGAGCGCGTCGCCGACGTGCGCACCACCACGAGCGCCCTCGATTTCGCCGACCAGGTGGCGCTCGCCGCGCGCGTCGCCCGGGAGGTCCCCGCAGCCGCCCAGACCGCCCGCCGCCTGCACCGCGTGGTGCTGCTCGATGAGTTCCAGGACACCTCGATCGCGCAGCTGCGCATGCTCGCCGACCTCTTCGGCCCCGGCCATGCCGCCTGCGCCGTCGGAGATCCGCAGCAGGCGATCTACGGCTGGCGCGGCGCCTCCGCCGCCTCCCTCGCCTCCTTCGCAACCGCCTTCGCGAGCCCTGAGCAGCCCGTGCTGCAGCGCAGCCTGTCCACCTCCTGGCGCAACGACCAGGCGGTCCTCGCCGTCGCGAACCGCCTCGCCGGCCCACTGCGCAGCGCCGGCGGCGGCGTAACCATTCCCGAGCTGCAGCCGCGGCCCGGTGCAGGGGAGGGGGCCTGCGAGATCATCGAGACGGCCGATGAGATCGCCGAGGCGCACGCGATTGCCGACTGGGTGCTGGCGCGCCGCGCCGAAGACCCCGACCCCGCCCAGCCCTCCACCGCCGCGGTCCTCGTCCGGGCCCGCCGCCAGATCCCCCCGCTCGTCGACGGCCTCACCTCCCGGGGACTGGCGGTGCATGTGGTGGGACTCGGCGGGCTGCTGCACCGCCCCGAAGTCGCCGATGTGCGGGCCCTGCTCACCGCCGCCCACGACCCCGCCCGCGGCGATGCCCTCATGCGCCTGCTCACCGGCCCCCGCTTCCGCCTGGGCGTGCGCGACCTCGCCGTCTTGGGTCGCTGGCAATCGCATCTGGCGTCGCGACGCCGCAGCGACCGCGACCCCACCGCCCACGACGACGCCGAGGACGTCACCCTGCTGGATGCCGTGGACGACCTGCCGCCGCGCGAATGGACCGACCCCGCCGGGCGTGCCCTCAGTGCCACCGGCCGTGAGCGTCTGCTGCAGCTTCAGGACCTCCTGCGCCGGATGCGCCGCCTGTTGCCCCTGCCGCTGCCGGACCTCCTCACCGCCGCGGTGCGCGCCCTCGATCTCGACCTCACCCTGCTTGAGCGTGACGGCAGCTCCCGGGCTCTCGCCGACCTCGAGGCGCTGCGCGAGCATGCCGCCGGATTCGAGGCGACGGCCCGCCGCGGTGACCTCGGTGCCTACCTCGACCTGCTCGAGATCAGCGAAGACGAGGAGGCGGGTCTCGCGGTCGCCGCCGCCGGAGAGGAGAGCACCGACCCATCGGCCGTGACCATCGTGACCATGCACTCCGCCAAGGGTCTGGAATGGGATCTCGTCGCGGTCGCGGGACTCACCGAAGGCACCGTCCCCTCCTATGACCTGCGGCGCGCGAAGACCGATGAGCACGGCCGGGTGCGGATCCCGGCCGACGGGTGGCTGGGTCCGCTGCGGACCGCGAGCGTCCCCACCGCCCTGCGCGGCGATGCCGAAACCCTGCCGGAGCTCGCCTGGGACGCCGCCGATACGCAGGTTGATGCCGAGGCGCTGCTCGAGCAGTACCGCCTGGCCGAGGGAGAGGAATCGCTACGGGAGGACCGTCGGCTCATGTACGTGGCCGTCACCCGGGCCCGCCGCCGCCTGCTGCTGACCTCCGCCGCCTGGCGGCAGGGACTCACCAGGCCCCGCCCGCGTTCGCGATACCTCGCCGAGCTCGGTGACCTCGTGCCCGAGGCGTTCCGCACCGTCGCCGACGTCCCGGCGGACAATCCCCTCGAGGCCGAGCGCCCCACCGCGACATTCCCACCCGCCCCGGGCCCGGCCGAGCAGGCCCGCGCCCGCGCCGCCCAGCTGCTCGAGACCGCGCACAGCAGCGGAGAGGAGCCGCAGGATGAGCAGCTGGCTGAGCTGGTGCGCCGCGCCATCGCGGACCTCGCCCAGCAGGCCGCACCCCCGGCCGTGCACTCCCCGCCGCGACTATCCGCCTCACAGGTGGTGCGCCAGGCCCAGGACCCCGCGGGCGCCGCCCTGGATCTGCTGCGGCCCGTGCCGCGCCGCCCCTCCGCCGCGGCCGCTCGCGGCACCGCCTTCCACGCCTGGCTCGAGGACCGTTTCACCGGCTCCGCGCTGCTGGACCTCGAGGACCTCGCCGAGCTCACCGATATCGAGGATGAGCAGAGTGCCCTCGATGCGGCGAGCCTTCGCGAGACGTTTCAGGCCTCGCCCTGGGCGGCGCGGACCCCCCTGGTGGTGGAGCATCCTGTCCACACCCGGCTCGGGGACGTGACGGTGCGCGGCATCATCGACGCCGTCTTCGCCGACCCCGAGGGGAGCGACGGCAGCGAGGGCGTGATCATCGTGGACTGGAAGACCGGCCGCACCCCCGATGCCCGCAGCCTGCGCGAGCGCTCGCTGCAGCTGTCGATCTACCGCCTGGCCTGGCATGAGGCGACCGGACTGCCGCTGTCGAGAATCCGCACCGCGTTCTTCTTCGTGCCTGATCAGCACACCCATGAAGTGCGCCGCCACCCCTCCCGGCAACGGATCGAGCAGATGCTCACCGGGCAGGTCGCTGGCGGCTGAGAGCGCGATCGGTCTGGGTGGCGGCGGCTCAGGCGTCGTGCGGGGCCGGCTCAGTCGTCCTGGGTGGGGCCGTCGTCGGCGCCGTCGCGGGAGCTGAGCTCGGCGTAGGTGCGCTCGGCCTCTTCCCGGCCCAGCTGCGCCAGATCCGCATCCAGATCCGCGATCATGCCCTGCGCATCGGCGACGATGTCCTCGTCCTCGACCTGCAGACCATGCAGCAGCCACTCGGCCACCGCGAACTCGCCCAGCGCCTGCGCGCGCTCCATCAGCCGCGGATGCGGCTCGATCGGCAGCTCCTCGCGGTAGGCGGCATGCAGCTCATCGAACCGCTCCGGCTCCAGGGTGCTCACCAGCCACGCCAGATCGCTCGCCGGATCCGCCACCTGCGCAGAGGACCAGTCCCGCACCGCGCTGATCCGATGCCCACTGGAGAACAGCGACTCCTCCGAGAGGTCGCCGTGGACGAACTGCGGAGTGAAATCCCACAGCTCCGCATCCTCCAGCAGAGCCTCCCAGCGCTGCGCCACCGCCGCCGGCAGATACCCGCCCTCCCGGACCTGGCGCACCCGCTGGGACTGCTGATCATGCAGCACCTCCGCGGTGAAGGACTCCACTCCGGCTGCCTCCGCCGCATAGCGCGGCACCGCGTGGATGCGCGCGAGCACCTGCCCGAGCGACCGCGCCAGATCCGAAGAGCGCTGAAGGTCATCCAGCATCAGCGGGGCGCCGACGGGCGACTCGGTCACCGCGCAGCGCCCACCCTCGGCGAGCTTCACGAAACCCAGCACCGGCGGGATCACCGCGCGCAGCGGCGTGCCGGAGAGCGCATCGGCCACCTTCAGATCCCGCTCCAGCCGCACCCCGGCCGCCGTCGTGGACGGCGAGAAGACCATCACCCGTCGGCCATCCTCGCTCACCACCCCGGCCACATCGAGGTCCTCCACAGGGACGGGAACGGGCGTGGTCCGCACCGGCACCAGGCCGGGGACCGCCGCCGCAGCGAGAGCGGCCAAGGAGTAGGAGTTGCGATGCACGGATCCACCGTACCCGGCACACCGGCCCCGCTTCGGGAAGGGCACGGGGGAGTCCGCGGGCGTGAGGAGAGCCGCGCCGCGCTGCCCTGGCGACCCGCCGTACTACTCCGCCGAGTACACCGATTCGTGGCAGAAACGGCACAGATCGGTGCACTCGGCGGCGCGGGCCTGCGTGTCGCGGCACCGGACGCCGCGGGCAGGAGGCAGGCGGAGCGAGCGCAGAGGTTGGGCGCTGAGGCCGGACGCGAGCGGTGGCTAGGCTCGCAGCATGGCCATTCTTCGCGGCACCCACCTGCGCACACCACTGACCCCGCACACCTCCGACCGCGACGCCCTCGAGCGCGGGAAGGTGGGGATCCTCGACCCTGGTGAGGATGCCCGCTACCTCGTCACCCGGGCCGGTGCGGTCGCGGTGCGGGAGGACGAGCAGGGGACGCTGCGGGTGGAGCTCGAGAGCGAGGACCCGCGCGAGGGCACGATGCAGCCCCTCGTGCTGCTGGGCCGCCGTGACGGGCTGCGGATCCTCGCCGTCGAGCTGCCCGCCCCGTCGGCCGAGCTCGATGACCCGGGGCGCGACCTGCGCGACCTGCGGCGCGTGGCCGAACACCTGGCCGAGGACGATGCGGATCTCGCCGCCGCCGCGACCGCGATGGGCGCCTGGCACCGCTCCATGCGTTGCTGCCCCCTGTGCGGCGGGGCGCTCGAACCCGAGCAGGCCGGTTGGGTGCTGCGCTGCCGCGAGGATGGCACCGAGCAGTTCCCCCGCACCGACCCGGCCGTGATCATGGCCGTGCGCGACGGGCAGGATCGCCTGCTGCTGGCCCGAAACGCCCACTTCCGCGGGGCCTTCCATTCGGTGCTCGCCGGATTCGTGGAACCGGGGGAGAGCCTCGAGAACGCCGTCGAGCGCGAGGTCGCCGAAGAGGTCGGGGTGCGGGTCACGGAGGTTCAGTACGTGGGCAGCCAGCCGTGGCCTTTCCCGCGCTCCCTCATGCTCGGCTACCGTGCCTGGGCCCCGGAGGGCGGGGAGCTGACGTTGCAGGAGGACGAGATCGCCGAAGCCCACTGGTACACACGCGAGGAGCTCGCGGAGGAGCTCGCCGCCGGGACCATCGAGCTGCCGGGCCCGGCCTCGATGGGCCGGGCGCTGATCGACGACTGGTATGGCCGCTCCGCCGACGCGTGAGCGAGGTTGGGGCGGGGACGCGAGCACAGCGGGTCCGGTGACTGGATGGCACGCGGCGCGACGGTACGTGGCGCGATGGCACGGCTCGATCGCACGCGACGCAATGGCACGCGACGCAACGTCCTCCCCATCGGCGGTTCATCCACAATGCCCGGGGTGGCCCGGCGGAGTGTCAGCCCCGCCTGGCAGGATGATCGGTGATGACTGACACCCCCGCTGCTGACACCGCCGCCGCACGTCCGGAGGCGCCGCCTGCGAGCCCCGAGGCACTGCTGGAGGCCCTGGACCCGGAGCAGCGCGAGGTTGCCGCGAGCTTCGGGCAGCCGCTGTGCGTGCTCGCCGGCGCCGGCACCGGCAAAACCCGCGCCATCACCCACCGCATCGCCTACGGAGTGACGACCGGACAGCTGAACCCCCGCCACGTCCTCGCTGTCACGTTCACCGCCAAGGCCGCCGCGGAGATGCGCTCGCGCCTGCGCGACCTCGGAGTGCCCGCCGTGCAGGCCCGCACCTTCCACGCCGCCGCCCTGCGGCAGCTGCGACACTTCTGGCCCCGCGTGGTCGGCGGACGGATGCCCGAGATCATGCCCAGCAAGGTCGCGGGCGTCGGAGCGGCCTGCCGACGCCTGCACCTGGACGTGGACCGCGCAGCCCTGCGGGACATCGTCGCCGAAGTGGAATGGTCACGCGTGTCCATGCTCACCCCCGAGTCCTACCCCGAGATCGCCGAACAGACCCGTCGGCCCGGCGTGGACGGCTTCGATGCTCGCACCATCTCCCGCATCCTCACCCAGTACGAGGAGGTGAAGAAGGAGAACGACGTCATCGACTTCGAGGACGTGCTGTTGCACATGGTCGGGTTCCTCACCGAACGCGCCGACGTGGCCCGCGAGATCCGCGGCCAGTACAAGCACTTCGTCGTCGACGAGTACCAGGACGTCTCCACGTTGCAGCACGCCCTGCTGCGGCTGTGGCTGGGGACGAGCGATGACCTGTGCGTGGTGGGGGATGCTGCCCAGACCATCTACACCTTCGCCGGGGCCCGCGCCTCCTACCTGCTGGATTTCCGCAAGGAGTTCCCCCGCGCGCACACCATCCGGCTCGAGCGCAACTATCGCTCCACCCCGCAGATCGTGCGGATGGCCAATGCGGTGCTCGACGGCGCTCAGGGCCGCACTCGCGAAACTCGCCTGACCCTCACCTCCCAGCGTGCGGCGGGGGAGCCGCCCGTGGTGGAGACCTTCCCCGATGACCCCGCGGAGGCCGACGGAATCGCTGAGCGCATCGGGGAGCTGATCGCCGCGGGCCGTCCTGCCGCGGAGATGGCGATCCTGTTTCGCACCAACAGCCAGTCCGAGGCCTTCGAGCAGGCGCTGACTGCCCGCGGCATCGGCTACCTGGTGCGCGGCGGCGACCGCTTTTTCGAGCGCCAGGAGGTGCGGCGGGCCATGGTGTCTCTGCGCGCCGCCGCACGCGTGGAACAGCTGGACCCCGCTCGCGCCGTCCGCGATGTGCTGGGGCAGCAGGGCTGGTCCGAGACCGCGCCCGAGACCACCGGCTCGGTGCGCGACCGGTGGGAATCGCTGAACGCGCTGGTGGGGCTCGCCGACACGATCATCGCCCGGCCCGGCGCGACGATGAGCGATCTGGTGCGCGAGCTCGAGGAGCGTGCCGAGGCGCAGGCCGCCCCCGTCGTGGACGGCGTCACGCTCGCCTCCATTCACGCGGCCAAGGGCCTCGAATGGCCGGTGGTGTTCGTGGTCGGGGCGAGCGACGGGCTGCTGCCGATCTCCATGGCCACCACCCCCGCCGAGGTCGAGGAGGAGCGGAGGTTGTTCTACGTCGCGCTCACCCGAGCGAAGGACCTGCTGACCGTCTCCTGGGCAGCGGCCCGTACGCCCGGGGCGCGCGGCTCCCGCAAGGCCTCCCGCTTCCTCGAGGGAGTGCTCGAGCACCCCGATGCGCCCCGCACCGCTCGCGCGGCGACGCCTCGCCGCACCGGGCGCCGCAGCGCGACCATGCACACCCACTGCCGGGTGTGCGAGCAGGGGCTCGTCAGCGCCGCCGATCAGCGCCGCGGACGCCACGCAGGCTGTGCTCCCACGGCCGGTGCCGAGCTGCTGCGTGAGCTGCGCAGCTGGCGCCGCAGCAAGTCCGCCTCCCGGGGCGTGCCCGCCTACGCGATCCTCACCGACGCCGCGCTCGAGGCCGCGGCTGAACGTGCTCCCCGCAGCCGTGAGGAGCTGCTCGCGATTCCCGGCATCGGCCCGGCGAAGATGGAGCAGTTCGGGGATGAGCTGCTGGAGCTGCTGGGCGGAGGCTGAGACGCGGGGCCGGCGTCGGATGCCCTCGTGAGCGTGGTGGCGCTCTGGTGGCCGGTTGCCCCACGTCGACATCACTGCAGGTCAAAAAATAGTTTCGCGCCCGGGAGAAGGGCGTGTAGGCTCAACGGCGTCAAACGTCCGCAGACGTGACCCGGGGAACCGGGGAGCGCGCACAGAAAGGGGGTGGCCCACATGATCAACATCAGGAATCTCGCCGGAGTGACCGGGCAGCCCCTTGGCGCGCCCTCCCTCCAGCCGCGCGAACGGGGCAAGGCCCCCGCGGTGCCCAGCCTGAGCTGACGAGGATCCCCTCGCTGCCGGCGCGGCACCGCCGCCGCGCCCCCGCCCCGCCCACGGGGCAGTCCCCACCCACGGACCTCGAAGCAGCGAGACGATGACTACTTCTCTGACTACTTTCTCTCTGACCGCACCTGCCGGTGCGGCCGCCCTGCCCTGCCACGACGCCGATGCGGCGGACCTGTTCTTCGCCGAACGGCCTGCGGACCTCGAACGCGCCAAGGAGCTGTGCGCCCGCTGCCCCCTCATGGAGCAGTGCCGCGCCGGTGCCCTCGAGCGCGCCGAGCCCTGGGGCGTGTGGGGCGGCGCCATCTTCGAATCCGGCCAGATCATCGCCGTCAAGCGCGGCCGTGGTCGGCCCCGCAAGCACCCCGTCGCCGACGCCGCCTGAGCCGAGTAGGTGCTGGTGACCGGACCGGTGGGCTGCCGCGCCACGCCGGGGCTGCCTACCGAGTGCTCGAGTCGCGCCACGGGCGCCACGCCGGGCTTGCCCGCCCGGCCCCTAACGCGCGCCACGCTGAGGCTTGCCTGTCGAGTGCCGAGGAGCACCACCAGCGCCACGCCGGATTTTGCCTGTCGAGTGCACCGATACGTGGCATTTCTGGCACGTTTCGGTGTACTCGGCGTATCGGGCACGGTGTGTCGGCGTCGACCGGGACCGGGCGAGGCATGGTCGGGCTGTCCGGACCGCGCCGAGCCGCACAGCAGAGCCCCCGGCCACCTCATGGGTGACCGGGGGCTCTCGCGAGCTCGCAGTACGTCGATCAGGCGGTGTTGACTGCCTGTTCTCCTACCGCTCGCGGGCTCGCAGTACGTCGATCAGGCCTTGCCCAAGATGCGGTTGAGCTTGGTGCTGCACTCGGGACACACGGCCTTGGCCATGCGGCGGCCGTTGGAGACGACCACGTTGCCCTCAGCCTCACGCTTCTCGCGGCACTTGACGCAGTAGAACTCTCCGGCGTAGGTCTCGTCGGCCATATCCGCTCCTCATCACGGGGTGAACAGTGTCCTCCCGCACCCGGCGACACTGCGCCGCCCGAGCCGGGACCGATCCACCATAGCGGCGCTCCGCCCGCCGCTACGAATCAGAAGTCCGCTGTGGACAGTGTCACTGCCCATGACCGCGGGACCGGGCAGAGGACACAGTCCGACGGGGAGAGAGCGGCTCGACGAGAAAAGGTACAGCTTGGTGGGAAATGACGTTGCCCGGCCGGAGATAAAGCTGCCCGGCGGGAGAGGACGCGGGCCGATGGCTAGGACACCGCCCGACGGGGGCGGCTCGTCGTGCGCTTCGGGATCAAGCAGGCTCGTAGGAGCCGAGGAAGTGCGCACGACGAGCCGACGTCGTAGGCCCCGTGCGCCGCAGGGGGCGGAGGGCCGTGGAACCCCCGGGGCGCTCAGCACCACGCGCACCTTCCCCGTGTGCGTCCTGCTAGTTATCCAGGGGTTCCACGTGGAGGGAAACCTAACGCCTCCCCGCCGAGCGGGTCAAAGCGCGTTCGGGGACGCTCTGTGGACAACTCGGCCCGGACTGTGGATGACGTGTTCACGATGAGGAACGCATTGTGGAGGACGTTGCATCCGGGCCGTCCACAAAGCTCTGACCTGAGGTTTCAGTGTGCACCGTTGTGGACGAAAAAACTTCGTGACCTGTTCGTGGCAGTCTGCCTCCATGCCTGCTCGCACCTCCGAACTCACCGCGCACGACCACGTCACCGGGCCCCGCGGGGAGCGTGTGCTCGTGCGCCGCTCCGCTCGTCGGCGCCGCACCGTCTCCATCGCCCGCAGCGACGGCAACTTGGTCGTGTCCATCCCCGCGTCCATGAGCCGACGGGAGGAACGGCGCTGGGTGGAGCAGATGGTCCAGCAGCTGCGCGACAAGGAGCAGCGCAATGCCCCGCCCCGCCGCTCCGACGCGGATCTGCTCGCGCTCGCGCGAGAGGTCAGCGACACCTACCTCGGCGGCCGGGCGCGCCCCGCATCGGTCACCTGGTCCACGCGGCAGAACCGCCGCTGGGGCTCATGCACCTCCGCTGATGCGACCATCCGCCTGTCCCACCGTCTGCAGGGCATGCCCGACTATGTGGTGCGCGCGGTGATGATGCACGAACTGGTGCACCTGCTGGTCCCCGACCATGGCCCTGAGTTCCGGGCCCTCATGGCGAACTACCCCGATGCCGAGCGGGCGAACGCCTTTCTAGACGGCGTCACCTGGGCCACCCACCAGCCTGGCGGGCCCGGACCGCTCAGCGATGCCGATGAGGCATGAGCCCCGAGAGCCGATGAGGCATGAGCTCTGAGAGGCGCATCACCGCACGCACATAGATCCCGGGCCCGTTGCCTGTGCTCGCGGCGGCGAGCGCAGAGATCTCATCGGCTCTTGTGAGCACAGCATCCGCTCCGCCCAGACTGGCGGCCCCCAGCACCTCGCGCGCCACCTTCTGCTTCACATCCAGCAGGCTGTGCCCACTGCTGGGCAGCTCGAGGAGATGCCCCCGCGGTGCCAGCGAGACGATCCACTCGGCTATGGTGCGGGGAGTGCGCAGATCCCGTTCCCCGGACAGCGCGATGAGCGGCATCGGTGCCTGCTGCGCCGCTGCCGCGAGGTCATAGGGCTCGCCCGCGAACGCCGGGAAGCGTTCCGCCAACTCCGCAAAGGCGACACCGGGGTCGAAGGGCAGCCCGTCGGGCTCCGGCGCGTAGTTCAGCTCGCGGAACGCAATCGTGCCCACGAGGTCGAACTCCATTGCGCGCCCAGTGCCGCACAGAGGCGTACATCATCGAGATGCTGAGCCCGGGGCCGCCGGGAACCGCGAGGATCGGATGAGAGTCAGGGAACGGTCCGGTGCGCGTGTAGGTCAGGGGGAAACGGCTCCCGGCCGCCGTCGGGCGGGGAAGCGTCCGTGCAGCGTGCCGTCGTCGCAGACGCGCCGCCTGCTTCTGCCACTGCTGCCCGCTGAGCTGCACGGGCTTAGCTCTCGGGCGCTCATCCTGGTGTGCTATGGAAGAGTCATAGGTGCGAGTCCCACCTGCCCCACGGCGACTTTCGGATAGAGGCGACGTCGGATGGTTTCCCGACCGGCCTGCCTTCGCTCAGCGCTGTGCATCGACCAGGCGCGCGAGCGCCGCCAGTGTTTCCGGCAGGTCCGCCACCGTGCCCGCGGGCAGGGCCGACAGATCGCGCCCGGCACGGCCGGGCCGCCGCGGCCACGGCACCCAGCGCACCTTGGGCGACTCATCGCTCGCCCGCAACGGCACCGCGCTGGCCGGGGCCGGTGCGCGCAGCAGGTACTGCACATCCCAGTGCGCTCGGCAGCGACCGAAGGCCGCGGAGAGATCATGCTGGTGCAGCATCGCCGGGCCGTCCCCGACGCGCTCGAGCTCCTCAAGCCCCGTCTCCTCGGCGACCTCGCGTCGGGCCGCGAGCTCCAGATCGATCTCCCCGGGCTCGAGGTGCCCGCCCGGCTGCACCCAGAACTCGCCCTTGCGGTGCCACACGAGGGCCACCTGCTCACCGGGCGCATCCACGACGATCGCACTGGCCGTGAGATGCACGGGACCGCCATCGCGGTACAGCGCCCGCGGGGAGCGCTCGAGCAGATCCAGGTACTCCTTCGCCCGCTGCGGCCCGGAGACGGAGCTCGCTGCCGCGGCGAGCTGCGCGCGCACGAGGCCCAGATTCGGGACAGCAGGCTCCGGGGTGCCCTCAGCGTGCGGTGCCATCACCGTCGCCGGACTCATCTGCATCGTCGGCACCGGACCCACCGGCCCCGGACTCATCACTCGCGGGACCTTCAGGGTCGGCGATCCCGCCGCGGTCGTTCTCCCGCGGCGCATCCTCCGCGCCGTCCCCGGCCAGCAGCTTCGCGAGCTCCGCATCGAAGTCCTCGGGGAGGGACACGTCGGCGAGCTCCTCGGCCTCCTGCGCCCCAGCCCCCTCGGCTGGGGCCTGCGGGCGCCCGGAGAGCACCTCGGCGCTCGGCAGCAGATCCGGATGATCCCACTTGGCTTCGCGGCCCTCGGCCCCTTCGGTCGCCAGCACGCTCTCCCACCAGGCCAGGGCCTCCCGCACCCGGCGCGGTCGCAGCTCGATGCCGATCGTGGAGGACAGCATCTGCTCCGCCGGACCACCGGCGGCGCGGCGGCGCCGCAGCACCTCCCGCATCGCCTCCAGATCCGGCAGCTTCCCGCTGAGCGCCTGCGTGGTCACGTGATCCGCCCACGCCTCGATGAGCGCGAGCGTCGTGGCGAGCTCCTCGAGCGCTCGTTCCTGGGAGGCACGGCGGGTGAAGGTGAACATCTCCTCGGGTTTGCGCGCCTGCAGCGCCTGCGGATCCGAGAGATCCATGCCGCGCACCATCTCATCGAGCGCATCCAGATCCAGGGTGATGCCGCGCGCGTAGTCCTCGATCGCCGAGAACAGGGCCTTGCCCAGCCACGGCGCGGCATCGAACAGGGCGGTGTGCGCGATCTCGCGGGCGGCCAGGAAAATCCGCGCCGCCCCCGGGTCCAGGGAATGCGCCGCCATGAGGTCCTCGACGTTCGCGGCCACGAGCGCAGGCTCGCCCTCGCGCCCGAGCGGCAGCCCCAGATCCGTCGTCCCCGCAGTCTCCCGGGCGAGAGCGCCGATCGCGTGACCGAACTGCACCCCGAACATCGTGGCGCCGATGCGCTCCATCATCGCCGCCGGATCCATCCCGGCCATCCCCGGCATGCCCGGAATGCCCGGCATCCCCGGGATTCCCTCGGCTCCGCCCATCTGCCCCAGCTGCGCGGAGATCGCCTCGCCGATCGCGCCAGCCATGTACATGGCCACTGGCTCCACGATCGGCTTCCAGCGCGGCAGGGTGCGCGCCAGCCACGTCCCGCGGCTGTAGACCTCCAGCTCCGTGGAGGGCACATCGATCGCGAGCACCGGATCCAGCCACAGTCGCGCCACCTGCGCTGCCTGCCGCAGCTGCGCCACCTGTTCGTCGCTCGGCCCCGGGTCGCCGGGGGTGCCGGAGGGATCGGGCGCCCCCGGGATGCCCTCCTGCCCGGCGGCGGTGCGGCGCGCCACATCCTCGGCGAGCTGCCAGTTCACGCCCTCGTTGCCGCCGGTGAACATCTGCTGCATCTGCGCGGCGGCAGCCCGCAGCACCGCGGGATCCTGCGGCAGGTTGGCCTGCTGCGCGAGCGCCGACAGATCCATCCCATCGAGCGCTCCCTCGGGCAGGGCCTGCCCGAACGTCTCCTCGAGGAAGCGCTTCAGGGCCTCCTCGTCCATACCCCCGGGGCCGCCCGGGTTCGGCTGGTCATTCATGGCCACCTCCAGCGTCGCGTTGGTCACCCAGCGTACCCACGGCCTGCTGGATCCAGCCTCCATCCTGCGGTCCGCTTCGCTCTGGGCGCAGCGAGCCCGGGGCGCAGCGGGCTCCGTACACCTGGTGGGGCACAATGGCCGCGTGACCCCTCCTGCTCCCGCGCCCTCGCGCGGCTCCCGTCTGCGCGCCCTCGCCGGTCGCGCGGTCGACGACGCCCAGCTGTTCCGTCCGCGCCTGGCGATCGGCTCGCTGCTGGTGCTGTGCGCCCTGCTGCTGGGCGGGATGCTGATGCCGGTGCCGTATGTGATCGAGAGCCCCGGCCCGGCGATCGACGTGCTCGGCGAGTACGAGGACGAGGAGATCCTCACCATCGAGGGCGTTCAGACCTACCCGACCGATGGCACGCTCATGATGACGACCGTCTCCGTGGACGGCGGCCCCGGGTACACCGTCACCCCTGTCGAGGTGGTGGTCGCCTGGTCCGACCGCTCCCGCATGGTGATGCCGCGCGAGCTGCTGTTCCCCAAGGGGCAGACCCGCGAGGAGACCACGCTGCAGAACACCGTCGCGATGGGCTCCTCCCAGCAGGGAGCGGTCGCCGTCGCGCTCGATGAGCTGGATATCGACTACGAGGACACGGTCCTGGTGGCAGGGGTACAGGAGGGCGCCCCGGCCGATGGGACCCTGCAGGCCGGGGACGTGATCCTCGCCGTGGACGGCACGGAACCGACCGATGTGGCCTCCGCCCAGACGCTCATCGGCGACGTCGCGGGGGAGAAGATCCCGCTGCGGATTCTCCGCGACGGCGAGGAGCTGGACGTTAAGGTCCCCACCCACGTCGTGGACGGCGCGCGCCAGATGGGCATCCTCCTGGGCCGCGGCCACGACTTCCCCTTCGACGTGAACATCGGTGTCGGCGCGATCGGCGGCCCCAGCGCCGGGATGATGTTCTCCCTGTCGGTGTACGACGAGCTGACCCCGGGGGCGCTCACGGGCGGCCACCGCATCGCCGGGACCGGCACCATCGAGGAGGACGGCGCGGTCGGTGCGATCGGCGGGATCCGCCAGAAGATGGTGGGCGCCCAGGCCTCCGATGCGGAGTTCTTCCTCGCCCCCGCCGCGAACTGCGAGGAGGTCATCGGCTTTGAACCCGAGGGCCTCGAGGTCGTGGCCGTCTCCACCTTCGACGACGCCCTGCAGGCCACCGAGACCATCGCCGCCACCGGCACGGTGGAGGGCCTGCCCACCTGTGAGGACGTGAGTTCCTGATGAGCAGACGCACCCGACGCACCGCCCCGGCCCCCACCGTCGTGTTCGACTTCGGCGGGGTGCTCTCTGCCGGGCACGACCCGGTGCCGGATCTGCACGAGCTGCTGGGCGGAGATGCGGCGGCGCTTCAGGAGGCGCTGTGGCGCGAGCGCGCCGCCTACGACGCTGGCCAGATCAGCGCCGCCGACTATTGGGGTGCGGTCGCCGCCGCGGTGGGAGTGGAGAACCTCAGTGAGCCGGAGGTCGCCGAACTGCAGGACGCGGACAACCGCTACTTCCTGCGCCTGGACCCGGCTTCGCGTGCCCTCCTGCATGACCTGGCGCGCAACCAGGTGCGCCTGGTGCTGCTGTCCAATGCCTCGCGCGGCTTCGGGGAAGCGGTGCGGCAGGCCGACTGGTTCGAAGCCTTCTCCTTCGCGATCATCTCTGGGGAAGAAGGCATGCTCAAGCCCGATCCGGAGATCTACCGGATCCTGCTCGAAGTGCTCTCCCACGAGACCGGCGGGGTGAGCAACCCCTCCGCCGTGATCTTCTTCGACGACCGCGAGGCGAACGTCGACGCCGCTCGAGAGCTCGGGATCGACGCACACCTGTGGCCCCGCAACGGCGAACAGGGCGAGAGCGAGGGGGCAGCGGACAGCGGCGAGCATGGGGCCAAGATCGCCCGGCGGGTCCTCGCCGAGCGGGGCGTGGCCCTGGACTGACCGTCCCGACGGGGCCGACGGGACCGGCGCTCGAGCGACGGAGCGCCGACGATCAGGCCACCGATTGATCAGGCCACTGCCGGTCAGGCCATCGCTGCTCAGGCCACCGCCGCGTTCTGTCCGCGCGCTCGTCGCCCCGTAGATGCAGCAGGACAACGCTGGGGCCCGCGAGGCTGCCGTCGGCGGCCCCGGCGAGTGAGCTGATGCACCGCGGGGACGCCGCGGCCCCTCGTCGGGCCGACGCCGGAGTGCACGCGGGGTGATCCCGCCGCTCACCCGGTATCGTTGCCCGGAGGCCCGCCCCCTGCGCGAGGCCGCGAAACGTTTGAACCACCAGGGAGAACACTGTGGCAGAGTTCATCTACACGATGTACAAGGCCCGTAAGGCCGTCGGTGACAAGGTCATCCTCGATGACGTCACCATGAGCTTCTATCCGGGCGCGAAGATCGGCATGGTGGGCCCCAACGGCGCCGGGAAGTCCACCATCCTGAAGATCATGGCGGGCCTGGACCAGCCCTCCAACGGCGAGGCGCGCCTCAGCCCCGGCTACAGCGTGGGCATCCTCCTGCAGGAGCCGCCGCTGGATGAATCCAAGACCGTGCTGGAGAACGTCCAGGAGGGGATGGGGGACCTGTACCGCAAAGTCCAGCGCTTCAACGAGATCGGCGAAGAGATGGGTCAGCCCGATGCTGACTTCGACGCGCTGATGGAGGAGATGGGCAAGCTCCAGACCGAGATCGACGCCGCGAACGGCTGGGACCTCGACTCCCAGCTCGAGCAGGCTATGGACGCGCTGCGCTGTCCGCCCGGCGATGAGCCCGTCACCCATCTCTCCGGTGGTGAGCGCCGCCGCGTGGCCCTGTGCAAGCTGCTGCTGGAGAAGCCGGACCTGCTGCTGCTGGATGAGCCCACCAACCACCTCGACGCCGAATCCGTGCTGTGGCTCGAGCAGCACCTGCAGCAGTACGAGGGCGCCGTCATCGCCGTTACCCACGACCGCTACTTCCTCGACCACGTGGCCGAGTGGATCGCCGAGGTGGACCGCGGGCACCTCTACCCCTACGAGGGCAACTACTCCACCTATCTCGAGACCAAGGAGAAGCGCCTCGAGGTCCAGGGCAAGAAGGACGCCAAGCTCGCCAAGCGCCTCAAGGAGGAGCTGGAGTGGGTGCGCTCCAACGCCAAGGGCCGACAGGCCAAGTCCAAGGCGCGTCTGGCCCGCTACGAGGAGATGGCTGCTGAGGCCGAGCGCACCCGCAAGATCGACTTCGAGGACATTCAGATCCCGCCGGGGCCGCGGCTGGGCAACCAGGTCATCGACGCCAAGAACATCCGCAAGGGCTTCGGCGACCGCGTGCTCATCGACGACCTGTCCTTCTCGCTGCCGCCGAACGGCATCGTCGGCGTCATCGGCCCCAACGGCGTGGGCAAGACCACGCTGTTCAAGACCATCGTGGGCCTCGAGCCGCTGGATGGCGGCGAGTTGACGATCGGCCAGAGCGTGAAGCTCAGCTACGTGGACCAGAACCGCGAGAACATCGACCCGGAGAAGACCCTGTGGGAGGTCGTCTCCGACGGGCTGGACTTCATTCAGGTGGGCAAGGTGGAGATCCCCTCGCGCGCCTATGTCTCCAAGTTCGGCTTCAAGGGTCCGGACCAGCAGAAGAAGGCCGGCGTGCTCTCCGGTGGTGAGCGCAACCGGCTGAACCTGGCCCTGACCCTCAAGCAGGGCGGCAACGTGCTGCTGCTCGATGAGCCCACCAACGACCTGGACGTCGAGACCCTGAGCTCGCTCGAGAACGCACTGCTGGAGTTCCCGGGCTGCGCCGTGGTCGTCACGCACGACCGCTGGTTCCTGGACCGTGTGGCCACGCACATCCTGGCCTACGAGGGTACCGAGGAGAACCCCGCGAACTGGTACTGGTTCGAGGGCAACTTCGAGGCGTATCAGAAGAACAAGGTGGATCGCCTGGGCGAGGAGGCAGCGCGCCCGCACCGCGTCACCTACCGCCGCCTCACCCGCGACTGACGCCGGGCGCGGGGGCGATGCCGGGCGCGTCTGCGCGGCGCCTGCGTCGGCCCCGCCTCGCGTGCCCGCGTCGGCCCCGCCTCGCGTGCCCGCGTCGGCCCACCCGCAAATGTGGGCTTGGGTGGCATGTTCCTGCCGAACATGACACCCAAGCCCACATTTGCGCACTCAGGGACGCGGCGGACGCGGGCGGTGCGTGGGGTGCAGGCGAGCATGGGCACGGGGCGCAGGCCGCGAGTGGGGTACAGGCGAGCATGGGCGCGTGGGGTGCGGGCAGCGTGTGCGGGGAGCGCCCTGCGGCGGTGCGTCAGCCTCCGATGGTGTTCAGCGCCGGGTCCAGGCTCGCGACGACGCGCGGGGAGGGGCTGCCGGACTGCTGACCGGGCTTCATCTCGCGGGTGATGAACAGCTTGTCGACCTCCGCCTCGGCGCTGACCTCGATGACGCCATCGGCCCCGACCTCCAGCACCCCGAGGTCCCGATCCACGCCCTCGTGGTGGCCCCACAGCTGCAGGACCTCGCCCTCGTACTCCTGCACGCCCTCGGCGCGCAGCACCACGGTGTCGGCCGTGATCACCGCCAGCCACGTCCCGTTGTCGCTGGCCCCGCGCACGATCTGCGCGCCATCAGCCATGGTGGCCTCGGCCCAGGCGTGGGTGAAGTCCTGCGAGGCAGCCAGATCACGCCGCACATCCCACAGCAGCCCTCCCAGTACGAGTGCGGCCACCAGGGCGATCACCGCCACGCTGCGGGAGAGCCAGGGGGCACGGCGGGGCTTCCACCGCTGCTCGCGCTCACGGCGCCGCTGCTGCCGGCGGGTTCGACGGGACCGCGAGGCCTCATCGGCCGGACGGAACGCGAAGGAGGGGGCCGACGCATCCGCGTCAGCGCTCTCACCCGGGTGCATCGGGGCCGGTTCCGCATCCGGCGGCAGGGGTGTCGCGGCGGAGGACGCGGAGGTGCCCGAGCGTATCCCCCCGGCCATGGCGGGCGGCCCCACCATCCGGCGCTGCGTATCGGTGCCGAGCACCGGGGTCGCGTAGTCGCCGCGATAGGCGGTCTCAGGCCCCGGCGCCGGTGCGAGCGGTCCCGTGGGGGCGGGGGTGGTACCCGACGGGGATCTGCCCGGCACGGTGCTGCCCGCGGCACCGGCACCTGACGGCGCGATCGACCCTGCCGCCCCGGGCGGCGGCCCCACCCCCGGCAGCGGCTGATCGGTCACCTGCGCAGCGCCGCCCGCAGGCGCTGCGCCGAAGCCCTCCAGCACCGGGATCCGCAGATCGTGCGAGGGCGGCACCGCGGTCAGTACGGTCAGGCGCGCCGCGCCCTCGATCGCATGCCGGTGCACGATCGCGGTCTCCGCGGTGGCGGTGAGCTCGCGCAGTCGCTGCTGCTCACCCGCATCGGCCAGAGCCAGGGCATCCAGCGCTGCGAGCGCGCGGGTCTCCACATCATCGGTCCCGCCCAGTGACACCAGCCGATCCAGCACTGTGGAGAACAGCACCGCGGCGCGCTGACGCTCTGGGCCGGTCATCGTGAAGCGACCCTGCGCGGCGGATTCCACGATCACGCGCTCGTGCGGCGCGAGATCCAGCAGCACCCGCAGCACCTCCGCCTCCCGACGGTCCCGGGTGCGATCCAGCGGGGACTCCGGGCCCACCAGGGAGCGCACATCACCATCGGCCCGCGCGGTGACCACGGCCCGACGGGCCCGGTCCAGGACAGCCGCCTCCCCGGGCAGGCCGCTCGCAGCCAGGGCCGCGGCATCGCGCAGCACCGAGCGCAGCACGGAGATGGTCGCCTTCTCTGCCTTCGCCGTGGAGCCGGTGACATGCACGGCGAGTCCGTGGATGCGCGGCGCTAGGGTGCCGACGAGGGATGCTGCCGCCTGCTGGTCGCCGAGCGCCGCCCGGCGCAGCAGCGAGCGCACCGGGTCGAGGCGGTCGCTGAGGTCGATCGTGTCCTCGAGGACCGCCGGGATTTCCCCGGTGCCGCGGATCTCGCTCATGCGGGTCCCTGCTGCGGCTTGACCCGGATCATGCCTTCCTGGGTCACGGTCGCCACAAGCGCCCCGGAGCGGTCGAACATATGCCCTTGGGCGAGGCCCCGCCCGCCCGCGGCGGAGGGGGAGCGCTGCACGTACAGCAGCCAGTCATTGGCATCCACGTGCTGGTGCCACCAGATCGCGTGATTCACGGTGGCGAGCCGCAGCCCCGGGGTGATCCAGCTCAGGCCCTGCCGACGCAGGATCGGCTCAAACGGCGTGTAGTCGCTTGCGAAGGCGAGGATCGCATCGTGTGTGAGCGCCGGGGCGTTGACGGGGGCGAGGGTGCGCATCCACACCATCTGTGCATCGGCCATGTCGCTGGCCGGGTCGGGGCGCAGGTAGATCGGGTCGGTGACGTGCCGGATGTCGATGGGGCGCTGCGTAGCCCAGTACTGCGCGACCGGGTGGTCGATGTCGGCGAGGACCTCCGCGGTGGTGGGCAGACCCTCGGGGTCCGGCGCCTCGGGGGCGCGTTCGAAATGCTCGAGCCCCTCCTGCTGCTCCTGGAACGACGCGGTCATCGCGAGGATGGTGCGCTCGTCCCCGCCGTCGCGACCGGGCTGGGTGGCCAGCACGCGGCGTACGGAGAAGGAGCCGCCGTCGCGCAGCGCATCGACCTGGAAGCGGATGGGATGCTCCGGATCGCCGGGCGCCAGGAAATAGGAGTACATCGAGTGGATGCGCCGCCCCTCGGGGACGGTGCGGCCGACGGCGGTGACCGCCTGCCCCATGACCTGGCCACCGAACACGTGCCCGCCGGGCTGGGGGCTGGAGTCCCCGCGGAAGGCGGCGACCGTGGTAGGGGCGGCCAGGTGTTCCTCGAGCGGCACCGGCTCGAGGTTCAGCAGGTCCACGAGGCTGGAGGCCACCTGGGCGGGGTCCGGAGAGCGCGAGGTCATGGGCTCGATCGTAGCGGCCTAGCATGGCAGACATGACTTCAGACTCCACTGCCCCCGCCCCGGATTCCGCTGCGGACGCTGTCACTCAGACGGCCTCGGATGCCGCCCGTCCGGACAGCGCCCCCGCCTCACGGGCCCCGTCGGCCCCCACCGATGCTGACGCGTCCGCGTTCCTGGACATCCCGGTCGATGTGCGCTGGACGGATCTGGACGCCTACGGGCATGTGAACAATGCCGCGATGCTGCGCCTGCTGGAGGAGGCACGGATCGCGGCGTTCTGGCCGGCGCCCGAGGAGCAGGTCGCGCTCGGCGCTCCCACCCCGCGCATCGCCCTGCCCACCTCCGGGGCGGGCTCGACGGTGCATACGGTGATCGCCTCCCAGCGCATCGAATACGCCCGGCAGCTGGGGTACCGACGGGACGGGGTGCTCGTGCGGCTGTGGATCCCGCGGATCGGCGGGGCGAGCCTGGATGTGGACTACCAGGTCATCACGCGCGATGACCCGCAGGCGGCAGCGCCGTATGCGCGCGCCCGCACCGTCGTGGTGCTCGTGGATGCGTCCACCGGTAAGCCCGTGCGGATCGATGAGGACTCCCGGGCGCGTCTGCAGCGGTTCCAGGCCCCGGCGCTCACCTTCCGCGACTGAGCCAGTCCTGCCTCAGTTCAGCCGGTCCGGCACATCCTGTCCGGCCGCGGGGGCGGGGCCGCCGTCGTAGGTGTTCACGAGCGAGTGCGCCGCCCGCTCGAGGTAGTCCCACAGCGTCTGCTCGTGCAGCGGCGGCAGCTCGAGGGAGTCCACCGCGGTGCGCATATGCCGCAGCCACGCATCGCGGGCCGCAGGGGAGACGGGGAAGGGGGCGTGGCGCATGCGCAGCCGCGGGTGGCCGCGCTCAGCGCCGTAGGTCTTGGGGCCGCCCCAGAACTGCATGAGGAACGTGGCCAGGCGATGCTTCGCGCCGCTCAGGTCCTCCTCGGGGTACATGGGGCGCAGCAGCTCATCATCGGCCACTCCCTCGTAGAAGCGGTCCACGAGCGCCGTGAACGTCGCCGCGCCGCCGACGGCTTCGTAGAAGCTGATCTGTTCGCCATCGTCGCCGCGGGGCGGTCCGGCCGGCTGCAGGGGGATCGTCATGGGGTGGGTCCTTCCCGGTGGGGCGCCTCAGGCGCGGTGGGCCTCGACGAAGCGGGGCATGGCGAAGGCGATGTCGCTCGCGGCGAAACCGGCGCGGATGCGGGCGCGCAGCTCGCGCTCCACTCCCCACTGCTCGCCGGGCGGGGTGCGGACGGTGACGCGACGCTGATACCGGTTGCCGTCCACATCGAGGATGCCGCTGAGCTCGGCCGGCGTCAGCTGCAGCTCGCCCCATTCCTCATCGGCGGCAAAGGTGTCCAGGACGTCCTGCACCACGTGGGTGACGGTCGCATCGTCGGCGCCGGCGTCGATGTCCAGCACCACCACTGCGGTGGAGAAGCCGCGCGCATAGTTGCCCACCCGGATGATCTCGCCGTTGCGCACCGTCCACAGCACCCCGTCCAGGCCACGCACCTGCGTGGCGCGAAGGTTCACCGACTCCACCGTGCCCTCGGCGTACTCCAGGTCCACCCAGTCACCGACGGCGACGATGTCCTCGAACAGCATCACCACCCCGGCGATGACGTCCTTGATGATGGTCTGCGCGCCGATGCCGGCCGCGAGCCCCACCACGCCGAGGGAGGCGATCACGGGGGCGACGTTCACCCCGATCTCCGAGAGGATCATCACGGTCGCGACGGCCCACACCACCATGCGCGCGATGTTGCGGGAGACGCTCGAGAGGGTGTCGGCGCGCTGCTCCCGGCGGGCCTGCGCGGCCTTCTGCGAGCGCGGATCGCGGCGGATCACCGAGCCGGTGACCGACGACAGCTTCGAGGAAGAGTCCACCATCGTGGTGAAGAAGCGCCGCAGCAGCCAGGAGACCAGCCAGCTGACCACGGCAGCGACCACGAGGATCACGACGATCTTCAGACCGCGGGTCAACAGCCAGCTCACCGCCTGGTCCGCGAGGGTGAGGGCCTCACCGGGGGACGGGGTGGCCAGCAGCGAGCCGGGGGAGAGAAGCAGATCAGGCATGCTCCGACCCTAACGCCCGCTGCGCCGCAGACGCCGGGTGCCCGGGGCGAGGTCCCTCACCCCGGGCACCCACGTGCTCGGTTCGTCCCAGCGTCCGACGGTCACCGCATCCGACGGGCCCCGTGCCCATCGGCCCCTGCGCACACGCCATGCGGCCCCCTGCACACACGGCATGGCGCACAGGGGGCCGACGGGGCGCGTGGGGCGTCAGACGATATCGGCGGCGCGCACCCGCTGCTGGCGGGCCACGGTGTCACGGCCCTCCACGATGATGCGGCGCAGCCCGAAGGGCGCATCCTCATGCTCGGCCAGCCACGCATCGGCCGCATCCAGCACCTGCTGGCCGCCGAAGGCGTGCGGGAAGTAGCCGGCCACCAGACGGGTCGCGATCTCATTGGAGCGGGTATCCCACACCTTCTGGATCACATCGAAGTAGCGCTGTCGGTAGGGGGCCAGCAGCGACTCGTCGGCTACGCGACGGAAGCCCTGCACCACCGCGGTGATCGACTCGTTGGCCAGCTCGTCCTTCTCGACGGTGCGCTTCCACGCCTTGGCCTTGGCCACCTCGGTGGGCAGCGCCGCCATGGCGGTCAGGGCCTGCTTGCGGCCGGACTGGGTGTCATCGGCCGCGAGCTGCTCGTCGATGCCCGCGGAGTCGATCCCGCCCAGCATCGCCAGGGCGATCACGATCTTCCAGCGCAGATCGGTGTCGATCTCGCGGCCCGGCAGCGTGACCTGCCCGCCCAGCAGCCCCTCCAGGGTGTGGCGGTGCTCCTCGGTGCGGGCCAGACGCGTGAACGTCTCCACCAGCTGCAGCTGCGTATCCGAACCGGCCTCGGCGGCCCGGGCCAGCTCCCACACGGCGTCCGCGGCTTCTGCGGTGCGCACGCCCCGCTGCTCGGGGGTGGCGTAGGGGCCGCTGACGGTCTCCAGCTGCTGGAGCAGGGTCCGCACCACCGAGGAGGAGGTCTCCCCGGACAGGTTCGTCAGCAGCAGCTCTTGGTAGCGGCGGCTGGGGAGCTCGGCATCGCGCACCATGTCCCAGGCGGCCGACCACAGCAGTGTGCGGGCCAGCGGATCCTCGAGCTCGCGCAGATGCTCCATGGCCACGGCCAGGGAGTCCGCATCCAGGCGCACCTTGGTGTAGGCGAGATCGCCGTCGTTGATCAGCCACAGATCGGCCGTCTGCCCGGCGAGCTCGGGGATCTCGGTGCGCTCACCGTCCACGTCGGTCTCCACCGACGTGGTGCGCACCAGGGCGCCATCCTGCACGGTGAAGCCGCCGATGCGCAGGCGGTGCGGGCGCAGGGTGCGGTGCTCCTCGGGCGCGGTCTGGACGATCTCGAAGCGGGTGACGGCTCCGCCCTCGTCCTTCTCGATCTCCGGGGTGAGAGTGTTCACGCCGGCCTGCTGCAGCCACAGCTGCGCCCACGTGGTGAGGTCGCGGCCGCTGGTCTTCTCCAACTCGACGAGCAGATCGGTCAGCTCCGTGTTGCCCCAGGCGTGCTTGGCGAAGTAGGTGCGCACCCCGGCGAAGAACTCCTCGCGGCCCACGTAGGCCACGAGCTGGCGCAGCACCGAGGCGCCCTTGGCGTAGGTGATGCCGTCGAAGTTCGTCTCGACCGCGTCGAAGTCCACCATGTCGGCGACGATCGGGTGGGTGGAGGGCAGCTGGTCCTGCTGGTAGGCCCAGCCCTTCTCCGACAGGGCGAAGGTGGTCCAGGCGTCGGTCCACCGCGTGACCTCGGCGGAGGCGAGCGTGGAGGCGTACTCAGCGAAGGACTCGTTCAGCCACAGGTCGTCCCACCAGCGCATGGTCACCAGGTCCCCGAACCACATGTGTGCGAGCTCGTGGAGGATGGTGAGGTCGCGCCGCTCACGGATGGCGTCGGAGACGTCGGAGCGGAACACGTAGGACTCCACGTACGTGATCGCCCCGGGGTTCTCCATCGCGCCCATGTTGTATTCGGGCACGAACACCTGGTCGTACTTGCGGAACGGGAAGTCCTGGTCGAAGGCCTCTTCGTAGAAGTCGATGCCGGCACCGGTGACGTCGATGACGTTCTGGGCATCCACATGCTCGGCCAGCGACGCGCGTGCGTACACGCCCATCGGGATAGTGCGGCCGTCGCGCGTGGTCCAGGAGCCCTCCCCGCCCTGGTAGTTCCCGGCGATGAGCGCCACCAGGTAGGTGGAGATCCGCTCGGTGGGCTCGAAAGCCCAGGTCGCGGTGTTCTCGTCGGCCGCGGTGGGCTCCGGGGTGGGGGCGTTGGAGATGACCCGCCAGTGGTCGGGGGCGGTGACGGTCAGCTGGTAGGTGGCCTTGAGGTCGGGCTGCTCGAAGCAGGCGAACATGCGCCGAGCGTCGGAGACCTCGAACTGGGTGTACAGGTACACCTCATCGTCCACGGGGTCCACGAAGCGGTGCAGGCCCTCGCCGGTGTTCATGTAGCGGCCGGTGGCGAGGATCCGCAGCGTGTTCTCGCCCTCGACCAGGGCGGGCAGCTTCACGCGGGCCCCGTCGAAGTGGGAGGCGGGATCGGCCAGCAGCTCGCCGTTGAGCTCGATCTCCTGCACGGATTCGCCGATGAAGTCCACGAACGTCTCGGTTGCCTCCGTGGAGGAGAAACGCAGCGTGGTCTCGGTGAGGAAGGTCCGCGGATCCGTGGTCAGGTCCAGGCGGATGGCGTAGGTATCAGTGCTGAGGAAGGAGGCGCGACGGCGCGCCTCGTCCCGGGTGAGGTTCTCGGATGACATGGGCACCATCCTGCCACCCGGCCGCGGGACCCGCAGGCGAACAGGTCCTCGGGTGCGGGGCGTGGCGGGCAGGTGCGTCGCTGCGCGAAGTGATTCCCGATGAAGCAACGGTTCCGACTCACTTTCGAGTCGAAAACGATGCTTTTCGGCATCACGCGCAGCTGTTTGCGGAGCAGGTCAGCGCCGCGTGAGGTCCAGCTCCCAGCTGTAGTGCTCGGGCAGGCGTGGAATCTCCCAGTTCGGGTCCGGGAAGAAGTACTCGAAACCCGCGGCGAAGGGATAGGTCCACTCGGCGATGTGCTGCTCCGCCTCGCGTCCGGCCTCGCGGATGCCCGCCACTTCCTCGGGGCTGAAGTAGCCGGTGCGCTCGGCGCCTTCCAGCTCGTCCTCGTCCTTGTAGTGCCAGTCGCGGCGCGGCAGCACCACCAGGTCCAGCACCAGGTCACGGGTCCGCACTCCCTCGGAGGTGCGCTCATACGGTGTCTCGAGGTTCACGTAGTAGCAGCCCAGCGACCCGTCGTCCTTGTAGAACAGCCAGATCGAATAGGGCTTGTCCGGCAGGCCGATCATGAGGATGCCGTTGCCGGTCCACAGCTGCTTGGACTGCACCCGACGGGCGGTGAACATGCCCTCATCGCCGGCACGGCGCAGCGCCGCCCCGGATTCGAGGACGGGCAGCAGCACCTCGGTGCCGGGGGCGATCCACACCACCACCCCGCGGTCGTCATCGAGCACGACGGTGCCCGGGCGGACGGTGCGGGTGGGGTGCTGCGGGGTGTAGTAGGTCCAGGTCACCTGGTCGCCGGGCGACCAGCGCGGGGTCGAAGACATGGTGGGGTTCCTGGCCGGCTCGGCCTCCGCGGACGCCCCGTACCGTCCGGCCACCGGGCCGGGGCTGCTCTGCCCGAGAAGGGGTAGGCGTATGGCTCGACCCTACCGCGTCGGCAGATCCCCCCGCGGCGGCGCGCCGTCAGCCCAGCGCGAGCACCGCAAGCGTTCCCGCCCCCACCAGGCACACGGCCGAACCCAGCAGCATCAGACTGCCCAGCGCGGTGCGGACGGCTCGGCGCCGCGCCACCTCGCGCGGCACGGTCGGATCCGTGGCCGGCCCTAGGGAACCCGGCTCGAGCGGCAGGAACGGGGAGACGGGGGTGGGGGAGTAGGCGACCGATCCGGCGGCCCCGACGGGGGCGGCCACGCCGGCAGGGGAGGCCCCACGTGCTGGGGCCTGCTCTGGGGCCGGCGCCGCGGACTGCGGGGTCTGCGGGGTCGTGGCCACCGGGGATGGTGCAGACGCAGAACGCGCAGCGCCCGATGGTGACTGCCTGGGCGCTGAGGTGGATACGCGCGTGGGATCGCTCTGCGCGGTGATGCGTTCATGCAGACCCGGAGCCGCCGGGGTGATGCTGCCGGGGCCATCGGCCCCCACCTCCGCTGCGGGCACCGACCCCGGCGGCGGCGCGGGAATCCGATCACGCACGACGAAGAGCTCGCCGTCGGCGCGCCGCGACCACGACGCCGACATGGACGGATTCGCGGGTGGCAGCAGATCCCGGGCCTCGGCGGCGCTTGGGCGCATGAGCGGATCAGGATCCAGCATCCGCAGCAGCACCCACATGAGCGAACGCGCGGCCGGGTCACTGCTCGGTGCGAGAACACGGCGGGCCCGCAGCGCCGGATCCTTCTGCTCCTGTTCGGGCAGATCCGCCGGCCGCACCGGCTCGAGCGCCTCGAGCGCACAGGCCGCGGCGGCCCACACATCCTGCGAACCGCCGGACCCCTCCCCGATCCGCACTTCGGGAGCGATGAACCCGGGGGTGCCGGCCACCATCCCGGTGTCTGTTAGGCGGATGTCCTGCTCGTGCAGGGCGATTCCGAAATCTGCCAGCAGCAGATGCGGGACCGCCTCCCCGGTGGGCTGCAGCAGGAGATTCGCGGGCTTCACATCGCGGTGCACCCAGCCGGCCGCATGCAGGGCCGCGAGGCCATCCAGCAGCTGCCGCAGCAGATGCGCCACCAGCGCCGGGCTGAGCGCCCCCTGCTCACGCAGCGCATCGGCCACCGTCCCGCCGTGGATCAGCGGCATGACCAGCACGATCGTGTCATCCTCAGCAACCCACGTGTACGGGGGCAACAGATGCGGATGGGACCCCAGATCCTGTGCGCCGCCGACGGTCTGCTCACGCACGAAGCGCAGCACTTCCGCGCCATCGCGCTGGAGCATCACCTTCGCGGCGCACACCGCCTCGTACCTGCGGTCCACGGCGCGCCACAGCGACCCGGAGGCGCCGCGGGCGAGAGGGTCGATCAGTGCGATGCGACCGGCGATGACATCGGCCATGATGGGGCACATGCTAGAGCACTCGCGCGCCCGCCGACCCCGCCGCTCCCTGGGGGCCGCGCTCATCGGGTGCCTCCTGCTGACCTTCGCTCCGCTGAGCGTCATCCCCGCCGCCGCGGACCCGGCCGAGGAGCCTTCCATCCCCGAGGGCGCCTACACCGCGACCGGCACCAAGGTGGCCGGCGGCTCCTCGATCGCGCAGGCCACCACGATCGAGCCGGGCCAGTACCGCGACTCCTTCGAGACCGGGCCCGATGCCGAGGGTGAGGGCGGCACCGTGAAGTACTACAAGGTGGAGCTCGACCCGGGGGAGCGGATCCACGCGGCCGCGACCATCGCCGCCCCGGCTCCTGCGGAGGGGATCGAGGACTCCTATGGCACGCGGCTTGACGCGGATCTCACCGTGGTGACCGCCTCCGGGGACTCCTGCACTGCTGATTCCGAGCAGGGCATCGGCGATCCGAACACCGGTGCGGGGCCGGTGACCGCCACGGTGCTGTCCGGGGCGCTCGGGCCGGAGGAATGCCCCGGCAGCGCCCTGTTCCTGCGTGTGCAGCGCCGCGGCGAGGTCTTCGCCGAGCAGCCGCTGCCGGTGGAGGTGCAGGTCGCCGTGCAGCCCGCGGGCCTGGCCGCCGGGGAGCCCTCGGCCACCGAACCGATCGACGATGACGGCGCGAGCCCCGTCGCCCCCACCGATGCGGAGCCCCTGATCCCCGGGCGCTCCCTTGCCGATCCGCAGGAAGTGGGCCCCGGCTCGGTGCTGCTCGAGCTGACTCCCGGGCAGAGCGCGGTGCTGTCCATCCCCGTCGAGCTCGGGCAGCGTCTGCGCTGGCGCACCGAGATCACCGCCGCTCCGCCGGATGCCGGGCAGATGTCCCTGCGCGTGCACAACAGCGCCCGCGAACTCGTGCCCGTCGGCGGCGGCAGCTGGCAGATCGGGGCAGTCGGAGATATCGCCGGCGGTGGCATGCCCGCCCCGTTGGCGCTGGGCAATCGCGGCGCCGATGACTCTGGGATCGCCTCCACCTGGCTGCCCGGTCAGCAGCGCGTCATCATCACCCGCCTGCCCCGCACGGTCGACGCCGAGTCCGAGAAGCCCGAGGGCTCAGAGCCGGTGCGGCTGATCCTCACCCTCGAGGTCGAGGGCCAGGCGCAGGATAGCGAGGACGTGCTGGACCTCGGTCGCGACGACAGCACCCTGGACTGGCAGCGCGTCGCCATGCTCGCCGGCGCCGGGGCGCTGGGGCTTCTGGGCATCGTCCTGCTCACCGGTGGGGTGCTCGTGCTGCGGCGCCGCGGCTGAGGGCCGCGAGACAGGGGCCGGGGTGCCGCCGCGCAGCCGTGCCGGTCAGCCCGACCAGGCTTCCCATAGCCTGCCGTACACTCCGCCGAGCGCCACCAGCTGCTCATGCGTGCCCTGCTCCACCACGGAGCCGTCCTCCATGACGAGGATCCGGTCCGCCTCCTTCGCCTGTGAGAGCCGATGAGCGACGATCACCGTGGTGCGGCCGCGGGCCACCTCGAGCGCCGCACGCTCGAGGACGCGCGCCCCGGAGGAGCCCTCATCGGCCGTGGCCTCATCGAGGATCAGCACCTGCGGATCCTGCAGGGCGATCCGCGCGAGCGCCAGTTGCTGAGACTGCTCGGCCGTCAGCCGCTCGCCCTTCTCACCCACCTCGGTGTCCAGGCCCTGCGGCAGCTCGAGCGCCCACGCCTCCGCGTCGACGATCCGCAGCGCCTGAAGCAGCTGCTCCTCGGTCACCTCGGGGCGGGCCAGCCGCAGATCCTCCGCGAGAGTGCCGCGGAAGACGTGCACATCCTGCGAGACGATGCTCGCGTGCGACCGGATCGCCTCGAGGTCCGCGCTGCGCAGATCCGCACCGCCGTGCAGCACGCGGCCGTGGCGTGGCTCGAGAGTGCCGGCGAGAATCGAGGCGAGCGTGGACTTCCCCGCCCCGGACGCCCCGACCAGCGCGATCGTCTCCCCGGAGGCGATGTCCAGGTCGATCGGCTGCAGCACCACATGCTCGGTGCCGTCCTCATCCTCGAGGTAGGCGTGGGAGACGCCGCGCAGACGGATCGACGCATCCGCGGGGACCTCCGCGCCGGGGGAGGCTGCGGGATCGATCGTCTCGATCACCCCCACCATGCGGGTGAGGGACGCGGCGGCCGCCTGCACATCATCGAGGCTGAAGATGAGGTTCATCATCGGCCACAGCAGACTGATGAGGTACAGCGCCGCCGCGGTCACAAGCCCCACCGGGGCGCCGGAGACGTTCACCATCACATAGCCCAGGATCAGCACCAGGGTGATCGCGATGTTCTCCGGCCAGACCATGAACCGCACGAGCCGCACGACCATCGTCATCACCCGCATGCCGAGCACCACCGCCGCCTCGGAGAGCACCGCGACGTGGCGGGTCTCGCGGCGCTCGATGCCATAGGCGTGCACGGTGGGGATGCCGTGGATCGCCGAGAGCAGACCCTGGGCGCGGGCCCCCATCGCCACGCGCTCCCGCCGGTAGATCGGGGCGGTGCGCCGCAGGTACCACACGGCGGCCCCCAGATACATCGGCACCACCACGGCCAGCAGGATCAGCAGCCACGGGGAGAGGGTGACCATGCCGAGCATCGTCACCAGGACGTAGAAGCCCATCTGGATCAGGTTCGGCACGACGTTGTTCACGGCGCGAGCGGTGACATCCACGTCATCGGCCACGCGGGAGAGAGCATCGCCGATCCCGGTGATCTCCATGGTCTGCGCAGGCAGGTCCAGGGCCCGGTCGATCACGTCCTCGCGCATGCCCGCCAGCACCCGCTGCCCGAGCGCGCTCACGAGCGACCACCCGAGCGCCGTGAGCGCCGCCTGCAGCACGCCCGCGAGCATGATCAATCCGCCCTGGCGCCACAGATCCGCGCTCGTGGCCCCGGAGACCACGAGGTCCACCGCCCCGCCGATCAGACGCGGCATCCAGGCTGCGGCAACCGCACCGGCGGTGACGACCAGGAAGGTCAGCAGCGCCATCCCGCGGTAGCGCCACAGCCGTGCCCGCATGTGCCGCAGCGTGGTGGGGACATCGGCGATCGGCAGGATCTGGGCATGCTCATCCAGCTGGCGTGCGGCCGTGGCATCGGCGGCCAGCAGCTCCTCGGGGGAGGCATCCCAGTCCACGTCTGTGAGATCCGCGATCGGCGCGGCCTGCGTGCTGCCTCGGCTCATCGCTGCACCATCTCCCGGTAGTCATCGCGGTCCATCAACGTCGTGTGATCGCCGTGCGCGGTGATCCTGCCGCCGCGCACGAACACCACCTCATCGGCCTCACGCAGCAGCGCCGGGGCGCGGGTGACCAGCAGCGTCGCGCGGTCCTCGCTGCGGCGGGCGGCCACGAGCGCCTCGGCGATATGCCCCTCGGTGACGGCATCGACCGCGGTGGTGGGGTCATGGAGCACGAGCACCGGTGCGTCGGCGGCGACGGCGCGGGCCAGGGCGATGCGCTGGCGCTGCCCGCCGGAGAGGTTCGCGCCGCGATCCAGGATACGGGTGTCGAAACCCTCGGGCAGGATTCGCAGCAGATCCTCCGCGCCTGCCGCATGCAGGGCGCGCTCCTCCCAGCCGGGCGCGGCGGACGCGGGGGAGCGGGTGGCGAGCTGCTCGCGCAGCGTCCCGTCGAACAGATCCACCACGTGCGGCTCCACCAGCAGATCCGCGCGGGTGGTGAAGCGGTTCTCCGGTGTGATCTCCTGGGCGCCCACATGCACCCCGGCGCACTCGGCGCGGCCGGAGACCGCGGCGATCACGGACTCCGCATCGCGCACATCCGCGCAGGCGAGCGCGACCACGCGCCCATCGGGCACCTGCAGGGTGAGCCCACGCAGGGTCCCGCTGTCTACGCCGCGCAGGTGCAGTCCGCCGGCGGCGCCGCGCCGCTCCCCGCGGCGGGTCTCTCCCCGGTCGTCATGGGCCTCGCGCAGTGTCGAGATCTGCAGGTCCGGGTCATCGATCGTGCGGCCGAGGTCCGCCAGCAGGTCGCGTACGCGTCGGCCGGAGGTGGACATCGAGGCCCACCACACCGGGATGCCGGAGAGCCCCTGCAGCATGCCCATCGTGTTGCGGGCCACGCCCACCACGGCGATGAGGGTGCCCACCGTCATGGCCTCTGCGATGGTGCGCTGCGCGGCGATGATCACCACCGCCGCCATCATCCCGGCGGTCACGAGCGTGGTCAGGCCCCCGGCGATCCCGGAGTAGCGGGCGTTGACCAGCGCTGCGTCCAGGGCGATGCGGGAGCGCCGACGGTACTGGGCGCGGGCCCGGGACTGCACGCCCAGGCCCTGCAGCACCCGCAGCCCGTGTACGAGGTCGGTCGCGGTCGCCGCAGCATCGGCGGCCTTCGACTGCTGGGCGTCATAGCGCTCCGAGAGCACGGGGGAGATCACCCGGATCACGAGGATCATCACCGTGATGCCGATGAGGGTCGCGAGCCCCAGCCACGGATCCAGCCAGGCCAGCCACCCGCAGGCGGCCAGCACGACGGCGGAGGCCGGGGCCGCCCAGGCCAGCATGTCGATCACATCGCTGGCTTTGTCCGCATCGGACGTCGCGATCGACAGCACCTCCCCGGAGGGCCGACGCACTTGCCGCGAGCGTGGATCCAGCACCGCGCCGGTCACCGCCACGCGCAGGCGGTGCCGCTCATACATGCGGGCCCGCTGGGAGATCTCGAACAGCAGCGCCCACGCCCAGGTGGACAGCAGCCGCACCACGAAGATGCCGGCGGCCCCGGCGAGTGTCAGGGCGAGGTTCCCGCGCACGATCCCTAAGTCGATGATGAGCCCCACCACGACGGGGATCGCCATATCCACGGCTTCCACCAGGATGCTCAGCACCATGATCCCCGGGATACGCCGACGGTGGCCGCGCATGATCGAGTGCATCACCGACGGCGCCATGGCGGCGCGTGGTGAGGGACTGTCGAGTACAGGGGAGCGATCACGGCGAGGCACCCCAGAATCCCACACCACCTGCGCGCACAGACGCAATGTCTTTTCCGAGGTGAGATGATGGAACGCATCACCGACCGCTACCGGTGCCACGCACCGCAAAGGAGCTCCCTGTGACCACGCAGAGCGTCGAGATGTTCTTCGATCCCACCTGCCCCTGGGCCTGGATGACCAGCCGCTGGCTGCTGAACGCCGCCGAGGTCCGCGACCTCGATGTCACCTTCTCGATCATGTCCCTGTCCGCCCTGAACGAGGGCCGTGACCTGGATCCCGGCTACCGCGAGGCGATGGACGCCGCGTGGGGCCCCGCCCGCGTGGCCCTGGCCATCGCGCAGCAGGGCAGCCAGGAAGATGTCGCCGCGTACTACACCGCCTTCGGCACCCACCACCACGTGGGCGGCCACGGCGATCTGCGCGCCGCCGCGGAGGCGGGCCTGGCGGCGACCTCCCTGGATGCGCAGCTCATCGCCGCGTACGAGGACACCTCCCTGGATGATGAGCTGCGCCGCCGCCAGCAGGCTGTGATCGATCTGGTGGGCGATGAGGTGGGCACTCCGGTGATCTCGTTCGGCACCGGCCGCGCCTACTTCGGGCCCGTCATCTCCCCGGCCCCGAAGGGGGAGGAGGCCGGCGCTCTGCTGGATGGTCTCGCGGCGCTCGCAAGCGTCGAGGGGTTCTTCGAGATCAAGCGCACCCGCACCGTCGGCCCCATCTTCGACTGACCCGCCGCGCCCCTGCCCGGCGCATCCCTGCCCTGTCTCACCCCGCACCGCACTGTTGCCCCCGCACTGAAAGGCACCCCCGCATGCGCATCCACATCGGCACCGATCATGCCGGTTTCGAGCTCAAGAACCGGCTCGTCCAGAACCTCCAGAACAAGGGCCACGAGGTCACCGACCACGGCGCCCACAGCTATGACGCGCTGGATGACTACCCGCCGTTCTGCACGGCGGTGGGCGAGGCCGTCGTTGCCGAGCCCGGCGCGCTCGGCATCGTGATCGGCGGCTCCGGCAACGGCGAGCAGATCGCCGCGAACAAGGTCGCCGGGGTGCGCGCCGCCCTGGTGTGGAACGAGGACACCGCGCGCCTGGCCCGTGAGCACAACGACGCGAACGTCATCTCCGTCGGGGCCCGCCAGCACAGCGAGGAGGAGCTCGAGCAGCTGATCGACGTGTTCCTCGCCGAGCCGTTCTCCGGCGCTGAGCGGCACCAGCGCCGCATCGACCTCATGGCCCGCTACGAGCGCACCGGCGGCTACGAGGACGCTGGTGGCCATGAGGAGAACACCCCCGCTGCGGGCGCCACGACCGACTGATGCCGGAGGGGCATACCGTCCACCGGCTCGCCGCGGCGCTCGGCCGTGCCTTTGCCGGGCATCGCGTGCGCACCTCGAGCCCCCAGGGCCGCTTCCTCGAGGCCGCCGACATCGACGGCATGGTGCTGCTGGCCGCCGAAGCTGCGGGCAAGCACCTGTTCCTGGCCTTCGCCCCGTCGGCCGATGTGGAGCTGGACGCGCCCGTGGTGCGCTGGGTGCACGTGCACCTGGGGTTGTACGGCTCGTGGACTTTCGCCGGGGAGCCCGGCTTCGCGGATGCCCATGCGATCGGCGCACCACGCGTGCGGATGGGAGAGCGCGAGGATGCCCTCACCGGAGGCGAGAACTGGCGGCAGCTGGTGCCGCGCGAGACGGTGCGGCTGCGGATCATGGGGCCGACGGGGCTCGCGGACCTCACCGGTCCCACAGCCTGCGAGGTCCTCGACGCCGCCGGCCGCGCGGCGGTGCTTGCGCGCCTGGGACCAGATCCGCTGCGCGCCGACCACGCCGGGGACGCAGGGCGCACGAGGTTCACGGCGGCGGTGCGCCGCTCCCGCAGCCCCATCGGCACCCTGCTCATGAACCAGAAGATCGTCGCGGGAATCGGGAACATCTATCGCGCCGAGCTGCTGTTCCGGGCCCGCCTGGACCCCTTCGTGCCCGGCACCGAGCTGGGCCCGGGGCTGCTTCAGGACATGTGGGAGGACCTCGTGGCCCTCATGACCTACGGGGCGCGCACCGGACGGATCGTCACCACCCAGGTGGAGCACCGCGAGATCGAGGCACGGATCATCGAACGTTCCCGCGGCACCCGCCAGAACGGCGATGAGGACCCCGGCGTGGTGCCTCGTGAGCAGTCCTTCTACGTCTACCACCGCCAGACCCTGCCCTGCCGCCTGTGCGGCACCATCATCCGTAGCGCCGATATGACCGGGCGCACTGTGTTCTGGTGCCCCCGCTGCCAGACCCGCCGCACCCGGCCCGCTCGCTGGACCCGCGAGCATCCCGCTGCGCCGTGGGCGCTCGCCGCGCCGGAGCGCTGAGGAGCGGACGGGCTCAGGTGCGCACCGTGAGGTGCGAGAGGTGCTCCTCCCAGGCTCCAGAGGCGGGGATCGCCCGCAGCGGCGCTGAGACCAGCACCATGAGGGCCGGCAGCAGGGACACCGCCGCGAATGCCAGGTACAGGATGGAGGGCGTCAGATGCGCCAGCCCGACGCCGGCGGCGAGGCTCGCCAACGGAGTCATCGCCATGCTCAGCATCGAGATGGTGGTCACCACCCGGCCCTGCAGCTCCGCCGGGCTGATCGCCATGATGAGCCCCAGGCTGCCCGCGTTGATCGCGGGGATCGCCACGAAGATCACGCCGACCAGCATCACGGTGAGGATACCGGGCGGTGCCAGAGCGATGCTCACGATGGCCGCTGCTTCCCACGCGAAGCCGGCGGCGAGGAGAATTCCGGTGCCGACGCGCTTGACCAGGACAGCGCTGAGGGAGGCACCGAGCAGAGACCCGATCGCGATCCCAGTGGCCGTCCACCCCACCAGGTGCGCCGTCTGCGCGGAGAGCTGCAAGCCCAGAAACAGACCCTGCATCACGCCGGTGCCGGCGAAGTTGATGAGCGACGCGGCGATCGTGAGGACCAGCAGCATCCGGTTCTTCAGAAGAAACGATGCGCCGGTGCCGAGATCCTTCCAAAACGGGGTGCGGGCGGCGGTGCCGGGCGGCACCATGGGGTCGCTGAGGAACGACGCGGAGGTGGATTTCAGGACCGAGGCGACTGTATTCACGAGCCATGGCAACCAGGGGGCGAGCGTGAACAGCAGTCCTGCGGTCGGCCCGCTGGCAAGTTGGATGAAGGCATCACGGCCCTGGTTCAGACTCATTGCGCGCGGCAGATTGTCCACACCCACCACCTGCCGCAGAGCGGCATTCGTGGCGGGGCCGGCGAGGGTCCCCACGGCCGTCAGCAGCATGAGGATCAGTGCCAGCACCGTCATCACCAGGTGCCCGGTGAGATACAGCCCGACTCCGCCTGCGAAGATCACCGCCTGTGCCAATGCGGTGACGACGATCACCCGGCGTCGAGGCCAGCGATCCAGCAGCACCCCGGCCGGCACCGTGAGAACGAGCGAGACCACGCCGGTCAGAGCAGTGATCACCCCCGCTGTGGCGGTGGAGCCGGTCACCTCGAACAGCACCAACGGCGCGGCGATCATCTGCATGCCCATGACCAGGGCACCCGACGTGTCCGCGCCGAACCACACCGCGTAGTCACGCGTCCACAGCGGCGTGGTGGAGCTTGACGTTTTGGGAGGATTCATTTCAACTTTCTCCGGTGGTGAGCCATTATGGGGGATCGGCGTCATTTGCTATGAGCAGACTCGAGATGAAGGCCGCCGAAAAGCATGAGTGGGCTCAAACCTTCCATCCAAGAGAGGGCGGAAAGCAGTCCGGCCGATCCGCTCTCATATCCGTAGTCAGGATTTCCGGTTCGTATCGAATGGATCGCTGCCCCAGATTCTACGGGCACGCAATAGCGAGCCAGAATATCTTCCGGAACACAATGTGGTGCAACTATACCTAAATCCTTCAGTGGGAGGGTGTAGATGTCGTCATCATGGAGATAACATAGGCCAACGAGTATGCCGGATCGGCCGTCGGCTAAACCGCCCTCGATGACGAACGGGGTAGAGGCGTTCTCCAGTGATGCCGCGCGCTCAAACTTGGAGTAGCGAGTAAGAGAGTCGCGATTCAGGTAAGGCTCGCAGACTTTGAATGCCGTCCAGTAGCCCATTGTACCGTCTCTCAAGTAAGGCTTAAAGACTATCTTATCGCGTCTAGAAGTGTAGGAGTAGATTCCTCCATCTGTCCGGCGTAGACCCTGACTCGCGATCAAAAATAGCTCATTTATAATCACGGAATTATTGCCTCGCAAATGAGGTGACCGCTCCGCAATAGAAAGCGCGCTACACAGCCCGAGTAGACCATCACTCAAGGTGCCATCATGGAATGATGAGCGTAAGCTTCTAGCTGCACTGACGAGCTCGCTTAAGGATCGCCTTGCCAGGCCATACTGTAATGAATTAATTGCCGCAATAAAAACTCCAGAAAGTCCTGTAGATAGGCCAACGTTGCTCACTTCCGAAAAGTGTTCAGCAATGTACCTACTGCAAGCCTCGGAGAGCTCACCATCGCCAGCAATGTGCGCATAATACATGATTCCGGCGGCCCCCTCAGCAAAACCTACAGGAAGATAATGTGATTTTAGTGCATCCAACACCAGGCTTCTGAAGCGGAAATGCAACGAATCAAGGCTGAGGTTTTTGCAGGTATTTAGAGCGTACAATATACCTGCAAGCCCCGATTTGAACCCCAGGCGCGGATAGGGTGATCCAGAGGGCAGGGCTCGATCAGCACCATTGTCGAAGGTTAAAACCGAGTTGGTGTGGTGCAAGAGTGGCGGGATTAGAAGGCTCTTTGCTTTCTCAATAGCTACCGTTCGAGGCATCGTATCTGAAACTTCTCGCTGATGCGGCGCGAAAAGCGTGAGTACATTGTCCTGAACGCGGTTGGCCGAAAGGCGTTCTATTTCATGGATAAATTCGTCGGGTATCTTGAGTCGACGGGAATCTAGATCATAAGAGAGGGAACTGAACGCAACCCCATTGCGCATTTCTATTGCATTGATTCGATGTATCAAGGCGAGAGAAATGCACGAGATTGCAAATTGCTGAGCTTCGCCTGCTGTCCTGCAAGTCGCGCCGTCTACGGGCGAAAATTCAGGCGTCCGGATATCTGGTGGGGACGATGAACTTGGTGTCAAACACTCGAAGTCTATGAGCCTTATATGGTCGTCGCTAGTTACGATTATATTGGCTGTACTTAGATCACCGTGACTCAATCCCGCTTCGTCCAAGCGGGCTGCGCTGTCGCGTATCTCTGAAAGCAAATCACTTGCTCGGTGACAATATGTGGACCAGGCCTCTTGCGATACGATTGCTCCCCTTGCAAGGGGGTTGTTGTTCGCAATCCAGTCATAGAGAGGCATGCCGTCAACTTCTTCAAAGACGGCAAAAATGTGATCTTCGATATGGAGCTTCTCTACTAATCGGGCAACAGTCCCTCCTAGGATCGATGAGGCAACTCTAGTGTTTAGCATTTCCTGGTGGAGCCTGGCCTGCGCATCCTGTAACCCGACGAATCCCGTTCCCGGTCGTGCTTCCTTTATAACATAGCGGTTCCCGCGAGAATCTACTGCGCGATATATGCCACCGGCATTCGAGAACCGTATTGCACCTAGAATTTGATACGATCCTATTCTGTAATCCCCGCTGTAGTCTTGTGCTATTTCGTTAGAGGTCTTGAATGGGTCGTCGATACCGTCCGGGAGGGCGAAGGTAGGCAGGCGTTGATCTTTAAACATGCCGCCATTCGGGTGGCGCACCCAAGAGGTAAGCTCCCCATCCTTGCTTATCGCTTGCGGTGGGCCAAATGCGCCATAGCGGTAAGAGATAATCTTTGAGTCGCGGTATAAGCGATCTGTGATTACCTTTGGACCCTTTCGACCGAGGGTTTCCCGAGCTAGTTCGCGCATTATAACGTTAGCGTCGAAAGTCGACTTGGGGTATGCGGTAATGAATTTGCCGGACTGAAGTCGACTCGAACGCTTCTCAAGGATCTTTAAGTACCCCTCGATGGGTTTGGCGTATTTATATGTGCATCGATGGGATTGCAGCACTGGAACAACTTCTGCAAGAATCTCTAAGCAGTCCTGCAGTGGTGCCGAAATGTGGATCTTCCATCCTGAATCCGGGAGCTCGTCGCTGCGGTTCACCTTGTACACCCAGGGGAACTGCTCGATAGTATCGTAGTCGTCGATGTCTGAGTCGCCCATAGGGTGCATCCGTCCGTCTCGTATAGCGTGGTGCATAATGAAGGATGGGAAAATATAAGGCATTCGGATCATGCCGGTCGCCATAATGGCGATCGACATGATCCGAATGGGTTCATGATCACTGTGTCGGATTCACATGAACATTGGAGAGTGTGCTCCATTCGGGGGTCGCGGCTGTACGCTCCTCCTCGCAGAGCAGTTGCAGTGCCTCAAGCATCGTTGATCACCTCCTTGTGTCATGATCGTCGATGGTGTGTGGCGCGCATCACTGCTGTGCCGCCATCTTCTGATGTGTTATCAAAGCGTTATTGAGGGCTGGGTGCTGGGTTTCTCGTGCTGGTCGGAACTGGATACGTGTCGGTGCTGGTCAGGCGCTATTTGGCGTTGGGTGTCGGCTTGTCGGTGCACGGCGATCGCGGTGACCGAGCTTGGAAGGACCGTGGCCCCGGCGGCCCGTCCCGTATCGTCCCGGCCATGTCATCTCTCGTCGTCCGCCACGCGCACCTGCTGGACCTCGACGCCCGCACCGTCTACCAGCTGGCGAAGCTGCGGCAGGACGTGTTCACCCTCGAACAGCGGGCGACCGACGCAGACCTCGACGGCCGCGAGCTCGAGGCGGGCACCGTGCTGCTGTGGGTCGAGGAGGATGGGGAGGCCATCGCGCACCTGCGGATCCTGCGCGAGGCCGACGGAACGGTGCGGATCGGGCGCGTGGCCGTGCAGGCCGACCGTCGCCGCGGCGGCCTCGGGCGGCGCCTCATGGAGGCCGGCATCGCCCGGGCCCGCGAGATCGCCGGGGACGGCGGGGTGCGCATCGACGCGCAGGCTTACCTCGAGCAGTGGTACGCGAGCATGGGCTTTCGCACCGTGAGCGAGGTGTTCATGGAGGCGGGCATCGAGCATGTGGCGATGGTGCTCGACGCCCCCGAGGATCAGCCCTCGCGCTGAGCGATCAGCGCGCTGATCTCCTCGCGCTGGAAGTACTGCGCGGTCTCCCGGGCGCTCGGCGCGCCGACGTCGGGGTCTGCGCCGGCCTCGAGCAGCACCCGCGCCACCTCGGGGAAGCCCTTGAATGCGGCACCGGCGAGCGGAGACTGCCCCCGCTCGTTCAGCAGATCCACGTCCGCGCCCCGGGCGGCAAGCTCGCGCACGAGCGCCGTATGCCCGTGGTACGCGGCGAGCATGAGCGGGGAGTTCCCATCGGCGGCCCGCAGGTCGATCGGCGCACCCTGATCCAGCACCGGCAGCAGGAACGCCGCATCGCCGTTGCGGGCGGCATCCAGCAGGGCGTGGGCGAGATCGATCGCATCATCGTCGGGCGCATCGGCCCCATCATGGGAGGTCATGACCCCAGCCTAGAGGGTGCGGGGGAGGGCCTTCGAGTCAGCGGGCGAGTCCGAGGAACGCCGCGATCAGGCGTTCTACCTCAATCATCTGCTGGCTGCTCAGTCGTCCCACCCGCGCTCTGACGTTTGTGCGCCGCACGGTCGTGATTTTGTCGATCATCACGTCGCTGCCCGTCGCGAGGCCTGAGATGTCGTTCGCCTCGACCCGATATCGCAGCAGTGGTGCATCGGTCAGCGTGGAGGTCAGTGGTGCGACGGTGACGGACGATGTCTCCCCGAAGACGTCATCTTGCAGGATCAGAGCCGGGCGGGGTTTCGACGCATAGACGCCGCCGGCGACGGTCCACAGCTCCCCGCGCTTCACGCGTCATCCCAGCTGACCGAGATGGCCTCCGTGAAGTCCTGGTCGTCGGTGTGCTCGTCGGCGCGCGCGACGAGCCGAGCTTGCCGCTGCGCTTCTTCGGCGAATGCAGCGGTACGCACATCCGGGACCCAGATCTGGACCGGCCGATATCCGCGGGCGCGCATGCGCCGGCGATGGTCGCTCACACGCTGGCTGATCGTCATACCCCAATGTTACATGTAACGCCGAGTGTGGGTCGACCGGGAAACTGCACGGCAGCTCACGAGCCTCCCCACCTCACGGTGGAGGGCACCTCAGCCCACCACCAGCTCGGCCACCAGCGGCCACACCAGGAACAGCATGGCGATCGCCCCGCCCAGGAGGTCCGCCCGGGTGAAGCGGCTGGGCTCAGCCCAGGTGCGCCTCTGCGCGGTCGCGAAGCCGCGTGAGTCCATGGCGAGGGCCTGCTGCTCGGCGCCGCGCAGCGTGTCGATGAGCAGTGCGAGGGTGGAGCTGGCGAGCAGCCGCGGCGAGCGGCGGGTACCGAGGCCCCGTCGAACCCGGGTGGCGGTGAGGATGTCCCATTGGCGCCCCAGGTGAGAGACCCGCACGAGCGCCACCACGGAGGCCGCGACCACGCGGGCCGGTGCCCGCAGATGCTGCGCCACCGCATCGCCGAGCGGTGTGGGCTGCACACTGCCGAGCGCGAGCACCCCGGGAGCGACGAATGCGGTGATCCGCGCAGCCTCCTTGAGCCCGACGAGCCAGGCCTCGCGCGAGAGCGAGGGCGCATCGCCCAGCAGGGCCGTGGTCCAGGCGAGCCCCGCGGCAGACAGCAGCACCGGCAGCATCCGCAGCGCGCCGCCGCGCAGGGTCCGGACCGCGAGCGGCGCGAGCAGCACCGTCGGGGCGAGGGCCAGCAGCCCGCCCTGCCAGGTCTGCACTGCGAAGGAACCGATCAGCGCGAGAATGCCGATGAGGCTGAGCGTCAGGGGATTCAGGTGATCCGCGGGGATCGGGCGGGGGAGCGTCAGCGGCGGCTCCGCCGCCGGGGCGGGCAGGGAGGTATGGCGGTCCGCGAGCTCGATGATCTCCGCATCGTGCGTCGCGATCAGCACTGCGCAGCCCTCCGCCGCGGCTTCCCGCAGCAGGGCGGCGACCTCGGCGCGGCGTGCGGCGTCCAGACCCACCGTCGGCTCATCGAGCACCAGCAGATCCGGCTGCTGGGCGAGCGCCGCGGCGATCGCGAGACGCCGCTGCTCCCCGCCGGAGAGACGATGCGGCTGCGCCCCCTGCACGTGTGCGAGGCCGGCTCGCTCCAGCAGGTGCTGCGCGAGCTGCTCATCATCCGCCCAGGGGGAGGCCAGCAGCTCCTCGCGCACCGTCGAGGCGACGAAGGAGTGCGCGGGATCCTGCGGCACCGCGGCGATGCGCTCACGCGGCGGCCGATGGGCGCTGCCGCTGCCTGGGCTCATCTCCCCAAGCAGGGTGCGCAGCACCGTCGTCTTCCCGGCACCGCTCGGGCCGGTGAGCACTGTGATGCTCCCGGCCGGAACCGAAAGGTCCACCGGGGAGAGCAGGCCCCGCTGCGGCACCGTCACCTGATGCAGCGCCGCCACCTCGGTGCTGGTCGACTGGGGCGTGCCCTCGGCGTGAGGCTGCGCTGTCGATGCTGCGGTGGCGGTCCGATCCAAGGCGCCGGAATCAGCGACGAGCACGCCGAGCTCTTCGAGCAGGCCCCGCTGCTCGGCGAGCACCTGGTCGGGCGGCCCGTCGGCGAGGATCCGTGCCCGCGCACCCAGCACGATCATCCGGTCCATGTGCGGAACCCAGTCAACAAAGCGGTGCTCGGCGAGCACCAGGGTGCTGCCCGCGGCCGCCTCGAGCACCGCCTCGCGCACCTCGCGGGCCGTCGCCGCATCGAGCATGCTCGTCGGCTCATCCAGCAGCATCACCTGCGGGTCCAGCGCCAGCGACCCGGCCAGGGCGATGCGCTGCTGCTGGCCACCGGAGGCATCCAGCGGGGCGCGTCGCGGATCCAGCTGAACCCGCGCCGCCGCAAGGGCGGCGCGGGCTCGCTCGTGGATCTGCGGCCGAGGCAGCGCCGCGTTCTCCGGCCCGAACGCCACATCCCGCGTGATCGACACGGCGACCAGCGCATGCGCGGGATTCTGCAGCAGCAGGCCGCGCTCGCCGGGCCGGGACGGCGGGGCAGGCAGCCCCCGGCCCTCGCCGTCCTCGGGATCCAGCAGACCCGCCAGCGCCCGCAGCACCGTGGACTTCCCGCTGCCGCTCGCGCCCGTCAGCAGCACCTTCTGCCCGGCGGGGATCTCCAGGTCGAGCCCGTCGATCGTGGGCTCCTGCCGTGTGAGCGGTCGCCAGGCGAGCCCCGCCACCCGCAGGGCGAGGCCGGTGGTGGGGTGCGGGCTGCTCACACTGCGGCGGTGCGCGAGTGCTCCCGCCCGGCGGCGAGGGTGTCCACCGCCCCGGTGGCGACCAGGGCACGGCTCGCCGCCCAGCCCAGCAGACCGCACAGCACAGCGCCGGAGATCAGGCACATGGCGAGCATGAGGAACGAGGCGCTCCAGGCCATGTCCTGGTAGTAGGAGAACTTCTCGTACAGCCACTCCACCGCCGCGGCGATCACGCCGCCCAGCATCGCGACCGGCAGGGTGAAGCGGCGGTAGGCGGTCAGCAGGAAGGCGAGCTCCACGCCCATGCCCTGCACGAGGCCGGACATCGCGGTGCCCCAGCCCCATTGGGAGCCGAGCAGCATCGACAGCACGGCGGCGATCATCTCCGCCAGCAGCGCGGCCCCGGGCTTGCGCACCAGGAGCATCGCGACCATCGCGGGCAGGAACCAGATCCCCATCAGCAGGCCCTCGGCAGGCTTGAACGCCGAGGTGAGCGGGCCGATCAGGGTGTACAGCTGGCCGTAGCCCAGGAATGCGACCCCGAAGGCGGCGCCGATCAGCACGGTGACCAGCAGGTCTATCGTGCGCCAGGAGCCGGCCCGTCGGCCCCCCGTGGTGGCGGATGTGCCGGTGGTCTCGGTCGTCTCAGTCATCTCGTCTCCTTCCTCATGGAAGGGGCGCGCGGCACACTCTGTGCTGTGCGGAATTCCCGACTCCCTACGCCGGTGTTGACCGGATCAGGTTCGAGGGTCTGCGCGGATGCGCACTCTCAGCACCCCGATGGTGCTCCCCTGTCAGCGGATGACGATCAGGCAGTCTACCTCTAGCGGCGGGCGCGGATCGCCTGGTCCACCGCCTCGGCCGTCGCGACCGGATCCTCGGGGCTGATGAGGTAATGCGGAGCCTCATGCCCGATGATCTCGACCATCAGCCCCGGCCGGGTCACGAGGGCCCGGTAGCGCGCCCGGTTCTCCCGCAGGGTGAAGATCTTGCGGGAGCCGACGGGGGTGAGCTCCTCCAGCTCCGGGGTGATCACGGTGGTGCGCCGCCAGCCGTAGCCGCCCACGCTCACACCGGTGCGGGACTGCGGAATGTCCCGCATCTGGACGGTGCGGAAATCCGCGAGCGGCCATGGCTTCTGCGGCCAGAACCCGCCCAGACTCACCGTGACCCCGTGGCCGTCGACGATGAAGCGGGTGTGCTGAGTCATCCACGTCCACAGCGCCAGCAGCGCGAAGATCACGATGCCCGCCACCGCCGCCGGCGCGTTCCCGCGCTGCAGCATCAGCAGCGCCACCGCCACTCCCGCGAGCATTGTCACGCCGATGCGCGTCCACCCCACGGAGGAGGGGCGGGTGGTGCCCACATAGAACGGGGTCTCAGGCCTCACCAGATGCTCACCCTGTCCTCGGGGGCGCAGTACATGCCATCACCCGGGACGATGCCGAAGGCCGTGTGGAACTCCTCGAGATGGCTCGCCACGGTGTTGCAGCGGAACTCGGCGGGGGAGTGCGGGTCGATCGCCAGGCGTCGGATCGCCTCCTGCGGACGGTTCTTCCCGCGCCACACCGTGGCCCAGGACCAGAACACGCGCTGCAGACCCGTCAGCCCATCGAGCTCCTTGCGGACCTCCGACTCGCTGCGGCTGGCCAGATAGGCCTTCACCGCGATGGACAGCCCGCCCAGGTCCCCGATGTTCTCGCCGATGGTCAGGGCGCCGTTGACGGTATGGCTGTCATCGAGCTCCCGGGGGGACAGCTGCGAGTACTGCTCCACCAGACGCGCCGCAAGGGTTTCGAAGGCCTCGCGATCCTCCGGCGTCCACCAGGAGCGCAGGGTGCCATCGCCATCGAACTTCGAGCCCTGGTCATCGAAGCCATGCCCCACCTCGTGGCCGATCACCGCGCCGATCCCCCCGAAGTTCACGGCGTCATCGGCCTCGGCGTCGAAGAACGGCGGCTGCAGGATCGCCGCGGGGAACACGATCTCGTTCGCCCCCGGGTTGTAGTAGGCGTTGACCGTCTGCGGGGTCATATGCCATTCGGTCTCATCGACCGGGCCCAGCACCTTCGCATACTCGAACTCCGCCTCGAAACGGCGGGAGGATCGCAGCGTGGCCACCAGATCCCCCGGCACCACCGTCAGCTTTTCGTAGGTGCGCCACTTCTCCGGGTAGCCCACCTTCGGCGTGAACTTCTCGAGCTTCTCGAGCGCCTTCTCGCGCGTTTCCGGAGTCATCCACTCCAGGTGGGAGATGGAGTCGCGGTAGGCGGCCAGCAGCGCCTCCACCAGCTCGTCCATCCGCTCCTTATGCGCGGGCGGGAAGTGCTCGGCCACATACTCCTGGCCGACGGCGAAACCGACCACGCCCTCGACGAAGGCGACGCCCCGCTTCCACCGCTCCCGCAGCTCCTCCGCCCCGGAGAGCACCTTCCCGCTGAAGGCGAAATCCTCCGCCACCAGCGCCTCGGTGAGATACGGGGCGTAGGAGGAGACGGCGTGCAGCATGAGCCAGGCACGCAGCACCGGCAGCTGCTCATCGGCCAGCAGCTGCGCCGCGGCCGTGACGTACTCCGGCTGGCTGACGGAGACCACCTCGATGGCCGCGGCGGGAGCGCCGGTGCCCGTGAAGAACGCGTCCCACGGGAAGGCCGGCGCCAGCTCCGTGCGCTGGGCGGCGTCCATCGGGTTGTGCGACTTCTCGCGGTCCCGCACCCGGACCACATCCACGTGGCAGGCCGCCAGGCGGGTCTCGAAATCCATCACCGTGCGCGCCAGCGTCGCCGCATCGCCCTCCGGCAGGCCGTCGCGCCCCGGCAGCGCCGCGAGCTGCGCGAGGTTCTCCAGATGCTGCACGTAGGCGTCGCGGATCTGGGCGTACCGCTCCTCGCGGTAGTACGACTCATCGGGCAGACCCAGCCCGCCCTGGTGCAGCTTCACCTGGTAGCGGGAGGAGTCATCGTCATCGGTCCACACGTACGCCAGGAGCGCCGAGGTGCCCGAATCCGGGGCGGCCATCGCCTGCACGAGCCCCGGCAGATCCGTCGCGGCGGTGAAGGTCTCCAGCAGCTCCTCGAGGCTCGCAAGACCCTTCTCCTCGATCGCCGCGGTGTCCATGAACATGCTGTACAGCAGGCCGATCTTCGCGTGGTCATCGAGCTCAGCGGGCGCGGTACCCGGGGTGGCCTCGACATCGGCCGCGGCCTGCTCCACGATCGCCCGCACCCGCTCCTCGGACAGATCGCGCAGAGCATGGAAGGCACCATCGCTCGACCGGTCAGCGGGGATTGTGTGCTCCGCGAGCCAGGCGCCGTTGACGTGACCGAACAGGTCATCCTGAACTCGCACGGAGGAATCCACGTGGTCGCGGTCGATACCGGAGGGACGGGGTTCAGTGGACATCGATGTCTCCTGGAAAAAGAGGATGGAACAGGGGTGGATCAGGGGATGACGCTCGCGAGCACCGCGAGCAGCAGGGTCAGCAGGCCCAGCAGCAGCGGGGCATAGGCCCACGGGCTGCGGGAGCGCTCCGCGGGGGAGCGGCGCTGCAGCACCAGCGTCGCGAGCGCCGAGCCGAGCGAGAGCACCGCGGTGCCCGCGGCGAGAATCGGCGAGAGGATCACAAGCACCGTCGCACCGATCTGGAAGGCGATCATGCCCACCACATCCAGCAGGCGCATCACCACGGTGTCGCGCGCCCCCACGCGGTGAGCCAGCAGCGTGGAGATCGCCTCCTTGGACCAGTCCCCGGGCCGGGAGATGCGCCGACGGGTCGCAACCGTCTGCGCCGTCGCGAGGATCAGCCACACCAGCGCGCAGCCCGCACCGATCCACACGCCCAGCTCGGTGCGGATGTCCGCGGGCCACAGCAGCACCGCGAGCAGCACCGCCCCGACGCGCAGCACCTCATCGAGGACGCTGCGCACCGCCGCGAGGCCCGGATTCATAGCCATCTGCGCGCGCCGGCGGGAGACGATCACGCTCGTTCCCACCAGCAGCGCCAGCTGTACCCCGCCCAGCACCACACCGACCAGCAGCGGCAGCGGCGTCGTCGGCGCGAGGGGCAGAATCGCGATGAGCATCACCACGGCCAGGGCGGGGATCAGCAGCGCCTGGATCGACAGCCCCTTGACCAGGTCTCGCACCAGCTCCGCGCCGGTGGGAGGATGGTCGTGACCGGTATGGTCATGTGGGTCAGCACAGTGCGGCCGGGCGGCCGCCGGGGTGTTGGTCATGAGGCTCCTTCACACGTCCCCACCAGGGTACTGGTGTGAAAACATTGCCCCTGGAAGGAGGAGAGAGATGAGCGCCGAGGACACGACGACGACGTCGAACGGATCCGGGCTCACGCCCATCCAGCGTCGACGGGCCATCGGCTCGGTCATTGCCGCCGCCACCGGCGACGCCCTCGGGGCTCCCTTCGAATTCCAGGGCCCCGTGCTGGACGCCGAGGACATCGACATGATCGGCGGTGGCGTCCTGGGCTGGCAGCCGGGGGAGTGGACCGACGACACCGCCATGGCGATCGTCGTGCTCGAAGCCTCGCTCGCCGCCGGAGAGCACCATGACCTGCGGATTCCCGCCGCGCAGGACCACATCGCCCGTGAGTGGTACTCGTGGTCGCTGGGCACCCCGGACATCGGCTCCCTCACCTCCCACGTGATGCGCACCGCCGCCGATTCGGCGCGCGAGAGCGGTCACTACGCCCCGCGTGCCGAGGACTTCCGGCGCGCCGCCCGCACCGCCCACACCGAGCTGCCTGCCAACGCCGGCAACGGCTCGCTCATGCGCGCCCATGCCTCCGTGTTGCCGTACCTGCTCTCGAGCGAGGACGACGCCGCGGCCGGCATCGAGACGGTGTGCGCACTGACACATGTGCACCCGGACACTCTCGAGGCGTGCCTGCTGTGGGGGCTTGCGGTGCGGCATGCCGTGCGCAGCGGCGAGGTGGATGTGCGCATCGGGCTGCCGCGGCTCGAGGCGCAGCGGCGTGAGCTGTGGGCGGAGCGGATCGACGAGGCGGAGATCTCCGCCCCCGTGAGCTTCCGCCGCAACGGCTGGGTCGTCGGTGCCTTCCAGGTCGCCTGGGCGGCGATCAGCGCGGTCACCCCGCTCCCGGAGGGGAAGTTCGCGCAGCGTGATGCCATGGTCACGGCGCTCAAGGTCGCCGTCGGCGCCGGGTATGACACCGATACCGTCGCCTGCATCACCGGGGCGCTGCTGGGGGCGGCGCTGGGACCCAAGGCCGTGCCCCCGGAGTGGCGGCGCACCCTGTTCGGCTGGCCCGGCTACGGGGTGGAGGAGCTGACCTCTCTTGTCGAGCGCGTGATCGCGCCGATGGTGGGGCCTGAGGAGCAGGAGAGCTGATGGATCTGCGGGTGATGGCCTGGAATCTGTGGGAGCTGCGCGGCGACATTCCCGCCGTCACCGCTGCGATCGAGGATCTGGACCCCGATGTGCTGCTCGTGCAGGAGGCGCCGCGCCTGGTGCTGCCGGGTCTGCGGCTCGCGCGCTTCGCCCGCCAGGTGGACCGTCGGGTCCTCGTCGGCGGCGGTCTTTCCGGCCGGGGCCTCGCGGTTCTGGCGACGGAGGCGGTGGCCGCCCAGGTGATCCGCCGCGGCGCCCACCCTGTCGCCCAGACCCTCTCCGATCTGAACTCGACGTACCCGCGTGGCGTCGCCGCGGTGCGGCTGTCCGTGCCCGGCGGTGGCGCGGTCGTGGTCTCCTCGACGCATCTGGCGCTGCAGGAGGACAACCGGATGCGTCACGCCGAGCACATCGCCGCGCTCGTGCGCGGGGCAGGGGCGCCCGTCATCATCGGCGGGGACCTCAACGAGACGGCGCAAGGGGCGGCCCGCAGCTTCCTGCAGCCGCTGCTGCGCGATCCCGCCGCCCAGAGCGAGCACACCTTTCCCGCGAAGGCCCCGACCCGGCGGATCGACGCGATCCTCGTCACCGAGGGGGTGCGGGTGCGCGAATCCCGCGCCGTCCGGGAGACCCGCACGGTCAGCGCCGAGCGGCTCGCGGCGGCGAGCGATCACCTGCCCACGCTGCTGGACGTCACCCTCTGACGCGGAAGCTCAGGCGCTGGTCTCCAGCGGGCGCAGCCCGGTGGCCAAAGGAACCGCATCATCCTGCCCGCCCACGTGCCGGATCGGGATGGATTCCGGTGCGGGGTCGCTGGCCGGGGCCGGATCCACGACGGTCAGCTGGGTGCGGTAGGCGCTCAGCGCCCGATGCACCGCCTCCGCGGTTCCCGGATGCTCCCGCACCTCCTGGGCGGCCTGCGGGTCACTCGCGACCTGCACGAACGGCACGTCGGTCAGCTCGCTCGCGGCGCGGGCCACGAGGTGGGCGCGCACATGATCGGGATGGCCGTAGGTGCCCTCATCGTCGTAGCTCAGCAGCACATCGGGCTGGACGCTCTGCAGCAGCGCCGCCAGATCCGCGGCGGCATCATCGAGGGGTCGATGGGTGAAGCTGTCCTCGCCCGCGGTGTCCGCCGGGCCGGCCAGTCCCGGCCGCACCCACTGCATGCCGGAGTCGCGGTAGCGGCGAGGAGCGGCATCGGGGGCGAGGGCCGGGGCGGTGCCCAGCCAGTGCCGCTCGGCGATGCCGAGTGCGGCGGTCGCCGCGGCGATCTCCCCCTCCCGGATCTCCTCGAGCGGCTGCTGCTCCCCGTCGGCCACGGTGCCGGGCACGATCTCGCCCTCCTCCCCGCGGGTGGCGGTCACGAGGATCACGCGGGTGCCGCGGGCGGTCAGCGCGGTCAGCAGCGCCCCGGTGGCCAGGGCCTCGTCATCGGGGTGGGCGTGGAAGGCGACGACGGTGCTCGCCGCATCCAGCAGATCCCAGGGGTCGGTGCTCATGAGTCTCCTGCCGGTCGTGAGGGAAGGACCGCGCGGTAGGCGGTCTCGAGGGCGACGGCGGTCGCGTCCCAGGACCGCGAGATCGCGAACTCGCGGGAGGATGCGACGGCGCGGGCGTAGCGCTCTTTGTCCGCGAGCAGGGTCTGCAGCGCTTCTGCCCACACGTCGGGGTCGCGGGATTCGAGGATCAGCCCGTCCGGGCCCACGGCCTCGCGCACCCCGCCGGCGCAGCGCCAGGCCATCACCGGGGTGCTGCTGGCCTGTGCTTCGAGCGCCACGAGCCCGAAGGTCTCGGACCAGCTGGTCAGCAGCAGAGCGGTGGCGCAGCGCATCTGGTCGGCCAGGGCGTCACGATCCAGGGAGCCGACGAAATCCACGCGGTCCGCGATACCCAGCTCCTGCGCGCGCTCCCGCAGCTCGGTGAGGTAGCCGGAGAAATCCTGGGAGACACCGCCGGCGAGCACCAGACGTGCCTCGAGCGCGGGATCCAGGTGCGCGAGGATCTCCAGGGCGAGGTCCGGGGCTTTGAGCGGCTGGAGTCGCGCCGTGAACAGCAGCCGCGGCTGTTCGCGGCGTCCGCGCAGGTCCTCGCAAGGGCGGAAGCAGGCGGCATCCACCCCGGGCCGAGCGGTCGCGAGGCGCGTCTCGGGCACGTCGTAGCGCTCAGCGACGGTGCGGGCCTCCGCGGTGGAGACCGCGATGACGAGGTCCGATCCCTGGGCGACGAAGCGCTCCCCGGGCAGGCGGCCCCCCGACTCTGCGGGTTCCCCGGCATCGAGGGTGCGTGAGCCCTCCGGTGCGGCCACCGAATGGTAGGACTGCAGGTGGGGGATGCCGAGCTCCCGGGCGACGGGCAGCGCGGCGACCCCGCTGAACCAGTGGTGCGAGTGGATCAGATCCACCGGCGTGGCGGGGGAGGCGGTGGCGGTGTCCGTCGCGGCGTCTCCCGTGGAGCCTGCGGAGTGTGGGGCGGCGGGATGCGCGGGGTCTTCGGTGGCGGGCGTGAGCGCCGCGAATCGGGCGCGCAGCTGCTCACGAAACGGCGTGATCGCCTGTTCCATCGCGCTCTTGGCGAGCGGCTCGGCCGGTCCCGCATCCAGATAGTGCAGGCGCAGCCGCTCGGCGACCTCGACTGTGTCCGGCTGGTCGGGGGAGCTGCGGCGGGTGAACATCTCGACGGTGTGGCCGCGGCGCGCCAGAGCTCTGGACTGTTCGAGGACCACGACGTTCATGCCACCTGCATCGGCTGCTCCCGGCTCGTCGAGCGGGGAGGTGTGCAGGCAGATCGCTGCGATGCGCAGCACATCGGGAGACATGCGCCTCATCCTAGGCTGGGTGTCTGTTCGCCAGCGGTGAAGCCGGGGGCGGTCTGGGTCACGGAAAGTTGAAAAGGTCACCACAGCTGATGGAGCCTGGCAGGCATGGACACGGCGGAGAAGGTGGACTGGGCGGCGCTGAACGCCCACGCGGCGGGCCGCCCCGCACGTCGGCTCGTGACGAAGGCGATCACGGCGGCCGGCGGCGAACGGTCCCCCGGAGTGGTGCTTGAGATCGGCGCCGGAGCGGGCGCGGATGCCCTGCAGTTCGCGCGCCGCGGCTGGATGGTCCATGCCTACGACAGTGACGACACCCTCGCCGCGCGCCTGGTGGAGAACGAGCGCATGAGCGGCACCGTGCACTTCCACCACACCGATATCACCGATGTGCAGCAGTTCCCCACCGCGCAGATCGTTTACTCCACGTACACGCTGGGGCTGCTGGGCCCGGATGCCCTGCCGCGGGTGTGGGACCGCCTGGTGGCGGCGCTGCCGCGCGGCGGTGTGATGGCGGTGGACCTGTTCGGGGAGAACGACTCGTGGGCTGAACGGCCCGATGTCGCCACCCTGCCACTGCCGCAGATCGACGCGATGTTCCGCGACTTCCACATCATCGACCGCACGGTGCGCGATGAGGACGGCCGCTTCCTGGCCGATAAGAAGCACTGGCACGTCATCACGACACTGGCGCGAAAGCTGCGCTGAAAAGCGATCCCGCGGCCCTGCGCCGCACTGGCCTCGCCCATTCCGGTATTGCCGCAGCAGGCTGACGGCATCCCGGTGCCCGTCGGCGCTGAGCGATCAAGCGCCCGTCGGCGCTGGCGTACCCCCGTCGGCGCTGACCTACCGCATGTCGGTGCTGTCGAGTGCGGCGAGCACCGCACGGGTGATCCCGCCCAGCGTGTGTGGCTCGCGCACCTTCACCCCGCCCGGTGCGTCCGCCGTCGGCGCCACCACCACCCAACGCGCCGCGCCCCGTCGGCGCATCCTGCCGACCTCCACGCTGCCGCCACCGGGCAGCGGGATCACGAGCGCACCGCTCGGTCCCACCGTGAGCCGACGCGCGAGGCTCGGCCGACGCTCGAGCAGCAGGGCGCGGATCGACTCCCGCTCCTGATGGGCAGCCTCCTGCCCGGAGAAGGGCGTGGGGAGGGGGAGGTGCGTGGGGAAGGAACGCAGCGAGGACATGCCTTAGACCGTAGGGGCGGGGTGCGACAGACGAGCGTAGGCGCGCCTCGAGCGCCTACCCCTCCTTCACGGGAGAGGTCGTTCTCGCGGGTGCGGTTACTGCAGAGGATATGGAGCGTGGGCGAAGCGTGGGGCAGATCTGATGGGGCGACGGGGAAGGT
>NZ_PNHL01000008.1:24887-30188 GCF_002871795.1 Brachybacterium sp. UMB0905 | reverse complement strand
AGGGGGCAGCGCAGAGCGGGGTGTCGGGTGCGCTGCGAGAGTCGGGACGTCACCGCCCGTGGAAGACCCGCATCGTCTCCTCCGGGTCGAGTACCGCGGCGGGATGCGGCCCGGCGGCCCGCCACGCATCGGCCCAGTCGGCCACGGCGGGGGAGGCGAGCGCCCCGCCCGCCAGCAGCACCATGTTCCCGTCGGCCGGGCGCTCCAGCAGGTTCGCGTCGGTGAGCGTCCACACCCCGGGCAGGCCTGCGCTCGCCGTCGCCTGCTCGAGCTCGCGCACCTGCGCGGTAAGGAAGCGCTGCCCCGCGTCATCACCCACGTTCACCAGCAGCATCCCCTCGGGTTCCAGGTGCTCCAGAGCCTCGGCGTAGAACTCGCACGTGGTCAGGTGCGCGGGGGATTCGGAGCCGGAGAAGACATCCAGCACGATCGCCTCGAAGCGTCGGCCCTCCAGCGCAGCGAGCTGCTCGCGCGCATCGCCGATCACGACCTCGAGGTCGGTGCCCTCCGGCAGAGGCAGCGCCGTGGTGACGAGGGTCGGCAGCTCCCGTTCGATCTCGATCACGAGCTGCGCCGAGCCCGGCCGTGTGGCCTGCACGTAGCGGGGGAGCGTCAGCGCTCCACCGCCCAGGTACGCCACGCGGATCGGCTGGCCCGCCGGCCAGCACACGTCCAGCACGGTCGCCATGCGGCGCAGGTACTCGTGGACCACGCGCGTGGGATCCTCGAGATCCACATGGGACTGCTCCACCCCGCCGATCTGCAGCACCCAGCCGCCCACGACCTCGTCCTTGACGATCCACGCGGCCTGATCGGAGAAGCTCAGCTGCGCGCTGCGCTGCGCGCCGGGCAGAAGGGCATCAGGGCTCATGGGATCAGTGTGCGCGATGGGCGGCTCAGGGCTGCGCAGGCTCGTGCGCCCGGGGTGGGAACAGCCGCCAGCTCATGGCGCGCCGGGCCGAGGGGCGGGGCGGCGTGTGCATCACACGCATCGGGGCGGGGCGACCCGCGAACCGCACGCCCTTCAGCGATTCCGCCGTTTTGTTCCAGCTGGTGGAACACAATGGCCGAAGCGGTGGAACAGAACGGCCGATGGGCGGGGCGGCGATGTCACGTCTGCGCCCGATGCCGCTCCCGTGGCTCGCGCGGTGCCGCGCTCGCGAGTTGCGCCCCGCGTGGTGTCACTCCCGCGGGCCGGGCGGTGTCACTCCCGCGGGCCGACGGTGACGCGCAGCGCGGCGTGGTCGCTGCCAAGGATCTGGTGGTACTCGGGCACGGGCCCCACCACGGAGTGCGAGACGAGTGCGTGGTCGATGCGCGCGAACGGCGGGATCATGCCGCCGGTCGGCCAGGTGGGGTGCCAGCGCAGCGCCCCAGTGTGCGGCCCGGCGAGGTCCCGGACCATGCCGTCGTCGGTCATCTCGCGCAGGATCGAGTGCTGGGCGATCGCGTTGTAGTCGCCGACGGCCACGAGGTGCTCGCCGGCGAACTGCGCGAGCATCTCCGCGACAGCTGCCCCGTCGTGCTCCCAGCGCGGCCCGCCCATCGTCGGCGGAGCGGTGTGGATCGCCGCAATATGCCAGGTCATACCGTCCACCTCGGTGCTCGCCACGAGGTTCTCGAACACGGTGCCCCGTGCGCGCGCCACCATCGCCAGCGGCGTGCGGGAGAGCAGCATCGACCCGGCCGCGGACTCCTCCGCCGTGCCCACCAGGTGCGGGAACTCCTCAAGCACCCCGGCGGCCTTGAGCTGCGCGGCGAAGGCCGGGGTGTACTCCTGGAAGGCGAGCACGTCCACGTCCTCCGTGATGAGGGCGCTGACCTCACTCACCTCGGCATTGCCATAGAGCACATTCGCGGAGAGCACCGTGAGCTCGGGGGAGCCGGGGGAGGGGCGGTCCGCATCCAGGGGCACGAGCGGCCAGGCCATCAGAGCGAGTGTCACGACCGTGACCGCGGCAGCGATCCAGCGCCACCTTCTGTGCAGCATGAGCGCGAGACCCGCGCATGCCACGAGCGCCGGGATCCACAGCCACGGGATGAACGTTGAGGCGGCGAGCGTCCACACGTTCAGCGCATGCGTCGCGGGCACCAGGCGGAAGGTGCCGAGCACGAGCACCCCCGTCCCGCCGAGGATGAGCAGCATCCAGCCGAGGCTCCTCAGCAGCAGCTTGCCGGTCATCGACTCCCCTTCCTGTGGTCGCTGGAATGATCATCGGACACCTCTGCCGTGCGGCGCAGCGCGGGCGCAGGGTCTCCACAGGATCTCGACCGGGCCCGCTCCCCGTGCGCGCACCAGGCTGCCCGGTCAGGCGGGCCGCGGGCTCCGACCGCGCGGGGCGCACGGGCCGCAGCGGTGCCGGCACCCCACCACATCGGCGCCGCTTCGCATCGGCGCCCTACTCCGTAACGTGCCCTCCCTCACAGTTCGCCCACCCGGGAATGAATCCGCCTGAACCAGAGTTGAGCCTGATGCACTCAAGAAGGGTGCCGCGGGGTTTGACACCTCAGGCCCGGCGTCCCTCTACTTGAGCCCGTACAACTCAGATCTTGCCGTCGGCCCCGGCGGCCGGCGGAGTCGCCCGGATGCCCCTCAGGGAGCGTCCCGGACGGCGCCCACCGAACCAGCTCGCGGCACATGCCGCGGAAAGGCAGGCAACTATGTCCCGTGTCGTCGGAATCGACCTCGGCACCACCAACTCGGCCGTCGCCGTCCTCGAGGGCGGTCAGCCCACCGTGATCGCCAACGCGGAGGGCTCGCGCACCACCCCGTCGGTCGTCGCCTTCTCCAAGCAGGGCGAGGTCCTCGTGGGTGAGGTCGCCAAGCGTCAGGCTGTCACCAACGTCGACCGCACCGTCTCCTCCGTCAAGCGCCACATGGGCACTGACTGGACCGTGGAGATCGACGACAAGAAGTACACCCCCCAGGAGATCTCCGCCCGCACCCTCGGCAAGCTCAAGAAGGATGCCGAGTCCTACCTGGGCGAGACCGTGACCGACGCGGTCATCACCGTGCCCGCATACTTCTCCGACTCCGAGCGTCAGGCCACCAAGGACGCCGGCACCGTCGCAGGCCTGAACGTCCTGCGCATCATCAACGAGCCCACCGCCGCGGCTCTCGCCTACGGCCTCGAGAAGGGCAAGGACGACGAGCAGATCCTCGTGTTCGACCTCGGCGGCGGCACCTTCGATGTGTCCCTGCTGGAGGTCTCCAAGGACGAGGACGGCGCCGCCATCCAGGTCCAGGCCACCGCGGGCGATAACCGCCTGGGCGGCGACGACTGGGACCAGAAGATCGTGGACTGGCTGATCTCCCAGGTGAAGAACAAGGACGGCGTGGATCTCTCCAAGGACCGCATCGCCCTGCAGCGCCTCAAGGAGGCCGCAGAGCAGGCCAAGAAGGAGCTGAGCTCCTCCACCTCCACCTCGATCTCCCTGCAGTACCTCTCCATGACGGAGAACGGCCCCCTGCACCTGGACGAGAAGCTCTCGCGCGCCCAGTTCGAGGACATGACCTCGGATCTGCTCGAGCGCACCAAGGCGCCCTTCCACCAGGTCATCAAGGACGCCGGGATCTCCGTCTCCGAGATCGACCACGTGGTGCTGGTGGGCGGCTCCACCCGTATGCCGGCCGTCTCGGAGCTGGTTAAGGAGCTCACCGGCGGCAAGGAGCCCAACAAGTCCGTGAACCCCGATGAGGTCGTGGCCGTGGGCGCTGCCCTGCAGGCCGCGGTGCTGAAGGGCGAGCGCAAGGACGTCCTGCTCATGGACGTCACCCCGCTCAGCCTCGGCATCGAGACCAAGGGCGGTGTGATGACCAAGCTCATCGAGCGCAACGCGGCCATCCCCACCAAGACCTCTGAGGTGTTCTCCACCGCTGAGGACAACCAGCCCTCCGTGGCGATCCAGGTGTTCCAGGGCGAGCGTCAGTTCACCCGGGACAACAAGATGCTGGGCACCTTTGAGCTGACGGGCATCGCCCCGGCCCCCCGTGGCATCCCGCAGATCGAGGTCACCTTCGACATCGACTCCAACGGCATCGTGCACGTGACCGCGAAGGACCGCGGCACCGGCAATGAGCAGTCCATCCAGATCACCGGTGGCTCGGCGCTGTCCGAGGAGGACATCGACCGCATGGTGAAGGACGCCGAGGCCCACGCCGCCGAGGATGAGGAGCGCCGCAAGAACGCCGACGCCCGCAACACTCTCGAGCAGCTCGTCTACCAGGGCGAGAAGCTGCTGAAGGACAACGCGGACAAGATCGGCGACGCGGAGAAGACCCCCGCCGAGGACGCCATCAAGGAGGCCAAGGAGCTTCTGGCCAAGGAGGACGCGGAGACCGCGGACCTCGAAGCCAAGCGCGACAGCCTCAACGAGGCTCTGCAGGCCGTGGGCACCGCGATCTACTCCCAGGCTCAGGCCGAGGGTGCCGACGGTGCCGCGGGCGAGCAGCCCGAGGGTGCGTCCACTGAGGACGATGACGTGGTCGACGCCGAGATCGTGGACGAGGACGAGGAGAACAAGTGATGAGCGAGAACCAGAGCACTCCCGACGACGCGCAGCGCCCTGAGGGCGAGCCGAGGTTCTCCTTCACCGACAAGCGGAAGGTGACCCCCGAGGGTGGCGCGAGCCGCCCCACGGGGGACACCCCCGCCCCGGACTCCCCAGCGGCCGACGGGCCGGCGGAGCAGGGTCAGCAGGCAGCGCAGGATCAGCCGATGGACCCGATCGACGCCGCCGCGGCCGAGCTGTTCGAGCAGGAGGCCCGCAAGGACGCCCCCGGCACGGAACAGCAGGGCACGGACCAGCAGGCCTCCGACGGCCAGGATGCCTCCGCCGCCCGCATCGCCGAGCTCGAGGCGGCCGTGGCCACCCTCACCGAGCAGCTCAAGCGGGAGCAGGCCGAGTACGTCAACTCCCGACGCCGCATCGAGGGCGCCGCGGAGGTCGCGAAGGAGGCCGCCGTGGCGCGGGTCCTCTCCTCGCTGATCGGCGTGCTCGATGACCTCGAGCTGGGCCGCCAGCACGGCGATATCGCCGAAGGCACACCGTTCCACGCGATCGCCCAGAAGCTCGAGGAGGTCCTCGCCTCCCACGGCATGACCCGCTACGGGAAGGTGGGGGAGGAGTTCGACCCCACCCGCCATGAGGCGCTCATGCACGAGGACGACGAGGACGCTGAGTCCCCCACCATCGCGGTGGTCATGCAGCCCGGCTACGTGATGAAGGACCGCGTCCTGCGGCCCGCTCGCGTAGGCACCCGCGGCCCGGCCTGACCAACGCCCCCACAGCGAGGCGGGG
>NZ_PNHL01000008.1:0-24700 GCF_002871795.1 Brachybacterium sp. UMB0905 | reverse complement strand
GTCCTCGGCGTCTCCAAGGACGCGAGCGCGCAGGAGATCAAGAAGGCCTATCGCAAGAAGGCCAAGCAGCACCACCCCGATAAGCATCCCGACGACCCGCAGGCCGAGGACCGGTTCAAGGAGATCGGCGAGGCCTACGCGGTTCTCAACGACCCCGAGCAGCGTCAGCAGTACGACGCGATCCGCGCCATGGGCGCCGGCGGCGCTCGCTTCTCCGCCGGTCAGGGCGGCCCGGGCGCCAGCGGCTTCGAGGACATCTTCTCCTCGATGTTCGGCGGCGCTGGGCGGCAGCAGCACTACACCCGAGCCCCCGGTGGGGGCGGGGCCCAGCCGGACCTCGATGACCTGCTGAAGATGTTCGGCGGCGCTGGCGGGGGAGGCTTCAGCTCCTCCGGCGGTGGTTTCGGCGGCGCGGGCGGATTCGGTGGCCCGACTGCCGGGCAGGACATCACGGCCCGCACCACGCTGAGCTTCCGCGACGCAGCGCTCGGCACCGAGGTGCGCCTGAGCGTGGACGGCAAGTCCATCACCACCCGCATCCCGGCCGGGGTGCACGATGGGCAGAAGATCCGCCTGCGTGGCAAGGGTCGCCCGGGTCACAGCGGCGGCCCCGCCGGGGACCTGCTGCTGACCCTGGACGTGACCGAGCATCCGGTGTGGAGCGCCGACGGGGCGAACCTGCGCATCACCGTGCCGGTGTCCTTCGACGAAGCGGTGCTCGGCACCACCCTGTCCGTGCCCCTGCTCGAGGGCGGCACGGTGACCCTCAAGGTTCCCGCCGGCACTCCGTCGGGGCGCACCCTGCGCGTGCGCGGCAAGGGCCTGAAGACCACTAAACGCACCGGCGACCTGCTGGTCACTATCGAGGTGGCTGTTCCCAGCCATGTGGAGGGCAAGGCCAAGCAGGCCGTTGAGGATCTGCGCGAGGCACTCGCCGCGGAAGACCCGCGGGCCGGTCTCGCTCAGGCCGCCGCACGCTGAGGAGGTGAGCTGTGAGTCCCCATCGGATCGATGAGCGCGCCCCGGTGTTCGTCATCTCCGTGGCCGCGGAGCTGTCCGGTATGCACCCCCAGACCCTGCGGCAGTATGACCGCCTGGGCCTGGTGGTGCCGGGCCGCACCCGCGGTCGGGGCCGCCGCTACAGCGCCCGGGATATCGCTCGGCTGCGCGAGATCCAGGCCCTCTCGCAGGAGGACGGCATCAACCTCGCCGGCATCAAGCGGATCCTCGAGCTGCAGGATGAGGTGGGGGCGCTGCGCGAGCAGCTGACCGCCGTCCAGCACGCCCTGGATCGCATGACCCCCGCGCAGCGCCGGGTGTTCGCCGCCGATGCTGACGGCGAGATCAGCGCCCTGCGCCGCGGTGAGCGGCCGCGGCGCCGCGAGAGCTCCAACGCCCTGGTCGTGTGGCGGCCGCGCAATCGTTCCTGGTGAGCGCCCCTCCTGGTGAACCCCTCAGCGGCGCCCGATGCCCCCGGGCCGACGACGTCCGCGACGCCGCAGGTGCGTCCGCACCCCGGCCGCGGCATAGATCTGCTGCAGCTGCTGGGCGACCGCCCCCAGATCCACCTCCTCCGCGGCGCTCCGCCCGGCGGCTGTGAGGTCCGGAAGCTGCCCGTCCAGCAGGGCACGCAGATGCTCTGCGGCGCGGCGCGGGAAGTCCGGATCGTCCCCGGCGACCTGGTGGGTGAGCACCCCGTCGGGCACCATCTGCTGATAGATCGGGATGGCGCGCACGAGGGTCGGGGCGCCGCACGCGAGCGCCTCCCACAGCACGATCCCCTCAGTCTCCTCCTTGGTGAGGAAGCAGAACGCATCCGCGCCGCAGTACGCCTCCCGCAGCTGCTGCGCCCCCACGTACCCGGGGAAGCGGCAGTTCGCCGGCGCATCGCGCAGGGCCTGGCGCACAGCGGCGGTCAGCAGACGCTCATCGGTGCGGCCGAACCACACGAAGGTCACCTCCGGCATCCGCCGGGCCACCTCCACCCAGTCCACGATGCCCTTGCGCACCAGCTGCATGCCGACGCTCACCACCACCGGTGCCTCCTGCGGCAGGCCGAGCGTCTCGCGCAGGCGGGCCCGCGCGCTCAGATCGGGGCGGAAGAACGTGGTGTCCACGCCGTTGGACAGCACGGAGATCGGGGCGCGGATGCCGTACGCGGGCCGGGAGATCAGGCTCTTCGCATAGGCCGACGGGGTCAGCACGTGGTCGCCCAGGCGGTACAGGTGCGCGATCCAGCGACGGAACCACGGGGCTATCGCATTCGCGCCGGGGAAGGAGTCGCGGAAGTCCTCTTCCGTGGAGTGCGCCCACATGAGTACGGGCCGACGGCACAGACGCGCCCAGTGGGCCAGCAGCGCCGTATCCGGGAACGGGGTGTTCAGGTGCACCACATCGAAGGGTGCGAGGGGCGTTGTCACCACGTCGTGGCCGAGGGACTGAACCGCCTGGCGCTGATGGCGGATCGCCGCGCCGATCCCGGACTCGCGGGCCAGGCTCGCGAGCCCCGTCGGCATCAGCACCCGCAGACGCCGCCCCCCGGGCGCGTCGAGCGGATCTGGCGCGTCGGGACTTTCGCCCGGGCCTCGCCGCGAGGGAGCCTCCTGCGGGCGCCGATCCTGCTGGATGGAGCGCAGACCCCCGCGGCGGCGGGGGCGGCGCGCCTGTCGGCTGCGCTGGAACATCAGCGTGTCTCCTTCCCGGGGGTCACCATGGCACCAGCTGCAGCAGCACCGTGGAGATCCCTAGCCCGTAGGCGACCAGCGCCCACGGTTTGCCCAGCAGGATGATCGCCACATAGGTGCCCCAGCGCATGCGGGTGGTGCCGGCGAGGTAGCACAGCAGATCATCGGGAGCCACGGGCAGCACGATCGCGATCGCGAAGGCCCGCGTGAAATGGGGGCTGCGAGTCCAGCCCAGGTACTTGTCCACCAGGCGGGCGGGGAAGATCCGTTCGATCAGCGCGAGCCCCACGTGGCGGGCGATGAGGAAGTTCAGCAGCGAGCCCGCACAGACCGCAATGTAGTTGTACACGGTGCCTTCGATCGCCCCGAACAGCACCGGGCCGGCGATCACCAGCAGCCCGCCGGGCACGATCGGGAACACCACCGCCGCGGCGGAGACGATGAGGAACACGATCGGCCCCCAGGCGCCCAGGGAATCGATGAAGGCCTGCAAATTCGCGAGCGAGCGCAGCACCCCGCTGTCCAGCCCCCACCACACCAGGCCGATGCTCAACGCGAGCCCCAGCAGCGGGGACAGCCGGGCGGCGATCGCCAGCGGGTCGCGGCGTCGCGCGGTATGCGACTCGTCGGCGCGAGCAGCGGTTGCGGGAGTCTCGGCCCGTACATCGTCCGCATCGCGGGCCGACGGGCGTCCTGCCCGGGTGCCGTCGGATCCGAGGCGGCTGACTCGCACGCTCCCGGCACGTTCGCGGCGGGGAAGCCCCGCCGCCGGGCGCACCGGATCGCTCACGGCGCTCACGCGACCATCGCCGTTCGCGCGATGACGCGGCGGGAGCGGCGCCGCCGCACCTGCCCGTACACCTCCATCACCGAGCGCGCGAACTGCTGCGCGCCGCAGGTGGCACGGGCATGCTCGATCGCGGCGGCGCTCATCGCGGCGTGACGGTGGGGATCATCCAGGAGGTTGCCCAGCAGGGCCGCGAACTCCTCGGGGTCTTCGTACTGCCAGCCGGTGCGACCATCGAGCACCACCTGGTCGATCGACGGGTCGCGGTGGCACAGCAGCGGGGTGCCGCAGGCGAGGGCCTCGATGAACGTCAGCCCTTGGGTCTCGGAGCGGGATGCGGAGACGAACACGTCACCGGCGCGGTACCAGCGCTGCACCTGGCTGGGATCCACCACGCCCATGAACCGCACCCTCTCGGCGATGCCGAGCGCTCGGGCATGCGCCTCAAGCTCAGCGCGGTGCGGCCCATCGCCCACCAGCACGAGCACCACGTCCTCGCGTCCGCAGGCTGCAACCATCTCGAGCACCTCGTCGAGGTTCTTCTCTTTGGCCAGGCGGCACACCGACACCAGCATCCGCTGATCCGGCCTCACGCCGGCGCGTTCACGCAGCAGCTGCACATCGGCCTGTTCGAGACGGCTCTGAGCGGGGCGGAAACGCGTGAGATCCAGCCCGGTGGGCACCACGTGGATCGGCCGACGCACCCCGTAGCCGGTCAGCAGGCGCGAGACCTTCGCGGTGGGCACCACCACGGCATCGCAGCCGGCCAGGATGCGACGGGAGAAGGAGGCGACGACCTTGCGGCCGACGGTGCGGCTGGGGGAGTAGTAGTGCGTGTAGTCCTCGTAGATCGTGTGGTACGTGTGCACGAGCGGCACCGCGAGCATCCGCGAGATCTTCCGGGCCCACATGTAGGTGGAGAATTCGCACTGCGAATGCACCACGTCCGGCCCCCAGGCCAGGATGTCCTGCAGCACCCGACGATTGGCCGGCATACCGATCCGGGCGCGGTCGTACACCATGCCCGCGCTCACCGAGCCGATGCGGTACACCCCGGGCTCATGGTGGGTGCGGAATCCTTCAGCCAGAGTCAGCACGCGCACATCGCAGCCCAGTGCCAGCAGCTCCCGGCGCAGCGTCAGGACGGAGGCCACCACGCCGTTGACCACCGGCTCCCACCAGTCGGTGGTGATGAGCACCCGCAGGGGGCGCTCGGTCTCGGCGGCGGTACGGGCCGGGGTCCGCAGACGGATCATGTTCACACCCCGAGCCTCGCACCCCCCGGCGCCTCGCGCGTCCGCCGAACGGATGACCTCGGTGCTACCCAGGTCTGATCCGCGAGCGGACGCGCGGCGGCGGAAAGTCCACAGAGCCATGCTCCGAGACTACGAGCCCTGTTGAGCGGGGCCGATGGGGCGCGCCCGAGGGGTCGTGGAGTTTTTCCCTCTGGTGCGTCAGCTCTTCACCTGATAGTGGGCGGTGAAGGAGGCAGACGCGAGCGCTTGAGTGAAGATCGCGAACCGGGTCTGCACATGCGGGGCCGACGGGTCCGCCTCGAGGGACTCCACCGGCAGGGCATGCACGGTGAAGACGTACCGGTGCGAGGGCCCGGGCGGGGGCTCGGGACCGTCGTATCCGGGGTTGCCGAAGTCATTAACCGCCTGCTGGAGGGATGCCTCGTCACGGGCCACGCCGACCGGCAGGGAGGTGGTGGAGGCCGGGATATCCCAGGCGATCCAGTGCCAGAAGCCGGAGCCCGTCGGCGCATCGGGGTCATAGCAGGTGACCGCGAAGGACTTCGTGCCCTCTGGGGCGCCCTCCCACGTCAGGTCCGGGGAGAGATTCTCGCCGCCCTGGGAGGCGACCAGCTGCTGCGGGGCCACCACGGAGCCGTCAGGGGTCGCGGCGGAGGTCAGGGTGAAGGTGCTCTGCGTCATACCGGTCACCCTAGGCAGGCGCCGCGGTGATGTCGAGCGCTCGCCTGCAGCGCCATAACTCGTGCCGGGCCGTGACTCCTTGCAGCGCCGTGACCCCGTGCAGCGCCATGACGTGGCACCTGGCGGCGGTAGAGTCCTGTGCATGACACAGGCGTCACCGTCTCACTGGGCCGATGCGATCGAGGGCCCCTTTCCGCTGCATGATGCAGACGTCGGGGAGGTGTGGCGCTTGCTGCACGCCGCCGACGGTGAGTTCATCCCCCCGCTGTCCGCGCGAGAATCAAGCACCGTGCAGGAGCTCTCGGAGCCGGATCCGACCCGCCTGCGGACTGCCCCCGAGGGGCCGCGTGAATACTTCGCGAGCATGCGCGAGCAGCAGTTCCTGCTCGTCCGGGATGAGCAGGGCGCAGTCATCGCCTTCATGAGTTTTCGACCGGACTATGAGCTGCCGGTCCAGGGGTTCGATGCTCCCTGCTGGTACATCACCACCCTCGTGGTGGATCCTCCGCATCGTCGGCGCGGAATATCGCGGGCGCTGTATGCCGTGATGCTCCACGCGGCGCAGCTGGCCGATCGCCTGGTGGCCACGCGCACCTGGTCCACGAACGATGGACACCTCGCTCTGCTGGACCAGCTGGGATTCCGGGTCCTCGAGCGCCTGGTCGATGATCGGGGACCCGGCCTGGACACCCTGTACCTCGTGCGCGAGGAGGACGCGTAATGGTGCGCCGCCGACGCCGACTGGGGCGCGAACGTCTCCCTCTGCTGGAGCGCATCAGCGCCTACCACCTGCAGTCCAACGTCTACGCCCTGTTGGCGCTAAGCGTGCTCACTGCCGTGTCGGTCATCGCGTACCTGAACTCCCAGGATGATGAGGGGTTCGGGGCGAATCTGTGGCTGGCGATCGCGACATCGCTCATGGCCTCGGTCCTCGTGCTCGCCGCAGAGACCTTCGTGAAATTCCGGCAGCATGAGAATGACCTGTTCCTGGAGGGGATCGAGAAGCTCGGCATCTCCAATCTGCATTTCGACAAGTCCGCCCTGCTGCAGGATCTGCTCGCCACGTGCTCCCAGACCTTCTGGGCGGTGGGCTACCGTCACCTGCTGACCGCAGAGCTGCGACCGCACATTGAGCAGGCGGTGGAGCGTGGCGCATCAGTCCGGCTGCTCGTCGTGCCGCCCTGGGCCGAGTCCTTCCGCCTCGTCTACGGCGATCACGAGCGCGTGGTGAGCAACTACTTGAATGTGCTGCGCGCCATCGTCGATGGCAGCTCTGGCCGCGCGCGGCCGGATGCGCAGGTGCGTTTTCTAGACCGGCCCCTGTTCAACGACACGTACAAGGTCGACGACGTCATCGTCACCGGTCCGTACATGCACAACGACGACCGTCACCACGGCAAGATCACCGCGAACGACTTCTTCACCTACGAGCTGCACCGCTCTAGCCACCTGCATGAGCTGCTGCTGGACGAGTTCGATGTGCTGTGGCGCGAGGCCGAGCTGGAGCTCGACTGGGAGAGGTTCGCGCAGACGGATCAGATTCTGCGCGTCGAGGACCTCAACGAGGCCGGCCGTCTCCAGCTGCTGAAGGACTCCTGCCGCTCTCTGGAGGATCCAGCGGGCGAGACCGGTGAGGATGCCACGTCGCAGACCAGATGACTGCGCGGCTCGGCGGACCGGCTGATCTCGCCGATCCGCCGCCTCAGAACCCGTCGGTCGTCGGCCGCGGGTAGTGCTGCAGGAACTTCTTGATCTGGTTCGCCATCGCCGCTGCCACATAGAGTCGACGCTTCATGCCCTCCACCGAATAGGCCAGGGGGTGGACGGTGCGCTGCTTGCCGATCGCGCGCACCCGGGCACGCAGATCGGCATCGACGATATAGCGCCGCAGCAGGGACCACGGCACGATCGAATACAGCACCTCCTGATGCGGCATGGACCGGGGATGCTCCGTGCGCTCGATGAGGTCCGCCACCACGGGCTCGGCGACGTTCGCGCCCGCCGCGGTCATGTAGTAGTTGTTGCGGCCGATGCGCGGGTTGACCTCGAAGAACTTCGCCACCCCATCGCGCGGATCCACCTTCACGTCGAAGTTCGCGAAGCCCCGGTACCCGGTGTGCTCGAGGAACCGCACCGACTGGTCGAACACGTCCGGCAGCTCGGTGGTGAACATCGCCGCGGGGTTCCCGAGGGCCCCCGGGGTGTGCTCCTCGAGCAGCACCTGCGCACCGCCCAGCATCGTCACCTCTCCGCGGGAGTCCACGTAGGCGGTGACCGAGAGCATGCAGGTGTCGTCCCCGGGGATCATCTCCTGCAGCACGAAACGGTCGCGGTAACCGGCCGCCGTCAAGGTCTGTACCAGCTCCTCCAGCTCGGCGCGGTCATGGATCTCGAAGACCTTGCGCTTGCCGGGGAAGGAGACCGCGTTGTACGCCGAGGAGCGGGACGCCTTCGCCACCAGCGGCCAGCCCAGATCCAGCTCGGCCGGAACCTCCGGGGCGGTGCCGGGGGAGAAGTCCAGCACTTCGGTGCGCGGGGTCGGCACATCGATCTCGGTGCACAGCCGCGTGAACTCCGCCTTGTCCGCCACCGCGGCGAGCACCTCATCGCCCAGCAGCGGGAGGTGGTAGAACTCGGCGAGCTCTCGGCGGTGCCGCGCCAGCAGCGTGACCAGGAAGTCGGCGTTGGCCAGCAGGATGGGACGCGCCGCATCCGGGCGGGAGGCCTTGTTGCGGCCCTCCTCCAGCAGCGCGGCGAGCATCTGCGCCTCGCTGGCCTCCATGCCCAGCTCCACAGTGCGCAGGATCGAGGAGTCCGCGACGGGACCGGCCACCTTGCGGGTGATCACCGTGGAGGTGATGCCGTAGCGCTCATGGAAGGCGCGGGCCAGGGCGTAGATGCCGATGTCCCCGCCCAGCAGCACCAGATCCACCCCGGTCGTGGGGCGGGCGCTATGGGGGGACGTGGTGGTCGGGGTCATCGGCGGTCCTCTCGGGCGGTGGGCGCTTCGGCCGGTGTCGGCTGCGGCGGCTTCGCTCCGATGGTAGTGCCGCAGCGCGGCATGTCCGGTCCTGTCATCGGCGCCGCAGCCACAGCGTGGTGTCGGCCGGCAGCGTCCCGGGTGCCGACGGGGCGGAGGCCACCAGCAGCTCGGCCTCGCGCAGGTGCGTGGGCAGCTCCAGGTCCTCCTCGCCGGTGTTGACCAGCACTACCACGTCACCGCGGGTGAGGCCCAGCACCGGCGCAGGCAGGTCCTCGAGGAAGGCCAGCGGCGCGGTGGGGCGGCCCAGCCCCAGCTCGGAGCGCAGACGGATCGCGGTGCGGTACAGCTCGAGCGTGGAGCCCTCCACGCCCTCCTGCGCATCGGCGGCGAGCTGCCCGAACACCTCCGGCTGCGGCAGCCACGACTCTCCGGTGGGGGAGAAACCGAAGGCCGGGGCGTCCTGCTGCCATGGCAGCGGCACCCGGCAGCCGTCGCGGCCGGGCACGCCTGCGCGCTTGTGCGCGGGATCCTCCCGCAGCTCATCGGGAATGTCCGCGACCTCCGGCAGGCCCAGCTCCTCGCCCTGGTACAGGTAGGCGCTGCCGGGCAGAGCCAGCATGAGCAGGCTCGCGGCGCGAGCGCGCAGCAGCCCGAGCTCCGCATCCGGCACCTCCTCGCGCGAGAGGCCCTCCCCGAAGCGGTGGTCGGGGGCGAATCCGTAGCGGGTGGCGTGGCGGATCACGTCGTGGTTGGACAGCACCCAGGTGGTCGGCGAGTCCACCGCATCGGCGAGCGCGAGCGGCTTCTCGATCGCGCGGCGCATGGTCTCCACGCCCCAGCGGGCCTGCAGGAACCCGAAGTTGAAGGACTGGTGCGCGCGGTCTTGGCCGATGTACTGCGGCAGGCGGTGCTCGGGGATCCACGCCTCGAGCACCATCATCCGATCACCCTCATAGGAGTCCAGGATCGGGCGCCACTGGCGGTAGATGTCCACCACGCCGTCGTTGTCGAAGTAGATCGGCACCTCGCCCTCGGGGATGTCGATCAGGCCTTCGGAGTTGACCTGCGCATCGGGCAGACCCTCGGGCTTGACCATCCCGTGGGCGACGTCCACGCGGAACCCGTCGGCCCCGCGATCCAGCCAGAACCGCAGGACCCTCTCGAACAGCTCGTGGACCGCCGGGTTCTCCCAGTTCCAGTCCGGCTGGGTGGTGTCGAACAGGTGCAGGTACCACTGGCCGGGCGTGCCGTCCGGCTCGGTGACGCGGGTCCACGCCTCGCCGTGGAAGATCGACGTCCAGTTGTTCGGCGGCAGCTCGCCGTGCTCGCCCTTCCCCTCGGCGAAGACGTACATGTCCCGTTCGGGGGAGCCAGGACCGGCAGCCAGGGCGGCCTGGAACAGCTCATGCTCGCTCGAGGAGTGGTTCGGGACGATGTCCACGATGACCTTCAGCCCCAGCTCATGGGCACGGGCGATGAGCGCATCGGCGTCGGCGAGGGACCCGAAGCGCGGGTCCACGTCCGTGTAGTCGGAGACGTCATAGCCGCCGTCGTGCTGCGGGGAAGGGTAGAAGGGGGACAGCCAGATCGCGTCCACGCCAAGGCCTGCGATGTAGGGCAGGCGCGCGGTGATGCCCGGCAGATCCCCCATGCCATCGCCGTTGCTGTCCGCGAAGGAGCGCGGATACACCTGGTAGACCACGGCATCGCGCCACCAGGCGGGGGTGGCGGAAGCGTCGTGGGCGGCGGGTGCGGTGGAGTGCTGCAAGGTCATGGTGTCCGTTCGTCGAATCGTGCGGTCAGGGATGGGGAGTCGGCGCGGGAGGGGCCGACGGGGGTGTCAGCGCAGCAGATGTACGGTGGCACCGGCCGCCTCGGCGCCCAGGGTGAGGGCGGCTCCGCGGGCGGTGGCCTGTGCCCCACCGCGCTGATCCAGCGGCTCGCTGCCGCTGATGCCGGGCAGGGCGGAAAGGTCCAGCTCGATCGCCGGGTGGGCGTCGCGCGCCAGGTGCACCAGCACGCTGCCCTCATCATGGGTGCGCAGGAAGACGATCGCCTCGGCGCTCGCATGCAGCCACTGCACGCCGCCGCGGCGCAGCGCAGGATGCTCGGCGCGCAGGGCTAGCAGCTCCCGTAGGGCGCGGAGGATCTGCGGATCCACCTGCGCTCCCACGGAGCCGGCCGGGGCGTCCACCGGCTGGCCCTGCTCGAGCTGCTCGATGGTACGCCAGGGCATCGGCTGGCGGGCATGCTCGCCGTTCAGACCGGGCAGCCCCAGCTCATCGCCCGCGAACACGGTGGGCACCCCCGGCAACGTGGCCTGCGCGACGAGCGCCACCAGGTGCTTGCCGCGCGTGCCCACCACCGAGCGGGTGCGCGGGGTGTCGTGGCTGGACAGCTGGTTCTGCGAATGCTTGCGGGCGGGGAAGGAGAGCTGCGCGGTGTAGTCGCGCAGCGTGTGGGCCGCCGCCCAGCCGGGCACGTGTGGGATCGTTATCGGCAGGCCCAGCCAGTTCAGCTTCTGCGCGGGGTCACTCAGCCACGCCCACAGCGGCCGTGTGAAGCCGGTGTAGTTCATGGTTCCGTGCCAGCCGTCCCCGGCCAGGTCCCCGCTCGCGTCATGGTTGTGCTCGGCCAGCAGCCAGGTGGAGCGGCCGGTTGCGGCGTCCATCTGCGCCATGGTGGCGCGGATCCGACGGGCCACGTCGTGGGCGAGGTCCTGGGTGCCGTTGCGGCCGGTCATATGGGCCACGTCGATCCGCCAGCCATCGGCTGCGAAGGGCTCGGCGAGGTACTTCCCGACCACGGAGTCCGGGCCCTCGAGCAGGCGCCGACTGAGCTCCGCGCTCGAGTGATCGAGCGAAGGCAGGGACGGCACGCCGAGCCAGCAGCGGAAGCGATCGGGGTGCTCGTGGAAGGTGTAGAACCCGGCCTCGGGGCTGTGGGCATCGGCCTGCGCGGCGATGAACCACTCATGGGTGACGCCGGTGTGGTTCGTGGTGAGGTCCAGCATGAGCCGCATGCCGCGCTCATGCAGCGCCTGGGACAGTCGCACGAGCGCCGCATCCCCGCCGAGCACCGGGTCCACCCGGTCGAAGGTTGTGGCGTCGTAGCGGTGCGCCGAGCCGGCCGGGAACACCGGGGTCAGGTACACGACGGTCGCGCCGAGGGACTGGATGTGGTCCAGGTGCTCGATCACGCCGTCGAGGTCCCCGCCGTACAGCTGCTCGCCGTTGCGCAGCCCGTCCTCCTCCGCGGGGGTGTCCCATGGCATCGGGCGCGCCCAGGCGGGCAGCTCCCCGGCCGGACGCCCCTGCTCATCCACCGGCGCGGCGGCGGAGCGGGCGAAGCGGTCCGGGAAGATCTGATACACCACGGCGTCATCCACCCACTCCGGGGCAGGCGCATGGGAGACCAGGCGGAAGTCCGTCGTGTCCCCGACGTCCCAGGGGTAGATCCCCGCGGCGGTCAGCCACGCGTAGGTGGGGATGCCGCGCTCGGCATCACCGGGGCCGATGAGCGCGAAACGGTAGGGCTGCACCGGGTTCACCGTGGTCACCGTCGTGGACCACCAGCGGCCTCCGGCCACCGGCTCCTCGGCCTTCAGCTGCGCGGTGGTGATCTCCGCATCGACCAGGGTGCGCAGGGCCACGTGGGTGAGCGGCCAGGCATCCGGGACCCACACCCGCAGTTGCACCGCATCGCCGATCCCGTGCGGTGGACGGGGGACGAACAGCGGCCCCTCATCATGCAGCGGCCGCTCCAGGGCAGGGACGGCGAGGGGATCGTGCTCGATGCGGGTCATGGAGGCTCCCAACGGGTCGGAGGACGAAAGCACAGGAAACGACGGGGAGAGCGTCGGCGGCGGGATAGACGATCGCGCCGATGCCGGGCGGAACCCGGCATCGGCGCGATGCGCGGTCGATCAGCCCTTCACCGCACCGGCGGTGGAGCCGCCCACGATGTAGCGCTGCAGGAACTGGTACAGGATGATCACCGGGATCATGATCATCACGGAGCCGGCGGCGAAGACGCCCAGGTTGTTGGAGCGGTCGCCCTGCAGCAGGCCGTACAGCCCCACGGCGAGGGTCTTCTTCTCATCGGCGGTGAGGAAGACCGAGCCCAGCAGGAACTCGCTGAGCACGCCGACCAGCGCCAGCAGCACCGTGGTGGCGAGGATCGGGGTCAGCGTGGGCAGCAGGATCTTGGTGAACACCTGCCAATGGGTGCAGCCGTCGATGATCGCGGCCTCGTCCAGCTCCTTGGGCACGGTGTCGAAGAAGCCCTTGATCAGCCACACCTGGCCCAGCGAGCCGCCCAGCAGCACCACGATGTAGCCCGGCAGGGAGTTCAATCCCAGGAAGGGGAAGATCTGCCCCAGGCCGGAGATCATCGTGTACACGGCGATCATCGACAGGATCGCGGGGAACATCATGATCAGCAGCAGCGACAGCAGGCCGATGCGGCGCCCGGTGAAGCGGAAGCGGCTGAAGGCGTAGGCGGCCAGGGTGGACAGGAACACCTGCACCACGGCCACGATGCCGCAGACGATCATCGTGTTGATGTACCACCGCACGAAGGGCCCGCGCTCGCCGGCCAGCAGCGACTGGTAGTGGGTGAGGCTGAAGGCGCGGGGCAGCAGGCCCGAGGAGGACACGGTGCCCAGCGGGTTCAGCGATGCGGAGATGACGAACAGGATCGGGAAGACGGCGAAGACCACGGCGGCGATGCCGACGAGGTGACGCCAGCCCACCTCGGCCATCCAGCGGCCGAAGGGCATCTTGCGCTGTGTAGTCACAGAGGGTGCGACGGGGGTGCTCATGGGATGCTCTCCTGACCTCTCAGTTGACGTCTTCGAGGACGTTGGTGAAGCGGAACTGGATCGCGGCGATGATGCCCGTGAGGACGAACAGCGCCACGGAGACCGCGGAGGCGAAGCCGAAGTCGGCACCGGATCCGCCGAAGGCGATGCGGTAGATCATCGAGATCAGGATGTCCGTGCCGCCGCGCGTGTACTCGCCCGGCAGGAACGGCCCGCCCTCGGTGAGCAGCTGGATCGCGTTGAAGTTGTTGAAGTTGAAGGCGAACGATGCGACCAGCAGCGGGGCCACCGCCACCAGCAGCAGTGGGGTCACCACCTTCACGGTGGTCTGCAGGCGGCTCGCGCCGTCCATGCGCGCGGCCTCCATGACATCGCTGGGGATCGACTGCAGCGCACCGGTGGAGACGATGAACATGTACGGGAAGCCCATCCATAGATTCGTCAGCAGCACCGCGACCTTGGCGAGCGTGGGATCGCCCATCCAGTTCAGGCTCAGCCCCAGCGTCTCGTTGATCAGGCCGAAGTCGCGGTTGTAGAAGTTCGACCACACCAACAGGGAGATGAAGCCCGGCACCGCGTAGGGCATCAACAGGATCGAGCGGTACAGACGCCGCCCCTTCATGCGCTCGTCGTTGAGCACGAGCGCGAGGCCGAAGCCGACGATGAAGGTCAGGCCCACCGAGCCGATCGCGAACACGAGAGTCCACAGGAACGCGGCACCGAACTGCTTGGCGATGGTCGCGTTGGTGAACAGCCGCTCGTAGTTGGACAGCCCCACGTTCTGCAGCCAGGACTGGCTGAAGGCGCGCTTGCCGTTGGAGTCCACGAAGTACTCGGTGTCCCCGATCTTCCCCACGGTGTAGGTGTCACCCGTGGAGGAGTTCGTGATGGTGTCGGTGGCCTCGTCGTAGCTGAGCACCGTGGTGCCCTCGAACGCCTGATTGGTGCCCTGCACCCGCACCGCGGAACTGTCATCGATCGGGACGGCCACCTGCTGGATCGCGTCGTAGGCGTCGTTGATCTGACGGGCATCGAGGATTTCGTAGCCCTCGGCCTCGGTGACGCGGTCACCGGCGACCGTGACCTCCCCGGCGGGAACCTCCTCGAGCGCGGTCTCCTCATCGCCCTTGTAGATGGTGCCGTCCTCAGGATCGACGAGGAACAGGGTGAAGGGCCCGGCGACGGGATCGCCCTGGGTGGCGATCGACAGGTTGTACCAGGTGGAGTCATCCGTCTGCTGCACGGAGTTGGCGATGATCGAGTTGATCGCCTGCTCCTTGGAGCCGCGGGTGCCGTCACCGAAGTTCGTGAAGGAGTAGCCGATGGTCAGGATGATCGGCGTGATGAGGAAGACCACCAGGAAGAACGTGCCGGGGAACAGGTACTTCCCGGGCACGAACCGCTTGGTGGAGTAGAGCACGAAGATCGTCACCGCGGCGAGCACGGTGACGATCAGCCACATCCACTGCTGCAGCTGGAGCATCACGGGGATCGCGAACGCGGTGATGGCCAGCACGGCGCCGAGGAACAGCACACGCACCAGCAGCGACGCAGTGGTGGAACGGCGATCGCGGTGCGCAGGCGCAGAGGTCGAGGTCATGGCGACGCTGCCTTTCAGGACAAGGGCACGGAGGAGGGAGGGGTTTGCAGATGGCAGCGGGGGCGGGGCACGACGGTCACCGTCGGGCCCCGCCCCCGGCGGGATCAGCCGCCGATGGCGCCTGTGATCTCATCACCTGCGGAGGTGATGGTCTTCTCCGGGTCGGCGCCGCTCACGATGTTCGCGTAGGCGAGCCCGAGCGGGCCCCAGATCGCGGCCATCTCGGGAATGGCCGGCATCGGGTCCGCGCCCTCGGCGAACTGGGCGATCTTGATGATCTCCGGGTACTCACCGGACATCGAGTCCTGCAGCTCCAGGTTCACCGGGGGCAGCTCGTTCTTGGCGAACATCGCCTCGACGATCGAGGGGTCGGTGGCCACGGCGCTCGCGAAGCTCTGCGCGTTGCCGGGGTTCTTGCCACCGGCGGCGACGTAGAACGCGTTGACGCCGGCGAAGGGGACCGCCGGGTCCATGCCGTCGAAGCCCGGGACCGCGGTCATGCCGAAGTCGATCTCGGCGGTGCGGATGTCCGCCAGCGCCCAGGGGCCGGAGATGAGGTAGGCGGCCTTGCCGTCGGTGAACAGCGAGATCGAGTTGTCGCCCGAGATGGAGGTCTTCAGCACGCCCTGCTCGCCCAGCTCGCCGATCTTCTCGGCCGCGGCGATCGAGCCCTCCTGGCCTACGCCCACGTCGCTGGGGTCCGAGTTGCCCTCGTCGTCCTTGCCGAACAGGTAGCCGCCGGCAGAGGTATAGAAGGGCTCCATGTGGTAGGCGTCGCCCTGCTCGCCGACGGGGAGGGCCAGCACATGCTCGGCGCCGCCGGCCTTCGCAGCCTCGACCATCTCCTCGACGGTCTTCGGCTCCGCAACGTCGGTCAGCTCCTTGTTGGAGTAGAGCACGAGGGTCTCCACGGCGTAGGGGACGCCGTAGGTCTGGCCGTCGTAGGTCACCGCGGTCATACCGATGGGGGCGATGCCCTCGGTGGCGTTGCCGGGCAGCTGCACGGGGGAGATCGAGCCGTTCTGGACCAGGTTGCCGATCCAGTCGTGGGCGGCCACGATCATGTCCGGGCCGTTGCCGGCCTGGTTGGCGGTGATGAAGTTGTTTTGGAGGTCCTTAGCGACGATCTGCACGGCCACGGAGAGGCCGTTCTCCTCGCCCCACTTCATAGCGGGCTCCTCGAGAGCCCCGGCCTTGACCTCATCGGTCCAGATCACGAGGTCGGCGTCCGCGCGGGCCGGGGCGCCGCCCTCACCCTCGCCGCCGCCATCGCTCGCGCCGCCGGCCTCGCCCGTGCCGTCGGTCCCGGTGGTGCTGTCATCCCCGCCGCATGCGGCCAGGAGGGCTGCCCCCGCGGCGGCACCGCTGAGGGCGAGGAAACTCTTCCGTCGAATCTGCACGTCTTCTCCTATGAATCGTGGAGCGGCCGGCCTCGGTGGCGGTGCTCGGTGTGAGGCTAAGAGTAGACCTTTCGAGCGCAGCTGTGCAAGAATCAGCAAGATCTTGCAGGTATCGATTGGGCCACAGTGAGGATGCTGTGGGCTTGAGAGGCTGGACGCATGGCTCGTCTGATCGACATCGCCGCCGAGGCCGGTGTCAGCGAAGCGACCGTTTCCCGTGTGCTGAACGGGAAACCGGGCGTCAACGAGGGGACCCGTCGCACCGTGATCGATGCCGCCCGGAAGCTGGGGCGCAGTGTCGAGGCGCTCGAGGCGCCCTCGGCGCCGGTGGTCGGAGTGCTGGTGCCGGACCTCGACAACCAGGTGTTCGCCTCGTGGGTGGAGCGTCTGGAGGTCGAGCTGTTCGAGCGTGGGGCCGCGATCCTGGTCGCCTTCCGTGCAAGGACCGTGGAAAGAGAGCAAGAGATCTTGCAGCGCTTCCTGCGGGCTGGGGTGAGCGCCATCATTGTTGTCTCCGGCCACCACGCCCAGGAGCGCGCGCCGCTGGATCACTACCGCGAGGTGACCAAGGCCGGGCTGCCGCTCGTGCTCGTCAACGGCGTGCGCGAAGAGCTCGAGGCCGCATTCCTCTCCAGTGACGATGGGCACGCGATCGGCGTGGTGCTCACTCATTTGCAGGAACTCGGGCACCGTCGGGTGGGCCTTGCAGTGGGTGATGAGCACACGTTCCCCGTGCGCCAGAAGCTGCGTGCCTTCGAACAGGCCACCGCCGACTGGGGGAGCGAGCCCCAGCCGGTCGCCTTCACCGACTTCTCCTATGCCGGCGGCTACGAGGCGGCCCGTGACCTCGTGGACCGCGGGGTGAGCGCAATCATCTGCGGCTCCGATGTCATGGCCGCCGGCGCCCTCGAGGGCGTGCGCTCCCTGGGGCTCGCGGTACCGCGAGACGTCTCCGTGGTGGGGTACGACGATGTCTTCTGGGCGGCTCTGACCGACCCGCCTCTGACGACGGTGCGGCAGGCCGTGGGCACGATCGCCCGCGCCGCCGTGCGCACCGCCCTCAAGGGCGGGGAGGCATCCCGTCGGCCCTCCCGTACCGAGGTGGTGTTCCGTCCCCAGCTCGTGGTGCGCGGCTCCACCGCAGCCGCCCCCGGGGGCGCGTCCTGAGCGTCTTCGGGCAGGACGGCCACCACAGGGCGGGAAATGCCGGGGCGCCCGGCGTGAGGGGTGAGCGGCGGGCCGGTTAGCATGGCCCGGTGACCTCCTCGAACGATGCCCCCGCCGTGCCCGCTGACGACCAGACCATCGCCGGTGCCCAGACCCGCACCAGCTATGACACCGCTGCGGAGCGCAGCGACGCCCTGTGGCGGAAGATCGGCGAGGACCCCTCCGGGCTGCGCATGCTCACCGGGGATCGGCCCACCGGTGCCCTGCACATCGGCCACTACTTCGGATCCCTGCGCAACCGCGTGCGGGTGCAGGACATGGGCGTGGAGACCTGGCTGATCGTCGCGGACTACCAGGTGATCACCGACCGCGATGTCATCGGAGACATCAAGGGCTCGGTGCGCGAGCTGCTGACCGACTACCTCGCCGCCGGGATCGACCCCGAGCGCTCCACGATCTTCACCCACTCCGCCGTCCCGGCCCTGAACCAGCTCATGCTGCCGTTCCTGTCCCTGGTCACCCAGCCGGAGCTGGAGCGCAACCCCACCGTGAAGGCGGAGCTCGCCGCAGCAGGGAAGTCCGCCATGGGCGGACTGCTGCTGACCTACCCCGTCCACCAGGCCGCCGACATCCTGTTCTGCCACGGTAACCTCGTGCCCGTGGGGCGCGACCAGCTGCCCCATATCGAGCAGACCCGAGTGATCGCCCGGCGCTTCAATGAGCGCTATGCGGGCGGCGAGCAGTACTTCGCGCCGCCCTCGGCACTGCTCTCCGAGGCGCCGACGATCCTGGGCCTGGATGGGGAGCACAAGATGAGCAAGTCCCGCGGCAACACCGTCATGCTGAGGATGACGGCCGATGAGACGCTCAAGAAGATCAAGAAGGCAAAGACCGATTCCGATCGGCTCATCACCTTCGACCCCGAGGGCCGCCCAGAGGTCGCGAACCTGCTGACGATTGCGGCGGAATGCTCCGGCCGCGCCCCGCAGGAGATCGCCGAGGAGATCGGCGACAAGGGCGCGGGCACGTTGAAGATGTACACCGCCGAAGTCCTCAATGAGCACCTGCGTCCGCTGCGCGAGCGCCGGGCAGAGCTCGAGCAGGACCCGGGGTACCTGTTCGAGGTGCTCCGTCGCGGCAACGAGCGGGCCAACGCGGAGGCCGATGCGACCCTGCAGCGGGTCCGCGAGCTCATGGGGATGGTGTATTGACCTCACGGGACCCCTTGGGCCCGGACACGGCAGTGCCTTCACGAGCTCGCTGCTGTTCGGACCAGAGGGAGAGCTCTCGCTCGCGCTCACGCGAATAGGGCAGCAGCGCCAGAGGCAGCAGCCCCAGCAGCGCGAAGAGGATCGGCACCCCGGCGGTCGCCCAGCGGATCGCCTCCTGGGCAGAGGCCGTCTGCTCCGCGGCCCCGGAGATGTACCCGCCGTGGTTGAGGATCGCCATGTAGATCACCATCTGGGTGCCTGCCACCGGCGCTGTCAGCAGGGCCCTCACCGAGGCGATCGTGCCGGCCTTGCGGATCCCGGTGCGGCGTTCGTCGTCGTCGATGAGCGCAGCATCCAGGGTGGAGGTGGAGATCGTCACCATGTAGCGCCCGGCCATGATGAGCACATAGCAGGCCAGTACATGGAACCAGCGTTCGGCCAGCAGCAGTAGCGCTGTGAAGCCCGCCAGGTATGGCAGGGTCGCCAGCCACAGCGCGGTGCGCGATCCCACCCGTTTGATCATCCGCGCCACGAGGGGCAGCAGCGCAAGAACGATGAGCATCGATCCCACGTCGGCGATCGTGGCCTGCGTGCCGGTGGAGCCGATGACGTCATCCATGAAGAACAGGAAGGCGGTGAAGTAGATCCCCATGGGCGCCAGGAAGGTGAGCCCGTGTCCGAACAGCGCCCAGAACGCCCGTAGACGCAGGATCTCTAGCAGGTCCTGCCGCAGCCGGGAGCCGGTGATATGAGCGGTGCCGCCGTCGCCGTGCTCATACAGTTCCGGGGGATCCTTCAGCGCGAAGGCCCCGATGAGGTAGAAGATGCCGTTGACCAGCACGACACCCATGACCAGCACGTTCAGGGTGAGGCGTTCGGTGATCGCATCGCCCACCAGCAGCTGGGTCGCCACGATCGTCGCCACCGAGGAGATCGCGTTGCCGATCCAGGAGCGCATCACCTCCACGTCGATACGGTCCTCGCGGGTGGGTGCGGCGAGGTACACGTAGCTCGTGGCCGAGATCAGGTAGAGCGTCGCGGCCACATCGAAGATGAACAGCTCCAGCAGGAACACGGCGAGGATCGCGCCCTGCGACCAGGTGGAGGGCGTCCACGCCATCGCCATCAGCCCGAGCAGGAGGAAGGGGATCGTCACCCGCATCACCAGCAGGAACTTTCCCTTGCCGGGGCGATAGCGCATCTTGTCCAGCAGCACCCCGAACACCGGGTCGTTCAGGACGTTCCAGATGTTGAAGGCCAGGTACACCCAGCCGACGTAGCGGGTGTCCAGTCCCACCACGTCGGTGTAGAACTTCACGTACAGGTTGTGGATGATCACCGAGGACATCCACGCGGCGGGCAGTGGGGTGGCCAGCAGCGCCCGCCGTTTCCACGGCATTGCCATCTCAGCTCGTCCGCAGGTGGTGGGCGCCCTCCCGGGGGTCGATGAGCACCCGGTCGCCCCGGCGGTCCACGGAGACCTGGTCTCCGTCGACCTGGAGCGTCACGGTGAGCTCAGGCCGCACCCGGAACTCGCTCGGGGCGGTGCCGTCGGTGCCCTGCCAGCGCGCCTCCCAGGAGCCGTCCGGTGTGCCGGCGGCGATGAGGTCCGTGCCGGCCACGGCGATGGCGCGCGGCCGGTCCAGCATCTGTGCGGCCTCGCTGCCCGCGAAGCCCTCCGACCAGCACCAGTAGAACCAGGACCAGGAGCGGCGGTCGAAGAGATCCAGCTGATGGCGGGCATGCCGGGCGATGCCGGTGTGCTGCTCGAAGGCGCCCCATTCCCCGACGATCACCGGCACGGCCAGGCGCTCGGCGGTCTCGGCGGCGCGGTCGAAGATCGTGGAGATCCGCGCATCGCTCGCCAGTGGCATCGCCGGGGTGTCCACCACGAGGTCATAGCCGTGCGGGGAGTACGCCCAGGTGGCGTCCTCGAGCAGCGGAATGGCCGCGGGCACGCCGATGTTCGAGAAGTACGAGTGCTCGCGCAGGATCAGCAGCTGCTCATCGCGGGCCCGGATCTGCTTCGCCACCTGCGTGTACAGCGCGTGCACGGGGCCAGTCTCGAAGGGTGCCAGCAGCGGGGCCACGCGATCCCCGATCGCCCGGTGCACTGCGGGATCCTCGATGTCCTGCAATCGCGCGAACTTCCGCTCGGGGCCCTCGAGGTCCGCGGCGATCGTGGCGGGATCCTCGCCGAGCACGTCGGCGATCGCGAGCACGAGGGCGCCGAGGATCTGCGGTGCCGCGTTGCCGGGCGTGGGTTCGTTGAGGACATCGCAGCCGATCAGCGCGGGGTGCCCGGCGCAGCGGTCCAGCACCGCGCCCCACATCGCGGCGAAGCGGCTGCGGATCCCGACGCCCTCCGGGCCCGGGGCATCTGCCCAGAACGCGTCATAGGCCTCGTGGACGGCGGGGGAGGTGAGGTAGGCGTCGCTCCACAGCTCGGTGGCCTCGAAGGGGTGGGAGGTGAGGGTGGCCCAGGCTGGGGCGCCGTTGCCGAACTGCTGGGAGTAGAGGTCCTGGTGCGCATCGAGCACGACCGTGAGGCCCGCGCGCTCACAGGCGTCCAGCTGCGCGCAGATCCAGTCCAGATGCGCGGTGGAGTATTCGCCGGGGGAGGGTTCGGTTGCGGCCCAGTTCAGACCCAGGCGCACGCTGTCCAGCCCGAGTGCGGCGAGATGCTCGAGATCCTCCTGCTGCCACGTGCCATGGAAGGCGGCGGGGTCAGTGGCGCCGGGACGGCCCTTGGCCACCAGGTTGATGCCGTGGAGGATGCGGTGCCGGTCGTGCTCATCACGCAGCGCGGCTCCATGGGTGCTCAGTCTCAAGGCGGCCTTCCCCGACGCTCCCTCGCGTCGTCCTGACCTGACTGTAGCAAGCCTATGACGGCCCTCACCGGTGCTGATTGATGCCTGGCCACCCCCGGCGGTTCTCGTTATGATGACCCTAAGCAATTCTTGGAGCCTGCCGGAAGGCTCCCGGGACGGAGGATCACCATGCCTATCTATGACGACGTCTCCCAGCTCGTGGGCCGCACGCCGCTGGTGAAGCTCAATCACCTGGGCGAGGACGTGCAGGCCACCGTGGCGGCGAAGCTCGAATCCTTCAACCCGGCCGCCTCCGTCAAGGACCGCATCGCCCTGGCCATGATCGACGCGGCCGAGCAGTCTGGACAGCTGCAGCCCGGCGGCACCATCGTCGAGGCCACCAGCGGCAACACTGGCATCGCCCTGGCCATGATCGGTAGCTCCCGTGGCTACCGGGTCATCCTGACGATGCCGGAGTCGATGTCGATGGAGCGCCGCATGCTGCTGCGCGCCTTCGGTGCCGAGCTCCAGCTCACCGAGGCCGCCGCGGGCATGAAGGGCGCTGTCGCGAAGGCCGAGCAGATCGCCGAGGAAACCGGCGCTGTCCAGGTGCGCCAGTTCGACAACCCCGCCAACGCCGAGATCCACCGCCGCACCACCGCGGAGGAGATCTGGGCGGACACCGACGGGCAGGTCGATGCGCTCGTGGCCGGCATCGGCACCGGCGGCACCATCACCGGGGTTGGCCAGGTGCTCAAGGAGCGCAAGCCCGCGCTGCGCGTGATCGCCGTCGAGCCCGCCGAATCGCCGATCCTCAGCGGCGGCGCCCCCGGCCCTCACAAGATCCAGGGGCTCGGCGCGAACTTCGTGCCCACCGTCCTGGACCAGGAGATCTACGACGAGATCCAGGACATCGACGCCGAGACCGCGATGGAGCGCGCCCGCGCCGTGGCCCGCACCGAGGGCCTGCTGGTGGGCATCTCCTCGGGCGCCGCGATCGAGGCGGCCGTGCGCGTGGGCTCCCGCCCCGAGATGGCCGGGAAGTTGATCGTCGTGGTCGTTCCCTCCTTCGGTGAGCGCTACCTGTCCACCCCGCTGTATGCCGAGTATCGGGACTGATCGGCATGGGGCTGATGGAGGCGGCGCGTGGCGCGGTGGCGAGAGTCCGGGAGGATCTTGCCGCGGCCCATCGCCGCGATCCGGCAGCGACTGATGACCTCACGATCCTGCTGACTTCCCCGGGGCTGCACGCGATCTGGACGCATCGCCTGGCGCATCGGCTCTGGCAGCGGGGAGCGCGGCGCAGCGCCATGGTGCTCGCGCAGGGAGCCCGTTCGGTGACGGGGGTGGAGATCCATCCCGCGGCGCAGATCGGCCGACGCTTCTTCATCGATCACGGCATGGGCGTGGTGATCGGGGAGACCGCCGAAGTGGGGGATGACGTGATGCTCTACCACGGCGTGACCCTGGGCGGGCGCTCCATGGAGCGCGTCAAGCGCCACCCCACCGTCGGCGATGGGGTCGTGATCGGCGCCGGCGCCCGCGTGCTCGGACCCATCGAACTGGGGGACGGCTCGCAGGTGGGCGCCAACGCGGTCGTCGTCAAGGACGTGCCCGCCCGCGCCACCGCCGTCGGCATCCCCGCCCAGGTGCGGCGCGGTGCCGCGCAGCCCGATGACCACATGGACCCCGCGATCTGGATCTGAGGCCAGGGGCCGCCGAACCGGCGGTCTGTAGCCTGGTGGGAGGATTCCAGGGCGAAGGGGGATGGTCATGACTGAGCAGAGAGTGCGCTTCCGCGACATCAAGCCGTACGCGATCGTGGATTCCCTTGATGAGCTCGCGGGGCCGACGACCGGGATGGTCACCCTCCCCGTGACCGTGCACTGGTCGGGTTTGCGCGACACCTTCGACCTCGATGTACCGCGCGACCGTCGGCGCATCTACCAGTCCGTCCTCAGCAACGGGACTCGTGAGGACCTGGTTCGCTTCCTCCACCCAGATCTCCTGGTCGATGTGTGGCCCCAGCTCGGTCTCGACCAGCGGATCACAGAGCTGTGGACCGAGCGGTTTCCACAGCTCGTGCGGGAGTTTGAGGGCTGCTGATGGCATCGGGGCAGGATGCGGCCCGTCGTGAGGTCGCCAGGATGATGCTCGAAGCCCTGCGGGAGACGAACTTCGTGCTCACCGGGGGCAGTGCACTCATCGAACACGGGCTCACGCACCGCGTCACCAAGGACGTGGATCTGTTCACCACCGGGGAAGAAGGTCAGTGCATCCCCGATGTGCTTCCTGCCCTGCGCCGACATCTCGCCTCCCACGGCGCGGACCTCAGCGTCGACCGTGAGTTTCCGGGCTTCGTCGACGGTCGCATCTTGTGGGGCGGGCATGAGATCGGCTTCGACCTGGGAGCTGACTGGCGCGGTTACCCTGCCGCGCGCATGGAGATCGGCCCCGTGCTTGATGTCCGCGATTCGGTGGGCAGCAAGATCGCCGCCCTGTACTCCCGCTTTGAAGTCCGCGACTATCTCGATGCCGCGGCGATCATGCTGGACGGCCGATGGAGCGCGCAGCAGATCATCGCCATGGGGCAGAGCAACGATCCGGGGCTGGAAGGACCGCAGCTGGCGACCATCCTCACGCCTGGCCACCCGAACTTCCCGGACTCCGAGGACTACCGCGAGGCGGGCTTCGACACCGAGACCGAGACCCGCATGCGCGAGGCGCTCGCCGAACTGCGTCGGATCGCTCTGGGCGAGAGTACTTCACACCCGTGACCGGGCCCTGAGGGCGCCCGTGCCACGGCGCGACAAGTGGCTCGCACTAGATGGTGCGGCCAAGCCCACAGTAGCGCCTCGAGCTGGGCTTATCGAGGCAGCGTCTCGTCAAAGTCATTGCCCGAGATATCGACCCGGATCGAGTGCTCCTCGTTGCGCGGGCAGACAGCCATCGGCGCCCAACTCGTCACATGGCGCTTGGTGCGCTTGCCAGTCTTCTCGTAGAAGTCAACCCAGGTCTCGGGGGCCTGCTGGAAGCGGAGCTTCTGGTTCTTGCACTTCGGGCACCGCATCGCCAGACGAAGCGAGTACGGGTAGGTCCGACCATCCTCCTCCTTGATGCCCGCCCAGGCACGGAAGAAGGAATGTTTCGGCAGGTGAAGTACGTTCCTGCGGAGGAACCGGAAGAACGACCAGCCAATGAAACTGATGGCGATCGCGAAGGCAGAAGCCACTGGGCTTACCCTTCTGTTGTTGACACCTGAGATGGCGGGTCGTGGTGACCTGCGGGAGGTTGTCGTC
>NZ_PNHL01000007.1:160916-197576 GCF_002871795.1 Brachybacterium sp. UMB0905 | reverse complement strand
AGCCCTATTCTTCCAGGTCAGGAGCACCTTTCCGCGTCTACGACCACCCCTCGGACACCTCAACGATGAAAGCCCGAGGCTCGCTCCCGGAGCAATGCCGCCAGCCCGTGACGACTGAGACCGACATCGGTGGCGATCGCGCGAAGAGTCTCTCCAGCGCGGTAGCGCGCTACCGCAGCTTCGAGCGCCTCGCCGGTGACTCTGCGTTGCATGCTGTCCGGCGCCACTCGCCGATGGGTGGCACGTGCCGCGCGGGCGCGGATCGTTCGGTGCAGCCGCCCCATACGAACCAGCGCAGGGGCAAGTTTCGACAAGCCTCCCGCTAGGTCCACCAGCAGCCGGAGCCGTGGCATCATCGAGAGGTGACGCCGCGGCTCCGGCTTTTGCGTGGTCGCACGGCCGGGGGGAGTTCCAGCCGGGCCTGATGCTCTGGCCTGCTACCTCACGGTGCGGCTATTTCACTGTGCGGCGGGCCCCTCGACGATCTCATCCTCGACGAAAAGCACCGTCGAGTCCGCCTCGAAGCGGCGCAGCAGATCCTCCGCATCGAAGCACAGCTCCGGGGTCAGCACACCGGTGCCCGTGACCCGTCCGTCCAGCAGGGCGTCCAGGCCGATGGCCGCCGCGACGGCCGTCGGGTCCTGCCGCATCTCGGGCGGCACATCCCGCTTGCCCAGCAGATCCATGAGCGTGCGCAGCCGCACCGGCTGGCCGTTGCGCAGTCCCTGCACCTCCACGAGCGTCCCCACCGTCGGGACGCCCTCGCTCGCCAGCAGCTCATCGAGGGCGCCAGCACGGATGAGGTGGACGAGGACTTGGGTGGCGGTCGCCCCGAGCCCTTCGATCTCGCCCTCGGCGCCGCGGGCGATCGCGGTGATCATCCGCCATGTCGCATTGCCCTGCTCGCCGAGCCACGACAGGCGGACCGTGACTTCCTGCAGGTGCGGGAACGAACGTGCGAGCATGACCGTCTCGCCATGGCCCGCGGTCAGCGCCGGAGCGCTCTGCTGCGCGCCGGGAGGAGTCACCTCCCGGGGCTCGGCATAGGCGGGGATCGGGGTGATCTCGCCATCGCGCTGCGCGAGCACCTCCCCGGTGCTGATGTGCACCATGTGATCGAGCACCGCCGGGCTGAAGCGCTTCGCCACCGCGAGCGGCAGCAGCATCGTGATCTGCACGTCCTGCGCCTCATCGAGCGCATCGATGCTGCGGCGCGCCACGAGGTTCGACATCCCCGGGGTGGTGCCTGCGCCGACCACGAGGCGGGCCCCGGACTCCTCGGCCCGGCCCCGAAGCTCCTCATCTCCGAGCAGCGACAGGAGCATGTCGTCGTCATCATCGATGTCGAGGTACGCGATGCCGCGCTCGGCCGCGGCCTCCAGCACCGGTCGGGCGTTGCGGTAGAAGGGGCCCGCGGTGTGCAGCACGGCATCCACCCCGTCGAGGGCCGCGGCGAGGGATGCCGGGTCATGCAGATCCACGGCGATGCCTTCGGCGCGGGGGCCGAGCTCTGCGGCGACGCGCTGGGCCGCCTCCTCGTACAGATCGGCGATGCGCAGATCGAGGTCGGGGCGAAGGGCGGACAGGTGACGGGCGGCACCGGAGCCGACACCGCCGGCACCGAGGATGAGCGTACGCATGGCAGGGTCCTTTCGGTCGGGAGAGCAAGCCCCTAATGACTCACAAAGGGACACTAGTGCGATGAGGGGAGACCACGTCAAGGGGCGACGTTTGCTCAGTTCTCTATGCTGGGCAGATGAGCAGGTCAGAGGCAGATGCGGAGAATCCCGCCACCTACGGGTCCGTGCGCCCCGGCGGGCGCACCCGGCGCAACACCGAGGCGATCCATGCCGCCGTGCTCAGCCTGCTGGAGGAGCGCGGCACCGACTTCACCATGCAGGACATCGCCGACGCCGCCGGTGTCAGCCGCCGCACCCTGCATCGGCGCTGGGCCGACCGCGAGGCGCTGGTCGCTGATGCGCTCGAGGCCTACTACCGCAGCTTCACCGTCCAGACCGTCGGCGATCTTCGTGCTGACCTGCTGAGCTACCTGCTGGCCTTCCGAGACTTCTCCGACTCTCGGCTCGAGCGAGTCCTCAATGGACTGGCCGCCACGAGCGCAGAAGCGCATTTCGCGCATGCCAATCGGCGCAGCTGGGAGGCGCAGGAGAAGACGCTGCCGCGCATTCTTGCGGCGGCGCGGGAGCGCGGAGAGCTGCGTGAGGACGTGTCCACCGCGCTCATCACCCACCTGCTGACCGCACCGATCCTCGTCTCCGCCTCGATCGTGCGCACACCGCTCACCGATCCGCAGGTCGAAGCTGTGCTCGATGCGGTGCTGGACGGGGTGCGTGCTCCCGCGGACGACTGAAGACGCCCGGCCCACCGCGACTCTCCGGAGCCCACCGTGATACTCCGGACCGTCCTGACGGTCGGTTCGCTGACCAGTGATGATGCCGACGGATGTGGGGGCCTGGGCATGACCGTGCCCCTGGGCCGTAGCGTGCCGGCAAGGCTGTGCACCGCGGTGGTGCTCGGCGTGTCCGTCCCGGAAGGTCCACCATGCGGATTGCGATGATCTGCCACCCCCACCATCCGCTGCGCGAGCCGTGGGTCGGCGGCATGGAAATGCACTCGATCATGCTCACCCGTGCCCTGCTGGAGCGCGGGCATGCGGTGACGCTGCTGGCCAAGGAGGGCAGCGAGATGCCGCCGGGAGCGCAGCTGCACGTGATCGAGGCCGCCGAGCATGACTACGCGCTGACCCCCGACCCCGAGCGGGGTGCTGTGCAGGATGAGCGCAGCGAGGCCGCGATCCGTCGGGCCTGCGTCGCGGTGGCTGCTGACCCCCCGGACGTGGTCATCAACAACTCTCTGAGCGCCCTGCCGCACGACCTCCTTGCAGAGCAGCCCCTGGTCAGCATCATGCACAGTCCCGTACCGGTGCCGTCGTACCTGGAACATTTCGCGCGCGACGCGACTCTGCCGGCGCGCCACCGTTTCGTCACCGTCTCCGCCGCCAATGCGCGCGCCTGGAGCGAGCACTACCCGGGGGTGGGCGTCCTGCCCAACGGCGTGGACACTGCCTTCTGGGGTGCGGTGGCCCCGACGTGTGCGCCGGACCGGGACGGTGGTGTGCCCCAGGCGCTGTGGACCGGACGCATCACCCATCAAAAGGGTGTGCACGTCGCGATCGACGCCGCCCAGCAGGCTGGGGTGGCCCTGCGGATCAGCGGCCTGCTCTCGGACCCTGACTACATGGAGGAACAGGTGCGACCCCGGATACAGGCCGCACGCGCAGCGGGCGGGCCGAGCATCGAGCACGTGGGCCACCTCTCCCACGCCCAGATCCGCCAGGAGCTGGCCCGGGCCGATGTCTTCATCGCCTCACCGCTGTGGGCGGAGCCTTTTGGCCTGGCGCCCGTGGAGGCCATGGCCAGCGGCACCCCCGTGGCCGCGACCCCGCGTGGGGCCATGCCGGAGGTGATCAAGGGCGGGGGAGTGGTGGCCGAGAGTACCGAGACCGCCGACCTCGCCGCTGCGATCCGGGCGGCGCTCGAGGTGACCCCGGCTGCGGCCCGGGAGAACGCCGCGTGCTACGGGCTGGAGCCGATGGCACAGCGTCTCGAGGAGATCATCACCTCCCTGCCCTGAGGAGGCTCTGACCAGGCCCTGATCACGCACCCGACCGAGGCCGTGCCACGGTCTTGCCCTCCTCGACGACCAGGCCGTGCAGCTCCGCGAGCTCGGGCACCGTGAAAGCCGCGGCGGCGAGCCCCGGAGCGAGCAGCTGCGCGAAGGTGCGATAGGTGCCTGGGACGGCGACACCCCGGGCGGTGAGGACCCGCCGGGCGTACTCATCGCACAGGAACGCTGGGCGCTCGAAGCAGTACAGGCTGATCGCATCGGCGGTCTCCTCACCGATCCCCTCCACGGCCAGCAGCTCCCGGCGCAGATCCGCATCATCGAGCTCCCTCGCGGCCTGCGCGCGCTCGTCCCACCAGCGGCCGAGCGCCAGCACCCGGCGCGGCTTGCTGCGCGGGAAGCCCGCGGCCCGCACCAGGGGAAGGAGCGTCTGCTCATCGGCCGCCGCGAGGCGCCGCGGAACATCCAGTCCGGCCGCCTTCAGGGCGTCCAGCGCCGCCTGGGCCTGCACCCAGCGGCAACGCTGCACCAGCACCGCCCCCAGCGCGATGTGGAACGCGCTCTCGCCCGGCCACCACCAGCCTTGCGGGCCATGGCGCTCTAGCAGCTCCGCCTGCAGGACCCGCAGGAACGGACCGTCGGGGGTCTGGGGCACGGGAGCGGGCATGAAGCGCATGCTAGGGCCCGGCCGGGTAGACGGTGACCTCGGATGCCGCCACGTCCAGGCGCAGCTCCTGGCCCGGGGCGATGCCCTGCGCAGCCAACTGCGCGGCAGACAGCTCAGCGAGGAGCTCACCGCAGTGCACCCGCACTAGCGCGCCCTGCGGAACCAGGGAGGTCACCTCAACGGTGATCGGCCCATCGGGCGCCAGCCGCACGGCGGAGGGTGGGAACACCGTGCGAACCCGCGTACCCGCACGCCGGCCGTAGCGCGCCGGAATGCGCAGCTCATCCCTCCTGTGCCCCGTTCCGCGCACATACTCGCCGTCCCAGCACCCCTCCACCAGGTTCAGCCCGGCGAAGCGGGCGGCGAAGCGGGTGGCGGGCCGAGAGAGCACCTGCTCGACCGAGCCCTGCTCAGCCACCCGCCCCTGCTCCAGCACGACGGCGTGCTGCGCGAGGGTGACAACATCGAGAACCTCATGGGTGACGATCACCGCGGTGCGGCCGACGAGGGCCCGGCGCAGCACCTCCCGCAAGGCGGGCGCCGCCTGCACGTCCAGGGCCGCAAAGGGCTCATCCAGCAGCAGCACGGCCGGCCGCGCCGCCAGCGCCCGCGCAATCGCCACCCGCTGCGCCTGCCCCCCGGAAAGTTCCCCGGGCAGGCGCCGAGCCAGTGCCCCGAGCTCGAGCGCCGTGATCTGCTCATCCGTGCGCTCGCGGATCTCCGCCCGCGAGACCCCGCCCGCTGCGGCCGCGAAGCGGATGTTCTGGGCGACGCTCAGATGCGGGAACAGCAGCGGGTCCTGCTTGAGGGTCACGATGCGCCTCGCGTGCACGGGATCCCCACCCACGTCGGTGCCCTCCAGGCGCACATGACCGCCCGTCGTGCGGACCGTCCCGGCTGCGGCGGCGAGCACCGTGGACTTCCCCGCACCATTGGGGCCCACGAGCGCCAGGGTGCGGCCCGCGGGCACCGTGAGCGCGACATCCACGCCGCGCTCCGGCACCACCGCGTGCAGGTCCAGAGCCGATGGCTGGTCGTTCATGCCGGGCTCCGCCGATACGCGAGGACGATGACGAGCACCGCCACGATCATCAGCAGGAAGGACAGCGCGACCGCGGCATCCGGGCCGCTCTCGCGCTGCAGATAGATCTCCAGCGGCAGCGTCCGCGTGGTTCCCTGCAGGCTTCCGGCGAAGGTGATCGTGGCTCCGAACTCGCCGAGCGCTCGCGCGAAGGAGAGCACCGTGCCGGAGGCGAGAGATGGGAGCAGAAGCGGCAGGGTGATGTGTGTGAACACGCGCGTGGGCCCCGCACCCAGACCGGCAGCGGCCTGCTCGTACCGGGTCCCGGCGGTGCGCAGACCGCCCTCGAGGGAGAGCACGAGAAACGGCAGAGCCACAAAGGTCTGGGCGATCACCACCGCGGCGGTCGAGAACGCTATCTGCACGCCCAGGACCTCCAGGTGACGTCCCAGCAGGCCCTGGCGCCCGAAGGTGTACAGCAGCGCGATGCCGCCCACCACCGGCGGGAGCACAAGGGGGATGAGAACGGCAGAGCGCAGCAGAGCGCGCCCCGGCAGTCTCGCGCGGGCCAGAAGCATCGCCAGCGGTACCCCGAGCACCACGCACGCCGCCGTCGCACAGGTCGCGGTCACCAGGCTCAGGCGTAAAGCCGCGAGAGAGGATGCGCTGGTCACGAGCGGGAGAAACTCCGTCCAGCTGACGCGTAGGGCCATGGAGATGAGCGGGAGGGTCACGAACAGTGCTCCCAGCAGTGCGGGCACGAGAACCCAGCGCGGCATGCTGCTGCCTGGAGCGCTCATGGGCCTGCGAACCCGTGCTCGGCGAGCGCCCGCTGCCCGTCCTCGCTGGTCACGAGATCCACGAACTCCTGGGCGAGCGCAGGGTCGGCAGAGTCCTTCACCGTCGTGATCGGGTAGATGTTCACTGCGTCCTCCGCCTGCGGGAACGTGATGCCCTCGACAGCATCCCCGGCCTTGCGCACATCCGTGGCATAGACCAACCCCGCATCGGCCTCACCGCTCGTGACCTTGCCGAGCACATCCGTGACCGACTGCTCCTCGCTCACCGGTGAGAAGCTGAGACCGGCGGCCTGCTCGACCTGCTGCGTCGCAGCTCCGCAGGGCACCTCGGGCGCGCACACCACGAGGTTCACGCCCAGCTGAGCCAGGGAGGCGAGGTCGGTGATGTCCGCGGGATTCCCGGGCGGCACGGCGATCATGAGCGTATTGGTGGCAAACGCGATGGGCTCAGCGCCATGCAGGTCCTGATCGGTGAGCTTGTGCATGGTGCGCTCATCGGCGGCGGCGAACACGTCTGCCGGGGCGCCGTGCTGGATCTGTTCGACCAGGGTGGACGACCCGGCGAAGGTGAAGCTCACGCTCACGCCCTCCTGCTGCGCCTCGAACAGTTGCCCGAGCTCCTCGAACGGCAGCTGCAGCGACGCGGCGGCGAAGACCTGGAGCGTCACGGGAGACGACTCCGACGGGCCGGCGCCCCGGGCGCATCCCGCGAGCAGGAGGAGGGCTCCCAGCAGTGCCAGGAGGCGACGGGCGAAGTGTGTGCTCATGTCGCCGACGCTCCGGTGTGTTCCGCCTCGATGATCACCTGTGTGGCCTTCACGACGGCGGTTGCGACGACCCCCGGGGCAAGACCCAGCTCCCGCACGGCTTCGGAGCTCATGAGGGACACCACCCGAAACGGCCCGCACTGCAGCTCGACCTGCGCCATGACCGTATCGGCGACCACGTCGGTGACCAGTCCCGTGAACCGGTTCCGGGCCGACGAGGCACCATCGGGCGTCGGGGCATGTGCGAGCTCGCGCGCCCGCCGTGCCACATCGATGCCCGCAATCACGGTGCGCCCGCTGGCATCGGCGCTCGCCGGAAGGATGCCGCGCTCCACCCAGCGCCGCACCGTGTCCTCACTGACTCCCAGGAACACGGCGGCCTCTCGTACCCGCATCTGCGTCATGCGGATGATTATAGCCGCGCAGGTGCGGTCAGGACGCCAGAATGATGCCCGCGAGTGCGATGGTTGTGACCGCTGCGGTGGAGGCCGCGGCCAGCAGCACCGGGCGTGGCCCCAGGGACAGCAGATCCCTGATCCGCACTCCGGTGCCCAGAGCGAACATCGCCGCCGCCAGCAGCAGGGTCTGCGCGAAGCTCGCGCCGCTCAGCACCGCGCTGGGCAGCGGCACGAGCGACCCCAGGACCACCATGGCCAGGAACCCAGCCACGAACAGCGGCATGATCGGGGGACGATGCCCGCCGTCGCCGCTGACGCGACGCGTGTACAGGCTCAGCCCCGCCATGACCGGTGCGAGCATGAGCACGCGGGCGAGCTTGACGATCACCGCGACCGTCAGTGCGCCACCGCCGATCGCCCCGCCGGCCGCGACCACCTGCGCGACCTCATGGATCGAGGCCCCGGCCCACAGACCCGCTGAGTGCTCATCGAGCCCCAGCGCTGCGGCGCCGAACGGGATGAGCGCGATCATCCCGGTGCCGAACAGCACCACCAGCGCGAGCGCTGTCGCAGTCAGTTCGGGCCGTTTCTCCTCCGGGTCGGTGACCCCGCTGGCCCCGGCCACGGCGGCCGCCCCGCAGATCGAGAAACCGCAGGCCACCAGCAGCGTGAGCTCTCTGGGGATGCCGAGCAGGCGCCCCAGCGCCAGGGTGATACCGATGCCTCCGGCCACCACGGCGACCACCACGCCCAGCGCTCCCACGCCGAGGCCCAGCAGATCCCCGATGACCACCTGCAGGCCCAACAGCACGATGCCGATGCGCAACAATCGCTTGGCCGCAACCATGCTGCCCGGCTGCAGGATGGTCGGCAGCCCCACGGTGTTGGCCACCACGATCCCCGCGACGATCGCGACGATCAGGGCGCTGATCCCCGGCAGCGGCCGGGCGATGATCATCGACACGCCGGCGACGGCCAGAGAGGTGAGCAGACCTGGCCACAGCCGAACGGGTGGGGGAGGGGCGATGGGAGCTGCGGACGGGTCGATGGAACGGTGTGGGGTCGAAATAGGCGTCGTGGACACCGCAGAACCGTCCCATCGACACCACGGAGCGCGGTAGCCATCGATCGCGCACCGGGCCATATAATTCTGATATGTCCCGTGCCGCCTCCCGCGCCGTCCCCTCAGCTGCTTCCCGGGGCGTCGACCCCTCATCCCTGCCCTCCTTGACGGCTCTGGCCCTGCTGGTCGCGGTGGTGGATGAAGGCAGCCTCGGCGCAGGCGCAAGGCGCCTGGGCATGGCTCAGCCCAACGCGTCCCGCCTCCTGCGCCAGCTCGAGGCCGACGCGGGCACGGGCCTGCTGCAACGCCATCCGCGCGGCTCCCGTCCCACCTCCGCAGGACTGGTCTTCGCGGCGCATGCCCGGGAACTGCTCGAGGCCGCCCAGGACTTCTCCGACTGGCTCGCCCACACCCGCGAGGCGGGGGCCGACGAGCTCCCCATCGGCGTCTCCCTGACGATCGCCGAGCACCTCATGCCCGCGTGGCTGACCACCCTGCGCAACCAGGTCCCTGGTGTGCGCGTCAGCCCCCACGTGCTGAACTCCACGCAGGTGCTCGAGCGGGTGCGCGGCGGTGACCTGCCGCTCGGGTTCGTCGAGACCCCACACGTACCCAGCTCTGTGCGCTCGCGCGTCATCACCGACGATGAGCTTGTGGTGCTGGTGGCCCCGCACCATCCCTGGGCCGACCGTCGCAGCCCCCTCACCATCGAGGAGCTGGCCCGCACCCCGCTCGTGGTGCGAGAGGGCGGCTCCGGCACCCGCGACGCCTTCGAAGAACTGGTGCCCGCCGCGGCGGCCACCGCGCCCGTGCAGGAACTCAGCTCCAATGCCGCCGTGCGGCTGGCCGTCGCGTCCGGCGCGGGACCTGCCGTGCTCTCCCGTCGCGCCGCCCTGCAGGACCTCGCCTCCGGCACCCTGCTGCGCGTCCCCCTGCACGGCGGGCATCGTCTGGTGCGACCTCTGACCGCGGTGTGGAGCGGCCCGCAGCGCATGAGCGGCCCAGCGGCCCTGTTGTTGGACGTCGCGTCGCGGCGTTGCTGACTGCCCCCGCCCGAGCAGGCACACTGGTGGCATGCCTGAGATCGACAACCCCCGCGTCGCCGTCTACCTCGACTTCGACAACATCGTCATGTCCTGGTACGACCGCATCCACGGCAAGCAGGCCTTCAGCCGCGACCGCCAGAAGATCGCCGAAGACCCCACCGAACCTGAGATCGCCCAGAAGCTCGAGCGTGCCCGCGTGGACGTCGGCGCGATCATCGACTACGCCGCCAGCTTCGGGTCCCTGCTGCTGACCCGCGCCTACGCCGACTGGTCAGCCCCGATGAACGCCGAATACCGCACCCAGCTGGTGGCCCGCGCTGTGGACCTCGTCCAGCTGTTCCCCGCCGCCGCGTACGCCAAGAACGGCGCCGACATCCGCCTGGCCGTCGACGCCGTGGAGGACATGTTCCGCACCGCGGACCTTACCCACGTCGTCATCGTCGGCGGGGACAGCGACTACGTGCCGCTCGCTCAGCGCTGCCGACGCCTGGGCCGCTACGTGATCGGCATGGGAGTGGCCGGATCCACGGCGAAGTCCCTGGCCGCTGCGTGCGATGAGTTCCAGTCCTATGAGGAGCTGCCCGGCGTGGAGCGCCCCGCTCCGGCCCGCTCCGGGAAGAAGCGCCGCGGCGCAGATCCCGCAGACGCAAGCTCCGCCGCGCAGGAGGACCGCGAGGGCGCGGAGGACTCGGCGGAGGACCAGGATGCCGCGCAGACGGCCGCGCACCTGCTGCGCCGAGCCCTTGAGCTCGGCGGACGGGATGACAGCGACTGGCTGTACGCCTCCGCCGTCAAGTCCCATATGCGCCGCATGGACTCCTCCTTCCGCGAGAAATCCCTGGGCTACCGCAGCTTCTCCGACTTCCTCAAAGCCCACGACGACATCGCCGAGCTCGACGAGAACGGCCACGAGCGCATGGTCCGCGCCCGCGACTGAGACCCACCGCCGATGAACACCACCGAACCCGCTGCCCTGTCCGATGCCCTCGCCGGACGCACCATCGCCCTGGCTGTCGAACGCCGTGCCGCCGAGCTCGGCGCCGCCCTCGAGCGCCACGGCGCCCGAATCCTGCACGCCCCAGCCATGTCCACCGTCCACCACCTCGATGATCCCGCCCTCGTCGAGCGCACCCGAGAGCTCATCGCCGGCCCTCCCGCCGTGGTCGTAGCGCTGACCGGCGTGGGCTTCCGCGGCTGGATGGAAGCGGCCGACGCCGCAGGACTCGGAAAGCAGCTGCGGACAGCGCTCGCCCCGGCCCGGATCCTCGCCCGCGGCCCCAAGGCCCGCGGCGCCATCCAGCAGGCGGGGCTCAGCTGCGCTTTCGTCGCGGACTCCGAGCTCGCCGCCGAGGTGGGTGAGCAGCTGCGGCGCGAAGACGTCGCCGGGCGTCGCGTGGCCGTCCAGCACCACGGCGCAGGATCCGACGGGCTCGATGAGCTGCTGGAGGAGCTCGGAGCCGACGTCACGAGCCTTGTGGTCTACCGGTGGGGGCCGACGCCCGATGCTGCCGCCCTGCGCGAGAGCACCGAGCTCGCCGGGGCCGGGCAGCTCGATGCGGTGCTGTTCACGGCCGCCCCCGGCGCCGCGGCCTGGCTCGACGATGCCCGCGAGGCGGGGGTGCTGGCGGCGCTCACCGAGCAGGTGCGCACCGGAACCGTCACCCTCGCGGCGGTGGGAGATGTGACCGCCCAGCCGCTGCGAGAGGCGGGGCTCGACGTGCTCGTGCCCGAGCGGTGGCGCATGGGATCGCTCATCAAAACCGTCATCGCGCACCTCGCCGCGCCGACCGCTGCAGCAGGGCCGTAAAGGGCGGCGCCATCCCATCAGAGCTGCGATCTGCAGGTAGCGACCACCTATGCCGTGCCGTGGGAGGATCCCTCAGCGACGCTGCAGGAGGTTCTCATAGCGCTGGAAGGCACTGATACGAGCACCGGTGCCGAGGTCACCCCGGGGACTCCAGCTGTCCACGCTGCGCTGCGCACCCAGGATCGACGAGCCGGTCATGCCGCAGATCGACGGGTATTGCTGAGCGCGTGAGCTGGTGATTCACACGTCCTCGAACATCGGACGAATGCCCTCCTGCACACGTCGCACGATCGGCCGATCCGGCGCTGCCCAGGTGAGTTCGGTCAGCTCTGCCGGGGTGCACCACTGCAGGAGGTCATGATCCGTGCTCGTCCGGGGCGCGTCCCCGAGCAGACGCACCCAGTAGCAGTCCAGGTGCAGCTCGCGCTCGCCGAGATCCTGCACCCCGCGGCCGATGAACCCGCCCACCTGGGCCCGCACTCCGAGCTCCTCCGAGAGCTCCCGGGCCAGCGCCTGCTGTGGGCTCTCGCCCGGCTCGACCTTCCCGCCAGGGAACTCCCACAGCCCGCCGGCCCGCAGCTCCGGGCGCCGACGGGCCGCGAGGATCCTCTCTTTATCGGTGATCACGGCCCCGACCACCAGCAGCGGCGTGCTCATGCGCGCTCCTCCAGCACCTGCAGCACAGCGTCCCCGTACTCCGCGAGCTTCTTCGCCCCCACACCGCTGATCTGCGAGAGCGCGTCGATGCTGCCGGGCTGATGCTCGGCGATCGCCACCAGCGTCGCATCGGAGAACACCATGTACGGCGGAATCTGCTTATCCCGTGCCACGCTCGTGCGCCAGGCCCGCAACGCCTCGAACCGCTCCCGTGGGGCGATCTCCAGGCCCTCCGCCGCCCGGGAGGGGCCGCGGCGGGAACGGGGACGGGTGGCCTTCACGGGGGTGCGCTCCACCGCGAGTTCAAGAGTCGTCTCGCCGCGCAGCACCGGTCCCGCATGCGGGCCCAGGACCAGCACCCCGTACTCACCCTGTGCCTCGATAATGCCGCGGGCCAGCAGCTGCCGCATCGCCGAGCGCCACTGCCGCGGGGAGAGCTCGGTGCCGATGCCCCAGACGCTCAGCTCCTCATGACGCGAGCGACGGGAACGCTCCGATTCCCGTCCCAGCATCACATCGATCACCTGCCCGGCACCGAAGCGCTGGTCTCGCTCCCGGTCCAGCCGCACGATCGCCGAGAGCAGCTTCTGCGCTGCGACCGTCGCATCCCAGGTCTCCGGAGGGTTCAGGCAGGTGTCGCAGTTCTCGCACGGGGCGGAGTGCTCCCCGAAGTAGCGCAGCAGCTGCGCGCGCCGACAGGTGACCGTCTCGCACAGCGCGAGCATCGCATCCAGATGCGCCCGCGCATTGCGTTTGTGCTGTTCGGACCCCTCGGAATCGTCGATGAATCGCCGCTGGGAGACGACGTCCCCGAGCCCGTAGGCCATCCACGCGGTCGAGGGCAGGCCGTCACGGCCGGCCCGCCCGGTCTCCTGGTAGTAGCCCTCGATCGATTTGGGCAGGTCCAGGTGCGCCACGAAACGCACATCAGGCTTGTCGATCCCCATGCCGAAGGCGATCGTTGCGACGATGATCAGCCCGTCGGCGCGCAGGAACCGTTCCTGATGATCCCGCCGCACCGAGGCCTCGAGCCCCGCATGGTAGGGCAGCGCCGGGATGCCGCGCTCCTGCAGGAACTGCGCAACCTGCTCGACGCTGCGCCGCGAGAGGCAGTACACGATCCCCGATTCGCCCTCATGCTCCGTGGTGATCAGCCGCAGCAGCTGCTCGCGGGCGTTGTTCTTCGGCTCGATGCGGTAGCGGATGTTCGGGCGATCGAAACTCGCGACGAAATGTCGCGCCTCGTGCAGCCGCAGCCTCTCGGTGAGCTCCCGGTGCGTGGCCTCGGTGGCGGTGGCGGTCAGGGCGATCCGCGGCACGGTGGGGAACTGCTCGGCCAGAACCGTCAGCCCCAGGTAGTCGGGCCGGAAGTCATGCCCCCACTGGGAGACGCAATGCGCCTCATCGATCGCGAACAGGGCCAGGCGCGCACGGCCCAGCAGGTCCAGGGTGCGCGGCAGCACCAGGCGCTCCGGCGCCATATACAGCAGGTCCAGCTCCCCGGACAGCAGCTGCTGCTCGACGGCCTGGGCCTCATGCGCAGCGAGCGTGGAGTTGAGGTACGCGGCCCGGATCCCGACCGCCTCGAGCGCGGCGACCTGATCGGCCATCAGCGCAATGAGCGGGGAGATGACGATTCCGGTGCCCTCGCGCAGCAAGGACGGGATCTGGTAGCACAGGGATTTTCCTCCGCCGGTGGGCATGAGCACGACCGCATCCCCACCGCCGGTGACCTGTTCGATGATCGCCGCCTGATCCCCGCGGAAGGAGTCGTAGCCGAAGACGCGCGAGAGCACCTCGAGTCCGGCCGATGGAGCAGGGGAGGGGGCAGCAGAAGGGCCGGACGCGCTCATGGGCACCACTGTAGGTGGGCCGCTGGGGCGTCCGGCCCCTCGCAGGTCACGGGCCGATCCTCGTCGGCACCGGTGAGGGTCAGTCGGCTGGCGGCTCGGCGAAGAAGGCGCTGCGCACAGCCGTCGTCTCGGGGTCGCCCCCATCGACGATGCGCTCGACCGTCCACACGTCGCTGCTGGTGTTCACCGTGGAGGAGATACCCTCCTCGATATCCGCGAGCAGCTCGCTGCCATCCTCGCAGCCGTACCAGGCGGCCTTGCCGTCATGGGTTTCCATCCCGGCATGTGCGGCCGGGGAGCACGAGGTGCCATCGGTCAGCTCCAGCCGGATCGGCGTCGGCTCCGCCTCATCCTCCGGCTTCGCCCCACCTGCCACCGCGGATGACTCGAAGAAGATGGCCTTCTTGCTGTCCGCGCTCTCCACGCACTGGACCATCTGATCGACATCCAGGACGCAGGCCACGGCGCTGTCCGCGGTGGCACCGCAGGAGAACACATCGGGGTTGTCCGAGAACGGCGAGTCGGCGATCGAGAAGTCGCACAGATCCTGGTCGACCTCGGTCAGCTCCCAGTCATCCTCAATCCACTCGGATCCGATCACGGTCGGCTCGCCCTGCGCGGCATCGGAACCCTCCTCCCCGGAGTCCTCCCCGCCGGGGCCCTCCCCGGAGCCGTCCTCCTGCGAAGCGTCCTCGTTCTCCTCCTCGGAGTCTTCGTCCTTGTCCTCCTCGAGCGGTTCATCCTGCGCCGGCTCTTCCTCCTGGGCCGGGGTGGTCTTCACCGGCTCCTCCTCGCCGCCGCAGGCGACGATTCCGAGGGCGAGCGCCGGGGCCGCCAGCGCGGCCAAGGTGCGTCGCACAATGGTCATGGCTTCCCCCTTCGATCATGGGCGTGGTGCCCGTACCGATCCATGACTATCCCGTGGACCGGATGACGTCTGTCCATCATCCATGGAACGCCTCGTGCCCCGCGCGCGCAAGAGGCGAGCGGGGGAGAGGCACCTATGGTGATCTCTCAGCGCTTGTGATACAGCGAACGCCGCTGGAACACGGGCTCGGAGGTCACCGCGATGCCGAGGCTGCGGAAGATCCCCTCATCCACCGTCCCCAGAATCGTGGTGGTGTGCACATCGCATCCGGCGAGGCTGCGCAGCTGATCGAGGGCCTTCCGGGCGGCCGGATCGCTCGAGGCGGAGACCGACAGCGCGATGAGCACCTCATCGGTGTGCAGACGCGGATTGCGCGAGCCCAGATGCTCGGTCTTGAGCGTCTGGATCGGCTCGATCGAGCTGGGGGACAGCAGCTTGACCGCTGGGTCGATCCCCGCCAGATGCTTGAGCGCGTTCAGCAGCATCGCCGCTGAGCACCCCAGCAGCGGGGAGGTCTTGCCGGTGATGATCGTCCCGTCGGCCAACTGGATGGCTGCCCCCGGTTCCCCGGTGCGCTGGGCGACCTCGCGGGCTGGACCCACCGGGGCACGGTCGACCGTGCGGCAGCCGGCCTTGGACATCACCATCGCCACTCGCTGCGAGACTTCGTCATCGCTGTCGTGGATGGCCTCGTCGACCACCGCTTTGTAGTAGCGGCGGATGATCTCCTGGCGGGAGGCCTCTTGGCACACCTCGTCATCGACCACGCAGTGCCCGGCCATATTCACCCCCATATCGGTGGGGGAGGCGTAGGGGGAGGTTCCCGTGAGGCGCTCCAGCAGGCTGCGCAGCAGCGGGAACACCTCCACATCCCGGTTGTAGCTGGTGACCTGCTCCCCATAGGCGGCCAGGTGAAAGGGGTCGATAAGGTTCAGGTCATCCAGGTCAGCGGTCGCCGCCTCATAGGCGAGGTTCACCGGATGTTCGAGCGGCAGGTTCCAGATCGGGAAGGTCTCGAACTTCGCATACCCCGCCGCGATGCCCCGCTGATGCTCGTGATACACCTGCGACAGGCACGTGGCGAGCTTGCCGGAGCCCGGCCCCGGGGCGGTGACCACCACGAGGTCCCGGGTCGTGGCGCTGTACTCGTTGATGCCGAAGCCTTGCGGGGAGACGATCCGGTCCACATCCTGCGGGTATCCGGGGATCACCCGATGGCGGGCGACCGCGAGCCCCAGGCGCTCGAGCCGCTGGGCGAAGGCGTGGGCACGATGGTCGCTCTCCTCGAGCTGCGTGATCACCACGTGCTCGACGAGGAACCCGCGTTCGCGGAACACATCCACCAGGCGCAGCACATCCTCCTCGTAGGGGATGCCCAGATCGGCGCGGACCTTCTGGCGTTGCAGGTCCTTGGCGTTCAGGCAGATGAGGATCTCCAGCTCATCGCGCAGCCGCTCGAGCATCGCGATCTTGTCATCGACCTGAAAGCCCGGCAGGACGCGGGAGGCGTGATGGTCGTCGAACAGCTTCCCGCCCATCTCCAGGTAGAGCTTCCCGCCGATCTCCTCGCGCCGGGCCTGGATGTGACGGCTCTGCAGGTCCAGGTACTTCTCGCGGTCGAAGGCTAGGGGCGGGGTGGAGGGCGCGGGAGTGCTGGTCACCCTGTGAACGCTAGCACCCGCTGCTGCCCTTCGAGGGTGGAGCTGCGGCGGCGGGGCTCACACTCCCGCGAGCGCCGGGATCTGCTCCACATGCCCGCCCACGCGGTATGCCACCGCCGGGTCGTAGGGCGCGAAGCGCAGCGGCATCCCGGCCTCCTCGGGGGTGCGGTCCGCCTTGCGGTTGTTGCACTCCCGGCAGGCGCACACGAGGTTCAGCCAGGAGGACTCCCCGCCGCGGGAGACCGGCATGATGTGGTCCACCGTGGCCAGCAGCGCCTCACAGGCCGGGGCACGCGAGACGCTGCGCCCGCAGTAGGCGCAGGTGAAGTGGTCACGCTGGTGGATAGCCCGGTAGGAGAAGCCGATCGACCGATGCCCCGCGCCCTCCACCCAGGCTCCCGAGAGGGTGCGGGTGAGCTCGAGGGCGAGGGGAATGATGCGGTCCTCGATGATGGTGAGCTCCACCGGGTTCGCGACGCCGCGACGGATCATCCCGAAGGCATGGCGCACCGAGGTGGTGTGCAGCAGCTCGCCCACCCCGGTGTCGGGGTCGTAGCCGCGGTTGTAGACCTTGACCTGGGACATGCCGCACCTCCTCGCGCCCTCGCCACTTGGCGACAGTGTGCGCCGCATGGTGGGGCGTGTCACGGGAATACTCCCGCACACGGATATCGCGGAGGTGACGACATGCCGGATGACCGAGGAACACCCGATGACCGACAGCCGACGGGGACGTGAGCAGCTCACGTCCCCGTCGGATCTGGTGATGGTGCGAGGTGCTCAGCGCACCCCGCGCATCGCCCGGTGCACCGGGCGGGAAATCGCCAGCATGACCACGCCGATGCCGATGGTCACCGCACCGAGGGTGCCGAAGTAGGCGACCTCGGCGTCGGCGGAGTAGAACCCGGCGAGCGACCCGGACAGCGCGGTGCCCAGCGCCACCGACAGGTTGTACAGCGCCATCATCATCACGGGGAAGGCGCGCGGCGCGAGCTTGGTGGACAGCGACAGGCCGACGGGGGACAGCGACAGCTCACCGAGCGTCGCCACCAGCATGATCAGGCCGATCCACAGCACCGGCACGGCGGCGACGCTCGCCATCGGCAGGAAGAGCAGGAACGCGGCGCCCATGAGGATGATGCCGATGCCGAACTTCGTGGGGGTGACGGGCTGACGGGTGCCGAGCTTCGTCCACAGCGCGGCGAACAGCGGGGCCAGCACGATGATGAAGAACGGGTTGAAGGACTGCGCCCAGGAGATCGGCATCTCCCAGTCGCCGAGGAGCGGGAAGGACAGCACCCGATCCAGGCGGGTGTCCGAGTACAGGGTGATCACCGTGAACTGCTGCTGGAACAGGGCGAAGAACGCGGAGGTGCCGATGAACATCGGAATGAAGGCGATGACGCGCGAGCGCTCATCGGCGTCTACCTTCTTCGAGGTCAGCAGCACCGCGAAGATGACGATCGCACCGATCACCGACAGGGCGACGACCACGTCGGCGAGGTTCCCGGCGTTGAGCACCCCGGTCATGGCGAGCACCACGACAAGTGCGATCGAGCCGGCGGCCAGCGCGCCCCACAGCGGATACTGCGAGCGCGGCAGCGGGTCCGGGACGCGGTGCACGCTGGCCGGCAGGCCCTTGCGGGTCAGGACGTACTGGGCCAGCCCGATCGCCATGCCGATCGCCGCGAGGCCGAATCCGAGGTGGAAGCCCCAGGTCTGCTCGGCGAGCCCGGTCACGAGCGGCCCGAACAGGCCGCCGATGTTCACGCCCATGTAGTAGATCGAGAAGCCGGCGTCACGCCGCGGGTCATCGCGCGTGTACAGGGAGCCGACGAGCGTGGCAGCGGTGGATTTCAGACCGCCCGAGCCGACGCCCACCAGCAGCAGGCCCATCATGAGGCCGACCACGCCCGGCACGAGGGCGAGGGCGATATGGCCGGCCATGATCATCACGGCGGAGCCGAAGAGGGTCTTCTCGGGGCCGAGCAGGCGGTCGGAGACCAGCGCGCCGATGATCGAGAACAGGTACACCGACCCGCCGTAGGCACCCACGACGCCGAGCGCGATGTGCTCATCGATGCCCAGCCCGCCCTGGGTGACGGCGAAGTACATGTAGATCGCGAGGATCCCCTGCATGCCGTAGAAGCTGAAGCGCTCCCACATCTCAACGCTGAACAGGTTCGCCAGCGGCCGCGGCTGACCCATGAAGGTCTTGCCGGTGGGGTTGTGCGCGGCGGCGTCATCCGCCTCAGCGGTAGCGATACCGGCGCCGCCGGTGGGCGTGCCGGGCTTGGGGGACTGGGGATCAATCGGGTCGGTAGAGCTCACGAGGAGCCATGGTGCTCCTCTCCCGGCGCGATGGCAAAGTATGCAGGGCGGTGTGTGATAAGTCAGTCGGTGGGGGAGAGGCCCGGCAGCTGCGTGATGCCGAACTCCCGCGCGAGCACCCGACGGGCCGCATGTAGCCCGGACATGCCGTGCACACCCGGGCCGGGCGGCGTGGCCGAGGAGCACAGGTACCAGCCGGTCTCGGCCAGGCGGAAGGGATCCCATGCTGCGGTGGGCCGGGCGATCATCGTCCGCATCGTCACCTGGCCCATCGCGATATCTCCGCCGAGCAGCGCCGGATTGTGCCGTGACATCTCGGCGGCGGGGATGCCGTGGGAGGCGACCACGAGATCCCGCACCCCGGGGGCGAAGCGCTCGATCTGGGCGAGCACCCGCTCGGTGGGATCGGTGGGGTCGCCGGCCGGCACATGCGCGTACGCCCACACCGGGCGCAGCCCGTCGACGATCCGCGAAGGATCAGCCACCGTCGGATCCGAGACCAGGGTGAGGGGGCGATCCGGCAGGCGCCCTGCCGCGACCTCCGCCTCCGCGTGCGCCATCTGCGTGCGCGTGCCGCCCAGGTGCTGGGTGCCGGCGCGTCCCACCTCTGGATCCCGCCAGGGGATGGGGCCGGAGAGCACCAGATCCACCTTCGCCGCGGCGTTTCCGCGCGGGAAGCGGCGCAGGGAGCGCTCCAGGCGGGCGGGCAGGCGGTTGGCGAGGATCCGTGCGGCCGTCGGGGCGGGCACATCCAGCAGCACCGCGCGCGCCGGTGGCACATCTCGCCAGGTCTGCACGGTGCGGCCGGTGGTGATGCTGCCGCCGTGGGCGGTGAGATCCGCGACCAGCGCATCGATGATCACCTGGGAACCGCCGACGGGGATCGGCCAGCCGGTCCCGTGCGCGATCGTGCCCAGCAGTGCGCTGGTCGCGGCGAGGGCGGGGGAGGGCAGGGGGCCGATGGCATGGGCGGCGACGCCTGCCAGCAGTGCCCGGGCCCGTTCGGTGCCAAAGGGCTGATTCCAGGCGGGGCTGCCCTGGAGGGCGATGAGGCTCCCGAACAGGGCCGCGATTCCCGGGGCGGCGGGGGAGAGGAGACCGGAGGGCAGGGAGCGCTTATCGGATAGGGCGAGCTCCACCACGAGCTCCTCATGCCGGGCCAGGGTCCCCAGGATCCGCCGCCATGCGGGGCCGTCGGCCCCCAGGCCCTCCGCAGTGCGCTCGACGTCGTGCCAGGCGATCGCGGCGGGCTCACGACCCAGAGGCTGCGCATAGGAGGCCTCCGGAGCGACGGCGCGCACCCCGCGGGAGGGCAGATCGAAGGCGGCGAAGAAGGGGCTCGCGAGCGCAAGCGGATGCACCGCCGAACACAGGTCATGCCTGATCCCCGGAGCGAGACCGAGATCCAGGGTGCGGGCACTCCCGCCGATCGTCTCCTGCGCCTCGAGCACCTGGACGGCAAGTCCCGCCCGAGCGAGGATCACGGCGGCCGCTAGGCCGTTGGGACCCGATCCCACGATCGCGACGTCCACCTCGGGGCGGGATGCGGTGCTCATGACGGTCAGGGTACGGGGTGCGAGATGTCGCTCATCGCCCAGGACTATTTTCGAAAAGCAGTCGTCCCGTAAAGTGGGCGCATGTCCCACACGCAGTCCGAGACCGTCCGCCGCCCTCGATCCCCGCGCCCCCAGGCCGTCCTGGAGGTGGTGGGCAAGCGGCGGCTGTCCCCCCGCCTGCTGCGTGTGACCCTGGGCGGGGAGGGGTACGAGGTGCTGCGGCGCAATGAGCACACCGATGCGTATGTGAAGCTCCTGTTGCCCGCCCCTGGCAGCGGTCTGACCCCACCCTTCGATATGGATCGGTTGCGGGAGGAATCGCCCGATCTGCTGCCCTCGCGCCGCACCTACACGGTGAGGCGCTGGGATGATGAGCGCGGCTGTATCGATCTGGACGTGGTGCTGCACGCCGATGGGGATGCCACCGGGATCGCCGCCCGCTGGGCCGACCAGGCGCAGCCCGGAGACCGAGTTGCCATGAACGGTGCTGGTGGTGCATACAGCCCGGATCCGACGGCCCGTGAGCACCTGCTGATCGGGGACCATGCGGCGCTGCCCGCGATCGCGGCGGCACTCGAGAGCATGGATGAGCAGGCGCGCGGCCGTGCCCTCATCCACCTTGAGCATGACGAGGACCGTCTGCGTCTCGACCATCCCGCGGGCATCGAGGTCACCTGGGTGATCGGGGAGCGTGAAGAGCTGCTTGAGCGCGTGCGCTCCCTACCGCTGGACCCCGATGGGCTGCAGGTGTTCTGCCATGCGGAGCGGGGCCTGACCAAGCAGCTGCGCCGCGCCCTGGTCACCGAGGCGCAGATCCCGCGGGAGCAGATCTCCATCTCCGCCTACTGGGCGCTCGGCCGGATCGAGGACCAGTTCCAGGCGGAGAAGAAGGAACCCGTCGGCCAGATCGACGAGTGAGAGCCGAACGATGAACGCGCAGCCGGACCTGGTGCCCGGGGCCGACGGGCTGGCTCGCCCCGCCTGGGCGAGCGTCCACGCAGATCTGCGCGAGTACTACGACACCGAATGGGGGATGCCGGTCACGGACGAGACCGAGGTGTTCGAGCGCCTCGCGCTCGAGGGGTTCCAGTCCGGCCTCTCCTGGGCCACGATCCTGCGCCGCCGTGAGGGCTTCCGCCGCGCCTTCGCAGGCTTCGCCGTGGATGCGGTCGCCGGATTCGACGAGCGCGATGTGGAGCGCCTGCTGGGTGATCGCGGGATCATCCGGCATCGCGGCAAAATCGAGGCGACGATCAGCAACGCCCGCGCGACGCAGAATCTGCGGGGCTGGGACGGACCCGGATCGGACCTGGCGAGCTTCGTGTGGTCCCATCGGCCCCAGCGCACACCCGTGCCGCGCACCGCGGCTGAGGTGCCCCCGACGTCACCGGAGTCCCGAGCGCTCGCCGCCGCACTCAGGGCCCGTGGCTTCCGCTTCATCGGCCCCACCACCATGTTCGCCCTCATGGAGGCGATCGGGATCGTGGACACCCACCTGGTGGGCTCGCACCGCCGGGGATGCTCAGGTCTCTGGACGGCCGACGGGACCTGGGCGGGTGGCGCCGTGTGAGGGAGCGGAGCGTTCAGGCGCGGCGCCGGGCCTGCTCGGCGTAGGTGTCGAGAATGCTGAGCACGTCCTTCTGCACCCAGACGCGGTTACGAGAGCGCCCGGTCGCCTCCTGGAGGATTCCGGCGTCGGAAACTGCTGCGCTCAGTTCGAGAGGGACCGTGAGATCGGCGTGCGCCAGGGGAGCGGGCAGCGTGGCCTCGTAGGACCCGGTGCCGCGAGCGCGTGCGCTGCGCGAGACCATGCCATCGTCCGGTACGTGCCAGAAGCCGGGGCGGACACCGACGGGCGGCACGGGTACCGCGGCAGGAACTGTGACCATGCAGGCGCTGTACTCACACTTATGGGAAGAAGTGTGAGTATGGGGGTGCGGGCGACCGCTTTCGCGGTGAGGGCTGCGTGAGAGCAGCCCCGAGGCGCACGCCATCCCGGCGCATCCGGACCCGTAGGGTGAGTACATGACCCCCGAGCGAACATCCCAGATCCTGCCCCCGCTGCCCGAGGACGGGGTGCAGCGCGTCCTGTGCGTGGTCGCGCATCCCGATGACATGGAGTACGGGGCGTCCGCCGCAGTGGCCGCATGGAGCGATGCCGGCGTGGAGGTCACCTACCTCCTGGCCACGCGGGGCGAGGCCGGAATGGCCGATCCGCCCGAGCAGATCGCCCCGCTGCGGGAGCGTGAGCAGCGCGCCGCCTGTGAGTGCGTGGGCGTCACGGACCTGCGCTACCTGGACCACCCCGACGGGATGGTCGAAGCAGGGCTGACGCTGCGGCGCGGCATCGCCCGCGTGATCCGGCAGGTGCGTCCCCAGCTGGTGCTCGCCACGAACTTCGAGGTGGAGGCCTACGGGAGCCTCAACCAGGCCGATCACCGTGCCGTGGGCCTCGCCGCCGCGGACGCCTGCCGTGACGCCGGCAACCCGTGGGTGTTCCGGGAGCTGCGCGAAAGCGAAGGACTCGAGGCCTGGAACCCGCGCGCCCTGCTCATCGCCGGACACCCCGAGCCCACCCACGCAAAGGTTGTGGGACCGCAGGAGGTTCAGGCCTCGATCGACTCGCTGCGCTCCCACGCCGCGTACCTCGAGCACGTCACGGGGCACCCCGAGCCGGAGGAGCTGATCGGCTCGGCGCTCCGCGCAGGCGGTAAGGTTGCCGGTGCCGACCACGCGGTGGTGCTGCGAGTGATCGACCTCGGCGGACTGCGCGACGACGACGCCTGACCGCGGTCAGCCCCGGGCCAGCGCGCTCAGTCTGTCGACCGGGAGCGCCCCAGCCGCAGCTCGTCCATGTCCTCCAGCTCGCGATCCTTGGTCTCGGGCACCCAGCGCCACACGAAGCCGAGGCTCAGCAGCGCGAACACGGCATACAGGCCATAGGCGAGGGTCAGGCCCACCTCCGCGAGCGCCGGGAAGGTGGTGGAGACCGCGAAGTTCGCGGCCCACTGCGCGGCCGCGGCCACCGCGAGCGCCGAAGCGCGGATGCGGTTGGGGAAGATCTCGCCCAGCAGCACCCACACCAGCGGACCCCACGTGGTGCCGAAGAACAGCACGAAGGCGTTCGCGGCGATCAGCGCGATCGTGGACCACGGCTCAGGGAGCGTCAGGGCGTCGGCCCCACCGGAGGTGTCGGCGAAGGAGAACGCGAGCGCCATCAGGCCCAACGACACGGTCATCCCGGCGCTGCCCACCAGCAGCATGACGCGTCGGCCCACCCGGTCCACCAGGGCGATCGCAATGATCGTCGCGACGATGTTCATCACCGAGGTGATGGTCGAGGTCAGCAGTGCCTGCGACTCATCGAAGCCCACCGAGCGCCACAGCGTCGTGGAGTAGTAGAAGATGACGTTGATGCCCACCAGCTGCTGGAACAGCGACAGCAGGATGCCCAGCCACACGATCGGCTGCAGCCCGGCAGTCTGGCCCCGCAGATCCCGCAGGCTCTCCTTCTCCTCCCGCTCGAGCGAGGTGCGGATCTGCTCGATCTTGAGGTTGACATCGATCTCGCCGGTGACATCCAGCAGCACCTTCGAGGCCTTGTCGATCTCACCCTTCCCGATCAGATAGCGCGGGGACTCCGGCAGGAACAGCGCCATGATCCCGTAGATCGCCGCAGGCACCGCCTCGATCATGAACATCCAGCGCCACGCACCGATGCCGAACCAGAACTGCTCGGCTGCACCGCCGGAGGTGTTCGCGATCAGCGCGTTCGACAGCAGCGCCGTGAAAATGCCCAGCACGATCGCCAGCTGCTGCAGGGAGCCCAGACGTCCCCGATACCGGGCGGGAGCCACCTCGGCGATGTACGCGGGGGCGATCACGCTCGCCGCCCCGACGCCCAGGCCGCCGACCACGCGCCACAGGATCAGATCCCACACCCCGAACGCGAGGCCGGAACCGATCGCGGAAGCGAGGAAGAGGATCGCGGCGATCACCATCACGGGGATGCGGCCGAAACGGTTGGCGAGTGAGCCGGCGAACCAGGCGCCCACGGCGCAGCCGATCAGCGCGGAGGACACCGCGAAGCCGGTCAGACCCGCTCCGAGCTCGAACTCGCCGGAGAGCGCATCGACCGCGCCGTTGATGACGGAGGTGTCGAAGCCGAACAGGAATCCACCCACGGCAGCGGCGACGCTGACCCCGATGACCTTGGGGTTCAGCGACGGCGCTGCGGAGGGCGGGGAGGCGGTGGAGGGGGAGGACATGGGGACCTCGCAGCGGGCTCGGGGATATGAGGGATCCGACGCTACCCCGTCGGCGCTCTTCGTGCCCGCCGTGGTGCCTGTGATCGTCCCGGATCTCAGCCCTCGGTGGTCTCCGCCTCCAGGCGGGCCAGCTCCTCCTCGGCCACCTTCGGGTCCAGCTTGACGAAGATCGGGGTGGGCTTGCTGACCGGTCGGCCCGGGGTGACCGGGTGGTGGCCCCAGGCGGGCACATCGGTGTAGTCACCGGTGATCACGGGATAGCCTGGCCCGCCGTCGAGGTCCTCGACCTCCTCGATCCGCGGCATCGGCGCGATGATCCGCTCGCCGCCGAGGGCTTTCTCCACCGCGTTCGCGGAATGCGGCAAAAACGGCGCAAGCATCGTATTGAGGTCCGTGACGGCCTGCGCGAGAACGTGCAGCACGGTGAGCAGGCGCGGCCGCTGCTCCTCGGCCTTCATCTTGAACGGCTCGGTCTCGGAGACGTACCGGTTCGCCACCCCCACCAGACGCATGACCTCGGCGATCGCATTGCGCTGGTGGTGGCGCTCGATGAGATCGCCCACCGTGGTGAACCCCTCGCGGATCGCCTCGAGCAGGCGCCGGTCCACGTCCTCGAGCTCCCCGGCCGAGGGAATCTCGCCGACGTTCTTCGCGATCATCGCGGCGGTGCGGTTGACCAGGTTGCCCCAGCCAGCCACGAGCTCATTGTTGGTGCGGGAGACGAACTCGCTCCACGTGAAGTCCGCATCCTGGTTCTCCGGCCCGGCCGCGGAGATGAAATAGCGCAGCGCATCGGGCTGGTAGCGCTCGAGGACATCGCGCACGTAGATGACCACGCCCTTGGAGGAGGAGAACTTCTTGCCCTCCATGGTGAGGAACTCGCTGGAGACCACCTCGGTGGGCAGATTCAGCTCACCGAAGGCGCCGGGCTTGCCCCCCTTGTCTCCCGCCCCATTCTGGGCGAGCATTTCCGCTGGCCAGATCTGGGAGTGGAAGACGATGTTGTCCTTGCCCATGAAGTAGTAGGACAGCGCCTGCGGATCGTTCCACCACTTCTTCCAGGCGTCGGGGTCGCCGGTGCGGCGCGCCCATTCGATCGAGGCGGACAGGTAGCCGATCACGGCGTCGAACCACACGTACAGGCGCTTGTTCGGCTGGTCCTCCCAGCCGGGCACAGGGATGCCCCAGTCGATGTCCCGGGTCATGGCGCGCGGGCGGATGTCCTCCAGGATGTTCTGGGAGAAGCGGATGACGTTCGGGCGCCACAGGCCCGTGGCCTCCCGCTCATCCAGCCAGCGCCCCAGCTCCGCAGCGAGCGCTGGCAGGTCCAGGAACCAGTGGGTGGTCTCGATGAACTCTGGGGTCTCACCGTTGATGCGGGAGACGGGGTCGATGAGATCGGTGGGATCGAGCTGGTTGCCGCAGGCATCGCACTGATCGCCGCGCGCCCCGGGGGTCTTGCAGATCGGGCAGGTGCCCTCGATGTACCGGTCCGGCAGGGTGCGGCCGGTCGACGGGGAGATCGCGCCGCGGGTGGGCTGCTCGATCATGTAGCCGTTGTCCCGCACGGTCACGAACATGTCCTGCACCACCTGGTAGTGGTTGCGGGTGGTGGTGCGGGTGAACAGGTCGTAGGACAGCCCCAGCGCGACCAGGTCCTCGACGATGAGGCGGTTGTTGCGGTCGGCGAGGTCGCGGGCGCTCACGCCCTGCTTATCGGCCTCCACCAGGATCGGGGTGCCGTGCTCGTCGGTGCCGGAGACCATGAGCACGTCATGCCCGGCCATGCGCATGTAGCGGGAGAAGACGTCGGAGGGGACGCCGAACCCGGCGACGTGACCGATGTGGCGGGGACCGTTGGCATACGGCCAGGCGACCGCGGACAGGACTGTGCTCATGGGAGTCGATTCTACTGGCGCGGATCCATGAGTGTGTCCGTGCTCCCGGCCGGGTACTGGCACAGTGGTCACATGCACGCCCACCAGGGAACGCCCTGGGCTTCGAGTTCACCATGAGCGCCGGCGGGCAGGGGGTCGTGCACGTGGCGCGTCGCTGGCGGGATCGGCCGAGGCCTGCTGGGCCACAGCTGCTACGTGGCCGTCCTGAACCCGACCATGCCGCCGCGCGAGCGGTTGGCGGTGATCGGCGGACTCATCGCCCTGGACCTGATGCGCGCCGAGGACTCCGACAGCTTCAACCAGTGAGCGAGTGACCGGGGATGCACGCAGACGGACAGCTGCCCTCAGCCGCTGACTTCGCCTCTCCGGTGCAGCACCGCCTGCCACCCGAAGGCACGGGCGCCGTACACGTGGCGGCGGGAGTCGTCCAGGAACAGGACCTCGTCCGGCCGGATCCGCACCGGCTCTCCTCGATCCTGGCGCAGCTGGTGCTCGATCCTTCCGTGCGCCCGCTCGAACGCCTCCAGATCGGGCTTGGCGCGTGCGAGGTCAGCGCTGTTGATCAGGTGCTCACCGCGCCTTCCCACCACGGCGAGCAGCCCCAGTTCCTCCAGTTCCGCAAGGACCCTGTCGGTGCCGTTAGTGAAGACGAACACCGCGATGCCGCACGCGCGGGCCTCATCGAGGACGGAGAGCACGTCCTGATCGACCGTGGCGGGGGTGCCGGCCCATCGGTCGACGCTGCGGTGGGCTTCGTCGGGATCTGCACCTGCTGCGACCAGATGCTCGATGGCCACCTCGCGCCACCGGGCATGGGTGCCGCGACCGCGGGTGACCTCCTCGAGATAGGGATGGCCGAGGATCGCCCGGAAGCTGCTGCCGCGCTCGAGCCCAAGCTCTGCGTCGAGCTCGTCCCACAGTCCCTGGTCGAACACGCGCAGCACGCCGTCGAGATCGCTCACCAGCACTCGTACCTTGTCCGATGCGAGACGCTTCCGAACTATGTGCAGCGACGCGGTCATCCCTCCATACTAGATAGACACCTCACCGCCGAGGTGGCCGGCGCTGATCCGAGCCGAGGAAATCACGTGGCATGAGACGGACCGGGCCCCGTAACGTGGATGCCATGAGGTACTGCATGTCGACCGCGGCCATGGCGCCGCGCCCCCGCGTCCGCCGCTGACGGCGGCGCTCGCGAACACCCCTACGCCGTCGTCCGGACCACGACCGGGCGGCCGATCTCGCACGCCCGGTGCCACCCACCACCGGAAGCGACGACATGTCCTCTCTCACCCACCCCCTGCCCACCACCGGCACCGCTCATCTCCGCGCCCGCGGCCTGCGCCTGGCACAAGACGGCCGCGTCATCCTGCGCGACATCGACCTCACCCTCGCACCCGGCGACTCCCTCGCCGTGGTCGGGGAGAACGGCCGGGGCAAGACCACCCTGCTCGACGCCCTGGCCGGAGACCTGGAGCCCGATGCCGGGACCGTGGAGCGACACGGCTCGCTCGGCATCGTGCGCCAGGAGCTCCCCACCACCGCCGCGACCGATGGCAGCGCCCTGACCATCGGCGACCTCCTGGACCACCTGCTGGCCCGCCCTCTCGCAGCACTGGACGAGATGGACCGCGCTGCCCAGGCCCTCACCGAAGACACCGGCCCGGCGGCGAGTCGTCGCTACGACGAGGCGCTCGCGGCCGCCTCCGCCCTGGATGCCTGGGACGCGGGGCGCCGGCTCGAGGTCTCACTGGAGGAGGTCGGTGCCATCACCGACCGCAGCCGCCCCCTGTCCACGCTCTCGGTGGGGCAGCGCTACCGCGTGCGCCTGGCCGGGGTGATCGCCGCCAGGGAGGACATCCTGCTGCTGGACGAGCCGACCAACCACCTCGACGCACGCGGTCTGGAGCACCTGACCCGCACCCTGCGCGAGCACCACGGGGCCACCGCGATCGTCTCGCACGACCGGGCCCTATTGGCCGACGTCGCCACCGCGTTCCTGGACCTGGACCCCACCATGGACGGCCCGCCGCTGCTGGTCACCGGCGGGATCGACACGTGGCAGGAGACCCGGCGGCGCCATCGCGCAGCATGGGAGGACGCCTACCGCGCCCAGCAGGAGGAGCACACGCGCCTGCAGGGACAGGCCGAGGCCGCCCGGGCGCGGCTCTCCACCGGGTGGCGGCCCGACAAGGGCACCGGCAAGCACCAGCGGCAGTCACGTGCACCCGGCGTGGTGCGCGCCATGAACGAGCGCATCGATCGTCTGGAGAAGCATCGGCTCGACGTCCCGCCGCCCCCGCCGCGGCTGAGCCTGCCCGTCAGCGTCACGCCGACCGGCAAGCCGCTGCTGCGCGCCGACGGCATACGAGTGGAGCGGGACCAGCCAGGCACGCCGCCGCGCCTGGCCGAGACCACCCTGCGCCTGGAGGGCGGGGGCCGGCTGCTGGTCGTCGGCCCCAACGGGGCGGGCAAGACCACGCTGCTGCGCGTGCTCGCCGGTGCTCTCGAACCCGATGCCGGCACGGTGCGCGTCCTGGGCGGGGCCCGGATCGGGTACCTGGCACAGGAGGACGAGACCGTCCACCTCGACCAGCATCCTCACCGGGGTGGCCCGGAACGTGGCCGCGGCGGTCCGAGCGAACACCGGGGCAGCCCGGGGGAGCGACGCCGACGGGCCCTGGCGCGGCTGTTCGCCCAGCGCCCCGATGTGCTGCTGCTGGACGAGCCCACCAACCATCTGGGCATCAGCGGGGTCGACGACCTCCTGGTCGCGCTGGAGGCGACACCGGCGGCCGTGGTGATCGCCACCCACGACCGGTCGGTGCTGCGCGCACTGGCGTGCTCGCCGCGGCTCGAGCTCACCCCCGATACCCTGTCGGCATGAGCACCGACGGACTCTCCACAGCACAGCAGAAGATGGCCGACGCAGGCGTTCCGCAGACCGCCATCGACGTCTTTTCCCACTACTACGGTCAGCTCGAGGAGGGCGTGACCGGCACGATCCCCGAGGACACGATCGAGCCGTACCTCGACCCGCCGAAACTTGAGGATGTGAAGATCGACGTCGCGCAGGCGAAGAAGGTCTTCGATCAGCTCGCCATCATCAACCTCAACGGCGGGCTCGGCACCTCGATGGGCCTGGATAAGGCCAAGTCCCTGCTGCCGGTGCGGGACGGCAAGAGCTTCCTGGACATCATCGTCGAGCAGGTCCTCGCCGCCCGCCGCGGCACGAACTCTCGCCTGCCGCTGCTGTTCATGAACTCCTTCCGCACCCGCGAGGACACCCTCGCGGTGCTCGCCAAGTACCCAGACCTGCCCGTCGGGGACCTCCCGCTGGACTTCTTGCAGAACAAGGAGCCGAAGCTCCGCACCGATGACCTCATGCCCGTCACCTGGGAGGCGGACCAGGACCTCGAGTGGTGCCCGCCCGGCCACGGGGACATCTACACCGCCCTGCAGACCTCCGGGGTGCTGCAGAAGCTGCTGGATGCCGGCTTCAAGTACGCCTCCGTCTCCAACTCCGACAACCTCGGCACCGTGCCGAACCCCGTGATCGCCGCCTGGTTCGCCTCCACCGGCGCGCCGTACGCCGCTGAGCTGTGCCGCCGCACCCCCGCCGATCGCAAGGGCGGGCACCTCGCGGTGCGCAAGAGCGATGGTCGGCTCATCCTGCGCGACACCGCGCAGACCCCGGCGGAGGAGATGGACTACTTCACCGACGAGCACCGCCACCCCTACTTCCACACCAACAACCTGTGGTGGGACCTCGAGCAGCTGGCCGAGATCCTGGCTCAGCGGGACGGGGTGATGGGCCTGCCGCTGATCCGCAACGAGAAGACCGTCGACCCCGCGGACAAGTCCTCCACGCCGGTCTACCAGATCGAATCTGCCATGGGCGCGGCGATCGAGGTGTTCGACGGCGCCACCGCGATCGTGGTGGACCGCGATCGGTTCCTGCCGGTCAAGGCCACGAGCGACCTGCTGCTGGTGCGCTCGGACGCCTACCGCCTCGATGAGCGGGTGGCGCTCGTGAAGCAGGTGGATACCGTGCCGACCGTCACGCTTGCCGCCGACCACTACAAGCTCATTGGCGATTTCGAGCCCCGTTTCCCCCACGGCATCCCCTCGCTGAAGGAGGCCTCGAGCCTCGATGTCCAGGGCGACTGGACCTTCGGCGCCGACGTCGCCGTGGTGGGTGAGGCGGTGCTCGGCCCCGAGGGCGGCGAGGTGCCCGAGGGCGCCCGCATCGGCACTGCCGTGAGCTGACCCCGGGGCCCCGGTGCACGTTTTCGGCTCCTGCGTTCCAGATCTGGAACGCAGGAGCCGAAAACGTTGTGAGGGGTGGTGGCGAGGTACCTCGTGAAGAGTGCCGGGGCGCGGGGCCTCAGCTCAGGTGCTGCCAGAGCGGGCGCGGCATCGCCGCGAGCGCCAGGGCGCGCGTGAACCCGCCCTGGTCCAGCAGATGCGTGCCGATATCCGTCTCCCGCGACTTGATCACGAGGTTCGTCTCCGGATCACGGCGATGAGCCCACAGCCGCTCGGCGTAGGCGTCCACGATCTTCTTGCCCTGCGCCCGGCCTCCCAGCACCGACTCGGCGTACAGCAGGTTCGACATGAGGATCGCGTTGAACTGGATCGGCTGGTCATCCAGCGGCCCACCCTCTTCGAAGGGCTTGTAGAAGGCGATGATCGCCTCCACCAGATCCAGGGCGTTCTGCCGATGGGTCTTCTCGCCGGTGATCTCGTAGGCGAGAACTTCGGTGCCCAGCGGCACGCCCTGGTTGTAGGTCCAGTGGGTGCGGTCGATGTTCCCATCGGGCTTGATGTTGTCCCAGAACAGGCCGTTCGGCGCCAGCAGCGTGTCCCGGCCCCAGGCCATCCAGCGCAGCGCATCCCCGAGCGCCTGCTCCTGGCCGGTCAGCTGATGCCAGCGCAGCGCGACCTTGGCTGAAGGGAAGACCGTGACCGTGTTGCGGTCCTCGTTCCAGTCACCCTGGGTCCAGAAGATGCCGCCGGGGGAGGCGAGATCCGGGTCGGTGGACTCCCCGGAGCGGAACAGCTCCAGCAGCTCGCCCACCCGGTCCAGATCGCCCATGGCCCCGCCGCTCAGCAGGTGCTTCTCGATCTCCAGCAGCGCGATCCAGTCGTTGTCGTCATAGAAGAAGTCACCGTGAGCGCCCTGCTCGGAGTTCGTCGCCGCGGTGTAGCCGGGCAGTCCCGTCGTCCCGCCTTCGGGGTACCAGTAGTGCTCATGGGCCCGCTCCATCGCCGCCTCCGCGGCGGCGAGATCCAGGTCCCCGGTGTCGATCTGTGGGCCGGGGCCCTCGATCGCGGCCCGCGCCTCCGTGATGCCCGCAGCGCCCTGGCCGAGCGGCCATACATAGGAGAACTCCGGGTCGTCCTCTTGCCGCGGGTAGCGCTCGATGAGCATGTCCGGGTCGTTCTCCGCCCGGAAGTACGTCAGCAGCGCGCGGACGGCAGCGAGCACCCGCTCCCGCTCCTGGTGCGGGGTCAGAGGGCCGGCGGGAGCGGGGGACTGATTCACGACGGGGGAAATCCTTCCGGACGAAGAGGCCAGGGCAGACGGGACCGCGACGACCGCCGCCGTTCCGGTCAGGCCCGCGGTGAGCAGCGTGCGACGACGGGGAGAGGTCATGAGGAAACACCTCGGTGTGCTCGGGAACGGTGGCGCACTACGCTACCGAACCCTGTGACCCAGCGCACCCACCATCCCCGATGCAGCACGGCGCACGCTCGCCTGCTCAGGCCCGCCCGCGCGCGAAACCCTTTCCGCCCGTGAGGTCCAGCCGATGCGGCAGCGCATTGCCGTAGCGGTGGTTCGTGGCGCTGATCGCCTGCTCCCGCAGGAAGCTCAGCAGCTCCACCCGCCCCGTGGCGAGCACCGGACCGGAGAACAGCGCGACCTCCACCCGCTCGGCGAGCGCCGCCCGCAGCTGCGGATCGGCCTCGCCGATCAGCCGCACCCGCGACTGCTCGATCCCGCCGATGCGACCGGCGAACGTGGCTGCGTCCTCGACCCGCACTCGCTGCTGGGGGATTTCGGCACCGAGCGCAACACCGTGCAGGGCAGCGTCGGCCACCGACACCTCCACCTCAGCGCCTGTGGTCGCCGCAGCATGCAGCACGCGCCGCAGCTCGATCGCGCTCGTCCCCGCGGCGGCACGGACCAGGACCGGCAGCGGCAGGTAGCGCAGCACATTGATCTCCCCGTGCAGGTCCTGCTCATCGCGCGGGGCGAACAGGCCCGCCATGTGCTCGCGATCCGAATGCCGGGCGGCGGCCAGCCACTGCTCGCCATCCTGCTCGCGGTCCGGCAGTGCTGCGGCATCGGCTCCCTCCATGAGGTGCACCAGGTAGTTGGGGCCCCCGGCCTTCGCGGTCTGCCCGATCGCCGAGCGCTTCCACCCGCCGAAGGGCTGCCGCTGCACGATCGCGCCGGTGATCCCGCGGTTGACATACAGGTTGCCGGCCTGCACATGCTCGGTCCACCAGGCGATCTCCGCCGGCTCGAGGGAATGCAGGCCCGCGGTCAGGCCATAGGCGGTGCCGTTCTGGATCCGCACCGCATCCTCGAGCGTGTCCGCATGGATCATGCCCAGCACCGGCCCGAAGTACTCGGTGAGATGGAACGCGGATCCCTCCTGCACCCCGGAGCGCACGCCCGGGGAGAACAGACGCCCTGACTCATCCAGCGCCCGTGGCCGTGAGAGCCACTCCTCGCCCTCACCCAGCTCCGTGAGGCCGCTGTGCAGCTTGTCCCCGGGCGGCTCGATGACCGGGCCCATCTGCGCCGTCGGGTCCGTCGGGTGCCCCACGTGGGTGCTGAGCACCGCATCGGCCAGCTGCGCCGCGAAGCGCCGCGAGCGCGTCACTGATCCGACCGTGATCACGAGTGAGGCGGCCGAGCACTTCTGCCCGGCATGCCCGAAGGCGCTCAAGGCCACATCCCGAGCCGCCAGGTCCAGATCTGCCTGGGGCGTGACGATGATGGCGTTCTTGCCGCTGGTCTCGGCGAGGATCCGCAGTTCGGGACGCCACGAGGCGAACAGCGCCGCGGTGTCCGAAGCACCGGTGAGGATCAGCTGATCGATCCGCGGGTCGGAGATCAGGGCCTGCCCCACCTCATCTTCGGGCACATCCACCAGGGTGAACACTCCCGCGGGCACCCCGGCGCGCTCGAACAGCTCCGCGAGCACCGCGCCGCAGCGGCGGGCCTGCGGAGCCGGCTTCATGATCACCGCGCTGCCGGTCACCAGCGCGGCCAGCGCCCCGCCTGTCGGGATCGCGAGCGGGAAGTTCCATGGCGGCGTCACGAGCGTGAGCGGCCGCGGGGTGAACTCCACTTCGCCGTGCTCGGCCAGGCGCTCGGCCTGCTCGGCGTAGTACAGGGCGAAGTCGATCGCCTCGGACACCTCTGGGTCGCCCTGCTCGAGGGTCTTACCGGTCTCCGCTGCCGCGACTTCGAGCAGCAGCGCGCGGCTGCCCGCCATCACCCCGGCGATGCGCCGCAGCACCTCCGCGCGTTCGGACACCGGGAGCGCCTGCCACTCCTGCTGCGCCTGCAGGGCTGCTGTGATCGCCGCATCCACCTCGTCGGTGCTCGTCAGCCGTGCCCGCTCGATCCGCTCCACACCGGCCTGCGAACCGCGGATCCGGCGGGTGATCTGCTCGGCCCACTCCTGGTTCGCCGGGGTGGACAGGTCCGTATCGGGGGTGTTGCTGAATGCGCCGGGCACCGTCGGCAGCGCCGGATCCCCCAGGGTGATCGCGCCGTCGCGGGGAACTTCCGCCAGGCGGTCCTGCCCCCGATGGGTGGGCGCGGATACCTCGCTGAGGGCCCGCTGCAGGGCCTGCTCGAAACGTCCCTGCTCGCGCGCGAACAGCTCCGCGGAGGAGTCCAGCTGGAACGCCGCGGACAGGAAGTTCTGCGAGGAGGCGTTCTCCTCCAGGCGCCGCACCAGGTAGGAGACCGCCACATCGAAGTGGTCCGGATGCACGATCGGCACATACAGCCGCATCGTCCCGGTCGCCTCGCGCACCACCGCCTGCTGCCCAGGGGCCATCCCTGCGAGCATCTCGAACTCGATGCCGTGCCCGGGACCGGCCGGGATGCCGCGGCGCTGCATCAGCAGATGCGCGAACGCGACATCGAACAGGTTGTGCCCGGCGATGCCCAGGTGCACCGCCTGCAACCGCTCAGGATCCACCGCCTCGATGAGCATGCGCTTGTACTGGGCGTCGGACTCCTCCTTGCTGCCCAGCGTCGCGAGCGGCCACCCATGCACCGAGGCATCCACCCGCTCCATCGCCAGGTTCGCGCCCTTGACCAGGCGCACCTTGATCGGCGCGCCCCCGGCGGCCACTCGGCGCTCGGCCAGCTCGCGCAGGCGCGCCATGGCTCCCGGCGCATCGGGCAGGTACGCCTGCAGCACAATGCCCATCGGCAGATCGGTGAGCTCCGGCCGTGCCAGCAGACGCTCGAACACCTGCAGCGTCAGCTCCAGATCCCGGTACTCCTCCATGTCCATGTTCAGGAACGTGGCCGGTGAGGTGCGGGCGGCCGCGAGGTACAGCGGCACCAGCTTCTCTTCGATGTGATCGACCGTCTCCCGTGCCGCCCACAGCGGCAGATGGTCCACCAGCGAGGACACCTTGATGGACACGTAGTCCACATCGTCGCGGGCCACGAGCTCGGTCACGCCCTCCATGCGCCGCGCCGCCTCCTGCGCGCCCAGCACTGCCTCACCCAGCAGGTTGATGTTCAAGGTGGTGCCATCACGGGTCAGGCGCTCGATCGAGCTGCCCAGCTGGCGGGGCCGCGCATCGAGGATCAGATGCCCCACCATGCGGCGCATGACCGCCTGCGCGGTGGGGACGACGAGGTGCGGGGCCAGCTGTGAGGCGGCGCCGCCCAGAGCCACCACGCGGCGCAGGGCCGCCGGCAGGAACGATGGCGGGTTCTGTGCCAGGCGACGCAGCTCCACCGCAGCGGCCCGTGGATCCTCCGGTCGGATCACCCGATCCACGAAGGCGAGGGTGAAGTCCAGCCCCTGGGGGTCCTGCAGCAGATCAGAGAGCATCTTCGCCTGCCCGGGCACCGGCCGCATCGCGGCGGCGTCCACCCAGCGGTGCACCTGTTCGGCGACCTCCTCGGGGCTCGGCAGCTGCGGGGCAGCCGGGTCAGTGGGACGGGGGGAGGTGCTCTGGATGGACAACTCTGTCTGCTCCTCATCGCAATGGTGCTGGGTGCGGCCCGGCGGCATTGCCGGTAGGCCGATCGTATGACCTCCGCCACCGCTGATGCACAACGCCCGGCGTGCGCTGTCTGCAGGACCGGACGGTCGAGAACTGACCGGTCATTCACCGTGATGTGGCACCATGCATGAGGTCCACGACACCTCACACAGGAGAGAGACCATGAAGAAGTTCATCTTCCTGGCCGGGCTCGGCATCGGCTTCGTGATCGGCTCCCGCGCCGGCCGCGGCCCCTACGAGTCGCTCGAGCGCACCGCCCGTCAGGTGGCCGACGACCCCGAGGTCCAGCGCCGCGCCGCCCAGGCTCGGGACACCGCCACCCGCGTGGCGCACGACACCGCCGAGACCGTGAAGGACAAGGCTCCCGGCGTGGCCGCCGGTGTGCAGGAGAAGGTCAGCAGCGCCGCGGGTGCCGCGAAGGACCGTGTCACCGGTGAGGCGAAGAACGAGAAGAACCTGGCCGAGAAGTCCGCGGACAGCGCAACCTCCGGCGGCAACGCCGAGGTGGGCGAGGATAAGCCGCTCGGCTCCTGACCTGACCTCGCGCAGCACGCGCCCCCGTCCTCCCGTAAGAGGGCGGGGGCCCGGGCTATCCCCGGGGGCGGGTCGCTCTCAGCCCAGCACCCGTACCCCGGCAGCACGTTGCTCCTGCATGAAGCACGGCCCGCACAGCGACATGTACGTCACCTCCGTGCCGTCGATAGCCACCTGCTCGCCCTCGAACACGAAATGCTCGCCCACGCGGCGACAGTTGAACTCCGCCTGGGAGCCGCAGCGGCACATCGTCGGCAGCTTCTCCACGTTGTCCGCCAGCTCGAACAGCCGTGCCGCCCCGGGAAACATCGCGGTGCGGAAATCGGTGCGCAGCCCGTAGCAGATCACGGAGATCCCATCGTCCTTGGCGAGCCGGAACAGGTCATCGATCTGGTGCGGCTCTAGAAACTGCGCCTCATCGACGAGCACGCAATGCAGCGGGCGCAACCCCAGGTCATCAGCCGTGCGCTGCACGTGCTCACGCAGATCCTCCCCAGCCCCGGCGATCACATCGACCTGCCGTGAGGCACCACCGCGGGCA
>NZ_PNHL01000007.1:125045-160640 GCF_002871795.1 Brachybacterium sp. UMB0905 | reverse complement strand
CCCCCCCGCCGATGGCCCGGGCCGCTGCGGGCATCAGGACGAGTCTAGAAGCGTGCCCTGGTGCAATACTGTTTGCGCCGATCGACCGCCCAGGAGGAGCTGTGAGCCGACGCCGCGAGGATTCGTCGTCGAACGCACCCCGCCACGGGGAACGCAAGCCGTTCACCCGGCCCAACACCGCCCACCGCTCCGCGCAGGAGAAGCTCTCGCGTCGGCTCAGCGCCGGTGATCCGCGCAGCGACCAGCATCCGCAGCGGCGCATCCCCGTCGGCCTGTCCACCTCCTCCGTGTTCCCCGCCGGCGTGGAGGAAGGATTCCGCCTGGCCCAGAAGATCGGCTACGACGGCATGGAGGTGATGGTCTCCTACGCCAAGGACTCGCAGGACGCATCGGCCCTGCGTGCCTACTCCGAGCGGTACGAGCAGCCGATCTTCTCCCTCCATGCACCCACCCTCTTCCTGCTGCAGGGCCTGTGGGGCACCGACCCGTGGGTGAAGATCCATCGCACGGTGGAGCTCGCCCAGAAGCTCGGGGCCCCCACCGTCGTGGCGCACCCACCGTTCCGCTGGCAGGGGAAGTACGCGCGCGGTTTCGTGGAGGGCGTGGCGCAGATCGAGGCCGACAGCGGCATCGCGATCGCGGTGGAGAACATGTACCCGTGGCGGCTGGGCGTGCGGGAGCTGCTGAACTACCTGCCCGATCACGACCCCACCGATGAGGACTATGCGCATGTGACGGTGGACCTCTCCCACGCCGCGACCGCCGGTGATGACGCGCTGGAGATGATCGAGCGCCTCGGGGACCGGCTCACCCACCTGCACCTGGCCGATGGCTCCGGCCACACCACGAAGGATGAGCATCTCCCACCCGGGGAGGGCAATCAGCCGTGCGCCGAGGTGCTGCGGCGGCTCGCCAATCGCGGCTGGGAGGGCTCGGTGCTGCTGGAGGTCACGACCAGCCGGGATGAGGAACGCCGCGAGCGCACCCTGCGGCAGTGCCTGGAGTTCGCCCGTCACCACCTGGGCCACCACCTCGAGGAGGAGGGCCCGAAGGGGGAGGACGAGGTGACCGTGAGAGAGCAGGACGCGGGCTCTCAGGTGCCGGGGGAGCCCGGGGTCGACGTGGGATCCGCCACCGCCTGAGCAACTGTCCAGGCACGGGTGGGATGATGAGCGGTGGAGCAGATCGCCCCGCCACCGCACGGGGACGCGCCGCCATGGCGAATGATCTGCTGGAACGATGAATGATCTACCGCAACGATGAACGATCTGACGAGGTACAGCGCACTGATGGCCAACGGGAACACGGGAATCGTCCACCGCAACGCGAGCCTGTTGGCCGTCGAGATGTCGCTTCCTCAGGTCACGGTGACCTCCGATGAGATCGATGAGATGCTCAGCCCCGCCCGCAAGCGCCTGCGTCTGCCCAAGGGCGTGCTGCAGCGCGTGGCCGGGGTATACGAGCGCCGCTGGTGGCGTGACCCCAGGGACGGCTGGCGCCAGGGCGTGGTGCAGGCCGCCGAGCGTGCCATCGCCAAGGCCGGGATCACGCGCGACCAGGTGGGGCTGCTGATCAACGCCTCGGTGTCCCGTCAGCATCTGGAGCCTGCGGTCTCCACGAGCATCCACCATTCCCTGGGGATGCCCACCAGCTGCATGAACTTCGACATCACCAATGCGTGCCTCGGCTTCGTCAACGCCATGACCATGGCCGCGGGCATGATTGACACCGGGCAGATCCGCTACGCCCTGATCGTGGGCGCAGAGGATGTCGAAGAGGTCCAGCGCGGCACCGTCTCCCGGATCAACGCGAAGAACTCCACCCGCGAGGACTTCAACAACCAGTTCGCCTCCCTCACCCTCGGATCCGGCGCCGCCGCCGCGGTGCTCGGACCGGCCGATGAGCACCCCGAGGGGCACCGCCTGAAGCTCACCCAGGCCCGTGCCGGCACGGAGCACCACGAGCTGTGCGTGGCGAACATGCAGGACATGCGCACCGACTCCGCCGGGCTGCTGGAGAACGGCATCCAGCTGATCCTGGACACCTGGAAGGGTGCCAATGAGCAGGGCCTGGATTTCAAGAGCATTGACTACGTCATCCCGCACCAGGTCTCGATGGTCTACACCCGCAACTTCTCGAAGATCACCGGGGTGGGCATGGAACGCATCCCCGTGACCTTCCCCGACTGGGGGAACATCGCCGCCGAGGCCGTGCCGATGACCCTCGCCCACATCCAGGATCAGGTCCAGCGGGGGCAGCGGGTGCTGCTGATGGGCGTGGGATCCGGACTGAACACCGCGATGATGGAGGTGGAGTGGTGAACTCCCGTCAGAGCACCGGGCGCCGACGCGCCGACGTCCCCGACATGCCCGAGCAGCACGGCGTGGATCCGCGCCTGCACCGCATGCTCGAAGCGCGTGACCACACCGGCGAGAAGCGCCGCTGGCACCTGCTGGACTCCGGGCCGTGGCTCGCCGAGCGGGGCATCAACCCGCGAGGCACTCTCCTGGCCGTCCACGGCAACCCCACGTCCTCCTACCTGTTCCGGTCTCTCGTGCGGGAGGACATTCCGTGGCGGCTGATCGCCGTGGACCAGCTGGAGATGGGCTGGTCCGAGCGCACCGGTGTGCGCCGCCGCTACCAGGACCGCATCACCGATCTGTCGATGCTCACCGACGCCCTGTCGCTGCGCGGCCCCATTGTGACCGTCGGCCATGACTGGGGTGGGCTGATCTCCACCGGCTGGGCGCTGGACAACCGGCATGACCTGGCCGGGATGATCCTCACGAACACGGGCCTGCACCAGGAGATCGCCGAATCCCTCCCGCGCGCCCTGCAGCTCGCGACCACCCCCGGGTTCCGCACCGCCTCAACATCGCTGACCGACGGGTTCCTGCGCACCACCCTGTCGCTGTCCAAGCCCGCGCTGCCCGCCGAAGTGCAGGAGGGGTACCTCGCCCCCTACCGCACGCGCGCGCGGCGCCAGGGCATCGACCAGTTCGTCGCCGATATCCCCGCCGGTGCCGACCATCCCTCCCGCCCCACCCTTGAGCGGGTCGCCGAGGGTGTGAAGGAGCTGAAGGTTCCCACCCTGCTGGCCTGGGGGCCGCGGGACATCACCTTCTCCGACCGTTTCCTGCGCGACATCCTCGAGCGCATTCCTCACGCAGACGTCCACCGCTTCGAGAAGGCCTCCCACCTGGTGTGGGAGGACGCCGACCTCGCGGGCCTGGTGAGCGCCTGGCTCGAGGACACCTTCGGCACTGCTGAGCAGCCGCGCGAGGCCGCCCCGGCCTGGCGGCCCGTCTCCTCCTTCGCTGAGCCCACCGAGACGCAGCCCATCGGCGCGCCCATCGCTCAGCTGGCTGCGGACCCCGTGCACGCCCAGCGTGCCGCCGTCGTCGAGCTCGGCGGCGCGGACGGTCAGGGCCGGGAGATCTCCTGGTCACTGCTGAACCGCCGGGTGGATGACATCGCCGCCGGGCTCCTGGGCCACGGCGTGCGCCCCGGAGACCGGGTGAGCCTGCTGATCACCCCCGGCGCGGACCTCACCGGTGTGCTGTACGCCTGCTTCCGCATCGGCGCCGTCGCCGTGATCGCTGACGCGGGCCTGGGCCTGCAGGGCCTCACTCGCGCCGTCATCGGCTCCCACCCGGACTGGCTGATCGGCATCAACCGCGCCCTGGTCGGCGCCCGCGCGATGAACTGGCCCGGCCGCCGCATCAGCGTCGAGCAACTGCCCACCCTGGACCGCACGGCCCTCGGGGTGGAGAGCTCGATAGCTCAGCTCGCCCGCTCCGGCGCCATGATGCGTGAGCTTGGCGCGCCTCTGGACGCCCCCTACCCGGATCCCGATGCGGATGCCGCGATCCTGTTCACCTCCGGCTCCACCGGACCGGCCAAGGGAGCGGTGCTCACCCATCGCCAGCTCGGCGCCATGTTCACGGCCGTCGGCGAGACCCTCCAGCTCGCACCCGAGCGGGGACTTGTCGCCGGATTCGCGCCGTTTGCCCTGCTGGGGCCGGCGCTCGGTGCCCCCACCGTGGTGCCCGATATGGACATCACCCGGCCGGGGGAGCTGACCGCCCCGGCGCTCGCCGAGGCGATCGCGGCGCTGGGCCGACCCGCGGTGTTCACCGCCCCCGCGGCGCTGCGCAACATCCTGGACACCTCCGATCAGCTCGATGCTGCAGGCCGGGAAGCGATGGCCGGGGCGGCGAGCTTCTTCTCCGCCGGCGCCCCGATCCCCGCGCACCTGCTGCGCGGCCTGCGGGATCTCATGCCCGAGGCGCGGGCGCTCACGCCCTATGGCATGACCGAATGCCTGGCCGTCGCCGCGATCGACCTCGACGGCATCGAGGCTGCCGGGGAGGGCTCCGGAGTCTGCGTGGGCCGGCCCGTGCCGCGCGTCGAGATCGCCATCGCCCCGATGGACGACAACGGGGAGACGACCGGGGAGATCACCACCGATCCGGATGTCGTCGGCGAGATCCTCGTGCGCGCCCCGCATGTGCGCGACCGCTACCTCATGCTGTGGCACACCACCCGCACCGCGATGCGCTTTGAGGGCTGGCACGCCACCGGGGACGTCGGACACCTCGATGACCAGGGACGCCTGTGGGTCGAGGGCCGCGCCGCCCACGTCCTCGCCACCGCCGACGGTCTCCTCACCCCGGTGCAGGTCGAGGAGGCAGCGGAGTCCGTGCCCGTCGTGCGGCGTGCCGGTGCAGCCGCCGTCGGCCCCCGCGGCACCCAGCAGGTCGTCGTGATCCTCGAGACCGAGGAGGGCTACCGCCCCGGAAAGGCCGACAGACCGCGCCCCGCAGAGCCGTCCCTCCAAGAGGCCGTGCGCCGCGCGGTCCGCGAGCGCTGCGGCGCCGAGGTGGTTGCGGTGTTCACCACCCGGGCCCTGCCCACGGACATCCGGCACAACTCGAAGATCGACCGGGCGGCACTGTCCCGCTGGGCCGAGCAGACCCTGCGCGGTGAGAAGGCGGACGCGCTGTGAGCGCCGAGACGGTCCTGGTCACCGGTGCCTCCGGAATGCTCGGCGGTGCGGTCGCCCGCACGCTGCGCGACCGCGGGCTCGACGTGCGGGCCTTCCAGCGCCGCCCCGCCGGTATCGACGGGGTGCAGGACGTGTGCGGCTCCCTCACGAGCGCCGAGGACGTGCGTCGGGCCGTCCAGGGCGCCGATGCCGTCGTGCATCTTGCCGCGAAGGTCTCGATCTCGGGGCCGGAGAGCGAATACCGGGCGATCAACATCGGCGGCACCGCCAACATCCTCGATGCCATGCGCGCTGAGGGCGTGAGCCGACTGGTGAACATCTCCTCTCCGTCGGTCGCGCATCTAGGCCGCGCGATCGTGGGCGATGATGCCACCGTCGCGTCCCCGGAGCATGCCCGCGGCCCGTACGCCCGCACCAAGGCGGCCGCGGAGCTGCTGGCCATGGAGGCCGACGGGAAGGACGGCCTGCTGGTCACGTCGATCCGCCCCCACGTGGTGTGGGGGCCGGGGGACACGCAGCTGGTGGGGCGCATCGTGGATCGTGCCAGCCGCGGGCGCCTTCCGCTGCTGGATCAGGGCATGGCCCTGATCGACACCACCTACGTGGACAATGCCGCCGACGCGATCGTCGCCGCCTACGACCGGATCGACGACGTGCACGGAGAGAGCTTCGTGGTCTCCAACGGGGAGCCTCGCGCTGTGCGGGATGTCTTCGCCGGCTGGTGCGCGGCCGCCGGCGTGCCAGCCCCGAGGATCTCCGTGCCCGGCGCGGCGGCCCGTTTCGCCGGGCGGGTCATCGAACGGATCTGGGAGAAGCGTCCCGGACACGACGAACCCCCGATGACCGAGTTCCTCGCCGAGCAGATGTCCACCGCCCACTGGTTCGATCAGCGCCGCACCCGCGAACGCCTGCAGTGGACCCCCGCGGTGAGCATGGACGAGGGCAACCGTCGGCTCGCGGAATGGTTCCGCGAGCACCCCGTGGTGTGACCGCCCCGGTCCACCGCCGCCCACGAGGAGGGCACCTATGAGCACGGAACGGACCGCCGCGGGCGAGGATCTGCACCCGGACGAGGACGACGCCGCGCTGCGCGCGGAGATCGACCGTGAGCTCGCCGCCGAACGGGCCGCCCGCCCCCGCGCCCCGCAGCGCCTGACCGGGCTTGTGCTGCTGATCGGCGGCATCATCGGCTGGATCGCATCGCTCGAGCTCCTGGTCGGCAAGGAATACCTGCTGGAGAACCCCGGGGCGAGCCTCGGCTGCGACGTGAACCCCTTCATCTCCTGCGGCAGCGTCATGATGACCTGGCAGGCCGCGGCGCTGGGGATCCCGAACATGGCGATCGGGCTGGGCGGATTCGCGATCATGGCTGCCGCCGGCGCGCTCATGGTCAGCCGCACGCCGCTGCCCACCTGGTTCCGCTGGGCGGTGCTCGGCGGGATGCTGTTCGCCCTCGCGTACGTCCACTTCCTGGCGATCTCCGCGATCTTCGTGATCCGCGCCCTGTGCCCCTGGTGCATGGTCGTCTGGGCGGTGAGCGCCCCGATGTTCTTCGCGACCCTCGCACACATGGTGGAGTCCGGGGATATTCCGGTGCCCCGCGCGCTGGGGACGTTGCTGCGAAGGTGGGTGCTGCTCACGCTGCTGTGGTATCTGCTGGTCATCGTCGTGATCGCGGTGGCGTTCTGGGGGCAGTGGCTTGCGACCTTCGGGCTCTGACCCCGGCACGGGCGGCGGGCGGTGACGTGGCACGACCTCTCCTCCACAATGGCCCGTCATCCACAGTGGGCGGCCGTCGGCTGACGACGGGGGCGTGCGCTCCCTAGCCTCGCGCCCATGGGAGCACAGGACCTGACCGGGCGCAGCGGGCGCGGCCGCAGCGGACGGCACCGCCGCAACGGTGACACGCTGATCACGCGGCGCGAGCATCATCCACCGCGTCCGCGCCGCAGCCTGCCCGTGCCCTCCGCCTCAGCGTTGGTGGGGATCGCGGTGCTCGTGCTCATCGGCCTGGGGGCGGTGCACCTGTCCGGCAGCGGCTCCGCCGTCCCGCTCGGAGCCCCCGCGATCGCTCCGACCGTCGAGTCCAGCGCCCCTGCCGTGGATGGGGAGGAAGACGGGGCGGCGGGGGAACAGAGCACCGAGCAGGCGGGGGAGGACTCTGGGGCGTCGCCGCCGACGGTCCTGATCGTGCATGTCACCGGTGCGGTGGAGAGCCCCGGGGTGGTGCGGCTTGAGCCGGGTGCCCGAGTGGATGATGCCCTCGCCGCTGCCGGGGGAGCGCAGCCTGAGGCGGACCTCGCGGCCGTGAACCTCGCCCGGCCCGTCAGCGACGGAGAGCAGATCCACGTCCCCGTGCCCGGGGAGGAACCGCGCGAGCTGCCCGCGGACCCCGGTGGTGGGGCGCCGAGCGGGGGAGCGGAACCAGAGGGGAGCGACCCGGCCGGGCCGCCAGGGGCAGGCGCGCTGATCAACCTCAACACCGCCACCGCGGCAGAGCTAGAGGACCTGCCCGGGGTGGGCCCGGCGATCGCGGAGCGGATCATCACGCACCGGGAGCAGAACGGTCCCTTCACGAGCGTGGATCAGCTGCAGGAGGTCTCCGGCATCGGCCCTGCGACCCTCGAGAAGATCAGACCGCAGGCCACCGTATGACCCGGCCCGACACACCCGGCAGCACACGACTGCGGCCGACAGATCTGCTCCTGCTGCCAGGAGCAGTCGTGGTCTGGGGGCTCGCCGTGCTCGGCGCCCTGGTCGGCACCGCGGCCGCGGTCGCCGCCGCAGCGGTGCTCATAGCTGTCGCGCTGACCGTCACGACGGTGCTCGGCACCTCCCGCACCGCGCCCACGGTGCTCGGGCACCTGGGCATCGTCGTGCTCGCCGGTGCGCTCCTGTTCCCGGCCCTCCAACGCCACGAGACCGCTCAGGAGACGCTGACTGTCGCTGCTGATGATGCAGCGGTGGTGCAGCTTGCTCTCACCGCAGCCCAGGACCCCGCGCCGCCGACGAGCGGACCGCCCTGGGCCCGGGAGGGACTGCAGATGCGTGCCCGCAGCCGGGCAGGCGCGGCTCGCATCGGCACGACGACACGCACGCTGCCGTCCTCCGTCCCCATCCTCGTGCAAGCCGACGGAGACGCAGCAGAAGATCTCGCCGCCGTGCGAGATGGCGACGCGCTGCTGGTCCGCGGCACCGTGCGAGTATCGGGCAGCCTTATCGTGCTGCGCGCCGCTGACGTGCAGCCCGTTCCGGCCGGCGGAATCGTCGGGAGGGCACAGAGCATGCGTCAGCAGCTGCGCGAGCAAGCCCGGCACGCCACCGCAGCGCTCCCACCCGAGGAAGCCGCGCTCATCCGCGGCATGACCACCGGGGACACCCAGGGCATGAGCGAGCAGACCGAGGACATCATGCGCCGGGCCGGGATCTCCCACCTGGTGGCCGTCTCCGGGGCGAACATCGCCCTGGTCCTCGCCGCGGTGCTCGGCCCCGCGCTGCTGCTCGGCCTGCGCCGCCGCCCCCGCTTGCTGCTTGCTGCCGTGACGGTGGGCGCCTATGTGTGGCTGGTGGGCGATGAGCCGAGCGTGCAGCGCGCCGCGACCATGGCTGCGCCGCTGCTGGCCGCACGGTACGCGGGAGTGCGGGCATCCCCGGTCGCAGCTCTCGCCCTCACCGTCGCTCTGTGGGCCGTGATCGACCCGGTCACTGCGGCATCGGTCGGGTTCCTGCTCTCCGCACTGTCCACGGCGGCGATCCTGCTCGCCGCCCCGCCGCTCGCCACGGCCCTCGTCAGCATGAGCGGAAGGCGCCTGGGCCGCACCGGGGCGCTGATCCTCGCGGTGCCGATCGTGGCGCAGCTGGCCTGCACACCACTGCTCATCCTGCTCACCCCCGAGGTCTCCGCCTGGGCGGTCCCGGTGAACCTGCTCGTGGGACCTATCGTCGGCCCCTCCACCGTGATCGGACTCCTCGCCCTGTGCCTCGGTGTGATCTGGCCGCCCGGGGCACAGCTGCTCTACGGCGTCGCGGGCGGGGGAGCGCACCTGGTGCTGCTCATCGCCCGCGCCGCTGATGCGCTGCCCGGTTCCCGGATCCCCGTGCCTGAGGGCGCGGCCGGGGCGCTGCTGGCTCTTACAGCGATCATCATCGCGGGGATCCTCCTGGTCGGCCGACGCAGCGCCGCCGTGCGCTGGATCGCTGCCGCGGCCGCTGTGGCGCTGCTCGCACCAGGCCTCGCACGCCACCTGCCCGGCGGCGCCCCGCAGGGCTGGGCGGTGGCGGCCTGCGCGGTCGGGCAGGGTGACGCGCTGCTGCTGCGGGGCGAGGGAGAACAAGCGCCGACGGTGCTCGTGGACACCGGTCCGGACCCCGCGGCGCTGCGGGAATGCCTGGATCGCCTGCAGATCCAGAGCATCGACCTGCTGGTGCTCACCCATCCGCATGCTGATCACACCGGTGGGCGCGATGCCCTCGTCGGCACCCGCATCCCGCGCGAGCAGTGGACCTGCCCGCTGCCCGAGGCCGGCAGACACAACCTTTCCGCCGTGCCGGCCCAGCCCGTCGTCACAGGGGAGGCATGGCAGCGGCCCGGACTCACGATCGAGGTGCTGTGGCCGCCGAGCGCCGAGGCCGCCTACCAGGCGAGCCGCGCCGAGACCGGGTCAGGAGAAGGCGATGCGGCCAACGACTGCTCCGTGGTCATCGCAGCAACCTGGCCCAGCGGCGGGAGGCTCATCGCGCTCGGGGACCTTGAGCCCGTCGCTCAGCGGCTGCTCGCGCAGCAGGACATCGGCACGGCGCAGCTGGTGAAGGTCGCCCACCACGGCAGCCGCCGCCAGCACGCGGAGCTCTACACCCGGATCGATCCCGAGCTCGCCCTGATCACCGTCGGTGAGGACAACAGCTTCGGGCACCCCACCGCCGAGGCGCTCAGCATGCTCGAGCACAGTGGCGCACAGATCCTGCGCACCGACCAGCACGGCACCGTCATCCTCCCCGTCGGTCCGGATCCCGAGCCGCGCAGCGTGGGCCCAGCCCGATAGGATCGACCAGCGCAGGAACCCCTGCCCGGCCCGCGGCGGCCATGGCACCCCTCAGCAGTCAGGAGCACCCGGTGAGCGATGTCCAGTGGCACAGCGTCGCCCTCGCGCCGGTGGTGCTGGTCCACGGCACCGAGCAGCTCATCGCCGACCGGGCCGTGCAGCGCCTGCGGGACCTCGCCCGGGAGCAGAATCCCGAGGTCGCCGTCCACCAGCTGACCGCCGAGACCATCACCCCGGGCATCCTCACCCAGGTCACGAGCCCCTCCCTCTTCGGCGAGCCGCGATTCGTCGTGATCCCCGAGCTGCAGGCAGCCCCCGAGGCGCTCATCGGAGAGGTCCTCGACTACCTGCCGCAGCCCGAGCCCGATGTCACCCTCGTGCTGGTCCACCGCGGCGGCAACCGCGGCAAGAAGCTGCTGGACGCCCTGAAGAAGGCGGGCGTGCCCCGGGTGGACGCGAGCCCCGTCAAACGCGCCGCGGATAAGCAGGCCTTCGTCGCCGCCGAGTTCGCGCGCGCCCAGCGCCGCATCCAGCCTGACGCCCTCACCGCTCTCGTCGACGCCTTCGGCAGGGACCTCGCTGAGCTCGCCGCGATCAGCCGCCAGCTCATCGAGGACACCACCCCGGATGCCGGGCAGCAGGCCCCCCAGGTCACCGCCCAGGATGTGCACGGGCTGACCGCCGGTCGGGTGGAGTCCACCGCCTTCGCCGTGGCCGATGCCGCGATCGCCGGCCGTGAACAGGAAGCCCTCCAGCTGCTGCAGCAGGCACAGCTCGCCGGCGCCGATCCGGTGCCGATCGTCGCCGCCGTGGCCTCGAAGATGCGCTCGCTCGCGAAGGTCTGCGCCCCTGGCGCCACCGCCCGCAGCCTCGGGATGCCGGACTGGATGGCCCGCAACCTCCAGCGCGAGGCCCGTGCCTGGAACGACCGTGCGCTGGCCCGCGCGCTCGAGACCGTGGCGCGAGCCGATCACGAAGTCAAGGGCGCCGGGCGCGACCCGCAGTGGTCTGTGCAGCGCATGGTCATGGGTATCTGCCGCGCCCGCCGCGCCGGTTGATCCTGGCCCGCCCTGTCCCTCGAGACGACGACGCCCCGCACGGGTGACCGTGCGGGGCGTCGCGCGGAATGCTTCAGGGGCTCAGGCGGAGACCTTCGCAACCAGCTTCGCGAGACCGGACTTGCGGTTCGCGGCCTGGTTCTTGTGGATCACGCCCTTGGAGACGGCCTTGTCGAGCTTGCGGGAGGCGGCCTTGAACGCCTCGCCGGCGGCCTCGGCGTCACCGGCGGTGACCGCGGTGCGGACCTTGCGCACGTAGGTCTTGAGCTCGGACTTCACCGCGCGGTTGCGCAGGCGGGCCTTCTCGTTGGTCTTGTTCCGCTTGATCTGGGACTTGATGTTTGCCACGAAGACTTCTCTCTTGTGCTTCCGGAGTGGATCATCCGGGACGGCCGAGGAACGGCACCGACGGGGACGGCGGTGGGGAATCGCCTGGAGACATCGGCGCCGGATCGCCGACCCGGCTACTCGCCCGGGTGCCACACGCCGCGCCCCCTGACACGGCGGGGACCCGTCGGCGCACACCGGACGGTATGTCACACATACAGCGCGCCACGCTACCAGATCGCAGGCCGCGCACCGAGCTCATGTGCCGGGAATTACGCCGTGTCACCGCTGGGTGCGGGGAGGTCATCGGACCAGCCATGCACCGTGCGCACCGCCTGCGCCACCTGGGCGAACCGTGCCTCATCCAGCCGTGCACCTTCCCGGCGCACCGCCGCCGGAGCCAGGCGCAGCAGACGATCCACCCGCACCTCCGAGGGCCGCCCCTTCGCATCCCAGGCGCCGCTGCCCACATCCGCCCAGGTCGCACCGTGCTCATCGGTCATCACCGCACCGGAGTCGGCACGATCCCGCGAGGTCAGCATGAGCGCCACGAGCACCTCCCCGCGGCCATCCGTACCGCCGCGCGAGGCATCCTCCTCCGCGAGCACGAGCACCGGCCGGTCCTTGCCGCGAGTGATGTCCTCCTCAAAGGGCACCCACGCCCACACCACCTCGCCGGGATCCGGGTCATCATCCAGCCGCGGCGCATAGGTGATCTCCACCGGCGTGCGGGGATCCCGATCCGCGAGCGCCGAAGACTCCCGCTGGGCATCCGAGCCCTCCCGCGTCGGCCCGTCATCCGGCGTCGCCCGGTCCGGGTCTGCGGGGCGCGTCGCGGCCCCGCGACCGCCCCGCTGCTCCTGGAGCGCGCGCACCCCGGCCCGGCCCAGATCGCGCACGGAGCGGCGCACCTGCGGTGAGCGCAGCGCAGAGCGCACGAACGAGGTGAGGCGAGAGCCGAGGGCCATGGCAGTCACTCCTGGGAAGCGCAGCGGAACAGGGCACAGTTCTGTGAGAATCGTAGGCATGCCCACCACCTCGCCCACTCCCTCTCTGTTCGACGACATCCCCCCGGGCATCCGCGGGGACGAGATGTTCGCCGATGACGGCTCGGTGCGCCCCACCACCGCGGCCCTGCATGAGGCTCTGTCCGGGCTGGGCCTCGAGGAGTTCCGTGCCCGCTCTGAATCTCTCGCGCGCAGCTACCTCGACCAGGGCGTGACCTTCGACTATGCGGGAGAAGAGCGGCCCTTCCCGATCGATGCGATCCCGCGGCTGATCGACGCCGCGGAGTGGAGCCGCGTGAGCGAGGGCGTGGCCCAGCGCGTGCGTGCGCTCGAACGACTCCTGGATGACCTGTACACAGAGCGGCGGGCCATCGCCGACGGGGTGCTGCCCGCCCAGCTCGTCAGCTCCTCCACCTACGTCGTCGAAGCGATGCGCGGATACCGGCCCCCGAACGGCGTGCGCATCCACATCTCCGGGATCGACCTGGTGCGTGAAGGGGCCGATGGTGCCTTCCGCGTGCTGGAGGACAACGTCCGCACCCCGAGCGGTGTCAGCTACGTGCTGTCCAACCGGCGGGCCATGGCGCAGGGCTTCCCCGAGCTGTTCGCCGATACGCCTGTGCGGCGCGTCGGCGAGTATCCCGGGCGTCTGCTCGCCGCTTTGCAGGCCGCCGCCCCGGGCACCGCGGGGGAGGAGCCCACCGTCGTCGTCCTCACCCCCGGCCGATACAACAGCGCCTACTTCGAGCATTCCCTGCTGGCCCGCACCATGGGCGTGGATCTCGTGGAAGCCTCCGATCTCGTCGAGCGCGGCGACCGCATCTACATGCGCACCACCGCCGGGCTGCGCCGCGTGGACGTGATCTACAAGCGCACCGACGATGACTTCATCGACCCGGAGGTGTTCCGCCCTGATTCGATGCTCGGCGTACCCGGGCTCGTGCGCAGCGTCCTGGCCGGGAATGTCACGGTCGCCAACGGCATCGGCAACGGGATCGCCGATGACAAGCTCACCTACACCTACATCCCGGACCTCATCCGCTACTACCTCGGCGAGGAACCGATCCTGCCGAACGTGGACACGTGGCGGCTCGAGGAGCCCGAGGCCCGCGAAGAGGTGCTGGACCGCCTGCACGAGCTCGTGGTCAAGCCCGTGGACGGCTCCGGCGGCAAGGGCATCGTGATCGGCCCCGCCGCGACCCTCGAGGAGCTGAGCGCCCTGCGCGAACGCCTCCTGGACGATCCGCGCGGGTGGATCGCCCAGCCCGTTGTGCAGCTGTCCACCATCCCCACTCTGGTGGAGGAGGGCATCGAACCGCGCCACGTGGATCTGCGACCCTTCGCCCTGAACAGCGGGGATGATGTGTGGGTGCTGCCCGGCGGGCTCACCCGCGTGGCCCTGCCGCGTGGGGAGATGATCGTGAACTCCTCCCGCGGCGGCGGCTCGAAGGACACCTGGGTGCTCGCCACCAGCCGACCCGCCTCCGGCCCCACGCAGTCGGATGCCACGCAGTCCGCCACCCAGGAGAGCATCGAAGCTCCCCTGGACGAGGAGTACGACGCCTTCGAGGACATCCCCACCGAGGACACGGAACCATCGGCCCCGGAACCCGAGCCCGTGACCGCCGCCATCCGGATCATCGACGCCAGCGAGGAGACCGCCCGATGATGCTCAGCCGCCTGGCCGACTCGATGTTCTGGATCGGCCGCTACGTGGAGCGCGCCGACCAGACCGCTCGCATCCTCGACGTGAAGCTGCAGGCCATTACCGAGGACGCGGCCCTGGACGTGCAGGAGGCCTGCGCCGGCCTGTACGCGATCTTCGGGATCACCGATGTGGCCGACGCCGACCGCACCGTGCAGCGCGTCCTGGATCGGCTGGTGACCGACCGCCGCAACCCCTCGTCGGTAGCCGGTGCCCTGCAGACCGCCCGGGAGAACGCGCGGGGCGCCCGCGAAATGCTCTCCACCGAGGTGTGGGAGTCGCTGAACACCACCACCCTGGGCCTGCCGCGGGGCGTGCGGCCCAGCCGCATGCACGGCACCTTCCAATACGCCAAGGACCGCTGCGCCGTGTTCACCGGGCTCATCGAATCCTCCATGACCCGCGATGAGGCGTGGCTGTTCTGTCGCATCGGCCAGCAGCTCGAACGGGTGGACATGCTGGCCCGCAATCTGCAGGCTCACGATCTCGAGCAGGCGACCGATGCGTCGACCGTGACGCTGCTGCGCTCGTGCGGTGCCCATGAGGCGTACATCCGCTCCTACCGCGGGCGCGTGCGCAGCACGAGCGCGATCGAATTCCTGCTGCTGGATTCCATCTTCCCCCGCTCGGCCGTGCACTGCCTGGCAGAGCTGGATGCAGCGCTCGAGACGCTCGCGAAGCTGCATGGCTCAACCTTCGATCGTGTCGGCACCGCGGAGCCGAGTCGACGGATCGTCGGGCAGGCGCAGGCGAGTCTGCGCTTCCGGGCGCTCGAGGAGATCCTCACGGATTTCGACCAGGAGATGGAGCAGCTGCAGCTGGTCACCGGCGCCATCACCCGCGGCCTGGGCAGCCGCTACTTCGACCCGGACCTCACCTGAGCGCCCGGACTGGGTGGGTCTTCGAGCTGCTGAGCGCCGCGGGAGCTGTGAGGTTGCGCCTGCCCGCGCGCCGGGTACGCGACGCCCCGCGCGCCCCGTGAGACCATAGGACGATGCCCGGCGCAGCAGCGCCCGGCCCCGCCATCGACGAGAGGACTGCTGCCGGTGACCCCGAGGATCGCTGCCGACCAGGCGACGGACATCCAGCCCGCCGCCACCGCCCAGGAGCGGCTGCGCAACTTCTGCATCATCGCGCACATCGACCACGGCAAGTCCACGCTGGCCGACCGGATGCTGCAGATCACCGGGATCGTCGAAGAGCGGCTGATGCGCGCCCAGTACCTCGACAAGATGGACATCGAACGCGAGCGCGGCATCACCGTGAAGTCCCAGGCGGTGCGCATGCCCTGGCAGGTCGACGGCGACAACTATGCGCTGAACATGATCGACACCCCCGGGCACGTGGACTTCACCTACGAGGTCTCCCGCTCGCTGGCCGCCTGCGAAGGCGCGATCCTGCTGGTGGATGCCGCCCAGGGCATCGAGGCGCAGACGCTGGCGAATCTGTACCTGGCGATGGAGCACGATCTGACGATCATCCCGGTGCTCAACAAGATCGACCTGCCCGGCGCGGAACCGGAGAAGTACGCCGCAGAGATCGGCCAGCTCGTGGGCGTGGACCCCGAGGACGTCCTGCGCGTCTCCGGCAAGACCGGCGAGGGCGTCCCAGACCTGCTGGATCACGTGGTGCGCACAGTGCCCGCTCCGGAGGGCAACCCCGATGCGCCCTGCCGCGCGATGATCTTCGACTCCGTCTACGACACCTACCGCGGCGTGGTCACCTACGTGCGCGTGGTCGACGGGCACCTTGAGGCCCGTGACCGCATCGACATGATGTCCACCGGCGCCCACCACGAGCTGCTCGAGATCGGCGTGAGCTCTCCGGAGCCGAAGCCGAGCCCGGGCATCGGCACCGGTGAAGTGGGCTACCTGATCACCGGCGTGAAGGACGTGCGCCAGTCCAAGGTGGGCGATACCGTCACCACCTCCGTGCGGGGTGCCGAGGAGCCGCTGCCCGGCTACACCGAGCCCAAGCCCATGGTGTATTCGGGGCTGTTCCCCATCGACGGCTCGGACTATCCGGCGCTGCGCGATGCGCTGGACAAGCTGAAGCTCAACGATGCCGCCCTCAGCTATGAGCCGGAGACCTCCACGGCGCTCGGCTTCGGGTTCCGGGTGGGTTTCCTGGGGCTGCTGCACCTGGAGATCATCCGTGAGCGGCTCGAGCGCGAGTTCGACCTCGACCTCATCTCCACCGCCCCGTCGGTCGTGTATCACGTGGTGATGGAGGACGGCACCGAGGTGGAGGTACTGAACCCGTCGGACTTCCCCGCCGGGAAGGTGCATGAGATCAGCGAGCCCGTCGCGAAGGCCACCATCCTGGTGCCCAGCGAGTTCATCGGCGCGGTCATGGAGCTGTGCCAGTCCAAGCGCGGGAGCCTCGGTGGCATGGACTACCTCAGTGAGGACCGCGTCGAGCTGCGGTACACGCTGCCGCTGGCAGAGATCGTCTTCGACTTCTTCGACCAGCTGAAGTCCCGCACCCGCGGCTACGCGTCTTTGGACTACGACGTGTCCGGCTCGCAGGTTGCGGACCTGGTGAAGGTCGACATGCTGCTCCAGGGCGAGCCGGTGGATGCTTTCAGCGCCATCGTCCACCGCGACAAGGCCTACAACTACGGCGTGGAGATGGCGGGGAAGCTGAAGAACCTCATCCCGCGCCAGCAGTTCGAGGTGCCGATCCAGGCCGCGATCGGCTCGCGCATCATCGCCCGCGAGAACATCCGCGCCATGCGCAAGGACGTGCTGTCCAAGTGCTACGGCGGCGATATCTCCCGGAAGCGCAAGCTGCTGGAGAAGCAGAAGGAGGGCAAGAAGCGCATGAAGAACATCGGCTCTGTCGAGGTGCCGCAGGAGGCGTTCATCGCCGCGCTGTCCTCTGACGCCGCCGATTCCTCCAAGGACGGCAAGAAGAAGTAAGGCCGGAGCTCGGGAGATCGATGAGCACACGAGCAGTCACCGGGAGCCTTGCCGCCATCTGCCTGCCGCGTCAGCTGTTCCCGGTCACCACCCGGGGCCGTCTGATGAGCGGCATTGACAAGCGCCCCGTCGACGGACCCATCCAGGTGCTCACCCACGGCATCTGGGGCGATGTGCAAGGGGACCGCGAGCACCACGGCGGCCTGTTCAAAGCCGTCTACGCCTTCGCCCGGGAGCAACGGGAGGCGCTCGCACGCAGCACCGGACGCCAGTTCCCCGACGGCTTCTTCGGCGAGAACCTCGTGACCGCCGGTATCGACACGGACGGCGCCGAGATCGGCGAGCAGTGGCGCATCGGCAGCACCATCCTCGAGGCCACCTGCCAACGCACCCCCTGCGGGACCCTCGCCGAGCGGGTGGGGGACCCGCGCTTCGGTCGACGCTTCACCGAGCACGGCCATCCCGGCACCTACCTCCGCGTGCTCCAGGAGGGGGAGATCAGCGCCGGTGATGCGATCGAGGTGATCGGTCGGCCCGGGCACGGCGTGTGCATCCGCGATGCCTTCCGCGGTCTGAACGCTGAGCAGGCAGCAGCTGTTCTCGACTGGTCCGCGACGAGCGGCACTGTGCTGTACAGCTCTCTCGTGAACGCCGCCGTGCGGGCGCTCGAGAAGTCCGGCAGCGTGCGTTCCCATCCAGCAGCGCTGACCTCTGATGGCCGGGGGAGCTGAGTCGATGCCTTCCCGCGACGATTCGAGCCCGCAGCGCGCGCTGTCGGCCTACATCCACATCCCGTTCTGTGCGGTGCGCTGCGGCTACTGCGACTTCAACACGTACACGAACGCGGAACTCGGTGGCGGTGGCTCACAGCGCGAGTACCCCGCCAACGCGATGCGGGAGATGGAGCTGCAGCTCGCCGATGACCTTGCCGCCGGGTACCGCTACGAACGGATCGCGACCGTGTTCTTCGGGGGCGGCACCCCGACGCTGCTGCCCGCCGGTGATCTCGTGGCCATGCTCGCGCATTTGCGCTCCCTCATCCCGCTCGCCCCGGACGCGGAGGTCACCACCGAGGCGAACCCCGATTCGGTCACCCCGGACTCCCTCGCCGAGCTCGCTGCGGGCGGTATTACCCGCGTGTCCTTCGGTATGCAGTCCGCGGTCCGCTCGGTGCTCGCCACCCTGGATCGAACCCATGATCCGGACCGCATCCCCCAGGTGGTGCAGTGGGCGAAGGACGCCGGACTCGCCGTGAGCCTCGATCTGATCTACGGCACCCCGGGGGAGTCCCTCGCCGATGTCGAGACTTCGGTCCGTGCCGCCCTGGACTGCGGGATCGACCATCTTTCCGCGTATTCACTGATCATCGAGGGCAATACGGCGATGGCCCGGCAGCTGCGCCGCGGGGAGATCACCGCCCCGGACGGCGACGACATGGCCGACAAGTATGAGCTGATCGATGACCTCACCCGCGCCGACGGGCTTCAGTGGTACGAGGTCTCCAACTTCGCCCGCACCCGCGCGGACCGCTCCCGCCACAACCTCGCTTACTGGACCGGACGCGACTGGTGGGGCATCGGCCCCGGCGCCCACCGCCATCGCGACGGCGAACGCTCCTGGAACCTCAAGCATCCCAGCCGGTACGCCGCGCGCCTTGCCGACGGGCGGCTGCCCGTTCAGGAGTCCGAGCAGCTCACGGCCAAGGACCGCCTCGTGGAGCGGATCATGCTCGAGCTGCGGATCGCCGATGGGCTCGAGGTCACCGTCATCCCCGAGCAGCGGCGTCACCTGCTTGCCGTCCACGCTGAGCGCGGTCACCTGGAGGCGGACGCACTGACGGCCGGCCGCGCGGTCCTCACGCGAGCCGGCCGTCTGCTGGCTGATGCGGTCATCCGTGACCTGGTGCCCTGAGGGCGCCGCTCACTTCACCAAGCGCAGGTTCAGCGGGTAGTTCCAGTACTCGCCCTGGTTGGCCTTGACCGCCCCGATGATCGCGAAGATCAGCTGCAGCAGCGCGGGGATCCCCACCAGCGGGAAGAGGAACGACCCGAGGCCGAGGGTGATCACCGTGAGGATGGTGATGACGACGGTGAGCACCACCTGGGCGATGAGCACCGCGATCGCGCCATTGAGGGCCTCCGCGGAGTGGTAGCGCACGAAGCGGTCACGATCCTTGTAGATCAGGAAGATGATCAGCGGACCCACCCAGCCCAGGAAGCCCCAGGAGACGACGTGGCCGAGCACCACGGCGAGCTGCGACAGCATCGCCCACAGGCGCGAGTCGGAGCGGTTGATGGGTTCGCCGCTCAGGGGACCGTCATACACGCCCGCGGTGCCGGGAGCCGGCTGGTCCGGGGCCTGGTCGTAGGACCCGCCGGCGGTATGCGGGGCCTGCTGGGCGCTCTGCGGAGACGAGAAGGCAGGCTGCTGAGAGCCCGCGGGCTGCGAGGTCTCCGACTGTGGGGAGGAGTACGGGTCGTGGGGGTACGGGCTCTGGGTCATCTCAGGCTCCTTCCGGGACCACCGGGAGTGGTCTGTGCGTCGATGACCCCAGCCTAGAGTTCGATGACCCGTGCGTCCTCGTGGACAGCCGCCGAGGACGGTGGGGGTTTACCCCCAGAACGATGGAGACGACGAGGCGACGCCGGGTCGATGCTCCGCTGCGGCGATCCCGTCAGCTCTGCTCGACGGTCACGAAGTCGATGAGCTCCTCGATGCGGCCCGAGAGCGTCGGCTCCACATCGGCGTAGGACCGCACCGTGGCAAGGATCCGCTTCCATCCCAGACCGATGTCAGCGGCATCCTCATGCGGCCAGCCGAGCGCCGCGAGGGTGCCGACCTTGATGTCGGTGCCGCGCGGGATATGTGGCCACTCGCGCAGACCCACGCGGGCCGGTTTGATCGCCTGCCACACATCCACATACGGGTGCCCGAGCACGGCGACGTTCCCGCTCGCGCCGGGCAGCGCCATCACCTCAGCCGCGATCCGCGACTCTTTCGAGCCGCGCACCAGGTGATCCACGAGGATTCCGAGCCGCCGCCCGGGAGAGGGAGAGAAGTGCTGCACCCGCTCGACGAGGTTGTCGGCGCCCTCGAGCTGCTCGACGACGATGCCTTCGATGCGCAGATCATGCCCCCACACCTTCTGGATCAGCTCGGCATCGTGGGTGCCCTCCACCCAGATGCGGGAGGCCCGGGCCGTGCGGGCCTTCGCCCCTTCGACATACACGGAGCCGGAGGCGGAGCGCTTGGGACCGCGTGCGGCGCGCGGTGCGGGGCGTGTGAGCACGACGGGCTTCCCGTCGATCATGAAGCCGGGACCCAGCGGGAAGGTGCGGCGCACACCGCCACGGCCCTCGAGCTCCACCACGATCTCGCCGGCGATCTTCTCCAGACGCTGGATCGCGCCGGTGAAACCTGTCGACGCCTCTTCGACCACGAGGTCGCGCTGCACGGGAACCTCGCGTGTTACGGGTCGCTGACGGTGATGGGCGGGTGGGCCGGAGGACAGAACGTCATGGCCGTACCGGTCGGGGAAGGAAGCAGGCACGCGCGTCACCGTACACGGGGGTGGTGCACAGCGCGCGGAACCGGGTGACGGGGCGAGCGCGTCGTGTCCCCTCGTGGCGAACGCCTCCCTGATGACCGGCGCGTCGGCGCGTAGGATTGGCACCTGGCACCAGTGAGTGCCAGAGTGCTGGGTGGCTATGTGCCCAGCGCGCATCCTGAGCGTGGACCGTGAGAGAGGGAGGTGAGAGCGACGGACGCCCGGAAGCTGCAGATCCTCGGCGCGATCGTCGAGGACTACGTCTCCACCCGCGAGCCCGTCGGCTCGAAATCCCTCCTGGAGCGCCACGAGCTCGGTGTCTCCGCCGCCACCGTGCGCAACGACATGTCGGTCCTGGAGGAAGAGGGGCTGATTCATCAGCCCCACACCTCCGCCGGACGCGTTCCCACGGACAAGGGCTACCGCGCCTTCGTCGATCACGTCGCGACGATCAAGCCGCTGTCGGCCCCGGAGCGTCGCGCCATCCGCACCCTCCTCGAGGGCGCCGGAGACGTCGAGGAGCTGCTGGCCCGCACCGTCCGGGCTCTTGCCCAGCTCACCCAGCAGGTTGCGATGGTGCAGTACCCGGCGCGCAAGCAGGCCCGGGTGCGGCACGTCGAACTCGTGAAGGTCGCCGACAGCCTCCTGCTGCTCGTGCTCATCACCGAATCCGGACGCGTGGACCAGCGCACCGTCCCCGTTCTCGCGGGACAGCCCGCCGAGTACTACCTGGACCTGCGCGATCAGCTGCTGCGTGTGGTCGCCGGGCGGGAGGTCACCGACCTCGCCCAGCCCCTCACGGACTACCTCGAGGATCTCAGCCCCGCTGAACGCCCCGCGGCAGCAGAGGTCGCCGAGGCCCTCGCAGCGCTCGCGGCCACCCGCGTGGAGGACCGCATCATGATGGCCGGCACCGCGAACATCGCCCGCTCCGCCCAGGACTTCGCGCGCGATGTCGAACCGCTGCTGGATGTTCTCGAAGAGCAGCTGGTGCTCATGCGGCTGTTCACCGAAATGCACATCCGCCCCGGCGATGTTGAGGTGCGCATCGGCTCTGAACTGCACGACGAAGCCCTGCATCGCGCCGCGCTGGTGGGGGCCGGGTACGGCGCCGGTTCGCACCTGGCGATCCTGGGGCCGCGCCGCATGGACTACGTGACCGGCATCTCCACCGTCCAGGCGATCGCCCGCTACGTCTCCCGCTATCTCGAGTAACCCCGTGTGCCCCGGCGCGACAGGCCACATCGGCCCCTTGTCCGCCGCACGCCGACCCCCGCCGCCTGCGCGGCCACCGACCCTGCGAAGGACCCTGAGTGAACGAGGACTACTACGACCTGCTGGGCGTCTCCCGCGATGCCTCCACCGAGGAGATCAAGAAGGCGTACCGCAAGCTCGCCCGCACCCTCCATCCGGACGTGAACCCAGATCCGGAGGCCGGCGAGAAGTTCAAGAAGGTCTCCCAGGCCTATGAGACGCTCTCCCACGCCGACAAGCGTCGCCAGTACGACATGGGCGGCGGACCGGGCATGGGCGGCTTCCCCGGCGGCGGTGCCGGCTTCGACTTCACCGACATCTTCGACATGTTCGCCGGGGCCTCCGGGATGCGCGGCCGCTCTCAAGGGCCCGTCCCGCGTCGCCGCCGCGGCGGGGACGTGCTGCGCCGCGTCAAGATCGACCTGCGCAGCGTCGTGTTCGGCACCGAGGAGAAGGTCACGTTCCGCACGGCCGTGTTGTGCGAGCGTTGCACCGGCTCGTGCTGCGAGCCCGGCACCAGCCCCACCCCCTGCACCGCGTGCAACGGTTCCGGGCACGTCCAGCGCGTGGCCCAGTCTCTGCTGGGGCAGATGGTCACGATGGCTCCCTGCCCCACGTGCGATGGGCACGGCGATGTCATCGAATCGCCCTGCACCGCCTGTTCCGGTCACGGCCGCACCGCCGCCGAGCGCACCGTCACCGTGCGCGTCCCCTCCGGGGTCGAGAACGGCACGCGGATCCAGCTGCGCGGCGAAGGTGAGGTCGGGGAGGCCGGCGGCCCGGCCGGTGACCTGTTCGTCGAACTGTCCGTCCGCGATCACGAGTTGTTCGAGCGCGAAGGCGATGACCTCGTGACCACCCTGGCGATCCCGATGACCTCCGCAGCCCTCGGCGCGACGATCCCCCTGGAGACCTTCGACGGCGCCCAGGACGTGGACGTGGCCCCCGGTTCACAGCCGGGGGAGGAGATCACGCTGAAGGGACTGGGCGTCACCCCGCTGCGCCGGGAACGCCGTGGCGACATCCGGGTTATCCTCGACGTGGACGTCCCCACCTCCCTCAGCGAGGAGGAACAGGACCTGCTGCGCCAGTTCGCAGCACTGCGCGGGGAGGAAACCACCCGCCGCCCCGTCAAGGGCCAGGGTCCCTTCGCCCGGCTGCGCGAACGCCTGCGCGACCTCTGAGACCACGCCTGAGACCGCACCGCACCTGGAGGAAGCGCGCCCATGCCCACCACGCCGCCCGGGTTCCTCATCGACGATGACGCCCTCGCCCGTGCGAGCGAGGGAGAGCAGCTGACCCTCGCCGGGGACGAAGGGCGGCACGCGGCGAAGGTCGCGCGCATCGGCGTGGGGGAGCAGGTGCTGCTCACCGACGGCCCCGGCCGACAGGTGCTCGCCGAGGTGATCGCCGCCCGCAAGGAGCAGCTGGATCTGCGCCTTCTGAGTGATCCGAGCCCCGCCGTGGAGCGCCTGCCGCGCCTGGCGCTCGTGCAGGCCCTCGCCACCGGCGGCCGGGATGAGCAGGCGGTGGAATCCGCGACCGAGCTCGGCGTGGACCGCGTGATCCCGTGGATCGCCCAGCGCTCGGTGTCCGTGTGGCGCGGCGAGAAGCTGCGCAAGGGCCGTGCGAAATGGGAGTCGACGGTGCGGGCCGCGGTCAAGCAGTGCCGCCGCCCGGGCATTCCCGTGGTCGAGGACGCGATGAGCACCGCGCAGCTGACCGCCCGGCTCGGGGACCTCGTGCAGTCCGGTGCCCTGGTGCTCGTGCTGCACGAGCAGGAGTCCCGCGCGCTCATGAGCCTTGTTGATCAGCTGCGGATGGCGAGCGCCGACGGCGTCGAGGAGATCGTGATCATCGTCGGTCCCGAAGGCGGGATCGAGCCGGCCGAGCTCGAAGCGCTGAGTGGTATCGGCGCCCGCTCCGTGCTGCTGGGCCCGGAGGTGCTGCGCTCCTCGACCGCTGGACCCGCGGCCCTTGCGGTGCTCAGCGCCTTGGTGGGGCGCTGGGGCTGAGGTTCGGGTTCAGGTGTCGGTGCGCTCCGTGCGGGTGGGATTCAGCAGCCGGGCCACAAGCCCGCGCAGCGCGGCGGTCTTCTCCTCGGCGATGTGCAGCGTGCCGTCCTCTTCGAGGTCCGGGCCGAAGCCCAGCCCGATGCTGCCGACCACGTTGGCCTTCAGACGCCGCATGAGCTTCTCCAGCAGCGGCAGCACATCGGCGGCCTCACCCCAGCCGTAGCCGACCAGCAGCGTGGGCAGCTTCTCCCACTCTTCGTACAGGTAGTCGATCGCCGTCTTGAGCTGTCCAGGGTAGGAGCCGTTGTACTGCGGGGTGAGGATCAGCAGAGCATCCAGGTTCGTGATCCGTTCACCCCATGCCTGCGCGTGGTGGGACTCCTTGGGGAGGCCCTTCTTCGGGCTCGTGGAGCCGTCATAGGCGGGCAGCGCAAGCTCCCGCAGATCGATCAGGTCGATGGTCGTATCCGTCGGCACGGCCTGGCGAACCCAGGTGAGGACGGAATCGCCCACACGATTGGGGCGGGTGCTCGCAAGGATGATCCCAAGAGTCGTCATAGTGCTTGAAACTTCTCATAGCCTGGTGGGGTGGCACAACAGCAAGAGGCGCAGATCGCTCCCGTAGACTCGCTGACATGGGTACCTCCACCACCGAGACCAGCGCGCTGCGTCGTGACGCGGAGTGCATCTTCTGCAAGATCGTCGCCGACGAGATCCCCTCGGACCGCGTCCATGAGGACGAGCGGGTCATCGCCTTCAAGGACCTGCAGCCGCAGGCACCCGTGCACGTGCTCGTGGTCCCGCGCGAGCACCATCGGGATGTCACCGAGCTGGCCGAGGACCCCCAGCTGCTCTCGCACGTCGTGGACACCGCCCGGGACGTCGCCGCCCAGCAGGCCGATGGCGACTTCCGCCTCGTGTTCAACACCGGTGCCGGTGCCGGGCAGACCGTCTTCCACGTGCACGCGCATGTCCTCGCGGGCGGCCAGCTCGCCGAAGGAGAACTGTGACAGATCCCCTGCAGCCAGCCCCCGGCCGCACCCCCGAGGTTCACGAGCGCAAGCTCGCGATCCCCGATCACCTCAGCCCCTTCCAGGTCCTGGGCGAGAATGACCAGGCCCTGGCTGCGCTCGAGGACGTCGTCCCCGATACCGATGTGCACGTGCGCGGCCACCAGGTGACCCTGCGCGGCACCGACGAGGCCCTGCGCCGCAGCGAGCACATTATGCGCTCCCTCATCGAGATGGCCGCGAAGGGTCAGCCTGTGACCGCCGAAGCAGTCCAGCGGGCAGCGAACCTCTACGGCGATGACCGCGCCCAGGGGGCCCGGCTCGAGGAGGTGCTCAGCCGCACGATTCTCTCCAGCCGCGGCCGCACCATCCGCCCCAAGACCATGGGGCAGAAGAGCTACATCGAGGCGATCGAATCCTCGACCATCACCTTCGGGATCGGCCCGGCCGGCACCGGCAAGACCTACCTGGCGGTGGCGATGGCAGTGCAGCAGCTGCTGTCCAAGCAAATCAACCGGATCATCCTCACCCGCCCGGCGGTGGAGGCGGGGGAGCGCCTGGGCTTCCTGCCCGGTTCGCTGAACGAGAAGATCGACCCGTACCTGCGGCCGCTGTACGACGCGCTGCACGACATGCTCGACCCCGAGTCGATCCCGCGGCTGATGGGCGCCGGGACCATCGAGGTGGCGCCGCTGGCGTACATGCGCGGACGCACTCTCAACGACGCGTTCATCATCCTCGACGAAGCGCAGAACACGACGCCCGAGCAGATGAAGATGTTCCTCACCCGCCTGGGGTTCAACTCCACCATGGTGGTCACCGGCGATGTCACGCAGGTGGATCTGCCCGGCGGGCAGAGCAGCGGTCTGCGCGTGGTGGAGCAGGTGCTCTCCGGCGTGGAGGACATCTCCTTCTGCCGCCTGTCCCCACGAGATGTGGTGCGCCACCGCCTGGTGAGCGACATTGTGGAGGCCTACGGGCGCTGGGAGATCCGCCCCGGCGGCAACCGGGATGCCCGTCGACGCGCCGAGAAGGGGAGCTGAGAGATGACCATCGAGATCCGCAACGAGACCACCACCGTGGTGGACGAGCGCGAGTTCGTCGCCCTGTCCCGCTTCGTGTTCGAGGCGATGCACCTGCATCCCGCCACCGAGATGTCGATCCTGTTCGTCGACGAAGAGGCGATGGAGAAGCTGCACGTGCAGTGGCTGGACCTGCCCGGCCCCACCGACGTCATGAGCTTCCCGATGGACGAACTGCGGCCCGGCACCGCCGAGGACCCCACCGAGGAGGGACTGCTGGGTGATGTGGTGCTGTGCCCGACGGTCGCCGCGAAGCAGGCCGCCGAGTCCGGACATAGCGCGGTGGAGGAGATGCTGCTGCTGACCGTCCACTCGATCCTGCACCTCCTGGGCTATGACCATCAGGAAGAGGAGGAGCGTCGCGAGATGTTCGACCTGCAGCGCAAGCTCCTGCTGACCTTCCTCGCCACCCGCTCCGCGAGCTGAGACCGCACCACCCCTGAGACCACCTGCCCGGCCCGTGCTGTGCGACCACGCACCGCAGCACCATCGGCCCGGACCATGAGGAGACCGATGACCGCCGATCAGACCCCCACCGCGCTCGACGCCGAGCATCGCGCGGGCTTCGTGGCCCTCGTCGGTCGCCCCAACGTCGGCAAATCCACCCTCACCAACGCCCTGGTGGGGGAGAAGGTCGCGATCACCTCCACCAAGCCGCAGACCACTCGCCGGGCCATCCGCGGGATCGTCACCCGCGAGGATGCGCAGATCATCCTCGTGGACACCCCCGGGATGCACCGGCCCCGCACCCTGCTGGGGGAGCGGCTGAACGACCTCGTGCGTGAGACCCTCACCGACGTCGACGTGGTCGGATTCTGCCTGCCGGCCGATCAGAAGATCGGCCCCGGCGACCGCTTCATCGCCCAGGATCTTGCCGAGATCCGCTCGGGCCGCCGCGGCCCGCGTGTCATCGCGATCGTCACCAAGACCGACCTTGTGCCGCGCGCGGCTCTCGCCGAGCACCTCATCGCGGTGGACCAGCTGCTGGACGTCGATGAGATCGTGCCGATCTCCGCCGTCCGCGGCGAACAGATCGACGTGCTGCTCGACGTCATCACGAAGCACCTGCCCACGGGCCCGCAGCTGTACCCCGATGATCAGCTCACCGAGGAGACGAGCGATGACCGCATCAGCGAGCTGATCCGCGAGGCGGCCCTCGAGGGCGTGCGCGACGAGCTGCCGCACTCCATCGCCGTGGTGGTCGAGGAGATCGTCGAGGAGCCCCTGGACGGCGACCCCTTCGCCGAGGTTGCCGAGGGGGAGGGGCGGCTCGTGGTGCGGGCGAGCCTGTTCGTCGAGCGCGAGAGTCAAAAGGGCATCATCATCGGCCGCGGCGGCTCGCGCCTGAAGGACGTCGGCACCCGAGCCCGGCGCGAGATCAATCAGCTCATGGGCCGAAAGGTGCACCTGGACCTGCGGGTCAAGGTCGCCAAGGACTGGCAGCGCGACCCCAAACAGCTGGGCCGCCTCGGATTCTGAGCGTCCGAATGGCTGACGTCACACTGGGCGCGGGATAGTCGAGTAGGGGACGCGCGGAGGGGGATCCGATGAGCAATCACTTCACGACACCTGATGCTGGGACCGCTGGGCTCACTCTGCCGCGCTGGCTCGGAATGACGCTGCGGCTGATCGGCAGTCTGCTCGCGCTCGTCGCGGGGCTGCTGTTCGCCCCGGGCGGGGCGCCACCCAGCCCATCCTGAGCGCGACGTCTGGTCGATGAAGCGAGGACCGATTGTTGCCGTGACAGGGGATGCCTCCATGGGTCATACTCGGAGTATGAAGACTGCTGTATCCATCCCAGACCCACTGTTCCACGAAGCGGATCTTGTAGCCGAGCGCTTGCAGATCTCGCGCTCCAAGCTGTATGCGCGGGCACTTTCAGCATTCCTTGCCAGCCAGGACGAAGATCCGGTGACAGCACAGCTCAACGCGGTTGCCGATGCGATAGCCGCTGATTCCGAGGCAGAGCGACCCGAACCGGGGCTTACCGAGGCTCGTGCGGCGATTGAAAAAGGGGACTGGCAGTGGTGATCCGTGGCTCCGTGTGGTGGATCGACTTCGGTGACCCCTTCGGCTCGGAGCCTGGCTACCGCCGTCCTGGCGTCGTCGTCTCCTCCGATCGCTTCAATGCATCGCGGATCTCCACGCTCCACATCGTCCCCCTCACGACGTCGCTTGGTTGGTCCGCAGCACCCGGGAACGTCGAGATCGCTCGCGGCACGGCTGAACTCCCCAGGGACTGTGTGGCGAACGTCAGTCAGACGCACGTTGTGGATCGCCGTCGGCTTGATCAACGCATCGGCGACCTGCCCATGGAGATCATGTCGCGCATCGACGCCGGTCTTCGCTTGGTCTTCGACCTGTGAATGCCACGTCCCTGGCCGCACCGTCCACGATGCGAGCGTGGCGCGGAGGGCTCGTCCCTGGTGCTACGGTGACGCTCATGCGCTGCGGCCTGCTGCTTCCACGCCGCGACGAGGTCTGATCCCGCCGGGTACTCGTCGCGGCTGACAGCGTGCCCCGGCGCCGCCCCGACGCAGAAGGATCCCCTTGGACATGACCACCCCGCAGCAGAACACCACCACGTCCGCGACAATCGCCGCGACCGCGGACCCGGCGGTTCCCGTCGTCGGCTCCACCGGTGACGCCCCCCAGCAGTCCTCCGGCATGCCGATCCACAAATACCTGCCCTTCCACGAGCAGATCCGCGTGGACCTCCCGGACCGCACCTGGCCAGGCAACCGCATCACCCGCGCCCCCCGCTGGTGCGCCGTGGACCTGCGCGACGGCAACCAGGCGCTCATCGACCCCATGAACTCCGAGCGGAAGCTGCGGATGTTCGAGCTGCTGGTGCGCATGGGCTACAAGGAGATCGAGGTCGGCTTCCCCTCGGCCTCACAGACCGACTTCGACTTCGTGCGCACCCTCATCGACGACGGGCACATCCCCGACGACGTGACCATCCAGGTCCTCACCCAGTCCCGCGAGCACCTCATCGAACGGACCTACCAGGCGATCGCCGGTGCCAAGCGTGCCGTCGTGCACCTGTACAACTCCACCTCCATCGTCCAGCGGGACGTGGTGTTCCGGGCCGATGAGGACCAGGTCCTCGACATCGCCGTGCAGGGCGCGCTGCTGTGCAGGAAGTACGAGGAGACGATCCCGGACACCGAGATCACCTACGAGTACTCCCCGGAGTCCTTCACCGGCACCGAACTGGAGTACGCACTGCGAGTCTCCAACGCCGTGATCGACGTCTTCCAACCCACGCCCGAACGCAAGATGATCATCAACCTGCCGGCGACGGTCGAGATGACCACCCCCAATGTGTATGCCGACTCGATCGAGTGGATGCACCGCAACCTCGACCGTCGCGACAGCATCGTGCTGTCCCTGCACCCGCACAATGACCGCGGCACCGGCGTGGCCGCCGCGGAGCTCGGCTACCAGGCCGGCGCCGATCGCATCGAAGGCTGCCTGTTCGGCAACGGCGAGCGCACCGGCAACGTGGACCTGGTGACGCTGGGCCTGAACCTGTTCAGCCAGGGCATCGACCCGCAGATCGACTTCTCGGACCTCCCGGAGATCCGCCGCACCGTCGAATACTGCAACCAGATGCCCGTGCCCGAACGCAGCCCCTACGGCGGCGATCTCGTGTTCACCGCCTTCTCCGGCTCCCACCAGGACGCCATCAAGAAGGGGCTCGAGCGCATGGAGACCGACGCCGATACGGCCGGAAAGAGCGTCGATGACCTCGTGTGGCGCGTCCCCTACCTGCCGGTGGATCCCAAGGATCTGGGCCGTTCCTACGAGGCTGTGATCCGCGTGAACTCCCAGTCCGGCAAGGGCGGCATGGCCTACCTGCTGCGCACCGAGCACGGCCTGGACCTGCCGCGCCGCCTGCAGATCGAGTTCTCCGCGATCATCCAGCAGCACACCGACTCCGAGGGCGGCGAGGTCAGCCCCGCGACCCTGTGGGACGTCTTCACCGACGAGTACCTGCCCTCTGCCGAGGAGTCCCGTCGCTGGGGCCGCTACGGCTTCCGCGATGTGCGCCAGGAATCCACCGGCGATGGCGCGGACCGCATCACCGTGGGGCTGCTCGTGGACGGCGAGGAGCGCGAGGTCACCGGCATCGGCAACGGTCCGCTGGACGGCTTCGTGCGGGCCCTGGCCGAGCACCAGATCGATGTGCGGATCCTGGACTACGCCGAGCACGCCCTGACCGAGGGCGACGACTCCCTGGCCGCCTCGTACATCGAATGCGAGATCGGGGACGCCATCTACTGGGGCGTGGGCATCGACGGATCGATCACCCGCGCTTCGCTCGAGGCGATCATCTCCGCACTGAACCGGGAGCATCGCGCCCGCGTCGCCTGAGGACGCGGGATCGAGCGGATCACTCCTCTCGCAGGTCCTCCTCGGTGAGGATCGGCATCTCCCCGGTGACGGTGTGGTGCGTGGCCACGGGGATCTCCCCGTCGTTGATCGCATCGGCCGGCGTGGGGCTCGGATCCTCCGCGGCACCGCGGGCGGTCAGAGTCACCCCGGCCGATGCCGTCACCACGAGCACCGCCGCGAGAACCTTCAGGACCGTGATGCCCTGGGAGAGCAGCAGCACACCGGCCAGCAGCGCGATCACCGGCTCGAGACTCAGCAGGATCCCGAACACATGGCGCGGCAGGCGCCGCAGCGCGGACAGCTCGAGCGAGTACGGCAGCACGGAGGCCAGCAGCGCCGTGCCGACCGCGAGCAGTAGCAGCGGGGGTCGGGTGACTGCCTCCACCACGCCCCCTGCGCCGAAGGGCACGAGCACCAGCGCGCCGATCGCAAGCGCTGCCGCGAGCCCGCCCTGCCCCGGCACGAGCTGCCCCACCCGGGCGCTGACCAGCACATACAGGCCCCAGAACACGGCTGCGATGAGCGCGAACAGCACCCCGATGACGTCCAGCTGGGCGACCCCGAGCATGGATTCGATCCCGAACATACTCACGCCGAGCAGCGCCAGCAGCACCCACAGCAGGTCGCTGCGCCGCGTGGACAGCACGGCCGCGAGCGTCAGCGGCCCCAGGAACTCGATCGCCACCGCGGTGCCCAGCTCGATCCGGGATATCGAGACGTAGAACGTGCCGTTCATCGCCCCGAGCACGAGCCCGAACCCCAGCATCGCGAGCCACTGCTCCCGGGTGTAGCGGTGCAGGCGCGGCCGCACGAGGACCAGCAGCACGAGCGCCGCGATACCGAGGCGCAGCGTGGTGGTGCCGAACGGCCCGATCTCAGGGAACAGCTGCACGGCCAGCGCCGAGCCGAACTGCAGCGACAGGCACGAGCCGAGGATGAACAGCACAGGCATCGCCGATACCGTCGGCTGCGGGGAAGAAGCGGTGGTCACAGCACTAACTGTGCCTGGTGACCAGGGCCGGCGTCCACGTCATCTCGCCCACGCCGCAGCACCCCACCGACCCGGTCACGGCGGGGGTACATTCCGATCCGGTCACCGATGCGAGATCGTTCGGCGGTGCCGGTGCGGGGAGCGGTAGATATATGTCCATGGACGATGACGCCCACCGTGTTCAGCCCGCTGCGGCCCGGCCAGGGGCCGACGCCCACGGCACCGCTGTGACGGCGCGCGCTGCGCAGCTTGTGCCGCTGCTGCTGATCATGCTTCTCGTGCTCGCGCTGCTCGCAGGCATCAGTTCCCGCAGCGTCACTCCGGCACTCGGCGATGACGCGCCCGCGGACCGTTTCAGCGCCAGCCGTGCCGTCCAGGCCACCGCAGGCATCGTCGAGGTTCCCCGTCCGGGTGGGACCCCGGCGAATGACGCCGCGCGCGAAGAGCTCTCCGCCCAGCTCACGGATCTCGGGTTCACCGTCACCGAGGATGAGGGCATCGGGGTGCGATCCACCCCGGAGCGCACTCGCACGGGATACGTGCGCAACCTCGTCGCCACCCGCCCGGGCACAGATCCGACGGGCACGATCGTGCTGGCCACCCACATCGACTCCGTCCCCGGTGCACCCGGGGCGGCCGATGCCGGCATAGGCCTGGCCGTCATCCTCGAAACCGTCCGAGCGCTCGGCCCTGAGGCGCTGCGCAATGATCTTGTGGTCCTGCTCGTGGACGGGGAAGAGCGCGGGCTGCTGGGCGCCGAGCATCACCTGGCCGGGGCCGGGGCGGACCTCACCGCTCCGGTCGTGGTGCTGAACCATGAGGCACGCGGCATCACCGGTCGGCCCCTGCTCACCCGGGCCCATGGTCCGATGCACCGCATCGTCGGCGCCGCCCCGCGCCCCGAGTTCGAATCCTTCACCGATGCGCTGTTCGCGATCATCCCCAACGACACCGACTTCACCGTGTACCGCGAAGGCGGGTGGTGGGGCTTCGACATGGCGATCATCGACGGGTCCTTCGCCTACCACTCACCGCTGGATGACTCCGCGCACCTGGACCACGACACGCTGCAGCACTACGGCGATCTGACCCTCGCCCTCACCCGCGACCTCGCTGGACGGGACCTCGCCGAGCTGAGCGCCCACACCCAGGAGCATCCCGTCCAGACCACGATGCCCTTGGGGATCCTGCAGATCCCGCCGCTGCTGCTGAGCATTCTCGCGGTCCTCGCCCCGCTCGCCATCGCCGTCACCATCGGGATCCGGCGCCGCCGCGCAGAGATCACGATCCGCGGCGTCCTCGCCGGAGCAGTCTGCGCCCTGGTAGTCATCGCGGGCGGTGTGGCGGGCGCTGTAGGACTCTGGACAGTGGTCTCCACCAAGGTGCCGCACATGCTCTCGCGCACCGTCGCCGAACCGGTTCGCGCCCACGGCTTCATCCTCGCCGAGCTCCTCCTGGCCCTTGCCATCGTGCTCCTCGGCCTCGTGCTCGCACGGATGCTGCTGCGTCGCGCGAGCCTGCTGCTCGGGACCTCACTGGTCGTCACCGTGCTGCTGGCGGTACTCGGAGTGGCCTGGCCGGCGCTCGGCGGATCGATGCTGCCGCCCGCCGTCGTCGCGGCCGCTGGGATCCTCGGTAGCACGATCGCACCCCCGGTGCTCTCAGTGCTGCTGCGGGCAGCGGCGATCTTGCCCACCGGCTGGCTGCTCGGCACCCAGTTGTCCTCTCTCACCGAGTTCGGCATCGCCTCTGCCGCCGGGGCCTACGCCGGCACCGCGCTCATCGCCCTCGGCGCCGCCGCTGCCCTGTGGCTGCCGCGCACCGCCGACCCGGTACCGGATCGGATTCGTCGGCCCCGTCGCCTGCTCGCCCCCGCTGCGGTGCTCATCGCCACCGCAGCGCTGAGTCTCGGCAGCACCTGGTGGACCCTGCGCGCCCCGGAGCCCATGCAGGAGAGCGTCATCGCGACGGTCGATGCCGCCACGGGGCAGACCCACTGGTACGTCAGCGGCATGAGCGCGTGGGGGCGTGACCTCGATGGCACCACAGCCCAGTCCACCATCGAGATGCCGCAGGTGCGCACTGACGGGACGTCCGGTGGCCGCAGCACCGTCACGGTCACCGCGGTGCGTGACGGCACCGAACTGTGGATCGACGCGGCCGAGGGTCCGCTGCGCGAGATCACGATCGACGGCACCCCCGTTGCTGCCGCGGAGGGGCAGGACGGCATCGGGCAGCTGCAGATCGCCGGGATCCGCGCCGGTCAGAATGTCGAGATCACCCTGAGCGCCGCGCCGGGAACGGAGCTGTCGGTCACGGAGGTCACGTACGATCCCTCACTCGCGCAGGGCTGGAGCGAGCCCGGGGCCGATGTGGTCCTGATGCAGCCACGCTTGGAGGTCACCACCACAGTGCAGCTGTGAACGCCCGACAGGTCCGGCCGCCCGGCCGCTGAGCCATCCGCACCGGAGACAGCCGCAGATGGGTCAGTCGCCGAGCGGCACGGTCGCGAGCACCTCGTGGCGGGGCCCGCCGCCGCGCCCCTCTCCGAGATGGGATGCCACCAGCTCGATCTCCCGGGCTTCCCAGATCGGCCCCCGATAGATCGACAGGGCATGCACCGCTGAATCCAGCAGCACCTGTGTGGGATCCGGCGGGGCGGGCTCGCCGCGTCGGCGCCGACGTGGCGGACGCGGGGCCCGTGCGGAGATCCGGGCGACCGTCAGATGGGCTCGACGCCGCTCACGATCCTCGCCCTCCAGCAGCGGCTCGGCCATAAGAGCCCCCAGGCGGTCCGTCTGCCCGCCCACTCCGATCCACAGGGTCCGATGGGAGAACACCCCGGCCCCGACCAGCTGCAAGGACATCGGCGCGTACCCGGCAGCGATGCCCTGCAGGTTCTCCAGCGCATCGTCGAGGGCGCCTGCGGGCAGATCCGCTCGGAAAGCGAGCGTGAGGTGCCACTGCTCCGGATCGCCCCAGCGCAGTGACAGCCCGGCGGCAGCGCGCACCTCGGTGAGCGCATAATCCAGATGCTCCAGCGCAGCGGGGGAGGGGCGGAGGGCGGCGAAGAGCCTCATCCCGGCAGGATCTCACGCCTGGGCGGGGAAAGCCTCCTGCGCGGCGCGCGCGATCTTGCTCAGCTGACGCCGATCCGACCAGGCTCCGAGGATCGCGCCCGCCCCGGGGATCGCCTTGCCGAATAGCCGCACCGACCGCAGCGAGAACCGGCGCAGCAGACGCCCCCCGATCGCATTGATCAGCTGATGCTCGGGCCGTCCCTTCATCCCCCGGGCGACGGTGCGGGCGGCGACCCCGGCGACGGGGCCCAGCCCCACGTTCTTGAGCACCTCGCCCTGCTCTTCGCCCAGCAGCGCGGCCATCACCCGCATTCGGATCTCCTCATCGTCGAGGTCATAGCCGCGCACCGCGGCGATCGCCCCCACCATGCGGGTGGCCTGCACATAGAACTCGACCACGTTGGTGGGCAGCAGGATCGGCAGGGTCACGAAACCGCCGAGGCCCGTGAGGAACCCGCCGGCGGTGACCCCGCGCCGATGCGAAGCGATGATCCTGCGCACCGCCTTATCGGCCCGGCGCGCGCCCCGTCCGCGCAGGGCCCGATCTGCGACGGTCTGCGCCGAGGAGTAGGTGAGCTTCCCGTCCAGACCCCAGTCGCGAATGATCCGCACGATCCGTTCGAGCGGTCCACCCGCAGCGGGCTCCGCCCCGGAGCGCGCCTGTTTCATGGCCTCGCGGGCAGTGCGGGTGGTCTGCTTGTCGCGGCGCAGCATCGAGAAGATGCCCATGTCTGCCTCCTGCGGGGGGCCGGTGCCCCGGATCGGTGCTGTGACGGAGTCCATCATGCCCTGGATGCCCTCCTGCCCGCTTTGCCCCGACCAGGCGGACGGACCGGCGGGACGAGCCGAGCAGCGGCCCGTGAGCGACACCGCGGCCCAGCTGCCCGGCCCCGGTGGCCAGCCCACGTAGGCTCGCGGTGACATGGCCACCAAGCTCTACCGTGACGATGCGATCGTCCTGCGCACCCACCCGCTGGGGGAGGCCGATCGGATCATCACGCTGCTGACCCGTCGGCACGGGAAAGTGCGCGCCGTCGCCAAGGGGGTGCGTCGCACCGGCAGCCGCTTCGGCGCCCGCCTCGAACCGTTCAGCCTGGTGGACGTGCAGCTGCACGCCGGGCGCTCTCTGCACACCGTCACCCAGGTG
>NZ_PNHL01000007.1:115153-124898 GCF_002871795.1 Brachybacterium sp. UMB0905 | reverse complement strand
CGACGACGTCGTCGACCCCTCCCAGCGCGGGTTCCTGCTACTGGTGGGGGCGCTGCGCAGCATGGCGGGCGGACGGATCGCCCCGCCGCTCGTGCTGGACTCCTTCCTGCTGCGCACCCTCGCGCTCTCCGGCTGGGCCCCCGAACTGCGGGTCTGCGCCACCTGCGGGGCGCCCGGGCCGCACCATGCCCTGGACGTGCGCGCTGGCGGGCTGGTGTGCACGCCGTGCCGCAAACCCGGTGCTGCGGCGGTGCGGCAGGCCACCGTGGAGCATCTGATCTTCCTGCTCGCCGGAGACTGGGAGAATGTGCTCGATGCCGAGGAGACCGTGATGCAGGAAGCCGGCCGCCTCATCGAAGACACGATCACCTGGCACCTCGAGCGCTCGGTACGCTCCCTGTCCTACGTCGAACGTTAGTCCCGACACCCCCGTCGGCCCCGCACCGTCCCCACCGCCCGCCACCTGCTTGACCACCCCTGACCTGCGAGGATACCCATGCCGCCTGCGAGCCTCCGCCGCTACGAGGAGCCCTTCGCGCACCCCTCCGGGGCGCTGCCACCGCAGCTGCCTGCGCCCACGATCCCGCGGCACGTCGCGGTGGTGATGGACGGCAACGGGCGCTGGGCCAATCAGCGAGGCCTGCCCCGCACGGCCGGCCATGAGGCAGGGGAGGCGGCCCTGCTCGATGTGGTCGCCGGCGCCCTCCAGATCGGCGTGACGCACCTGAGCGCCTACGCCTTCTCCACCGAGAACTGGAAGCGCTCCCCGGAGGAGGTGCGGTTCCTCATGGGCTTCTCCCGGCAGGTGCTGCGCCGCCAGCGCGACACCCTCAACTCCTGGGGCGTGCGCATCGTGTGGATCGGCCGCGAGCAGCGCCTGTGGGGCAGCGTCATCAAAGAGCTCAAAGAGGCTGAACGTCTCACCGCCGACAACACCCGCATGACGCTGTATATGTGCGTGAACCATGGCGGGCGCGCCGAGATCGTCGATGCGGTGCGCGATCTGGTGGAGCAGGCACGGGCCGGAAAGATCACAGGCTCGCGCATCACCGAGAAGAGCTTCGCGCGGCACCTGGATGACCCCGACATGCCCGATGTGGATCTGTTCCTGCGCACCAGCGGCGAGCAGCGCACCAGCAACTTCCTGCTCTGGCAGGCGGCGTACGCGGAGCTCGTGTTCGTCCCCGAGCTATGGCCCGATGTGGACCGCCGCGTGCTGTGGCGGGCGATCACCGAGTACGCCCGGCGGGATCGCCGCTACGGCGGGGCCGTCGACGCCCCGCAGGAGCCGACGGCTGGGGCGGCGGGCGGTCAGTCCACCGGGGGCTGATCTACGCGCGCAGGCTGCGGTTCACCGAGCGTCCCGCCGGTGCGCCGACGATGCCGCAGCAGCACGGCCACCAGCACCACGAGCACGCCGAGCACACCCACGGCGCCCCACGGCGAGATGATGAACAGCTCGAACCAGGCCCGGATCGCCACCAGCCCCACGGTCGCGTAGATGAAGGCCCAGGCGAGTCCGCCCACGGCCAGGGCCGGGGCGTAGCGGCGGGCAGGCATGCCGGTCAGTCCGGCGGCGGCGTTGGCCGCGGTCTGGAAACCGACGGTCAGAAAGCTCAGTGCGACCACAGGCGCGCCCCAGCGGTTGATCATCTCCGTGGCGCGCTCCACGCCGGGGGAGTGGAGGAAAGCGGCCATGCGTCCGCGGTCAGCAGCCTTGCGGGCACCGCGGCCCAGCAGATATGTGGCGCCCGCCCGCAACCAGATCACGACGTAGAGGAACGCGACCGCGGGGATCAGCGGCAGCTCCCGCACCCACTCCATCATCGGCGGCAGCCCATCATCGGCCGACCTGCTCCGCCCCGGCCTGTGCCGTGTGCTCCGGGCACAGCCCGAAGACCTCCAGAGTGTGGTTGAGGTCGGTGAAGCCGTGCTCGTCCGCGATCGCGGTCACCTGCGTCTCAAGCTTCGGGGCGAGGAACTCCACGGTGCGACCGCACTCGCGGCACACCAGATGGTGATGGTGGCCCTCGTCCTCACACTGCCGGTACAGCGACTCCCCATCGGCCCCGATGAGGACATCCAGGCGGCCGGCAGAGGCGAGGGTCTGCAGATTCCGGTACACGGTGGCGAGGCCCACGCTCTCGCCGTCGCTGCGCATCTGCTCGTGGATCTGCTGGGCAGAACGGAAATCATCCTGCCGAGAGAGCGTCTCGAGGATCGCGGCGCGCTGGCGGGTGTTGCGTTGCATGTCATCGATTGTCCCTCACCTGTGGCGCAGATGCTGTGAGCCACGAAATGACACGCGGGGGCGAATGGTCACATCGCGCGATCGGCAGTGGGTTCCGGACGGTGAACCCGGGCATGCGCGTTATCCCGATCGGTCAGCGCCGTCTCGGTGCGATGCCCCCCGAGCGCCGCCCGCACGGTCAGCGCCACGATGTACACCGCGATTGTCGTCAGCACAATGACGCCGCCCGGTGGCAGGTCCACGTACACGGTCAGCAGCAGACCGCCCAGCGAACAGGCCACGGCGATCACCATGGCGGTGCGCATGGTGCGCGCGAAGCCGACGACCATCTGCTGCGCGGCGGCGACCGGCACGATCATGAGCGCGGAGACCATCAGCGCGCCGACGATCCGCATCGACAGCGTCACCGTCAGCGCCGCCATCACGGCAATCGCGACGTTCACCAGGCGCACCGGCAGCCCCGATGCCCGTGCGAACTCTTCATCGCCGGTCACCGCGGACAGCAGGCCGGACAGTCCCATGCCGATCGCGAGCACCACCAGGGACAGGGCCGCGGCGATGATCATGTCCGAGCGAGTCACGGTGGACAGCGAACCGAACAGGTACCCCATGAGGTTCTGGGACGTGCCACCGGCCAGCTGGATGATGACCACGCCCCCGGCGATGCCGCCGTAGAACAGGATCGCGAGAGCGACATCGCGGCTGGTGTGCCCCACCTCGCGCACGTACTCGATGGCGAGCGCCCCGATGACAGAGGCCGCCAGCGCACCGGGGATCGCCAGCAGATCCACGGGCGTCGCAGCGGTCCAGGCGCCGACCAGCCAGCCGATCGCCACACCGGTCAGCGCCACGTGCCCCAGGCCGTCGCCCAGCAGCGACAGACGCTTCTGCACCAGATAGGTCCCGACCACGGGCGCGGTCAGACCGATCAGCACCGCGATGATCAGCGGGTAGCGCAGCAGATCGGAGGTGAGGATGTCGAGGGGGGAGATCATGCCGGGTGGATCTCCTGTCCGAGGCAGTCGTGAGCGGTGAGGTCTGTGTGCGGGTGCTCATGACCCGGATCCATCAGCGGGCGATCAGCCACCGCGCCGTCATGGATGACATGCCCGTGATCGAGCACCACGGCACGGTCGATGTCCTGCTCGAGCATCCCGATCTCATGCAGCACCACGAGGATCGATACGCCGCGGGTGGCGAGATCCCGGAACAGCTGGGCGAGCAGCTGCTGGGTGCCGAGGTCCACGCCGGCGAAGGGCTCATCGAGCACCAGCAGGCGCGGATCCCGCACGAGCGCGCGGGCGATCATGACCCGTCGGCGCTGCCCCCCGGACATGCGGGTGATGGGCCGACGGGTAAGATCCGCCATCCCCACGGCCTCCAAGGCCGTCTTCACCCGGGGGTCGTAGGGGCGAGGGAACCAGGCGCGCGAGGACAGCAACCCGGAGGTGACGACCTCCCGCGCGGTCGCGGGGATGGACCCGAACTCGGGGGAGTCCTGAGGCACGTAACCCAGCACGTCATGGCTGCGCCGACGGTCCAGGGGACTGCCGAACAGCTCGACGCGGCCGGATTCCATGGGGACCACACCGACGGCCGCGCGCAGCAGCGTGGATTTGCCCGAACCGTTGGCGCCCAGCAGGGCGACGGTCTCCCCGGCCCGCACCGTGAGGTCGACGTCCTGGAGGATCGCCGCGCCGCCCAGGCGCACCGAGGCGCCGTGGACGTCGAGGGCCGGGGAGGGGGCGGTCGTCACGACCAGCTGTCCACGAGCTTGTTCGCGTTCTCTCGCATCACTGCAGGATAGTCCTTCGCCTGATCCAGCTGGGTCTCGAGGTTGTCGAGCTCCTCGCTGGCGACCCCGGCGTTGTCGGCGAAGGTCTGGGCGACCTTCGGCGAGGCGGTGGTCTCGAAGAAGATCGTGTCGACGCCCTCGGCCTTGATGAGCTCCTCGAGCTCGAGCAGACGCTGCGGGGACGGCTCGGTCTCGGGGTCCACCCCGGCGATGCCCACCTGGTGCAGGTCGTACCGTTCGGCGAGGTACGCGTAGGCGGCGTGGCTGGTGATGAAGGTGCGCTCCCCGGAGCTCTTCTGGTAGAGCTCGGTCAGCTCCGCATCGAGCTCCTCGAGCTCGGTGCGCAGATCCGCCGCAGCCTGCTGGTAGGTCTCAGCGCCCTCGGGGTCGAGCTCGCCGAGCTTCGCGGCGAGCGCCTCGCCCACCTGGGCCATGCGCAGCGGGTCGTGCCACATGTGGGGGTCATTCGGGCCGTGGTCATGGCCCTCGTGATCGTCGTGCTCGTGGTCGTCATGCCCGTGGTCGTCGTGCTCGTCGTCGTGAGCATCGTCCTCATGGTCATGCTCGTCATGCTCATGATCGTGCTCGTCATGCTCGCGATCATGATCGTGCTCGTCGTGATCATGATCGTGCTCGTCGTGATCATGATCGTGCTCGTCGTGATCGTGCTCGTCATGATCATCGCCGTGATCGTGATCATGCTCGGCACCGTCCGAGGGCAGCATCTCGATCACGCCGGAGACGTCCAGGACGTTGTCGGCCTTGCCGGAGGCGATCGCATCATCCAGCGCCAGCTGGTAGCCGGGGATCTGCAGCACCAGATCCGCTTCCTGGGCGGCCATGGTCTGTTGCACCGACAGCTCCAGGCCATGCGGGTCAGCGCCCGGGGTGGCGAGGTCCGTGAGCGTCACCCGGTCACCGCCGATGGCGGTCACGAGATAGGTCATCGGGTAGTTCGAGGTCACGATGTCCAGCGCACCGCCGCCGGAGCCACCACCATCACTGCTGCCGCCGCCACCTTCGCCGTTGCTGCCACAGGAGGCGAGCACGGCGGCACCGCTGCCCAGGCCGAGCAGCGCGAGAACGGAACGACGGGACGGAGTCATATCGAAGGGCATGACAATCATTCTCAGCAGTTCAGGGGCTCCATGCAAACTGCTGGGGGCGGCGTGGCGCCTGTTCGTGCCGACCATCACAGCCTGTGATGCTCTGGCAGGCTCGCCGCACCCGGTTCGTGCGGCGCTGCCGACTATGCTGGATGCGTACCCGATATCCCCGTCACCAGGAGAATCCCCGTGGCCAAGGCCCCCGCCAGTGCGCTGGACAACGTCATCTCCCTCGCCAAGAAGCGCGGCTTCGTGTTCCCCGCCGGGGAGATCTACGGCGGTACCCGCTCGGCCTGGGACTACGGTCCGCTGGGCGTGGAGCTGAAGGAGAACATCAAGCGTCAGTGGTGGCGCACCTTCGTACAGTCCCGCGGAGACATGGTGGGGCTGGACTCCTCGATCATCCTGCCGAAGGCCGTGTGGGAGGCTTCCGGTCACGTCGCGACGTTCACCGACCCGCTCGTGGAGTGCAAGAGCTGCCATTCGCGCTTCCGCGAGGACCACCTCATCGAGGCCTTCGAAGCCAAGAAGAACCGCGCCCCCGAGGGCGGGCTCGCGGAGATCGCCTGCCCGAACTGCGGCAACCGCGGTGAGTTCACCGATCCGCAGCAGTTCTCCGGCCTGATGAAGACCTACCTCGGCGCGGTGGACAACGAGACCGGTCTGCACTACCTGCGGCCCGAGACCGCCCAGGGCATCTTCGTGAACTTTCTGAACGTCGTCACCGCCTCCCGGGTGAAGCCGCCGTTCGGCATTGGCCAGGTCGGCAAGGCCTTCCGCAATGAGATCACCCCCGGCAACTTCATCTTCCGCACCCGCGAGTTCGAGCAGATGGAGATCGAGTACTTCACCCCGCCGCAGGAAGCCGAGGAGCATTTCGACCACTGGGTGGAGGCGTGCTGGAACTGGTTCGTCGACCTGGGTATCCGGGAGGAGAACCTGCGCCGATTCGATGTTCCCGATGGCGAGCGCGCCCACTACTCCGCCGCCACGATCGACATTGAGTACCGCTTCGGCTTCCAGGGCAGCGAGTGGGGTGAGCTGATGGGCGTGGCCAACCGCACCGACTTCGACCTCGGCAGCCACACCGAGCACTCCAACGCCACGATGCAGTACTTCGACCAGGCCAGCGGCGAGAAGTACACCCCGTACGTGATCGAGCCGTCCTTCGGCCTGACCCGCGCGATGATGGCTTTCCTGGTGGACGCCTACACCGAGGACGAGGCCCCCAACACCAAGGGCGGTGTGGACAAGCGCACCGTGCTGCGCCTGGACCCGCGCCTGGCCCCCGTCAAGGTTGCCGTGCTGCCGCTGTCCAAGAGCGGGGACCTGGTCCCGCGCGCCACCGCCCTGGCCGATGAACTGCGCCAGCACTGGAACGTCGATATGGACGTCTCGCAGGCCATCGGCCGCCGGTACCGCCGCCAGGATGAGATCGGCACCCCCTTCTGCGTCACGATCGACTTCGAGACCGCCGAGGACCAGGCTGTGACCATCCGCGAGCGCGACTCCATGGCCCAGGAGCGCATCGCCCTGGACCAGGTGGCCTCCTACCTCGGATCCCGTCTGCTGGGCGTCTGATTCCCCGACCACGACGGCAGCTGCGCCTGGTTTTCCCGGTGAAAGGCGTACGTGCCGATGCGGTGGAGGCGCTACTGGAGACCGCTGCTGGAGGTGGAGCGTAGGACTGCGGGATTGATTCCCGCGGTGCCGCGTTCTGTGCGGTACCGTGCTCGCGGGCGGCGCGGGCCGCCCGTCGGAAGGGGATGATCATGAGCGGCAGCGCATCCGCGTCGGAGCAGGGGCACCAGAGCGAGAGCAAGCCCGGCACGTGGATCGGGACGGTGCTGACCTTTCTGGTCCTCGGGTTCCTCGCGGTGAGCTTCGCGGCGAGCTTTGTGGGTGGCGGAGAGAAGGAGTGCACGGTCACCGGCGGGTACACGACCGTGACGAACAAGCGAGGATCGGGCATGTCCAGCTCGGTCACGATCGAGACCGAGCAGTGCGGCGAGCTGCGCTGGGGTGCCACGAGCTTCCTCGGACTTGACGGCGGCGGTGCGAGTGCCGAGGAGCTCGACGAGCAGTTCCCGGAGGGGCTTGAGCAGGGGGCGACCTACCGCTTCACCACGCAGGGGTACCGGGTGTGGCCCTTCGGGAAACCGTCGATCGTGGGCGTCGAGGAGATGTGAGAGAGCTGCTCGCGGACCCTCGTCACACGATGGCCGTGAGCAGGTGCGGGACCACATCGGTCGCGAAGGTCTCCAGCACCTGGTGGCGGGCGTGCGCGGAGGCACCGAAGGGCAGCACGAGGCAGATCTCATCGGCCTCCTGCACCACTGCATCGCTGAGCAGTGCATGCGCCACGGTCATCGGATCATCGAGCACCACGCGGCTGAACACCGCGGGATTCCCGCCGATCTCTACGCCCGCATGCTCGGTGGCCACCGCCGGTGCGGCAGCGCGCTCGCGCGGGATCAGGGACACCCACTGCTCGAGCTCTTCCTCGGTGCGCATGGGCAGCATCTGGCGGGAGACCATCACGTGCCCGTCGCCGTGCCCGGCCTCGCGGGAGGCCTCGCGGTAGGCGCGCAGCGCCTCCAGCTGCAGCACCTCGAAGGAGCGACCGGAGCCGTCATCGGGCGCCATCGTGGCCAGCTGCAAACCCAGTCCCAGGGATCCGGCCATCGCCGCACGCTCGGGGCTTGCCGCGCCGTAGGCCAGACGCTCCCGCAGGCCCTCCGCCCGCGGCTCGATCCGCAGCGGCGTCCCGGGCTCCACACCCTCGATATGCGCATCGGCCCCCGCGACCACCTCGCCGTCCACGAAGCGCAGCAGATCATGCAGCACCCGGTTCACCATTTCGGTGCGGTCCCCCTGGACCTGCCCGAAGGCGCGGGTGTAGATCGCATCATGCGCCGAGTAGCCCGAGCCGAGCCCCGGGCGCAGTCGACCGCCGGTGAGCAGATCGGTGGTGGCCAGATCCTCGGCGAGCCGCCCGGCGTTCTCGAACCGCAGGGGGATCACGGCGGTACCCACCTGGATCCGCTCGGTGTGCAGTGCCGCCGCCGTCAAAAACGGCAGCGGCGAGGACAGAGCATCCTGCAGGTGCCGCACCCGCACATACCCCACGTCGTAGCCCAGACGGTCGGCATCCTCGAACAGGGCGATGCCGCCGGCGAGATCGGCGTGATCCACCTGCGCGACCAGGCCGAAACGCGGCACCGGGCGGGACTCAGCAGCGGGAGCAGTCAACAGTCTTCTCCTTTGACGGGGTGCATCGTGCAGACGGGAGAGGCACGATGCCATGGTGCCATTGTCCCCCGCGGCGGATCAGGGGACCCGGGACCCCGGGTCCGGGCCGATGACGCCGCCGGCACTCCTCAGCCGATGCGGTAGCGCTGCGGGGCCACGAACTCCTCCCGCGCCGCATCGCTGATCCCGCCCTCGGCGATGATCCGGGCAAGAAAACGCCCGGAGGGCTTGATGGTGCGGGTCTGGGTCTCGTAATCGTTGTGCACCAGGCCGAAGCGCGGCATCTCGCCCTCCTGCCACTCCCAGTTGTCCACGAAGCACCAGTGGTAGTAGCGCTCCACACCGAGCGTGGGATCCGCCAGTAGCGAGAGATGGTCATTGAGGAACCGGCAGCGGAAGCGCTCGAGCAGACCGGTGGCCGGGTCGCCGTTGTCCGCGGTGCCGTTCTCGGTGATCCACACCGGCGCAGCCGAGCGCTCCCGGAGCCAGCGGATGCAGCGCACGAGCCCTTCGGGGTAGATCTCCCAGCCCAGGTCGTTCACGGGCACGCCTGGGAAGGTCCCGTCGGACAGTCCGGCGCTCGCGGTGCGCGCGTAGTAGTTCAGCCCCAGGTAGTCGTGGAAGCGCCCGGGCGTGATGCCCGCGGGCTGGCGACCCAGGAGGCGGCGGAAGCGCCCGGTCAGCATCGCTTCGGCGATCACGTCCTGGAACAGGGCGGAGCTGAGCGGCACCGCCGCCCGATGCAGCGGGTTGCGCGAGTTCTTCGGGTCGAAGGCCCGCATGTGATGGGCGAACCCCACCCGCGCATCGGCCTGCAGCTCATGGATCAGCAGATAGGCACGGCAATGCGCCTCGGCCATATGCGCCATCACCGCCCGGACCTTGCCGGGGCTGCGATCCCCGGGCGGCCCCTCCTGCCACAGATGCGACTGGGCGGCGTAGACGTTCGGCTCGTTGATGGTGACCCAGTCGGTCACGAGATCCCCCAGCGCCGTGACGACCTCCCGCACGAACCGCAGCCAGATCGGAACCGACTGCGGGATGGTCCATTCCCCCAGCCCCTGGAACCAGGACGGCTGGGAGAAGTGATGCAGGCTCACGAGCACCTGCACCCCACCGGCCTGCAGCGCCGCGATCTCCTCCCGGTAGCGCTCGAGCGCCTCGGTATCGAACTCCCCGGGCCGCGGCTCGATCCGCGACCACTCGACGCTCATGCGGTAGATCTGCAGCCCCAGGCCCGTCAGCAGATCCGTGTCCTCGCGCCATCGCACCCAGTGGTCGGTGCTGCACAGCGGCGTGGAGCCGTCGCGGATGTTCCCGGGCACCTGCGCCCAGTCGTAC
>NZ_PNHL01000007.1:0-114829 GCF_002871795.1 Brachybacterium sp. UMB0905 | reverse complement strand
ACCTGCTGCGCCGGCGAACCGTCGGACCCTCACCATCGGCCCTCACACCGTGGATACCCCGGTGGTGCTCGCCCCGATGGCCGGGATCACGAACATGGCCTTCCGGCTGCTGTGCCGCGAGTTCGGGGCCCTGCACAGCGCCGATGACGGTGGGCTGTACGTCTCAGAGATGGTGACCACCCGCGCGCTCGTGGAGGACCACCGGGAGTCCTGGCGCCTGGTGACGATGGGCGAGCGGGAGACGCCGCGGTCCATCCAGCTCTACGGCGTGGACCCGCATACGGTGCGCCGCAGCGTGGAGATGCTGCGCGAACGGGACCTGGTCGACCACGTGGACCTGAACTTCGGCTGCCCGGTGCCGAAGGTGACGCGTCGCGGGGGCGGCGGGGTGCTGCCGTGGAAGAGCGAGCTGTTCACGCAGATCGTGCGCGCCGCCGTGGAGGCCGCCGGGGATGGCGTGCCGGTGACGGTGAAGACCCGCATGGGGATCGACGATGCGCACCTCACCTACCGCGATGCGGGGCTGATCGCCCAGGAGGTGGGGGCCGCGGCGATCGCGCTGCACGGCCGCACCGTGGTCCAGCACTACTCCGGGCAGGCCCGCTGGGATGCGATCACGGACCTCAAGGAACTCGTCACCGACATTCCGGTGCTTGGCAACGGGGACATCTGGTCGGCCGAGGACGCGATCACGATGATGGACCAGACCGGCTGCGACGGTGTAGTGGTGGGGCGCGGCTGCCAGGGCAGGCCATGGCTGTTCGCTGATCTCGCCGCCGGGTTTGCGGGCAAGCCTGACCGGGTGCGCCCGAGCCTGGGGGAGGTCGCGGCGATCCTGCGCCGGCACGCCGAACTGCTGGTGGAGTTCTTCGAGGATGAGGGCCGCGCCCTGCGGGACCTGCGCAAGCATGTGGCCTGGTACTTCAAGGGCTACCCGGTGGGTGGGCAGATGCGTCACCGGCTCGCGACCATGGAGTCCCTCGCCGATCTGGACGCCAAGCTCGCCGAGCTGGATCTGACCAGCCCCTACCCGGGGGCCGCGGTGGAGGGACCGCGCGGCCGCGCCGGCTCCCCGAAAAAGGCTGTGGTCCCGGAGGGTTGGATGGACTCGCGGGAGCTGTCCGCGGAGCATGCTGCGCGCCTGGACGAGGCCGAGCTGGACACCTCGGGAGGATGAACCGATGACCGAGATCCCTACCCCGCCCGTCGGGTACACGAGCACGGACCTCGAGCGCTGGGCCCCGGAGCCGCCGAAGTCCCAGTCCCGCACCCCGTTCCAGCGTGACCGCGCCCGGGTGCTGCACTCCTCGGCGCTGCGCCGCCTAGGGGCGAAGACCCAGGTGCTCGGTGCGGGGACGAATGACTTCGTGCGCACCCGCCTCACGCATTCCCTCGAGGTGGCGCAGGTGGGTCGGGATATCGGGGCGGAGCTGGGCTGTGATCCCGATGTGGTCGATGCCGCGTGCCTGTCCCATGACCTCGGCCATCCGCCCTTCGGGCATAACGGCGAGCGGGTGCTGGATGATCTCGCGCGCGAGATCGGCGGCTTCGAGGGCAACGCCCAGACGCTGCGCCTGCTGACACGGCTGGAACCCAAGGTGCTGGGGGAGGACCGCCCCTATGGCCTGAACCTGACGCGCGCCGTCGTGGATTCCGCGATCAAATACCCGTGGGCCCGCGGCGAGGGGCCCAACCCGTCCTCCTCGAAGTTCGGCGCCTACGCCGATGACCTCGCGGTGTTCAACTGGGCCCGCGCGGGCGCCCCGCCGCTGCGCAAATGCTTCGAGGCGCAGGTGATGGACCTCGCCGATGACATCGCCTACTCCGTCCACGACATCGAGGATGCGATCACCGGCGGCACCCTGAGCCTGGGAGCGCTGCGGGACCCGATGGAGCGCGCCGCCGCGCTGTATGTCGTGCAGGACTGGTACATGCCCGATGAGTCCGTGGAGGCCCTCGATGACGCACTCACCCGTCTCGAGGCGGAGCCGACGTGGCTGCCCGCCTTCAGCGGCTCCATGCGCGATGCCGCGGCGCTGAAGAACATGGCCAGCCAGCTCATCGGCCGTTTCACCCGCTCGGCGATCCACGCCACCCGGCAGGCCCACGGCGAGGAGCCCATCGCCCGCTTCCGCGCCGATGTCATCGTGCCGGAGGAGACCCATCTGGAGATCGCGGTGCTCAAGGGGCTCGCGGCCGCGTACGTCATGTCCGCCGCGTGGCAGCAGCCCGTCTACGAGGCACAGGAGGAGATCCTGCGGGACCTCCACTCCCGCCTGCTGAACACCGGCACCCAGCACCTCAGCCCCCTGTTCGCCGAGCTGTGGGAGCAGGCGGAGGATGACGCTGCCCGCCACCGGGTGGTGATCGACCAGATCGCCTCCTACACCGATGTCACCGCGCGGCGCCTGCACGGGACGCTGTTCGATCGGGAGGTAACCCACCTCACCGCCGCGGACACCCCGCTGCCGGGTCTCGGGGCGGAGCTGTGATACAGGTTGGGGAGCAGGCGGCAGTGCTGCCGCCGACGGCGGCGGTGCGGGAAGGGGTGCGCTGATGGCCAGGGGGCTGATCCGTCGGGCCGATGTGGACCTCGTGCGCGAACGCTCGCGCCTGGACGAGGTGGTCTCCGAGCACGTGACGCTGCGCCCGGCCGGGATCGGCTCGATGAAGGGCCTGTGCCCCTTCCACGACGAGAAGACCCCGTCGTTCAACATCCGCCCCCAGCTGGGGCACTGGCACTGCTTCGGCTGCGGGGAGGGCGGGGACGTCATCTCCTTCGTGCAGAAGATCAACCATCTGAGCTTCGTCGAAGCCGTGGAGCTGCTGGCCGGCCGCTACGGCGTCCAGCTGCACTACGAAGAGGGTGACGGCAAGGGCGGAGACCGGCCCGATTTCGGCACCCGTCGGCGTCTCCTCGACGCCCACGCCATCGTCGAGGAGTTCTACCGCGAACAGCTCAGCACCCCCGCCGCGGAGGTGGGCCGACGTTTCCTCACCGAGCGCGGCTTCGACCAGGCCGCCGTGGAGCGCTTCGGCGTGGGCTTCGCGCCCGAGGGCTGGGATGCGGTGACGTCCCTGCTGCGCTCACGCGGCTTCACCGAGCCGGAGCTGACCGCGAGCGGCCTCGCCTCCCAGGGACAGCGCGGCGTGTATGATCGCTTCCGCGGCCGGCTGGTGTGGCCGATCCGCGACATCACCGGCTCCACGATCGGCTTCGGTGCCCGGCGCCTGCTGGAGAACGATCAGGGCCCGAAGTACCTGAACACCCCCGAGACCGCGATCTACCACAAGTCCTCCGTGCTGTACGGCCTGGACCTGGCGCGCAAGGAGATCGCCTCCCAGCATCGGGTGGTCGTCGTCGAGGGATACACCGACGTGATGGCCGCGCACCTCGCGGGGGTCGGGACGGCGGTCGCCTCCTGCGGCACCGCCTTCGGTGCTGAGCACGTGAAGATCGTGCGGCGCGTTATGGGCGATTCGAACCGCTCGGCGGGGCTGCGGCTGAACACCGACGGGCGCGGCCTCGCCGGGGAGGTCATCTTCACCTTCGACGGCGATGCCGCGGGGCAGAAGGCCGCGCTGCGCGCCTTCGAGGAGGATCAGCGCTTCGTCGCCCAGACCTTCGTGGCCGTGGAGCCCAGCGGCATGGATCCGTGCGATCTACGGATCGCCCAGGGCGACCAGGCGGTGCGGGACCTGATCGAATCCCGTCGGCCCCTGTTCGAGTTCGCGATCCGCACCGCGATCTCCCAAGTGGACCTCGACACTGTCGAAGGGCAGGTCACGGCGCTGCGTATGGCTGCGCCGGTGGTGGCTCGGATCCGCGATCGGGCCATGCGCCCGGAGTATGCGCGGCGTCTGGCGGGCTGGCTCGGGATGGAGGAGCGCACCGTGCTGCGCGCCGTCCATGACGCCGCCCGTGCTGAGGGGAGTGGGCGCCGACGGGCGCAGGAGGAACCGCTGCTGGAGGAACGCCCAGGGGAGGGGGTCGACGGGGGCGAGGACGGCTCGAGCCTGCCGATCCCGCGCCTGGCGGACGTGGTCTCTCCGCGTGATCCCGTAGGGCAGGTGGAGAAGCAGTCCCTGGCCGCAATGGTGCAGGCCCCGCAGCTGCTGGACCCGGAAAAGGTCGCGGCCCTGCCCGATGACTCCTTCCATGTGCCTGCCCTGCAGGGCGTGTGGGACGTGATGCTCGCGGCGGGCACGCTGCTGGATGCCGTGGCGGGGGAGCTGGCGCCGGCGCGCTACCTCGAGCAGGTGCTCGAGATCGCGGGGGAGACGGTGCGCCCGCTCATCGTGGAGATCGCGAACCTGGACCTGCCGGCCCGGGATGAGGAGGGGCTGCGGCGGCTGGGGGATTCGCTGCTGGACCGCCTCACAGAGCTGTCCATCACCCGCGAGTACTCGGTGCTCAAGCAGCGCCTGCAGCGCACTGATCCCGCCGATGCCGAGCGGTACCAGGAGATCATGACGCGCCTGGGGCAGGTACAGGCCCGGCGCCGGGCGCTGCATGCGAGGGAGGAGTGAGGCGAGCACTCGAGTGCTCAGCCCGGGCGGTGGAGCGCAGGCCGAGAGTTGTGGCGTCCGCGGACAGATGCCGATCGTGGTCACGCGCCGACGGTCTCCGGCTGTCGCTCAGACCCCCAGGCCGCGCTGAGGGATGTCGGCGTCCGGGGTTCCCGGTGGGCGGGTCCAGCCGTCGGCCATGCGCTCCCGGGCGATCTCCTTGAGGTGGTCGAGGGCATCGAAAGTCTCCATGCGGGATTTTGCGACCCTGGGCTCGCCGCCGATATCGCCCTCGATGATCGCGAGGCGGCGCGCGCGCAGCCGGGCCTCCAGGTACCGACCGTCCTTTTCGAGATACATCCGGCCCCAGTCGGCCATGTTCTCGTCGAACAGGGCGTAGAACCAGGAGGTGTCCTCCCGCTCCTCATCCTCGGAGCCCTCGGGGTCGAAGTCTGCGTCCTCCGGATCGGGATCCACCGCCTCGATGTGCGGAAGCCACGTGAGGTCGACGTACAGCAGGCCATGCCCCTCGCCGTCCCGGGTGACCTGCAGACCCTGCTCCCGAAACGCTGCCTCCACAGCGTGCGCAAGCTGCTCATCGTCACCGCGGAGGCTGCGATACAGGAGCGGCAGGCGCACCGGGCCCAGCACCAGATCCTCGATCACCTGAAAGGGCGTGATGACGGCGCCCAAGTCATCCTCGTCGTCCTCCATCTCGGCCCACTCGGAAAACTCTTCGACGACGACGTCCTGTTCACGCAGCTGTGCGAAGGCCGACTCGAGTCGGTCCACGTCCGTGGTCTCGTCCTGCCACGCGAGGGCTTGCTGCGCCGTCTCATTCCACACGCTGCGCACGAACCGCTCGACAAACACGGCGCGGTCCTCATCCTCGTCGACAGCCTCGACCTGCTGCGTCCATCGGGGCGGATCGGGGTAGGCCTCCGGCTGCTCAAGCAGCGAGAGCGCGATGTCCTCCGGCGATGCGGAACCGGTGAGGATCTCCGCCCGGATGGCCTGGACAAGAGGAACAAGGTCAGGGTCAGCGAGAAGGGAGACAGGATCCGTGATCATCACGGTGCCAGTCTCCCCTCGGCGCTGCGCTGTGTCGACAGTCTTTCGACGCTGGGGTCTCAGGCGATGACGGAGAGATTCGCCGCCTGCAGGCCCTTCTGGCCGCGCTCGGTCTCGAACTGGACCTTCTGGCCCTCCTCGAGGGTGCGGTAGCCGGTGGAATGGATCGCGCTGACGTGCACGAAGACGTCGGCCGAGCCGTTGTCGGGGGCGATGAAGCCAAAGCCCTTGTCGGCGTTGAACCACTTGACGGTGCCGGTATCCATATCGGATCCCTTCTGAGTAGATGAGCAGCCGCGTTTCGGCTGCCCGGGGGTGCTGACTCGACGCACTGTCAGAAGGAACCAGGTCCTGCATTGCGATCTCCGCCCACACGGCGGATCGGCACGAATATCGTTCGGAGCAACCCGGTCAACCTACCGCCGCGTGCTCACTTGCCCACCAGCGGGGCGGTGCATGACACGTTTGTGGTGGTCGGCGCGGACCCTCGATGCGACACTCAGAAGGTCAGGCACCACGCCTGGTCAAGTGACGTTTCTCGGTGGCCCAGGCGGGGCTTGAACCCGCGACCGACGGATTATGAGTCCGCTGCTCTAACCTGCTGAGCTACTGGGCCGAGCCCTGCACGTGGGCCTCGCAGAATCTACCACGTCAGCCGCTGTGACCTGCTCAGATGGATCACAGGCAGGACATGTTGTGGCCACGGTGGGTCGGCAGGCGAGCCTTCGTCTGAAGCTCGTGCTTCCCGGCATGAATCCGCTAGCCCATGAGCGCGCTCTCAGGCCCCGCCGCGAGTCGCCGCAGCACCGCCGGTGCGGGTATCGCCCGCGCGCAGTTCGCCGTGCTCGCGCACCACGCGTACCGTCGGCCGCTCCCCGGCCCGTGACGCTTCCATCCACGCCTCGAACACCGCACCGCCGGGAGCAGCGGCAGAGCGCTCCAGCAGCGGGTCCGGCCCGACGGGGAAGTCGATCGCGCGCCCTCGCGGCGCCGCGGGCGCCTGCTCCTTCGCCGCGGAGATCGCATCACGGAACGCACGGCCGGAGTCCTTGAGCGCCCCATCGGCCGTGAACAGCCCCAGCGTGTGCTCGAGCGGCGGGAAATCCGCCAAGTCCTGCGAGACGTCGTGCGAGCACCACCAGGTCACGCCGTACAGCTGCGGGCAATCCAGCGCCGTCTCCACAGTGCGGGTGACGAACCACGCTACATCGTCCTCATCCAGCACATTGCGGGGCGCGCCCACCTCTTGCAGCCACAGCGGCCGCTCCGGAGCGGCGGAGAAGCTGCGCGCGAGCTCGAGGTAGTACTCCGCCCGGTGCTCCACCTCGTAGGAGCACGGCCCGTACTTCTGCCCGGTGCCATCGAAGATCCACGAATGCACCACCGTCGCGTCCCCCAGCTGTGCGGACTGATCCGGGGTGAAGGCGTGATCATCCATGAACCACGCGGCGTCATAGTTCGCCACTGAATGCAGGCCCTCCGGCGCCCCCTCGCGGGCAGCCTGCAGCATCCGCCGGGTCCACGCCTCAGCCTGCTGAACGCTCAGCGGATCGGGATCCGGGTGGTTGGAGGCGCTGAACTGGTTGACCTCATTGCCTACACTCATGCCCAGCAGGTTCGGCGCATCGGCCACCTGCGCAGACAGGCGGCGCACCAGCTCCGCGGTGGAGGTCACCACGTCGGGATCGGTGAACATGTTCCGACGGTGCCAGGTGGTCAGCCAGCTGGGCTGAAAATCGAAGCTCGACAGATGCCCCTGAATCGCGTCCACGCACACATCCAGGCCCAGCCGCCCGGCCACATCCACCACGGCGCGCACATCCTCGAGGGCGCGCTCACGAATGAGAGTGCGGTTGGGTTGCAGCAGGGTCCACAGCGGGAAGATCCGCACGTGGTCCGCGCCGAGCTCGGCGATCTGCTGCAGATCCTCACCCACCTGGTCCAGATCCAGATCCAGCCATGCATGGAACCAGCCGCGCCGCGGCGTGTAGTTCGCGCCGAAGCGCACCGCAGCAGCGGTCCCGGGCCGCGTCGTGGTCGGGGTCGCGGGCGGGGCAGTGGCAGACATCGGTGTCCTTCAGGTCGCGAGCAGGTGAGGGTGATGGGATGGAACAATGCGACAGCGTGATTCGCTGATCGCTGCCGCAATGCCAGATGTTCCCACTACTATAGCGTTCAAGTAGGCCGAGCGCGGGACCTCCGCTCAGCCTCAGATCAGCTGGTGGGCCTACAGTTACGAGATACGATCCCAGCGTCGGGAGGAATCGGCGATGACAGCGTCTCAGAGTACGCGGAAAGCCGCGAACAGCACAGCGCCGTCCACCGCGGAACCCCGCGAAGGTCGAACCTCTGCGCCGCGGGGGAGAGGCCGCGGCCGACGCGTCACCATCGCCGACATCGCCGAGCGTGCCGGAGTCACCGCTGCCGCTGTCTCACTGGCCGTCAACGGCCGCCCCGGGGTCTCCGATGCCACCCGGGCGCGGATCGTCGAGATCGCCCGCGAACTGAACTGGATGCCCTCCCACGCGGCCCGGGCACTGGCCGGAGCGCCCGTGCTCACCATCGGTATGGTCCTCGCCCGCCCCGCGGACGTGCTGGGCAGCGAAGCCTTCTTCGGCGGGTTCATCGCCGGACTGCAGGAGGTCCTCAGCGCCCGCGACTATTCGCTGCAGATGAAGATCGTGGAGAACACCGACGCGGAGATCGAGACCTACCGCCGCTGGTTCGGGCAGCGCCGCGTGGACGGCGTGATCCTGCTGGACCTGCGCGTGGATGACCCGCGCGTGCCCGTCCTCGAACAGCTCGGGCAGCCCGCCCTCGTCGTCGGTGGCCCCGGTCACCACGGCACCCTGCCCGCCGTCTACGCCGACGATGCCTTCGTCACCAGTCTGCTCGTCGAACATCTCGCAAAGGCTGGGCATCGCCGCATCGCCCGCCTGGCCGGCGCTGGTGAATACCTCCACACCGCGACCCGCGACGCCACCTTCGCCGCCCTGTGCGCCGAGCACGGCATCGACCCAATCCTCCATGAGGCCGGGTTCACCGCCTACGGTGCTGCGACAGCCACCGCCGAACTGCTGCGCACGGGCGATGCGCCCACCGCGATCATCTATGACAGCGATGAGATGGCCCTCGGCGGAGCCCGCGTGATCGCGCAGCAAGGTCTGCGTATCCCGCAGGACATCGCCATCGCCTCCTACGAGGATTCCGCGATGATGCGCTCCCATCGGCCGCGCATCACCGCCGTCAGCCGCTCCGCCGTCGAATACGGACGCCTGGCCGCCCGGCGCATGCTCCAGATCATCACCGACCGCAGCACCGAGGCCACCGCCCAGACGCACGGTGAGGAGCATCAGACGGCCGACGACGGGCTGGTCCCCACGCTCGAGGTGCGCGGCTCCACCGACCCCACGGCCGACGACGAGATCAACGCCCGCCTGGCGGGGTTAGCTTCGTCATAATCCCACCCCGGAGGGCATCTCGACGTGCAGGCGCGGCGGCGACCCTGCTAGAGTCGTCCAGGTCGATCCCGCATAGCTCAATCGGCAGAGCATTCGACTGTTAATCGAAGGGTTGTTGGTTCAAGTCCAACTGCGGGAGCCCACAGCACACAGCCCCGGACACCACCTCCGGGGCTGTCGCATTTCCGCCCCACCCCACGCCGTTGAAGGAGCCAGGCCGATGCCGACCCTGCCCGATGATCGCTTCGAGCTGCCCGAGGATTTCGGCCCCGGCAGCGTGTGGGCCGACCGCACTGGACATCGCACCCTCATGGGCCGCAACCAACGCGGCGTCGAGATCCCCATCGGCCACGGCGAAGGCCAGATCAACCCCGGTGAGCTGCTGAAGCTCGCACTGATCGGCTGCGCCGGCATGTCCGCGGACAACGCCATCGCCCGCCGACTGGGCCAGCAGGTGGACCTCCGCCTGTGGGCGCACGGCACCGCCGATGAAGAGCTGAACCGGTACGAGCGGATCGTCGAGGAGCTGCAGCTGCCGCTCGAGGGCCTCTCCGAGGAGCAGGTCCAGGCGCTTGGCACCGTGATTCAGCGCGCCATCGTGGCCGGCTGCACCGTCGAGCGCACCGTCGTGCCCGGCGTCGAGGTGAAGCACCGGCCCCTGCGCGCTGAATCGAATGCTTCGGCGAGGGACGCGGCATCCGCGGAGGGAGACCCGTCGGCCGCGGACGGTACCTCCGCTGATGCTGCGAGCCCGCACCCGGGCGAGGAACAGGCCTGATGGCGATCCGACCGATCCGCATCGTCGGCGACCCCGTGCTGCGCACCCCCTGCGACGAGATCCGCACGATTACCGACGGCACCCGGGCCCTCGTCCAGGACCTGCTGGACACCGTGGATGACGACGGCCGAGCGGGCGTGGCCGCCAACCAGATCGGCGTCAGCCAGCGCGCCTTCTCCTGGCACCTCGTGGAGACCGGCGAAGTGGGCTACATCCTGAACCCCGTGATCGTGGAGCTGTCCGAGCAGGAGCAGCACGACGATGAGGGCTGCCTGTCCGTGCCGGGCCTGTTCTACCCCCGCACTCGAGCCGCCTACGCCCGCTGCGTGGGCCAGAACCTCGAGGGCGAGGAGATCGAACTGGCCGGCGAGGGCATCATCGCCCGGCTCATCCAGCATGAGGTGGGGCACCTCGATGGCGCGCTGTACTTCGACGGCTTGGAGCGGTCGGTGAAGAAGCAGGCATTGCGAGCGATCCGCGAGAGGTTCTAAGCTCTACCAGCAGACAGCCGCCCGCTGTCGTCGATTCCATCCAGGGCACCGATTCGTTGGGGAAGACGCATCGGAACCGGAAGGAACGAGATGACCCAGGGCGTTCTGTACATCCACTCCGCGCCGCGGGCCCTCACGCCTCACATCGAATGGGCCGCCGCCGGAGTCATTGGCGTGCCTTCCCACATGCGCTGGGAGGAGCAGTCCATCGGCCGTGGCCTCATGCGTTCCGAGCTCAGCTGGCGGGGCCGGGAGGACACCGGCGCGCGCCTGGTCTCGGCCCTGCGCGGCATGCACGAGGTGCGCTTCGAGGTCACCCAGGAGGCCACTTCCCGCACCGACGGCGCGCGCTGGAGCTGCACCCCTGAGCTCGGCATCCACCACGCCGCTACCGACCATGCCGGCAATATCGTGCTCACCGAGGACCATGTGCGCGGGTGCATGGAGCGCGCTGGAGGTGATGCCCGCGTCCTCCAGCGCGAGCTCGGCATCGCCCTCGGGGAGCCCTGGGACGAGGAGCTGGAGATCTACCGCCACGCGGGCGAGGGCGTGCCCATGCGCTGGCTTCACCGCGTGAGCTGAGCGGCGCGGGGGCGGGGCGCTCGGGCGGAGACCCGCGCTGGCCAGGCCCGCTCAGGCCAGGGTCGCTCAGGCGGTCGTGAACACCACGGCGACGTCGTGGCCGCCGAAGCCGAAGGCGTTGTTCAGCACCGCCAGATCACCCTGGGACAGCTCGACCGTGCTGTTCTGAGCGATGCTCATCGGGGTCTCCGGGTCGAGCGTCTCGATGTTGATTGTGGGCGGGGAGACGCGGTGCTTCGCCGCGAGCACGGAGAAGAGCGATTCGATCGCCCCGGCACCGCCCATGAGATGCCCCGTCATCGACTTCGTGGAGGTCACGACGATCTGATCGGTCACACCATCCAGCGCATCGGAGACTGCGCGCAGCTCGCCGAGGTCACCCAGCGGAGTCGAGGTGCCGTGAGCATTGATGTGCTTGATATCCGCAGCAGCCACGCCAGCATCGGACACCGCCTCGCGCACCGCGCGGGCCTGGCCCTCTGCCGACGGCGCGGAGATGTGATGGGCATCGGAGGCCATGCCGCGGCCAGCCGCATAGGCGTAGACCGCGGCGCCGCGCGCGGCGGCATGCTCCTCGCTCTCGAGCACCAGGATCGCGGAGCCCTCGCCCAGCACGAAGCCGTCGCGGTCCACGTCATAGGGGCGCGAAGCGTGCTGCGGGTCATCCACGCGGCTGGAGAGCGCACGGATGTTCGCGAACGCCGCCAGGGTCATCGGGTGGATGCAGGCCTCCGTGCCACCGACGACGACCACATCCGCGCGGCCCTCACGGATCATGTTCATGCCCGCCGCCACGGCCTCCGCCCCGGAGGCGCACGCGGAGACGGGGGTATGGGCCCCGGCGCGGGCACCCAGCTCCATTGAAATGTGGGCGCTCGCGGAATTCGCCATGAGCATCGGCACCGTGAAGGGGCTCACCCGACGGGCGCCGCGCTCACGCACCACATCCCACTGATCCAGCGTGGTCCACACCCCGCCGATCCCCGTGCCGACCACCACGCCGAGCCGCTCCGGCTCGACCTCGGGAGCACCGGCATCCTGCCAGGCCTCACGGGCGGCGACCATCGCGTACTGCCCGCAGGGATCGAGCTTCTTCGCCTCCGGGCGCGACAGCGGTTCGAGCGCCCCATCGATCAGCTGGCAGGCGAAGTCGACGCTCAGCCCGTACGAGTCCTTCCAGTCGTTCTCCAAGGTGCGGGCGGCTGACGTGCCGGCCAGCGCCGCCTCCCACGTGGAGGCGACGTCACCGCCGAGCGGATTGACGGTGCCAAGACCGGTGACGGCGACGCGACGGGACGCGGACATGGGAGAACCTCCGGGTGGTGTGCGGGCGGAGAACGGAGACGCCCGGGACGGTGTGCGTCCCGGGCGTCATGCGGGGCTCAGGCCTGGGCGCTCGCGATGTACTTGACGGCGTCGCCGACGGTGGCCAGGTTCTTGACCTCATCGTCGGGGATGCGCACGTCGAACTTCTCCTCGGCGTTGACCACGATGGTCATCATCGAGATGGAGTCGATGTCGAGGTCGTCGGTGAAGGACTTGTCCATCTTGACGTCCTCGGTGGCGACACCGGTCTCCTCGTTGACGATCTCGGCGAGGCCCTCGAGGATCTCGTTCTCGGTGTGTGCCATGACTGCTCCTTCGGAAGTGGGGATGTGTGGCGGGGGACAGCCTACCGTTGTGACCGGGCGGTATCTGTCAGCGGTGATCAGCGGACTCGCCGGGAGGTGACGCTTACCTCACTGAGAGTCCGCTGGAGGCGGGATCAGGGCAGCACGAGCACCTGGCCGGCGTACGCCAGGCCCGCGCCGAAACCGAACTGGACCAGCACATCGCCGCTCTTCGCCTGCCCCTCGGCCAGCAGGCGGTGCGTGGCCAGCGGGATCGAGGCGGCCGAGGTGTTGCCGGTCTCGGCGATATCGCGGCCGATCACGACGTTCTCGGGCAGCTTCAGCTGCTTGGCGAGCTCGTCGATGATCCGCATGTTCGCCTGATGCGGTACGAACACGTCGACGTCCGCGACCGTCAGCCCCGACAGCTCGAGCATCTCGCGAATCTTCGCCGCGGTGTGCCACACGGCCCAGCGGAACACGGTGCGGCCATCCTGCTCGAGGGTGGGCCACGGCCCCTCGCCGTCGCGGAACTGGGTGAGGGAGCCGGTCATGCGGATCGTCTCCCAGTGGTCGCCGTCGGACCCCCACACGGTGGGGCCGATCAGCGGCACCTCGCTCGAGCCGACGACGGCGGCACCGGCCCCGTCGCCCAGCAGGAAGGAGATCGAACGATCGGTGGGGGAGACGTAGTCGGAGAGCTTCTCCGCACCGATCACCAGGACGTTGCGGGCGCTACCGGAGCGGATCAGCGCATCGGCCTGCCCGATCCCATAGGCGAAGCCCGCGCAGGCGGCCGAGATGTCATAGGCGATGACATCGGGCCGCCCCAACTGTCCAGCGAGCCACGTCGCGAGCGACGGCGTCGGGTACGGGAAGGAAATGGTGGAGACGATGATCGCATCCAGCGTCTCCAAGTCGATGCCCGCGGTCTCCACGGCCTCCCGCCCGGCCGCGAGCGCCAAGTCCTCCACACCCATCTGCTCGCTAGCCCGGGTGCGGGTGATGATGCCCGTGCGCTGCCGGATCCACTCATCAGAGGAATCGATGGGGCCGACGAGGTCATCGTTGGGCACCACGAGGTCGCCGCGGGCGGCGCCGTAGGCGAGGACGCGGGAGCCCGCGACGGTGGGGTGGGCCTTCAGGGTGACGGTCATGATCAGTCCTCCTCGGGCCCGAAGTGGTGCAGCCCGTGCTCGTTCACGAAGGCCTGCGCGGCCTCCAGGTCTTCCGGCGTGTTCAGATTCTGCAAAGCCACACCCTTCAGCTCCCTCTTGGCCAGGCCCGTCAGCGTGCCGGCCGGGGCGAGCTCGAGGATGCCCGTCACGCCGCGCTCGGCGAACACGCCCATGCAGGCCTCCCAGTCCACGGGCGAGGCCACCTGGTTCACGATCAGCTCAAGGTAGCGCGCACCCTCGGTGACCACTTCACCGGAGGCGTTGGACACCAGCGGGCACTGCGCGAGCGGATCGTGCGGGGTGAGCTGAGGGGCGAAGGCCGCGAGCTCCTCGCGCGCCGAGGCCATGTACCGGGTGTGGAAGGCCCCGGCCACCTGCAGGGGGATCACGCGGGCGCGGGCCGGCGGCTCTGCGGCCAGCGCCGCGATCGCCTCCTGTGCGCCCGCTGCGACCACCTGCGCCGCAGAGTTGATGTTCGCCGGGGCCAGACCGTGCTGTTCGATGGCGGCGAGGACCTCCTCGCGCACGCCGCCGACCACGGCCGCCATCGACGTCGGCTCCGCGGCGGCGGCCTTCGCCATGGCACGCGAGCGCACAGCCACCAGGCGCATCGCATCGGCATCGCTGAGCACCCCGGACAGTGCCGTAGCAGTCACCTCGCCCACGCTGTGCCCGGCCAGCAGATCAGCCTGGGTCCCCGCGGCGAAGCCGTCGCCGCCGCTCAGGCAGTCCGCGGCGATGATGCCCGCGGCCACCAGCAGCGGCTGCGCGATGGCAGTGTCGCGGATCGTCTCGGCATCCGAGGCGGTGCCGTGCTCGATGAGGTCCACCCCGGCTGCTTCGGAGAGCTCCCCGAGGGCATCGCGCACCCCGATCACCTCCAGCCACGGGCTGAGGAAGCCGGGCTTCTGCGCCCCCTGTCCGGGGCAGACGATCGCGAGCACGAGGGAACCTCCAGGTCGGTCAGGAGCCCGCCGCGGCGGCGGGCAGGGGAGAAGGTAGGGGCAAGAGTATCCGGGGACGACGTCGGCCCGCCCACCACCGGGGTGGGCGGGCCGACGTATCGATCAGGACTCGCCGCCGAAGGAGCCGGACTCGCCGGCGTTCACGTTCAGCAGGTCGTAGCGGTCGATCGCCTCACGCAGCACAGAGGGATCCTTCACGCTCTCCTGCACCAGCATCTGCAGCGCCTTGACCACCATCGAGTGGGAGTCGATCTTCAGGAAACGGCGCGCCGCCGGGCGGGTGTCGGAGAAGCCCCATCCGTCGGCCCCCAGCACGCCGTAGCGGCCGGGAATCCACTGGCGGATCATGTCCGGCACCGCGAAGTCGTAATCCGACGTCGCAACGAACGGACCCTCCAGGCCCTGCAGGCGCTCGGAGATCCACGGGGTGCGCTGATCCTCGGGGTGCAGGAGATTGTGCTTCTCCGCCTCGAGGGCGTCCTTGCGCATCTCCGTCCAGGAGGTCACGGACCACACGCTGGCGCGCACGCCCCAGTCCTTGCCCAGCATCTCCTGGGCGTGCAGCGCCCACGGCACGCCCACACCGGAGGCCATCAGTTGCACCTCTGGGCCCTCGCCCTCCTGCGCGGGGGAGACGACGTACATGCCCTTCAGCAGGCCCTCGACGTCCAGATCCTCCGGCTCCTTGGGCTGGATGATCGGCTCGTTGTAGACGGTGAGGTAGTAGAAGACCTCCTGGAGGCGGTCATCCTCGCCGTACATGCGCTTGAGGCCATCGCGGATGATGTGCCCCAGCTCGTAGCCGTAGGCCGGGTCGTAGATCACCGCGCCGGGGTTGGTGTTGGCGAGGATCGGCGAGTGGCCGTCCATGTGCTGCAGGCCCTCACCCGCGAGGGTGGTCTTGCCGGCGGTCGCGCCGATCACGAAGCCCTTGGCCATCTGGTCACCGGCGGCCCAGAAGAAGTCGCCGGTGCGCTGGAACCCGAACATCGAATAGAAGATGTAGAACGGGATCATCGGGAGGTCATGGGTGGCGTACGAGGTGCCGGCCGCGGTGAACGCCGCGGTGGAGGAGATCTCGTTGATGCCCATGTGCTTGATCTGACCGGAGGTGGACTCCTTGTAGGCCAGCAGCAGATCCCGGTCCACGGACAGGTAGTTCTGCCCGTCGGGGTTGTAGATCTTCGCGGTGGGGAACAGCGAGTCCATGCCGAAGGTGCGGGCCTCGTCGGGGATGATCGGCACCCACAGCTTGCCGGTCTCCTTGTCCCGCATGAGGTCCTTCAGCAGCCGCACGAGCGCCATGGTGGTGGCGATCTCCTGCTTGCCCGAACCGCGCTTGGCGACCTCAAATGCCTTGTCGCCCGGCAGCTGGAGCGGCTTGTGCTCGGTGCGGCGCGAGGGCACAGGGCCACCCAGGTCGCTGCGGCGCTGCTTGAGGTACTTCATCTCCGGGCTGTCGGCATCCGGCAGGTAGTACGGCGCGTCGTACAGGCTGCCGGACTCGAGCTGCTCATCGGAGATCGGGATCTGCAGGGTGTCGCGCAGAGCCTTGAGGTCCTCGAGGGTGAACTTCTTCATCTGGTGGGTCGCGTTGCGGCCCGCGAAGTTCTTGCCCAGGCGGTAGCCCTTGATCGTGTGCACCAGCACCACGGTGGGCTTGCCCTTGGTCTCGGTGGCCATCTTGAAAGCGGCGTACAGCTTCTTCGTGTCGTGGCCGCCGCGGTTGAGCTTCCACCAGATGTCGTCGTCGGAGAGATCCTCCACGAGCGCCTTGGTGCGCGGGTCGCGGCCGAAGAAGTTGTCGCGGATGAAGCCGCCGTCCTCGGCGCGGTAGGTCTGGTAGTCGCCATCGGGCGTGGAGTTCATCAGGTCGATGAGCGCGCCGTCAGTGGACTTCTCCAGCAGCGGATCCCAGCCGGAGCCCCAGATCACCTTGATGACGTTCCAGCCGGCGCCGCGGAACTGGCTCTCCAGCTCCTGGATGATCTTGCCGTTGCCGCGCACCGGGCCGTCCAGGCGCTGCAGGTTGCAGTTGACCACGAAGGTCAGGTTGTCCAGGTGCTCCTTCGCGGCGATGTGCAGGGCGCCGCGGGACTCCACCTCATCCATCTCGCCATCGCCGAGGAACGCCCAGGTGTGCTGCTGGGAGGTGTCCTTCAGGCCGCGGTTGAGCAGGTAGCGGTCGAAGGAGGCCTGCTCGATCGCGGCGACGGGGCCAATGCCCATCGACACGGTGGGGAACTCCCAGAAGTGCTGCATCGCCCGCGGATGCGGGTAGGAGGGCATGCCGTGCCCGGCCTTGGACTTCTCCTGGCGGAAACCGTCGAGCTCCTCCTGGGACAGGCGGCCCATCATGAAGGCGCGGGCGTAGATGCCGGGGGAGGCGTGGCCCTGGAAGAAGACGTGGTCGCCGCCGCCGGGGTGCTGGCGGCCGCGGAAGAAGTGGTTGAAGCCCACCTCGTACATGTTCGCGATCGACGCGTAGGAGGAGAGGTGACCGCCCACGGCGATCCCTGGGGCCTGCGCCCGATGCACCACCATCGCCGCGTTCCAGCGGTTGATGTTGCGCAGCTTCTTCTCCATCTCGACGTCGCCCGGGTACTCGCCCTGCTGATCGACGGGGATGGTGTTGATGTAGTCGGTGGTCAGCGAGTCAGGCAGCTCGATGTCCTCATCGCGGGCGTGCTGCAGCACGCTCTGGACCACTTCGCCGGCCCGCTCGGGTCCGCGCTGCTCGAGCATCGCGTCGAAGGAGTCCAGCCATTCCTGGGTCTCCTCCGGATCCGGGTCCTGGGAATGGCTGGGCAGGTTCAGGCCGATCGGCCGCGGGGTCTCGTGCGGGCTCACACTGTCCTTCTCTCTACGGGAGGCGATGGACCGGCCGGGAACCGGTGCGCTGCAGACGGCCACGCCAGCTGTGCGCGCGTCCGTGAGCGCCGACTCCGACGGCCTCGGTGCTCGCCAGCCTACCGCCGACCCTGCGACCAATGCCTATTAGCGGCACCGATGGCTTGTGAGACGCGGGACATGTGTGGACATTGGGTCGGCGCAGGCGCAGCGCGAGGTCGGAGTGGGCGTGGTGCGGGGTCGGAGCGGGCATGGGGCGGGCGATGGTACTGGCCCACCGGTGGTGCTGTACGCCGATGGGGGCGGGGCAGTGGCCTGCAGGGATCCTCGTCTCCACGCCGGCCCTGCACGGCGGTGTCAGGTGTCATAGACTCAGGCCGCGCCGCACGGCAAGCGGACCCACGGGTCTGCTTCTCGGGCGGACGCTGAACCACCACCCCCGTCTTATGAGGAGTTCCTCCCTTGGCACCGTCGGCCGACGCATCTTCGACCAGCAACCTGTCCGAGGTGCTGAACCTCACCACCGGTCAGATCGTGCAGGAGATCGGCTACGACGATGACGTCGATCTGGACCTGCGCGACGCGATCGAGGACATGATCGGTGAGGACCTCGAGGACGAGGACACCCAGGAGATCGTCGACGCCGTCATCCTGTGGTGGCGCGAGGGCGATGGCGACCTCACCGACGCGATGGTGGACACGCTACGGAACATCGACTCCGGTGCCCCTGTGTGGGTGTTCACCCCCAAGGCCGGCCGCACCGGGCACGTGAACCCCGCCGAGGTGCAGGACGCAGCGGAGACCGCGGGCCTGCGGGTCATGAGCTCGGTCAGCCTCGCGCCCGAGTGGACCGGCACGCGTCTGGCGAGCCGCACTCTCTGAGGCATCAGGCCGCCCGGGCCGCGTGGCGCGGGCGGTTCACCGGCGGGGATGCCCCCGCTCAGGGTCGTTAGCTCAGTTGGTCAGAGCGTCTGGTTTACACCCAGAAGGTCGGGGGTTCGAGCCCCTCACGACCCACCAGCCCGGCTTGTCGTGTAGCCCAATCCGTCGTGCTCTCCCGTCTGCGGCGCGCCTCCCCACGCCCAGCGCCACGCCGGTGGAGGCGCCCGAAAACACCGATACGTGGCGCGAGTGGCACAGATCGGTGCACTCGCGAGGTTCATGAGGCGTGTCGCGCGGCGCGGCGGGGTCGGCCCTGTACCGCGACCCACCGCGGGAGTCTGCCCAGCGCCACGCCGGTGGAGGCGCCCGAAAACACCGATACGTGGCGTGCGTGCCACATATCGGTGCACTCGCGAGGTTGATGCGGCGTGTTGTGTCGGGCCGGGGGAGTCTGGTCGCGCGCCCCGGGCCCCGCGTCAGCGCGTCAGCACGTACGCGCCGATCAGCAGCAGCGGCAGCGCCACGACGATGCAGCCCCAGATCATTGCGGTCTGGCGATCCCGCGCCTGCTCCTCCGGGGTGCGCGGCCGCTCGAGCGGCTCGCCGGTGCGTTCGGCATGCTCGCGGGCTTCGCGCTGTCGCACCAGCATCCGGCCGATCAGCACGATCAGCGCGGCGAGGATCGTCACGCCGAACAGGACGAGGATCAGGGTGTCGATGGCACACCTCCCGGGACGGGCGCCGCGCGGGCGCTGCGAGCAGTCCCCAGGGTCTCACAGCCGCTGGCAAGGTCTCACAGCCGTGTGCGGGGCGCACGGTGCGCCCGTTCACCCCACAGTCCCGGTACCCCACAGTCCCGGTATTACGAACCCTCGGCGTTCCTATAATGGTCGAGCCGCCCGGCGTGACCGCCGTGCCATCCCCTGGGCCCGGCCCGAGCAGGCGGCAGAAGGAGGAACCGCGACGGTGAACGCCCCACGCCGACCCTTCGACCTCGCGTCGATCCGGGCCGATTTCCCGATCCTCGAACGCCGCCTGGACGCGGACACCCCGCTGATCTACCTCGATGGCGGCGCGACCTCGCAGCGGCCCCGCCCGGTCATCGACGCCGAGGTGGAATTCCTGACCCAGCACAACGCTGCCGTGAAACGCGGGGCACACCGCATGGCAGGCTTTGCGACCGACGCCTTCGAAGGGGCGCGCGAGCGCATCGCCCAGTTCCTCACCGCCCCCAGCCCCGACGAGATCGTCTTCACGAAGAACGCCACCGAGGCGCTGAACCTCGTGGCCCGATCCCTCGGCGATGGTGATCGCACCACCCCGGACCACCTGCGGATCCGCGAGGGCGACGAGATCCTCGTGACCGAGATGGAGCACCACGCCAACCTCATCCCCTGGCAGGAGCTCGCCCGCCGCACGGGGGCGCAGCTGCGCTGGATCCCCCTGGCCGATGACTTCACCCTGGACCTCAGCGATCTCACCGCCCTGCTGACCGAGCGCACGAAGGTTCTTGCGCTCACCCACCAGTCCAATGTCCTGGGCACCATCAACCCGCTCGAGCAGCTGGTGGAGGCGGCGCATGCGCAGGGCGCGCTCGTCGTGGTCGATGCCGCGCAGTCCATCGCCCATATGCCGGTGGACCTCACCCAGCTCGGCGCTGATTTCGTCGCGTTCTCCGGGCACAAGATGTTGGGGCCGACGGGGATCGGCGTGCTGTGGGGGAAATATGAGCACCTCGCCCAAATGCCCCCATTCCTCACCGGCGGATCCATGATCGAGACCGTCACCATGGACCGCGCGACCTATGCCGCGCCGCCCGCCCGCTTCGAGGCCGGCACCCCGCCGATCTCCCAGGCCGTGGGTCTCGCCGCCGCCTGCGACTACCTCGATGAGCTCGGCATGGAGCAAATCGCCGCCCATGAGCAGCAGCTGACCCTGCGCGCCCTCGAGGGTCTGACAGCGATCGACGGGGTGCGCATCATCGGCCCCGCCGCCTCCCCGGAGCGCAGCGGCGCCGTCGCCATCGACCTTCCCGGACTGCACCCGCATGACGTCGGGCAGGTCCTGGACTCCCAGGGCATCCAGGTGCGGGTGGGCCACCACTGCGCCTGGCCCCTGCACCGCCGCTATGGCCTGCACGGAACCACCCGCGCGAGCTTTTCCCCGCACACCACACCCGATGAGGTCGACGCCCTCATCGCCGGGGTGGCCCGCACCATCGAGTTCTTCGAGAGCCTGTGATCCCATGAGCATCAACCCGCTGACATCCCTGTACACCGAGCTCGTGATGGAGCACGACAAGAACCCGCAGCACGCGGGGCTGCGAGAGCCCTTCGAGTCCGAGGTCCACCACGTGAACCCCACCTGCGGGGATGAGATCACGCTGCGCCTGCAGCGCAGCACCGAGGGCGGGGGAGACGACGAGACCGGGACGGGCGAGCGGATCGCCGACCTCTCCTATGAGGCGACCGGCTGCGCCATGAGCCGCGCCTCCGCCTCGATCATGGCGGACCTGCTGATCGGCCGCACCACCGCGCAGATCGAGCCGGTGCGCGAGCACCTCGAGGAGGTCATGCGTTCACGCGGCCGCGTCGAGGCCGATGAAGAGCTGATCGGCGATGCGATCGCGCTGATGGGCGCCGCGAAGTTCCCTGCCCGGGTGAAATGCGTGCTCATGCCCTGGAAGGCCTACGAGGCAGCGCTGCTAGAGGCCCGCACCCTCGCCTCCTGACCCGCCGCAAGCACCGCGCAGCTGCGTACCACCCCAGCGCATCCGCCGCCCCGCCCCCGAGGAGCCGACCATGACCGACGACCCCGCCCGCGCCGCTGCCCCGCTCAGCCTCGCCGATGTCACCGCGACCCTCGAAGGCGCCTATCCGCTCAGCTGGGCGGAGCCCTGGGACAGGGTGGGGCTCGTGGTGGGGGAGCGCAGCGCCCCGGTGCGCCGGGTGCTGCTGGCCGTGGATCCCACGCTCGCCGTAACCCGCGAGGCCATCGACGCCAAGGCTGATCTGCTCATCACCCATCACCCGCTGCTGCTGCGCGGTGCGAGCTTCCTGCCCGCCGATGACGGGAAGGGCGCGGTGGTCACCGCACTGATCCGCGCCGGAGTGGGCCTGTGGTGCGGGCACACCAATGTCGACCGCTCCACCCGCGGCACCGTCGGCGCGTGGCACGATCTGCTGGATCTGCAGCAGGCCCGTCCGCTCATGCCCGGGGAGGAGTGCGCAGCGGCGGAGCATGGCTCACAGCGGTTCGGTCTCGGCGTGGTCGGGGAGCTGCCGGAGCCCACCACCGTCGGCGCCCTCACCCGGCACCTCGCGTCCGCGGTGCCGCGCACCGCCCGCGGCATCCTCCACACCGGTGACGCGGACCGCACGGTTCGCACCGTCGCCGTGTGCCCGGGCGCCGGGGACTCCTTCCTCGAGGCCGCCACCGCCTCGGGAGCCGATGTGTATATCACCTCGGACCTGCGCCATCATCCCGCGCTCGAGCACATCGAGGCGGCTGCGGACCCGTCGGCCGTGCCCGCGCTGATCGATGTTCCGCATGCCGCGAGCGAGGCGCTGTGGCTGCCGCTGGGTGCCGAGCTGCTCGCTGCGGCACACCCGCAGCTCGAGGTTCGCATCAGCGAGCAGATCACCGACCCGTGGGGTGGACGCGCCGGCTGACCAGCTCACGCTGCGCGGACCGGTTGGACGCTTGCGCCCCGCCGTCTCACTCCGCGCGGTCCACGATCACCAGGCTGTCTCCGTCGAGCTCCACCCCGAGCGTCCCGTCGAAGGCTGCGAGCAGGTGCTCCACCACGGCCTCCGCCGTGGGCGGGGCCGATGGCGCATCCAGCAGCGCTCGCACCACCCAGCCGCGATAGCGCTTCGCATCATGGGAGACGACCTTGCGTACCCCCGCGCGTTCCTGCACCGGCGACACCGCGAGCACGCGCACCTCCGCGGTCGAGTGCAGCGGCATCATCGTCCGGTAAGCCCCTGAGCGGCAGTCGATGGCCAGCGGCGCCGTAGAATGCGCCGTCTCTTCCAGCAGCGTCTGCGCGAGCGGCCGCAGATGCTTCCCCCACCAGGTTCCGGCTTTCCCGAGCCGCGTCACCTTCGAACCGGCCGAGACACGGTAGGCGGGGATCAGGTCCTGCGCCGCGTCCACCACTCCCAGCAGCGCGCTCTGGATCAGCACCCGCCGGTCCGTCGGCGCGTTGGCACCGGGATCCAGGACGGCGGGATCCAGCTGATCGAAGAGCACTCCCGAATACACCCGCAGCGCCGGTCCCGCGGGTTCGTCGGAGAGCTCAGCCATGCGCTCGGTGAGCTCCGGGGCGGAGGCCGGGACCCCGAGCTTCGCGCCTCCGTCCCGCCCGGCCGCGGTGCGCTGGACCGCTCGCAGCATCGTCTCCCGTGCAGCGGTCAGCTCCGGGTGCGTGAGGGCAGGCAGATCCAGGTGCGGTGCGTCAGCGGCGGGGCGGGTCTTGGTCTCTGAGGGCGGCAGGAGGAACAGCATCCCCCTATCTTCCCTGCTCGCCGTCGTCGTGGCCCGGCACCAGGCGACGGCGCGGCAGCGTGTCGAGGGAGAGGTTCCTCGCGCCCCGTCGGCCCGGGACGAGACCGGCGCGTAGACTGCCGGACGGACCAGTCGGCCGGGCAGCCGCGTCTTCGCCGGGAACCCGGCGAAGCCGAGGAAAGTCCGGGCTCCATCCGGCACGGTGGTGGGTAACGCCCACCCGGAGCGATCCGCGGGACAGTGCCACAGAGAGCAGACCGCCCCCGCGCCCGAGGGTGCGGAGGCAAGGGTGAAAGGGTGGTGTAAGAGACCACCGCGGCCTCGGTGACGAGGACGGCACGGCAAACCCCACCGGGAGCAAGGTCAGACAGGGAACGCTCGAGGGCGCCGGCCCGAGTTCCCGGGTAGACCGCTGGAGGTCGTCGGCAACGGCGATCCGAGAGGGATGGCTGCCGATCACAGAACCCGGCTTACAGGCCGACTGGTCCGCCCCGCGGGGCAGACGACCTTATGACCTCAGGCCTTGCCGGTCTTCTTCCCCGACTTCTTCTCGCCTTTCGCGGATTCCTTGGCCTTCTTCTTCTCGAGCTTCGCTGCCTTCTTGGCCTGCTTCGCGGCCTTCTTCTGCTGCGCGAGCAGGTGATGCTCCTCCTGGCTCGCGAGCGCGGCCGCCCCGATGATCCCTGCCTCATTGCGCAGCTGCGCCGGCACGATCTCTGTCTTCAGGTCCAGCAGCGGCAGGAACTTCTCATGCTTCTTCGACACGCCACCGCCGACGATGATCCGGGTGGGGCTGAACAGGAACTCCACCATCGAGAAGTACTCCTGCAGGCGCCCCGCCCACACATCCCAGTCCAGCTCCTCGCGCTCCCGCGCGGAGGAGGCCATGTACCTCTCCGCCGCCGCGCCGTGCAGCGTCAGATGCCCCAGCTCCGAGTTCGGCACTAGGGTGCCGTCCACGAACATGGCCGAGCCGACGCCCGTCCCGAGCGTCACCACGATCACCACCCCCGGGACGCCCTGCCCGGCGCCGAAGGTCATCTCCGCGATGCCCGCGGCATCGGCGTCATTGACCACGAACACGTCATGGCCGGTGCGCTCGGTCAGCAGCGCATCCACATCCGTGCCGATCCACGAGTCATCCACGTTCGCGGCGGTCTGCGCGACGCCCTGCTGAATCACGGCCGGAAAGGTCACGCCGACGGGCATGCCCGCCGGCACGTCGAAGCTGCTGATCAGCTCACTGACGGTATCGGCGACGGCATCGGGCAGCGAGGGCTGCGGGGTGGGGATGCGGTGCCGCTCAGCGGCCAGCTCTCCGCGCTGCAGATCCACGGGCGCACCCTTGATGCCGCTGCCGCCGATGTCGATGCCGAAAGCCTGCGTGGGGCTGGAAGTGCTCATCACCGCTCCTTGCTGTGAGGCTGTGCTGCTGATGCTGTAAGGCTGTGCTGCTGTGGGGCTGGGCGAGGCGCAGGCGGTCGCTCCGCGCCACAGCGGCCCAGCTTACTGGCGCCCGGCGGGCGGGACCGACGGGCCCGGCCAGCGGTCACACGACGGTGAGCGTCTCCGGTCCATCGGCCGTCATGAGCAGCGTGTGCTCGAACTGCGCAGAGTAGGAACGATCCTTGGTGACGACGGTCCAGCCGTCATCCCATTGCTCCCACTCCTGCGAACCGGCCGCGATCATCGGCTCGATCGTGAAGGTCATGTTCTCGGCGATGACGTCATCGAACATCGGAGCCGAGTCGTAGTGGGGGATCACCAGGCCGTTGTGGAAACCCTCGGCGATGCCGTGGCCGGTGAAATCTCGCACCGACTCATACCCGAAGCGCTTCACGTACTTCTCGATGACGCGACCGATGACGTTGACCTCCCGGCCCGGCCGCGCGACCTTCATGCCGCGCAGCATCGCCTCCCGCGCCGCATCCACGAGCGCCGTGGCCTCCGGGGCGATCTCACCGATGGGGAAGGTGGCATTGCAGTCCCCGTGCACCCCGCCGATGAACGCCGTGATGTCGACGTTCAGGATGTCGCCCTCCTGCATCACGGTGGAATCCGGGATGCCGTGGCAGATCACCTCGTTCAGGCTGGTGCAGCAGGACTTCGGGAAACCCAGGTACCCGAGGGTCGACGGGTAGGCGCCGTGGTCCAGCAGCACGTCGTGCACCACCTGATCGATATGATCGGTGGTCACGCCGGGGGCGGCGGCCTCCCCGGCGGCCTGCAGCGCCGTGGCGGCGATCCGTGAGGCGACTCGCATGCGCTCGATGATCTCCGGGGTCTGGATCTTCGGGCCGGAATCGGAGACGGCCTCGTCCTTATCCACGTACTCGGGCCGTGCGATCCGCGCCGGCACCGGGCGGCGGGGGCTCAGCTCCCCGGGAACAAGTGCGTCGCGGCCTTCGGGGCGGATCCATCCCTGCTCTACAGTCATGCTCACCAGTGTCTCATCGAGCAGGAAGGATCCCGTCGTGAGCGAGAGCACGGAGTTCTACTACAACCTCACCACCGGGCAGGTGGAGGAGGGCCGACAGTCCCACGGGAAGGACCTCATGGGCCCCTACGCGAGCCGCGAGGAGGCCTCCCGGGCGCTGCAGAAGGCCGAATCCCGCAATGAGGCGTGGGATGAAGAGGATGAGGAGTGGAACGAGGACTACGGGCAGCCGCCGGCCGGCAGCGCTGAGGGAGCCTGACCCGGCGCCACACGCCTCGCGGGGAGACCGGTCGGGGCGTGAGAGTCAGGGCGTGAAGCCGCGGGCGGAAGGCCCTGAGAAGCCCCGGGCGGGACTCCCTGTCACGGCGCGGCGAGCAGCAGGGTTCAGCGGTCAGCAGCAGGGATCAGCGACGCGCCGCAGCGGTCATTCGAAGGAATGCTCGGCAGCCGGGTAGGTGCGCTCAGCCACTTCGGCGCGGTACTGCTCGGCGGCCTCGCGCAGCTGGGTGCCCACATCCGCGAAGACCTTCACGAACTTCCCCTGGAAGCCGGACAGGCCCGCCATGTCCTGCCACACCAGCACCTGACCATCGCACTGCGCTCCGGCGCCGATACCGATCGTCGGAATCTGCAGCTGCTCGGTGATGCGCGCAGCGAGCGCGGCGGGCACAAGTTCCAGCACGAGCGCGGAGGCCCCCGCCTCCTGCACGGCCAGGGCATCGGCCAGCAGGCGCTCGGCACCGTCATCGTCGCGTCCCTGCACCCGATGCCCGGACAGTGCATTGACCGACTGCGGGGTGAACCCCAGGTGCCCCACCACCGGGATCCCGGCGTCGACGAGCGCCCGGATTTGCGCGGCGACCGTGCGACCGCCCTCGAGCTTGACCGCCTCTGCACCCGCGCGGATCAGCTCCACGCCATGGCGCAGCGCATCCGTCGGCCCCGTCTCATAGGTGCCGAACGCCATATCCGCCACCACCAGGGGACGGGTGACGCTGCGGGCCACTGCCCCGGTGAAGGTCAGCATGTCCTGATGCGTCGTGGCGGTGGTGGAGTCATGCCCCAGCACCGTGCTGCCCACCGAATCACCCACCAGCAGCACCTCGATCCCTGCCTGCTCGAACAGTCGCGCGGAGAACTGGTCGTAGCTGGTGAGCATGGAGAACGGGGTCCCCTTCTGCTTGGCCAGCTGCAGGTGACGCAGACGGATCTTCGCGGGGGCGGGCAGCTGCTCGCGTGAGCCGGTGGAAGGCGAGGTCACGGGGAACTCCTGAGGAACCGACGGGGATGCACTGACCGCACAGTCTAGAGGGCCCCGCCGGGACCCATCGGGCGCCCGGGCAGCCACGGTGGCGCGGGCGGGAGGTGGCCCGTCCTGGACCGGGACCACCGGGCGCCCGCGCCGAAACCCGGGCATGGGTACTTCTCCCCGCTGACGCTCACCGCCCGGACGTGCCATGCTCCTACGTGCCGGTCACCGGATCGGTACAGGAGGGAGAAGCCCAGATGACCAGCTACATGCGCAGAACCGTGCGCGCAGCCGCCCTCGCGTGCGGGGCGCTCGCCCTCACGCTCGGCACCGCCGGCTGCGGTGCGTTCGGCGGCGGTGAGGAGAACCCCGACGGGCAGGAACAGCCTGCCGAGCAGGACGATCCGGAACAGGCGGACCCTGCTGAGGACGACACGGCTGAGGACGGGGCGGAGGATTCGGACGCCGAAGCCTCTGACGGCGGGGGCCAGGAGAGCGAGGGTGAGCTGTCCGAAGAGGATCTCACCGCCGCGGAGGACCGCTTTCACGAGACACTGCAGCTGCTGGGAGAGAACGACATCGAAGGCGCCTGCCAGCTGACCATCGACCCCGCGACCGGCGAGCCCTCCACGGGTGATGCCATCCAGGAGTGCGTGGACAGCTTCACGCAGGAGGTCGGCGAGGACTTCGACCCCGCGGTGCTGAGCGTCATCGACCGGTCGATGATCACGGCCGAGGACGACGGCGAGGGCATCGCCAAGATCCTCATCGCGGGGGAGGACAGCGGTGCGACGATGCAGCAGGCCGACGGCGAGTGGTACCTGAAGGGGCTGGACAGCGTCTGAGCCGCACCGAGCCCGCAGCGGCCACGCGCCGGTGAACGAGCACGGCCCCGCTCCCACCTCGGGAGCGGGGCCGTGCTCCATCCATCGGCCCCCTGATCCGTGCCGGACCTGGGGCACACTGGTGACATGGCCCACCAGCATGACGACGTCATCCGCACGGTCGCCGACCGCGACGTGCGATTCATCCGCCTGTGGTTCTGCGACATCTCGGGGACGCTGAAGTCCATCGCGATCTCCCCGTCGGACCTGGAGACCGCCTTCACCGAGGGCATCGGGATCGACGGCTCCGCGATCGAAGGGCTCACCCGCGCCTACGAGTCCGACATGATCCTGCGGCCGGACCCCGGCACCTTCGAGATCCTCGCCTGGCGCGGGGAGACCAATGCGACCGCCCGGATGATGTGCGATGTGCTCACGCCCGACGGGGAACCGGCCGCCTCCGATCCTCGGCGCGTGCTGCGTGACACCCTGGCCCGCGCCGAGGAGAAGGGCCTGGAGTTCTACACCCATCCCGAGGTGGAGTTCTACCTGTTCCAGGAGCCCTGGGTGCCGGGGCAGCCACTGCGCCCCGCGGACCAGGCCGGCTACTTCGACCATGTCCATCGTGGACAGGGCCAGGACTTCCGCCGCACCGCCATCCAGCATCTGGAGGCGATGAACATCCAGGTGGAGTTCTCCCACCACGAGAACGGGCCCGGGCAGAACGAGATCGATCTGCGCTACGCCGATGCGCTGACCACCGCGGACAACATCCTCACGCTGCGCACCGTGGTCAAAGAGGTGGCGCTGTCGATGGGGCAGGTCGCCAGCTTCATGCCCAAACCGATGATCGAACACCCGGGCTCGGGCATGCACACCCACCTGTCGCTGTTCCAGGGTGGACGCAACGCCTTCCACGAGCCGGGCGCCGAATACGGGCTCTCGAAGATGGGCCGCCAGTTCATCGCCGGGCTGCTGCGCCACGCCCCCGAATACTGCGCGGTGACCAATCAGTGGGTGAACTCCTACAAGCGGCTGTGGGGCGCACAGGAGGCGCCGAGCTACATCTGCTGGGGCCACAACAACCGCTCGGCTCTGGTGCGGGTCCCGTTCCACAAGCCCACCAAGGGCACGAGCTCCCGGGTGGAGTTCCGGGGCCTGGACTCCGGGGCGAACCCGTACCTTGCCTTCGCCGTGCTGCTGGCCGCCGGGCTTGCCGGCATCGAAGGCCAGTACGAGCTGCCCGAAGGGGCGGAGGACGCGGTGTGGGAGCTGACCGAACGGGAACGACGGGCGATGGGCATCGAACCGCTGCCCACCGACCTGTTCCGCGCGCTCGAGGCCTATGAGGATTCCGAGCTGATGGCCGCGACGCTCGGCGAGCAGGTCTTCGAGTACTTCCTGCGCGATAAGAAACAGGAATGGCAGAGCTACCGCGAGCAGGTCACCGGCTACGAGCTCGCTTCGAGCTTCAGTCGCGTCTGAGCCGTATGCACAGGGAGACCGCAGCGACAGTGAGACCGCAGTGACCATGAGAGCGCACGCATGATGAGCGAACCTCCTACCAGCACCGGGGCGCTGGCGCGACTCGGCTTCTCCCGCACCGACCGCGTGCAGCGCTTCCTCACCGAACCGGAGCTTGCGGCCCTCGGGGAGGGAGCGGCCGCCATGATCGGCGCCACCGCCGATGGGGATGACGCGGTCCTGGGCCTGCTGCGCATCGCGGAAGCCGCCGAGGAGCACGGGGCCACCCGATTGGTCACCGAGTTCCTCCGCAGCGTCGGAACGGCCGGCACGCCGGGGGAGCGCCTGGTGCGGCTGCTGGGCACGTCGGTGGCGCTCGGAGACTTCCTGGCCCGTCACCCCGAGCGGCTCGAGGTACTGCGCGAGGGCGATGACCAGCTGCGCATGAGCGCAGCGCAGGTCCGCTCGGCGCTGCTCGAAGCCGTCGGCGCGGACCCGCAGGCCCCGGTTCCCGTGGCCTCCGACGCGGGACGTGAGGCGCGCGATGCCTTGCGCATCGCCTACCACGAACGCCTGGTGCAGATCGCCGCCGCCGATGTGCAGGCACCGGACCCCACCGCGCTGCAGCCCGCGGTCTCCGCAGCGATCAGCGACCTCGCCGATGCCGCGCTCGAAGCCGCCGGGGCGATCGCCCGCGCTGCCGTGGACGGCCACCAGCAGGTGCGCTGGAGCGTCATCGCCCTCGGCAAGACCGGGGCGCGGGAGCTGAACTACCTCTCCGACGTGGACGTCATGCACGTGGTCGCCCCCGCCGAGGCCGATGATGAGCGGCCCGTGGCAGAGGTCGAGGAGGAGGTCGTGACCATCGGCGCCGCTCTCGCCCGGGAGCTTGCGCGGATCTGCTCCGAGCGCACCGCCGAGGGCTCGCTGTGGCAGGTGGATGCGAACCTCCGCCCCGAAGGTAAGGACGGCTCCCTCGTCCGGACCCTGGATTCCTACCGCCTCTACTACCAGAAGTGGGCGAAGACCTGGGAGTTCCAGGCTCTATTGAAGGCCCGCAGCGCCGCCGGTGACCGCGAGCTCGGCCAGCAGTTCGAGGAGCTCACCCAGCCCCTGGTGTGGAAGGCCTCCGCCCGGGAGGGTTTCGTCGAGGACACCCGGGCGATGCGCCGCCGCGTCATCGCGCACATCCCGCGCGGCGAAGTGGAGCGGAACCTGAAACTGGGGCCCGGCGGCCTGCGTGACGTGGAGTTCACCGTGCAGCTGCTGCAGATGGTGCACGGCCGCGCCCACGAGGGTCTGCGCGCCCGCTCCACCCTCGAAGCCCTCGCCCGCCTGGGGGAGGAGGGCTTCATCTCCCGCGGCCAGGTCACGGAGATGGACGAGGCCTACCGCTTCCTGCGCTGCGTGGAGCATCGGCTGCAGCTGCACCGCATGCGTCGCACCCAGGTGATGCCCACCGCCGCTTCCGATCTGCGGCGCCTCTCCCGCTCTTTAGGGATGGGCACCGACGACTTCCACACCCGCTATCAGCGCACGCGCCGCCGCGTGCGGCAGCTGCACGAGGAGATCTTCTATCGGCCGCTGCTGCTGACCGCATCTCAGCTGTCCGAGGCGCAGATCAGGCTCAGCTCGGAGGAGGCGCAGGCGCGTCTGGCCGCCATCGGATATCGCGACCCCAAGCGCGCCATGAGCCACCTCACGGCGCTGACCGACGGGATCTCGCGCCGCGCGAAGATCCAGCGGCAGCTGCTGCCCGCGATGCTCGAGTGGTTCGCCGACGGGATCGACCCGGACCTTGGGCTGCTGGCCTTCCGGCGCCTCTCGGACACCATCGGCTCTGCCCACTGGTACCTGGGGCTGCTGCGTGACTCCGGGCTGGCCGCCAAACGGCTGACGCATGTGCTGGCCTCCGGCCGCTACGTCGGCGAACAGCTCGACCAGATCCCCGAAGGGGTGCGTTGGCTGGCCCGGGACGAGCAGCTGCGCCCCCTCACCCGCGAGGTGCTGGGGCGAGAGTTCCTCGCGGTGATCCGACGGGTCAGCGACGTGGACACTGCCCAGGATGTGCTGCGCCGCACCCGCTCCCGCGAACTGCTGCGCATCGCCCTGGCGCACCTGACCGGTGTGGTCACCCCGCGGGAGATCGCCACGGCCCTCACCGACCTCGCCGAGGCGGTGCTCGAGGCCGGGATCCTCGTGGCCCTGCACGTGGTGGCGCTCGAGCGCGATGCCGTGGCCGATGACGCCCAGACCCTCGACGGCGCAGAAGAGATCGATGAGCAGACCGCGCTGCGCCTGCGCGAGCGGCGCTCGGATCCGGCGCGGGCGCTCGGGGTGGAGATGATCGTCATCGCGCAGGGCAGCTTCGGCGCCGCGGAGATGGGGTACTCCTCCGATGCGGATGTGCAGTTCCTTGTGGCCGACCGCGGAGCAGGGGAGCAGGCCGTGCCGATCGCGATCGAGGTCGCCACTCAGACCCAGCGGATCCTCAACGCGCCAGCCGCCCGCTCCGATATGCGCGTCAGCGCCGATCTGCGTCCCGAGGGGAAGATCGGCCCGCTCGCGCGCACCGTCGAATCCTGGCGCGACTACTACGAGCGGGACGCCGCGACCTGGGAGAAGCAGGCTCTGCTGCGCTCCCGTGTGATCATCGCGAGCGAATCCGTGGCCGGTGAGCTTGAGGCGCTGATGGATCAGCACCGCTACCCGGCCGAGGGCCTCACCGACGCGGCGCGCCGGGAGATCACGCGGATGAAAGCGCGCGTGGAGTCCGAGCGGCTGCCCCGCAACGCGGACCCCACGCGGCATCTGAAGCTCGGCCGCGGCGGCATGACCGATGTGGAATGGTGCGCCCAGCTGCTCGCTCTCGAGCACGGGCACGCGGTCAAGGGACTGCGCACGACGCGGACCCTGGACCAGCTCAGCGCCGCGCGGGATGCGGAGCTGCTGAGCCCCCGCGCTACGGAGGAGCTCACGCAGGCGTGGCTGCTGGCCTGGCAGCTGCGCCGCGGTCTGTTCCTCAGCAAGGGCCGGGAGGGCGATGTGCTGCCCACCGACCGCATCGATCTGCGGGCGCTGGCCAGGATCGTGGGCGGCGATGACGCCTCGGCGAGCGAACTGGAGGAGCAGTACCTGCGCCTGACCCGGCGTTCCCGGGCGGTCGCCGAGGAGATCATCTTTGGCGACCCGTGAACGTGACGGCGTACCGTAGGGATGCTGTCCGTGGCGCGATCACCTCGCGCCCTCCGTCTTACCTCGAGGATCCATGACCACCCCTTCGCTGAGCGCCGATACCCCGCGCGGTCGGATGTACCGCCTCGAGCCCGACGGCCCCCTGATGTACCCCTCGATCACCACCGTCGCGGGCATGCGCGCCAAGGATTTCCTGCAGGGATGGTACGCCACGATGGCCTCGAAACGGGCGCTCGAGATGTACCAGTGGCTGGACCGCAATCCCGATCGCGCCGCCCAGGAGATCTCCCGCGTCACGCGCGACCGCTGGGGCAGCCAGAAGCGCATAGCCGCCGCTGCGGAGGACTACACGCGCGCCGCCGCGGACTTCGGCACCCTGGTCCACGCCGCCTGTGAGGAATGGGGCCGCAGCGGCACCCGCCCGAGCGACGCCGATATCGGCCAGATCGCCTCCGAGATGCGCTCTGCCCAGGGTGCCTTCGCCGCGGAGAAGGACCCGGCCGCGCTGGTGGACCGCGCCCGCGTGCGGCTGGACGGCTACGGCCGTTTTCTTGAGGAGTACCAGCCGGAGTTCGTTGAGGTCGAACAGACGGTCGTCAACCACACCGTCGGCTATGCCGGAACCACCGATGCGATCGTGCGGATCGGCAACACGCTGCTGAGCGCCGACATCAAGACCTCCAAGAAGGTTCGCGGTGACTACGCCCTGCAGGGCGTCGCGGTGTGCCGCGCCGAACAGCTGCTGGATGATGACGGCACCACTCGGGAGATGCCTGAGCTGACCGGGGCGTTCATCATCCATCTGCCCGAGGTCGGGGGCTACCAGGCGGTTCCGCTGCGCACCGGCGATGAGGAGTTCGAGGTGTTCCGCGCCTTGCGGGCCACCTGGACCTTCGACCCTGATCAGTGCGCCCTGGACCCGGCAGCCAGCCCGAAGGATCTGCTGCTGTCGCTGCTGCGCAGCAAGGGTGGGGTCGACGCACTGCGCTGAGGATCCCGCGCCCGCACCCGCCCCTAGACCGCGCATTCGGGTGCGCCAGCGGGCCCGCTCCTCTACAGTGACAGTGTTTCTGCCACCGCACTCTCCGGAGCTTTCCATGGCACACACCCCGTCCTCCTCACCCGACGACCGCACCACCACTCCCGCCACGAAGACCTCGTCCACCTCGATCGCCTCACTCATCGGCACGGCGACGCTGATCGCCGTGTTCCTCGGCCTCGCTGTGTGGATCCTCGCGCAGTTCGCTCTCGGCGTCGACGGGCCCACCGCGGTGCGTTACGGCGCCAGCGCTGGCGGTGCGGTGCTCCTGATCGCTGCCATCATCGGGGTGGTGCGCTCCCTGCAGGCCGGCGGGAAGTGACCGCCCCAGCAGAGCGGATCTACAGCGCGCTCATCCGGGACAACACCTCCGCCCGGGAGGATCTGCCTGCCGGGGTGCGCGAGCACGTTGCCTCCAACGGGCTGCGGCAGCTGGGCGCCGGTGCCCTGCAATCCTCGGGCGACCAGATGGCCAGCGCCTCCACAGTGCTGCCGTGGCTGTTCGGGGTGCTCGGTGTTCCATCGGCGCTGACCGGTGTGCTGGTGCCGGTGCGGGAATCGCTGTCCATGCTTCCGCAGGCGATGATCACCCCGTGGGTGCTGCGCGTGCGGCAGCGCCGCTGGGTCCACGTCACCGGGGCGATCATCCAAGCTCTCGCCGTGGCCGCCATGGCACTGACCGCCGCATTCACGCGGGGTCTGCTCGCGGGCGCGCTCATCATCACGGCGCTCGCGGTGTTCTCGCTGGGCCGCTGCCTCACCTCGATCGCCTCGAAGGATGTCCAGGGCCGTACCCTCCCGAAGGGGCAGCGCGGTCAGATCACCGGGTGGGGCACCACCATCGCGGGCCTCGTCGCGATCACCCTGGGGCTGGGGATCCGCCTGCTCGGCGGCTCCGGCACACCCACGACGCAACTGGTCATCCTGCTGACGGTGGCCGCGGCACTCTGGGTGGGGGTCGCGGTGATCTACGCCGGAATCCGGGAACCGGACGAGGACCCGGCCGCGCAAAGCACAACAGAGCAGAGCACAGCACAGCAGAGCACAGCACAAGAGCCCAAAGAACCGAAGCACACCGAGGAGGCGCAAGAGCCGACGGGCGGCTGGTTCACCGATGCTGTGTCGCTGCTGCGCGAGGACCGGCCCTTCCGGCACTTCGTCACCGTGCGCAGTCTGCTGCTGGTCTCATCCCTCAGCCCGCCGTTCATAGTGGCGCTCTCGGTCGCGAACGGCGTCGAGGCCCTGCAGGGACTCGGTGGTTTTATCCTCGCCTCGGGGGTGGCCGAGCTGCTGGGCGGCCACATCTTCGGGCCCCTCGCCGACCGCTCGAGCCGGCGCGTGATGAGCCTCGGCGCCGGTGCCGCCTCCGTCGTGATCCTCGCCCTGGTCGCCATCGTGCAGCTCAGCGGGGGCGGCAGCGCGGGAGACCTGCCCCCGCTGCTGTTCGTCCTCGCCTATTTCCTGCTCACCATGCTGCACACCGGCGTGCGGGTGGGCCGCAAAACGTACGTGGTGGACATGGCCGACGGGGATCAGCGCACCCGCTATGTCGCGGTCTCCAACTCCGCCATGGGCATCGTGCTGCTGCTCGTGGGGGTGATTACGTCGGCGCTGGCTGCCGTGCATGTCGCCGCCGCCCTCGTCATGCTGGCCGTGATGGGCCTGCTGGGTGTCGTGCTCAGCGCCCGCCTGCCGGAGGTCTCCGCAAGCTGAGGGCCCGACGTGTCCGTGACCACGTGAGGAGATGGCATGACCCCTGCCGCAGCGCCGAGCCGCGAGATCGGTGCGCCGCTCGACCACGGCTTTGACGAGTCCGTCCCTGAAGGCGCCTGGGACACCGCGCTGTGTGAGACCGCCGCGGCGTTCCGCGGCGGATGCCTGCTCAGCGAGGTTGCGCCGGGTACCTCACGCACACCGGTGGAATGGGAGTGCGCCGACGCGCACCGCTTCACCGCCTCGCCGTATCTCGTGGTCGGCGCGGGGCGCTGGTGCCCCACGTGCACAGCACAGCCCGAGCGCTTTGCTGAGCAGGCGCAGGACAACCGATTCCGCGCCCCGGTGGTCAGCGCCTAAGCGGATCAGGCGACGTGCCGTCCGACATTACGGGAGCCCGCCCGCACCAGCGGGTGCGGGCGGGCTCACCGGAGCGTCGATGCGTGCCGGGGATGCGGACGTCGCGCGGACCGCCAGGCCAGGAAGCACCCCTGACCTGCGCACACATCTCAGATGTCGTAGTAGAGCTCGAACTCGTGCGGGTGGGGGCGGAAGCGGAACGGGTCGATCTCCGTGGTGCGCTTCAGCTCGATCCACGTCGCAATGAGGTCCTCGGGGAACACATCGCCCTCGGTGAGGAAGTCATGATCCTCCTCGAGCGCATCCAGCGCCGCCTCGAGCGAGGACGGGATCTGGCAGATCTCCGCATGCTCCTCCGGCGGCAGCTCATACAGGTCCTTGTCGATCGGCTCCGGCGGCTCGATGCGGTTGCGGATCCCGTCGATCCCGGCCATGAGCTGCGCCGCGAAGGACAGGTAGGGGTTCGCCGACGGGTCCGGGGTGCGGAACTCGATGCGCTTGGCCTTCGGCGAGGAGCCCGTGACAGGAATGCGGATCGCAGCCGAGCGGTTCCGGGCCGAGTACACCATGTTGACCGGCGCCTCGAAGCCCGGCACGAGCCGCTTGAAGGAGTTCACCGTGGGGTTGGTGAACGCGGTCAGTGCGGGGGAGTGCTCGATGATGCCGCCGATGTACCAGCGCGCGATGTCTGAGAGCCCGCCGTAGCCGCGCTCGTCGTAGAACAGCGGCTCGCCGTCCTTCCACAGCGACTGGTGGGTGTGCATCCCCGAGCCGTTGTCGCCGAACAGAGGCTTGGGCATGAACGTCGCGGTCTTACCCGCCTCCCACACCGTGTTCTTCACGATGTACTTGAACTTCATGACGTCATCGGCGGCGTTCAGCAGCGTGTTGAAACGGTAGTTGATCTCTTGCTGGCCGGCAGTGCCCACCTCGTGGTGCGCCCGCTCCACCTCCAGCCCCACCTGGTTGAGCACCGCGCAGATCTCATCGCGCAGATCCGCCATCTGATCGGTCGGGGGGACGGGGAAGTAGCCGCCCTTGACCCGCGTCTTGTAGCCCTGGTTGCCGCCGTACTCGGACTCATCACGGTCGGTGTTCCACGCCGCCTCATCGGAGTCGATCGTGTAGAAGCCGGAGTTGATGCCGCTCTTGAAACGCACATCGTCGAAGATGTAGAACTCCGCCTCCGCCGCGAAGAACGCGGTGTCCGCGATCCCGGTGGAGCTCAGGTATTCCTGAGCCTTCTGCGCCACCGTGCGGGGATCACGCGAATAGGGCTCGTCCGTGAAGGGATCGACGATCGAGAAGTTGATGATGAGGGTCTTGCGCGCCCGGTAGGGGTCCACGTATGCGGTGGAAAGATCCGGGATCAGCTTCATATCGGACTCGTGGATGGCCTGGAAGCCACGGATCGAGGAGCCGTCGAAGAGCTGACCGGTGCTGATCGCCTCCTCGTCGAACGTCGCAGCGGGCACATTGAAGTGCTGCATGACGCCGGGCAGGTCGCAGAATCGGATGTCGACGAACTCGACACCCTCTTCCTCGATGTACTTCACGACCTCGCTGGGGTTGTTGAACACGGCTCCTCCATCCGCGCCGTCGGGCGCGTGTCGTCCAGATCGTCACCCCGTAGGGCGGGTCCCCGCGGCCGACGCTCGCCGAGCCGACGGGTGAATCCATTTTAGAGCCGCCGCGCGCTCACCGAGCACGGCGCGAAATGTCCAGGTCAGCCAGATAGGCTACCGGCGTGATCGATCGCAAGGACCTGGGCTCGTGGATGGACGGCGCTCCCGGTGAGGAGGGCTACGTCAAGGGCTCCGCGCTCGGACTGCCCGCCACCGGATCGGGGTCGGTGGCCCCGTTCTGGCGTCGCCCGCTGGCGCTGGTCCTGGACTGGGCGCTGTGCCTGGGGATCTCCGCGCTCGTCTTCGACGGCGCCGCCCTCGCGGACCTGGTGCTGTTCGCCGTGATCAACGTGCTGTTCCTGACGCTGTTCGGGGCGACCCCCGGGCAGTTCCTCACGCGCGTGAAGGTGGTGCCGGTGCGCGGGCGCTCCCCGATGCTGCTGCGCGCCACGGTGCGCACAACGCTGATGCTCCTCCTGCTGCCGGCTGTGGTCTACAACCGTGATGCGCAGCCCCTGCAGGATGTGGTCGCCGGTACCGCCGCCGTCCGGCTCTGAACCCAAAGGGCTCTGCTCCCCACCGGGCCTGCAGCCCGACGCTTCCCAACGGCTCTGCTGCCCGCGCCCCGGCAGCGTCTCAGCGTCCGCGCATCGCCTTGCGGTTGGGGCGGGCGCGCATCGGATCGATGCCCTTGGGCATGGACTGGCGCAGCGAGCGATGCAGCACATTCAGCCGCTGCGAGACCGCCGCTCCCTCGCTCTTGGTCAGCGGCTTCTTCATGCGCTGCATGTAGCTGGACAGCTTGTGCAGCGGCACCTCGCCATCGCCGTCGCCCACCACGATCTGGTGCACCGGCACGCTGTCATGCTGCAGCACGCGCCGGATCGCGCGCCGCTCCTTCTCCAGCAGCCGCATCGAGATCGCGGAGGAATCCTCCGCCACGATCGCCACGCCCGACCGTCCGGAAGCACGGAAGAGCATCTTCTGCGAGCGCGGATCGATCTGCACCGGCTCGTCCTCGACGTTCCACCCGCGCCTGATGGACTGCATCGCCGCGAGCGCCGCACCGGGCTGCCCTTTGATGCGGGCAAAGGCGGCGCGTTCGGCCTTGCGGGCCAGGATCAGCATCGCGATCAGCAGACCCACCATCAGGCCCATGAAGACGCCGTACCAGGGGCTGTTGAACACCAGCCAGGTGACCAGCAGGCCCACGGCGATCGACGCGGCCATCGCCAGCAGCATCATCGGCAGGGTGGAGCGATCCATCTCCTGCGTGTACTTGAAGACCTCGATGATCTGCTTGAAGCGACCGGGCTTCTTCTGACCGTCCGTGGACGTCTTCGCAGCGTTCTTCGTGGTCTTCGCGGAGCCCTTCGCGGGCGTGCTGGGGGAGCGGCGGGCCATGGGGTCCTCTCGAGGGCGGGCGGGCGTCAGGACGCCTGGGACTGGTTCTGGCGGGCGACCACGGCGGCCGCCTCCTGCCGAGCGGGCTGATCGGAGTCGAGGTGGCGCAAATTCTCGGGGATCTCCCGGCCCAGCTTGCGCATGGCCTGCGCCCACAGCTTCCCGGCCCGGTAGGAGGAGCGCACCATCGGCCCCGCCATGACGGCCAGGAAACCCATCTCCTGAGCGGCCTCGGACAGCTCCACGAACTCCTGCGGCTTGACCCAGCGGTCGATCGGATGGTGGAGCTTCGAGGGCCGCATGTACTGGGTGATCGTGATGATGTCGCAGCCTGCATCGTGCAGACGCTGCAGCGACTCGAGGATCTCCTCGGTGGTCTCACCCATGCCCAGGATCAGGTTGGACTTGGTGATCATCCCGGCGTCCTTGCCCATCGTGATCACGTCCAGCGACCGCTCGTAGCGGAAGGCGGGGCGGATCCGCTTGAAGATCCGCGGGACGGTCTCGAGGTTGTGGGCGAACACCTCGGGCTGCGCGGCGAACACCTGCTCGAGCGCCTCGCCGTCGCCCTTGATGTCATCGATCAGCAGCTCGACCCCGGTGCCGGGGTTCATCGCGTGGATCTGCTCGCAGGTCTTCGCGAACAGGCCCGCGGCACCATCGGCCAGGTCATCGCGCGCCACACCGGTGATGGTGGAGTAGCGCAGGCCCATCTCCTTGACCTGCTGGGCCACCTTGAACGGCTCCATCGGATCCACGGGCTGCGGCTTGCCGGTGGCGATGTTGCAGAAGTCGCAGCGGCGCGTACAGGTGTCCCCGCCGATGAGGAACGTGGCCTCGCGGTCCTCCCAGCATTCGAAGATGTTGGGGCAGCCGGCTTCCTCGCAGACGGTGTGCAGGCCCTGGCCGTGCACCCGCTTCTTCATGGCGCTGTACTCCGGACCCATGACGGCGCGGGTCTTGATCCACTCCGGCTTGCGCTCGATCGGCACCGCGGCATTGCGGGCCTCGATGCGCATCATGCGACGTCCTTCGGGGGCGATGGTCACCCTGGAGCCTCCTCACTGCTGGATTCTATGAGTCTATAGATGAACGGGCCGATGGGGCTGCTCAGGAAGCCCGCTGCGAGGTGCGGTGCGCCACGAGATCCGTCATCGCGGCTGCCACCGGGTCGATCACGGCGGCGACGGGCACGCGCCGTCCCAGCTCCTGGCTGAGGGAGGTCACTCCCGCGTCATCGATCCCGCAGGGGATCACATTGCTGGCCCACGAGAGATCATTGGCGCAGTTCAAGGCGAAGCCATGCATCGTGGCGCGTTTGGATACGCGCAGCCCGATCGCGCAGACCTTCCGGTCCTCCTCACCCGGACGGCGCACCCACACGCCGCTGCGCCCTTCGACCGCACAGGTCTGCAGCCCCAGATCGCTGCAGACACCGATGATGGTCTGCTCGATGGCGCGCACGAAGCCGACGACGTCGATCGGCACCGGCAGCTTCACGATCGGGTAGCCGACCAGCTGCTGCGGTCCGTGCCAGGTGAGCTTGCCGCCGCGGTCGATGTCCACGACCTCCGCGCCATCGCGGGGACGTTCGTGATCGGCGGTGAGCTTCCCGGCGGTGTACACCGGCTGATGTTCGAGCAGCAGCAGCGTGTCCGGCCGCTCCCCGGCGACGACCTCGGCGTGCAGGCGCCGCTGGATGTCCCAGGCGGTGCGGTAGTCCACGGGGCCGGGCGGAAGCGAGAACTCCTCGTGGCGATCCCCGCCGGGGATCTCTTCGCTGAAACCAAGGCGGATAACATCGAGCACCGACCCAGCCTACATCGCTGCGACCTGCGGATTGTGGATGACCGAGGGGCTGTCCGGAGTCCCGGGCGCACACTGGGCACATGGAGCACAGGCACGGGATGTCAGGGGCGACGGAGCGCAGCGAGGAGCTGATCGGTCCGCCGGGGTGCGAGCGCGCACTGCGGGTGCGCGCCACAGCACCAGCGGGGGAGCGCGCCGTCCGGGCGGAGCAGACGCTGCTGGCGGCCCTCGAGGTCGCCGGAATCAACGCCGCCCCGTGCGTGCTCGAGGTCGAGGCCGACGGGTACGTGCGCGAGACCGCTCCGCCGCTGCGGCGCCGCCAAGGCCGACGGGTCGCCGCGGCCACAGATCCCGCGACCGCGGAGCGGGAGGCCTCGCGGCAGATCCGCGCGGAGCTCGAGGAGCTGCTTAAGGCTCTGCATGAGCGCGGCTGGGTGCTCGGCGCCGCCCCGGGCGGCGGGATTGGGGTCCGGGCCGAGGGGAGCGTTCTCGTCACCGATCTACGGGGACTGCGAGAATCCTCGTCCGTGCGGGCGCAGCTGGAGGACCGGCGCTGGATCGACAGCGTCCTCGGGGATCAGGACCGGACTCTGCGGCGCCGCATCCACGACCGCGGGCCCGATCCTGATGTGCTGGTCGCACCGATACCAGAAGCACCACATCTGCAGCAGTCCGATGCTGATCACGGGGAGGAGTCCCAGCTCCGTCCGCTTCCGCAGCCCCGCACGGCCTCACGCAGCGCGCGACGTACGGGCAGCGGTGCCACGGCGGCGGTGCGGCGTGTCCTCGCAGACCCGGTTTATCGCCGCACCGCTGTGCTGTCCGCCCTTGTGGTACTCGCCCTGGCTGTGGCCGGGGGTGGCACCTGGTGGGTCCTGCGAGATCCGGCTGTGAGCATCGCAGCGCCCCCGGCCCCGGCCTCGCGCGGTGCATCAACGCCGGATGCTGAGCCCGTGCCGGCGATCAACGACCCGTGGGCCCTGGCGGCGGAGCTCGCGGGAGCACGTCACGCCTACGTCACCGGTCTGGCGGACGTCTCACCGGCCCTGCCGGGGTCGGTGGCTGCCTCCGACGACGAGGCGGTGCGCACCGCCTACGAGGGAGCGACGGTGCGGGGCGGTGGCCCGGTGATCCATCAGGCGGAGCTGATCCAGGCCCCGGATGCCCAGGGGCGGGCGGTCATCGCCGCGGTGACCTCGACCGAGGAGCACACGGTCATCACCGCCGCGGATCACGAGACGATCGTCCCGGCGACGCAGCCTGCGTCGGTACGGATCGAGCTCATCTGGGATCACGACCAGTGGCGGATTGTGGAGGTCAGCCCCGCGAGTTCCTGAGCGCAGAGGGCCCCGGCACCGATGCGGTGCCGGGGCCCTCTCGAGTGTGGCCTCACCGCCTTAAGGGCGGCGAACCGTTCCTGCGCGGGTCAGCGCGGCTCAGAGACCGAGCTCGGCCTCGAACGCACCCTCCTCGAGACGCTTCTTCATGTAGGTGAGGAAGCGGGCGGCGTCGCCGCCGTCGACCATGCGGTGGTCGTAGGAGAGGAACAGGTACATCATCGAGCGGATCGCGATGGTGTCATCACCCTCGGCGTTCTGCACCACCGCGGGACGCTTGGTGATGGTGCCGGTGCCAAGGATGCCCACCTGCGGGGCGGGCACGATGGGGGTGTCCCACAGCGCACCGCCGGAGCCGGTGTTGGTGATGGTGAAGGTCGCACCCTGCAGATCATCCGGAACGAGCTTGTTGCCCTTCGCCTTCGCACCGAGGTCGCCGATCTGCCGGGCCAGGCCCGCCAGGTTCAGGTCGCCCGCGTTCTTGATGACCGGCACCACCAGGCCACGCTCGGTATCCGCGGCCATGCCGATGTGCTCGGCGCCGTGGTACACGATCTTGTCGCCCTCGATGGTGGAGTTCAGCTGCGGGTAGACCTTGAGCGCCTCCACCGCAGCCATCATGAGGAACGGCAGGTAGGTGAGCTTCGCACCCTCCCGGGCCGCGAAATCCTCCTTGGCACGGGCACGCAGCTTCGCGATGCGGGTGAGGTCCACCTCGACCGCGGTGGTCAGCTGCGCCATGCCGTGCAGGGACTCCACCATCCGCTGGCCGATGACCTTGCGGATGCGCGGCATCTTCTCCTCGGTGCCCCGCTTGGAGGACACCTCGACCGTCGGCGCGGCTTTCGCAGCGGCGGCCGGAGCCTGGGACGGGGCCGCGGCGGGCGCCTCGGTCGCAGACTTCTGGGCGTCGATCGCCTCCTGGACGTCCTGCTTGCGGATGCGACCGCCCAGCCCGGTGCCCTTCACGGAGGAAAGGTCCACGCCGGCATCGGCGGCCATCTTGCGCACCAGCGGGGTGACGTAGCCGGAGGACTCGGCGCCGGAGACGGAGTCCGCAGCCTGCGGGGCCGGGGCGCTCTGCTCCTGCTTCTTCTCCTCCTTCGCAGGGGCCTCCGCCTGCTCAGCCTTCTCCTCCTCCTGCTTCGGCTTCTCCTCCTGCGTGGGCTCCTCGGCCGCCTTCTCAGAGGAGTCGTCGGCCGGCGTCGCCGCAGCGGCATCACCGGAGCCGACGATCGCCAGGACCGCGCCGACCTCGGCGTCCTCGTCCTCGCCGACCTTGATCTCCAGCAGGGTGCCGGCCACGGGGGAGGGGATCTCGGTGTCGACCTTGTCGGTGGAGACCTCGAGCAGCGGCTCGTCGACCTCGACCTCCTCGCCGACCTCCTTGAGCCAGCGGGTCACGGTGCCCTCGGTCACGGACTCGCCGAGCGCCGGCATCGTGACCTCCTGGCCCTCCGCGGAGCCACCGGAGGAGTCCTGCTCAGCCTCGGCGGGCTTCTCAGCCTCGCCAGCCGGGGTCTCCTGCGCCGTGGAGGGGGCGGTGGTCTCGTCGTCGGCGAGATTCTCGCCCTTCTCCTCGCTCTGATCGGCACCGGAGTCATCGGACCCGGAGTCCTCGGAGCCGGAGCCGTCGCCGATGATGACGAGGTCGGCGCCGACCTCGGCGTCTTCGTCCTCCTCGACCAGGATCTTCTCGATGGTGCCCGCCACGGGGGAGGGAATCTCGGTGTCCACCTTGTCGGTGGAGACCTCGAGCAGCGGCTCGTCCACCTCGACGGTGTCGCCGACGGACTTCAGCCAGCGGGTGACGGTGCCCTCGGTGACGGACTCACCGAGAGCCGGCATCTTCACGGTTTCGGACATGTTCATCTCTCCTTCTGGAGTGGCTCAGGCGTGGGCGTGCAGGGGCTTGCCGGCAAGGGCCAGGGCGGCCTCGCCGAGCGCCTCATGCTGCGAGGGGTGGCCGTGGATGAGGGAGGCGACATCCTCGGGGTAGGCCTCCCAGTTGACGATCAGCAGGGCCTCTCCCATCAGCTCGGAGATGCGGCTGCCGATCATGTGGACGCCGATGATCGGGCCGTCCTTCTCGCGCACCAGCTTGATGAAACCGGTGGTGCCCAGGATCTGGGACTTGCCGTTGCCGCCGAGGTTGTACTCGTAGGCCTCGACCTTGTCCTCGCCCAGCTGCTCCTTGGCCTGCTTCTCGCTCAGGCCCACGGAGCCCAGCTCGGGCTCGCAGTAGGTGATGCGCTCGATCCCGGACTCGACGATCGGCGCGGGGTTCAGGCCCGCGATGCGCTCGGCCACGAAGATGCCGTGGGCGAAGCCGCGGTGAGCCAGCTGCAGACCGGGGACGATGTCGCCGACGGCGTAGACGCCGGGCACGTTGGTCTCCAGGGTCTCGGGGTTCGCCAGCACGAAGCCGCGATCCATCTCGATGCCCTGCTCCTCGTAGCCCATGTCCTTGGTGTTCGGGCCGCGGCCCACGGCCACGAGCAGGTAGTCGCCCTCGAACTCCTTGCCGTCCGCGAGGGTGACCTTCACGCCGTTCTCGGTCTGCTCGGCCTTCTCGGTGAACACCCCGAGGGAGAAGGTGATGCCGCGCTTCTTGAACGCGCGCTCGAGGGCCTTCGAGAGGGCCTCATCCTCATTGGCGACCAGGTGGGGCAGGCCTTCGATGATGGTGACCGACTCGGCGCCCAGGGACTTCCACACCGAGGCGAACTCGACGCCGATGACGCCGCCGCCCAGGATGATCGGGTTCTTGGGAATCTCGGGCAGCTGCAGCGCCGCCTCGGAGTCGAGGAAGCGCCCGCCCAGCTCGATGCCCGGGATCGTCTTGGAGAACGACCCGGAGGCGAGGATGACGTTCTTGCCGGTCAGGGTGCGGGAGCCGGACTCGGTCTCCACCGTGACGGTGTTCTTGGCGGTGAGCTTGCCGAAGCCTTCGACGTAGTCGACCTTGCGGGCCTTCACCAGGCCCTGCAGGCCCTTGTAGAGGCGGCCGATGATCTTGTCCTTGAAGGCGAGCACCTTGCTGGCATCGATGCCGGCCAGGGTCAGGTCCACGCCGGCCGCAGCGGCTTCCTTGGGGGCATCGGCCAGCTCCGCCACGTGCAGCAGCGCCTTGGTGGGGACGCAGCCGCGGTGCAGGCAGGTGCCGCCCAGCTTGTCCTTCTCCACGAGGGCGATCTTCAGGCCGAGCTGGGCGCCTCGCAGCGCGGCCGCGTAGCCGCCGCTGCCACCTCCCAGGATCACGACGTCGTACTGGTCAGTGGATGTATCCGCCACCTGTGAGCTCCTCGGTGTGTGCGTTGTCTCCGCGGCGACCTGGGGCCGGGAATGACCGACGGCGCCGCCTGCGCACCCCATGCTAGGGCACCAGGCGACGCCGCCACGTCCGGTTGGCCGATCGGTCAGCGCCGATGTGGGCTCTCGCTCACTTCGGGTCTCGCCGTCCGGACGTCAAGGGTCGCGCGGTTCACTTCCCGGCCATGTCCTCGATCACCTGCAGGACGGTGCGGACGGACATGCCCGTGGCGCCCTTGCCCATGTAGCCCAGCGGCTTGGCGGTGAAGGCGGGACCGGCGATGTCGATGTGCGCCCACTGGGTCTCGCCGACGAACTCCTTCAGGAAGATCCCGGCGGACAGGGCGCCGCCGGGACGCTCGCCGATGTTGCGCAGATCCGCGACGCGGCCGGTGAGGTCGGCGCGCAGCTCGCTGGGGAACGGTAGCGGCCAGAACGGTTCGCCGGAGGTGCGAGCGGCGGCCAGCACCTTCTCGCGGGCGTCCTCGCAGCCCATCACGCCGGCGGTGCGGGTGCCGAGGGCCACCACGGCCGCGCCGGTCAGGGTGGCGACGTCCATCAGCAGGTCGGGCTCGGTTGCAGCGGCGTCCACCAGGGCGTCGGCCATGACCATGCGGCCCTCAGCGTCGGTGTTGAGCACCTCGACGGTCATGCCGTTGCGCATGGTGACCACGTCACCGGGGCGCTGCGCACCGCCGCCGGGCATGTTCTCGGCGAGCGCCAGGAAGGTGGTGACCCGCACGTCCAGGCCCAGCTTCGCGGCGCCGACCGTGGCGCCCAGGACGGTGGCCGCACCGGTCATATCGGAGGTCATGTCATCCATGCCCGCGGCGGGCTTGAGCGAGATGCCGCCGGTGTCGAAGGTGATGCCCTTGCCCACGAGGGACACGGAGCGGGTGGCACCGGTGGGCGCGTACTCGAGCTTGACCAGGCGGGGCGGGCGGGTGGAGCCCTGGCCCACGCCGACGATGCCGCCGTAGCCGCCCTCGGCGAGCTGCTTCTCATCCAGGACCGTCACCTCGATGGGCAGGTCCTTGACATGCTCCTCGGCGCGGCGCGCGAACTCCGCGGGGTACAGCAGGTTCGGCGGGGTGTTCACGAGGTCACGGACGATGGTGACGACATCGGCGAGCACCTCGGCGCGCTGCACAGCGGTCTCGAGGGAGGTCTCACCATCGGTCACGACATGGATCTCGGCCAGCGGGGCCTTCGGGGCCTTGTCCCCGGTGCCGGTCTTGTGGGCGGTGAAGGCATAGGCGCCCAGCGCCGCACCCTCGAGAGCGGCGGCAAGCTGCTCGGCGGAACCGCCGGGCAGAGCGATCGCTGCGGAGGTCGTACCGGCGAGGGAGCGGGTCGCAGCACCGAAGGCCAGGCGCAGATCCTCGGCCTCGACGGCGCTGAGCTCCTTCTCGCCCACGCCCACCAGGAGCACGGACTTCGCCGCCACGAGGGAGGCGGACGGGATGCGCAGCAGATCGCCGCGGCTCGCGGAGGGCTCCAGCGCGGCGATCGCCTCGGAGAGCTCGGGGGAGCCCGGCACGGTCGCCGGGGCGTCATCGGCGCCGGCCACCAGCGGGAGAATCAGCACATCGGTGCTGACATCGGACAGGGACGTGTCGGTCAGAGTGATCATGGACATGCCTCTATCGTAGGGGCGATGTGAGAACAGCTCGCACAAAGCCGCGCCGTACGCGGTGCGGGAAGGAGACGGATCGATGACGGTGCTGAGCATCGCCGTGGTGGTGCTGGCGGTGCTCACCAGCGGCCTCGGCCTGCTGTACGCGGTGAAGGATCTCGCCGCGGACCTCGTCCTGCTGGGCGCGGCCGCGCTGCTGGCGCTGGCCTGGGTGGTCTTCGCGATCGCTGTGCTCGTGCGGGACGTCGGCGGCGACACCCCACCGGATCCGATCACCCTGTACGGGTACCTGCTGACCGCGGTTCTGCTGGTGATCGGCGGTGCCTGGGCGGGGCTGTTCGAGCGCACCCGCTGGGGGAGTGTCGTGATCGCCGTCGCCGCACTGGTGGACATCGTGCTGCTGGTCCGGCTGGGTCAGATCTGGCCGGGGCTGCTGGGATGAACCGTTCAGCCCCATCCCGCAGCGACCGGCCACGCCGAAGCCGCGGTGCCGAGATCGTCCTCATCGCGGTCTATGCGATCTTCGCCCTATCCGCGACCGCGCGCTCGCTCGTGCAGATGCTGCGGGACTTCTCCTTCGCGCCGCTCGCCTACCTGCTCTCGCTGTTGGCAGCCCTGACCTACATAGCAGTCACCATCGCCCTGATCCGGGGTGGGAGACGCTCACGGACCGCTCAGGTGCTGTGCGTCATCGAGCTGATCGGTGTGGTGGTGGTCGGGACGCTCAGCCTGGTGGATCCGCAGCTGTTCCCCGATGACACCGTGTGGAGCGTCTACGGCAAGGGCTACGGTTTCGTGCCGCTCGCCCTGCCGGTGGTGGCACTCGCCTACATGATGCTGACCGGCAGGCGGGGACACAGGGCCTGAATGTCAGCAGGTCGACGTCGTACCGTTGCCGACGTGAACGCCGATGACACCGCGCCCACCTCAGGGCTGTATCCCTCACTGTTCCGCCACGTCCTGACTCGCACGGACCCGGAGCAGGCCCACCACATGACCGTGCGCGCCCTGCACACCGCGCACGCCATGCCGGGCGGTCCCGCGGCGCTGCGGGCCCTGTTCGGCACCCCGGCACCGGGCACCGAAAGCCGCACCTGGCAGGCTCTCGGCCTCACCCACCCGAGCCCTCTGGGGCTCGCGGCCGGATTCGACAAGGACGGCGAGGTGGCTCTGGCGCTGCTGGATCTCGGCTATGGGCATGTGGAGGTCGGCACCGTCACCGCCAAGCCGCAGCCGGGCAATCCGCGCCCGCGCAGCTTCCGCCTGGTGTCCGACCGCGCCCTGATCAACCGCATGGGCTTCAACAACCGCGGGGCCCGGGCCCTCGCGCAGCGACTGGCCAGCACCCGCTCGACCGAACGCGGCCAGCGCGCCGTGATCGGCGTGAACATCGGCAAATCGAAGGTGACGCCCCTCGCAGATGCCGCGGAGGACTACCGCTTCTCCGCGAACCTTGTGGCGCCGTATGCGAGCTACCTCGCCATCAACGTCTCGAGCCCCAACACCCCGGGGCTGCGAGATCTGCAATCAGTGCAGATGCTCGCCCCGATCCTGCAGGCGGTGCGGGAGGAAGCCGAGGCCTCTGAGCGCCGGCTCGGTCGGGCCGTGCCCGTGCTCGTGAAGATCGCCCCGGATCTGCACGATGACGACGTCGACGCGATCGCCCGGCTCGCGGTCGACGAGGGGCTCGCCGGCGTCATCGCGACCAACACCACGATCGCCCGACCGGAGACGCTGCGTACGCCGCGGGAGAAGGTCGAGCAGATTGGAGCGGGCGGGCTCTCGGGTCCGATCCTCGCTGAGCGGTCGATGGAGGTACTGCGCCTACTGCGCCAGGTCCTGCCGGAGGACGCGACCGTGATCAGCGCCGGGGGAGTGGAGACTGCCGCGCAGGTGCGCGAGCGCCTTGCCGCCGGTGCGGACCTGGTCCAGGGCTACACCGCGATGATCTACCACGGCCCCGCCTGGCCCGGTCGCATCGCCCACGAGCTCCGCGGCGACGCCTGAGGCCTGCTCCTGCGGATCGCGCTCAACCTCCCGGCCTAAGCTGGAGGGATGGACGAGGATCTCTTCTCGCTGGGCGGTGACGCGCCGGCGCCGCGCACCCTGTCGGAGGGGAACCGCGATCATCGGGCGCCGCTAGCGGTGCGCATGCGACCGCGCAGCCTCGATGAGGTCGTCGGCCAGCATGCCGCCCTCGAGCCCGGCAGCCCGCTGCGCCGCCTGGTCGCCACCGATGATGACCGCACCGCCCCGAGCTCCGTGATCCTCTGGGGCCCGCCCGGCACGGGCAAGACCACGCTCGCCTATGTCGTCGCCCAGTCCGGGGATCGTGAGTTCGTCGAGGTGTCCGCGGTGCTCGCCGGCGTCAAGGAGATCCGCGACGTCGTGGACCGCGCCCGCACCCGCCTGCGCACCGTCGGCCGGGAGACGGTCCTGTTCGTCGATGAGGTCCACCGCTTCTCCAAATCCCAGCAGGACGCGCTGCTGCCCAGCGTCGAGAATCGCTGGGTCACGCTCGTCGCCGCCACCACCGAGAACCCGTACTTCTCGGTGATCTCCCCGCTGCTGTCACGGTCGATCGTCCTGACCCTGGAGCCGCTGGAGCGCAAGGACCTCGACACACTCATCGACCGGGCCCTCACCGAGGAGCGCGGGCTCGGCGGAGCGCTCACCCTCGCCGATGACGCGCGCGAGGCTCTGCTGCGGCTCGGCGGCGGGGATGCCCGCAAGATCCTCACCTCCCTGGAGGCCGCGGCGGCAGCAGCCCTCATGAAGGGAGCCGATGAGATCGATGCCGCAACCCTCGCGCAAGCCGTGAACCGTGCTGCGCTGCGCTACGACCGCGCCGGGGACCAGCACTATGACGTCACCAGTGCCTTCATCAAGTCGATGCGGGGCAGCGATGTGGACGCCGCCCTGCATTACCTGGCCCGCATGATCGAGGCAGGAGAGGACCCGCGGTTCATCGCCCGCCGCGTCGTGATCGCCGCGAGCGAGGAGGTCAGCATGGCTGACCCGTCGGCGCTGCAGGTCGCGGTCGCGGCGATGCAGGCGGTGCAGATGCTCGGCATGCCCGAGGGCCGCATCCCCCTCGCTCAGGCGGTGGTGCACATCGCCACCGCTCCGAAATCCAACGCCTCCTACAAGGCGCTGGATGCGGCGATCGCGGATGTGCGCGCCGGAAAGGGCCAGGGCGTGCCCGCCCATCTGCGCGATGCCCACTACTCCGGAGCGAAGAGCCTGGGCCACGGGGAGGGCTACCGCTACGCGCACGATCACCCGCACGGGGTGGTCGCCCAGCAGTACGCTCCCGATGACCTGGTGGGCACCGATTACTACCACCCCACCACCCATGGGCGGGAGGAGATCACGTCGCGCCGGGTCGAGGCGCTGCGCCGCATTGTGCGCCCGGGTGACTCCGGCCCTGAGCGGCCCACGGAGCAGCCACCCCGCTGAGCGGGCGCCAGTCCGAGCCCGCACCTCACGGCCCGACGGTGTGGGGCACTCCACAGGGTTTCGCATGTGACCAGCCCCGTCGGCCATGGACCGACCGCACCCGCTGCGCTAACCTGGGACGCTGAATCCGCGGCTGCATGACTGGATTCACCACACGCGAACAAGAGGTATACCTCGTGACCAACGTCACCCGTGCGCGCCGCCAGGCGCGTCTGTCCCGAGCCCTTGGGCTCCCGCTGACCCCGAAGTCCGTCAAGTACTTCGAGAAGCGCCCGTACCCCCCGGGCGAGCACGGCCGTGCCCGCCGCCGCACCGAGTCCGACTACGCGGTGCGTCTGAAGGAGAAGCAGCGTCTGCGCGCGCAGTACGCCCTGCGCGAGAAGCAGCTGCACAGCATCTACCTCGATGCCAAGAAGCAGCCGGGTCTGACCGGTGAGAGCATGGTCGAGCTGCTGGAGATGCGGCTGGACGCGCTCGTGCTGCGCGCCGGTTTCGCCCGCACCATCCTGCAGGCCCGCCAGGCTGTCACCCACCGCCACGTGCTGGTGGACGGCAAGCTGGTGGACCGCCCGTCCTACCGCGTGACGCCGGGCCAGACCATCCAGATCAAGCCCAAGTCCCAGGCGATGGAGACCTTCCAGATCGCTGCGGAGGGCGGCAACTCCGACGTCCTGGCTGCGACTCCGTCGTACCTGACCGTGGAGCTGTCCGAGCTGAAGGCCCAGCTCACCTCGCGCCCCAAGCGCGCTGACGTGCCTGTGACCTGCGACGTCCAGCTCGTCGTCGAGTACTACGCGCGCTGATCCACTCCTCGCGCCACGACGGCCCCGGCAGGTGTGCTCCGGTACCCTGACCGGGGCCTTCGTGTCCGCAGCACCGGCTGCCCGCAGCCCGGGCAGAACAGACCGGAAGCCCCGCACCACCCGGATTCCCAGGAAGGACGCCACGCCGATGCGCGCCGCCGAGATCTCCCGCCGTTTCCTCGAGTTCTTCGAGCGCAAGCAGCACACCATCCAGCCCAGCACCTCGCTGGTGTCCTCCGACCCGTCGATCCTGTTCACCGTGGCCGGGATGGTGCCGTTCATCCCCTACATCGTGGGCACGCAGCAGGCTCCGCACTCGCGGATCGCCACCGTGCAGAAGTGCATCCGCACCAATGACATCGAGAACGTCGGCCGCACCACGCGTCACGGCACCTTCTTCCAGATGGCCGGGAACTTCTCCTTCGGTGACTACCACAAGCGCGGGGCGATCGAATTCGCCTGGGAGCTGCTGACCACGTCGATCGACGAGGGCGGGTACGGCCTCGAGGGCGACCGGATGTGGGTGACCATTTGGGAGGAGGACAGCGAGGCGCTGGAGATCCTCACCCAGGAGGTGGGGATCCCCGCCGAGCGCATCGTCCTGCTGCCGCGCGAGGAGATCTTCTGGTCCACCGGCCAGCCCGGTCCCGCCGGCCCCTGCGCCGAATGGCACTACGACCGCGGCCCCGAGTACGGCCCCGAGCAGGTCGGCGGCCCCGCTGCCGAGTGGCCCAGCGAAGAGGCCTCGGACCGGTACCTCGAGATCTGGAACCTCGTGTTCGACGAATACCTGCGCGGCGAGGGCTCCGGCAAGGACTTCCCGCTGCTCGGCGAGCTCGAGCAGAAGTCGATCGACACGGGCCTGGGCGTGGAGCGCCTGGCCTACCTGCTCCAGGGCAAGCAGAACATGTACGAGACCGACCAGGTCTTCCCCGTCATCGCCAAGGCCCAGGAGCTCACCGGCCGCACCTACGGCACCGGCGGTGAGGACGATGTGCGCTTCCGCGTGGTCGCCGACCATGTCCGCTCCGCGATGATGCTTGTGGCCGACGGGGTGCGCCCCGGCAACGAAGGCCGCGGCTACGTGCTGCGCCGCCTGATCCGCCGCGCAGTGCGCTCCATGCGCCTGCTGGGCTACGACAAGCCGTGCCTGCCCCAGCTCCTGCCCGTCTCCCAGGCGGCCATGGCAGAGACCTACCCGGTGCTTCAGACCGACGCCGCGCGCATCGCCGAGATCATGCACGCCGAGGAAGAGGCCTTCCGCCGCACCCTCGAGACCGGCACCGCGATCTTCGATCAGATCTCCGCGGCCGCGAAGGAGCAGGGCACATCCGTGTCTGGACAGGACGCCTTCCGCCTGCATGACACCTATGGCTTCCCCATCGACCTCACCCTCGAGATGGCGCACGAAGTAGGGCTCGCGGTCGATGAACAGGGGTTCCGTGCGGCGATGACCGAGCAGCGCGAGCGTGCCCGCGCCGATGCCGCCGCGAAGAAGGGCGGGCACAGCGACACCTCCGTGTACAACCGGATCCTCGGCGCGCAGGATGGCCGCACCCCGTTCCTGGGCTACACCGAGCACACGGTCACGACGACCGTCGGCACCGTGCTGCAGGACGGGCTGATCGTCGATGAGGTCACCGCCCCGGCGGACATTGAGGTGATCCTCGCCGAGACCCCGTTCTACGCGGAGGCCGGCGGGCAGCTCGCCGATCAGGGCCAGATCACAACCACCGGCGGCGCGCTGGTGGAGGTCGATGATGTGCAGACCCCCGTCACCGGGCTGATCGTGCACCGCGGACGCCTGGTCGAGGGCGAGATCCATGCCGGGGACGGTGCGGTGGCGAGCATCGACCGGGAGCGCCGGGAGGCCATCGCCCGCGCCCATACGGCCACCCACATGGTCCATCAGGCCCTGCTCGAGGAAGTAGGGGAGGAGGCCGCGCAGGCCGGTTCGGAGAACTCCCCGGGCCGCATGCGCTTCGATTTCCGCTCCCCGAACGCGCTGTCTCCCAGCGCCCTGGAGTACGTCGAAGGCCGCGTGAACTCCCAGCTGCAGCTGGGCCTTGCGGTCACTGACGAGCAGATGCCGCTGGAGGAGGCGAAGGCCCTCGGCGCTCAGGCCCTGTTCGGCGAGAAGTACGGCGACATCGTGCGCGTGGTCTCCATCGGCGGGGACTGGTCGCAGGAGCTGTGCGGCGGCACCCATGTGCCCGACACCGGCCGCATCGGCACCATCCAGCTGCTCAGCGAATCCTCCATCGGCTCCGGGGTGCGGCGCGTCGATGCCCTCGTGGGGCTGTCCGCCTACCGCCACCAGGCCAAGGAGCGGGCGCTGGTCTCCCAGCTCGAGGAGATGCTGAAGACCACCGGTGAGAACCTGCCCGAGCGCGTGCGAGCCCTCACCCAGCGGGTCAAAGACATGGAGAAGCAGCTGACCGCCCTGCGCGGCCAGCAGCTCCAGGCCCAGGCCGGTCAGATCGCCGAGTCCGCCCAGGACATCGCTGGTGTGCGGGTGCTCGCCCACGACGCCGGCGAGGGCATCGGCGCAGGGGATCTGCGCACCCTCACCCAGGACCTGCGCTCCCGCCTCGGCGAGGATCAGCCCGTCGTCGTGGCCGTGGCCGGGCACGAGAACGGGCGTGCCGCGCTCGTGGTGGCGACGAACGCTGCGGCCCGCGAGGCGGGGCTCGCGGCCGGTGCCCTGCTGAAGGGCGGCGCTGAGGCGATGGGCGGCCGCGGCGGCGGCAAGCCGGACATGGCCCAGGGTGGTGGCGGTGACCCGCAGCGGATCGACGCGGCCCTGGAGGCCGTGCGCGGCGCCGTCACCGCGGAGCAGCCGTCGTGACCCTCGCCACCGGTGCCGCAGGGGAGGGCCTGCCCCGCGGGGTGCGGCTCGGCGTGGACGTCGGTGATGTGCGGGTGGGTCTTGCCCGCAGCGACCTTGACGGCATGATCGCCACCCCCGTGGAGACGGTTCCCCGCGAGCAGGCGGTGACGCGGGTGGTCGCCGAGGCCAGTGAAAGCGGCGCCCATGTCATCATGGTGGGGCTCCCGCGGTCGCTGAGCGGCGGCGAGGGCCCCGCAGCCCAGAAGGCCCGCGACTTCGCCGAGGAGCTCGTGACCGCACTGGGTACCGCTGCTGAGGGCAGTGAGGTGCGTCTGATCGATGAGCGCCTCACCACCGTCTCAGCCCACAAGGCGTTGCATTCCTCAGGGCGGAAGGGACGCAGGCATCGTCAGGTCGTCGATCAGGTCGCGGCTGTGATGATCCTCCAGCAGGCGCTGGACACCGAGCGAGCCACCGGCATGCGCGCCGGCGAGCTGGTGGATCCCGCCGGTGACGAGCACACCCCCGCATCGGGGGCGGACCAGGAGGAGGACGCATGAGCGAGAACGAGGACCTCTCGTTCGAGGAGCTCGCGCGCGAGCAGGACGAGGCGCCCGCGGGCCGCGAACGTCGGCGTGGAAAGCGTCGCGGTCACCGCCGCAAGGGCGGGGGACTGCTCAGCGTGCTGCCGCTGCTGCTGGTGCTCGCGGTCGTCGCCACGCTGGGCTATGGCGGCTACCGCGGCTATCAGTGGGTCACCTCCAACGTGAACGTGGAGCAGGAGGCCCAGGACTACCCAGGCCCCGGCAGCGGTGAGGTGATCGTCGAGGTCGCCCAGGGCGATACCGGCAGCGATATTGCCGCCACCCTCGTGGAGCAGGACGTCATCAAATCCACCGGCCCGTTCATCACGATCTTCTCCTCCACCCCGGACGCCAGCAACATCGAGCCCGGCATCTACCGTCTCAAGTCCCAGATGACCTCCGCCGATGCCCTGGATGCGCTGCTGGATCCCGCGAACCTCGCCGGGTACCGAGTGATCATCCCCGAGGGTCTGCGACTCACCCAGATCTGGGAGCGCCTCGCCGAGGAGACCGAGTTCGAGGTCGAGGACTTCGAGCAGGCCGCCAAGGACTACACCTCCTACGGCATCCCCGAGAACGAGGCCAAGAGCCTGGAGGGCTACCTGTGGCCCGGCCGCTACGACATCCCGGAGGATGCGACCGCTGAGGACATCATCCAGATGATGTGGGAGCGCATGGAGAAGGAGCTGACGAGCCGGGACATCCCGCAGGAGGACTGGCACCGCCACCTGACCCTGGCGTCGCTCGCGGAGATGGAGGTGCGCGATGAGGACGACTACGGCAAGGTGGTCCGCACCATCTTGAACCGCCTGGACGGCAAGGGCGAAGCCAAGGGCTCGCCGATGCCGCTGCAGTTCGACTCGACCGTCCACTACGTGACCGGCAAGTCCGCTTCGGTGGGCACCACCGATAAGGAGCGCAAGACCGACGACCCGTACAACACGTACGTCAACACCGGTCTGCCGCCCGGCCCGATCGCCGCCCCGGGGGCGAAGGCACTGGATGCGACGATCGACCCGCCCAAGGGCGACTGGCTCTACTTCGTGACGGTGAACACCGACACCGGCGAGACGAAGTTCGCCGAGACATGGAAACAGCACGAGAAGAACGTGAAGGAGTGGCAGGAGTGGGCGAACTCCTGACATCGGGCCCACCGCGGCACGACGGGGCCGATGGGCCCGTGCGGCGCTTTGCCGTGGTGGGCAGCCCCGTCGGCCATTCCCTGTCCCCGGTCATGCACCGGACCGCCTACGCCGAGCTCGGCATCACGGATGCCGTGTACGACCGGTACGACGTGCCCGCGAGGCAGCTCGCTGATTTTCTGTGCTCCGACGTGGGGGAGGGGCTGCAGGGCCTGTCGGTGACGATGCCCGGCAAACCGGAAGCCTTCGCCCTGGCCGCTCGGCGGGATGCGACAGCGGAGCTGCTGGGGGTGGCGAACACCCTGCTGCGTCACGGCGATGGCAGCTGGCGGGCGGAGAACCATGACGTGCACGGGATCGTCGCGGCGCTGCGGGACCACGGCGCGACGGGCGGTGGCACGGGTGCGGTGCTCGGCTCCGGGGCGACGGCCCTGTGCGCGGTCGCGGCGCTCGCGCAGCTCGGGGTGCAGGAAGTGCTGCTGAGCGCCCGCAGCCCGGAGAAGCTCACGCCGCTGGAGCAGCTGGCCGAGGGTGCCGGGATCACGGTGGAGATGGTGCCGTTCGATCGCAGTGAGGCGCTGCTCGGTGCGGACATTCTCATCTCGGCCCTGGCCGCTCCGGGGGCACGTGCCGTCGCGGATCGCTGGGGAGGTCTCGCGGCCCGTGACGTGCCGGGAGTGCTGCTGGATGTGCTCTATGATCCGTGGCCGGCGCCGATTGCGGGATTGCTCAGCGCTGATGGGGCTGAGGTGGCCGATGGGCTGGAGATGCTCGCCCACCAGGCCGGCCAGCAGGTTCGCAGCATGCTCGCAGTGCCCGAGGCACCCGTGGCGGCGATGCTCGCCGCGGCCCGGAATGAGATCGGCGCGTATCCAGCTCCCGGTCAGTAAAGAGCGGGTAAAATAGCGGGGCGGGGTCAGCTGACCCCGCTTCCGAACATGAGGGAGTGTGGAGCATGAGCGAGGCGACGAGGGAGCGCAGCAGCACGGCGCGGGGTGAGCGCGCCATTCTTTCCCCGCAGGGCTCCCGACATTCCGCCTCCCCGGAGGATGCGCCGGAGGATACGACGGATGTGCTGCGCCAGTGCACCGCGCTGGCGGCCCGTGCCCGCACGGATCTGCTGGGCCAGCGCCACCACGCCGCAGCACAGGAGCTCGAGCAGCTGCTGGGACAGGTTCTCAGCTGGGAGGCCGAGGCGCGCGCGGATCTGGATCCCACGATGACGGCCTTGGCCGCCGCGGCCCTGCAGGATCTCGCCGAACAGCTGCCCCACGCCGCCGTCGAGGGGGCGGCACGCCTATGCGCCGCGATCGGTGCTGCGCTCGAGCTGCTCCATGACGCGATGGGCGTGCGATCCCTGACCACCACGGCGTGATAGTGGCCACGTCGGCCCTGGCAGAGGCCTGATCCGTACGGATCCACCGCGGGTGCGTGCTAGTCTTTCTGAGTCGTCATGGCGACCACCTGTCCGGGTGGCGGAATTGGTAGACGCGCTAGCTTGAGGTGCTAGTGCCCGCTTGAGGGCGTGGGGGTTCAAGTCCCCCCTCGGACACGTTGTGATGTCTCACGACATCGTTCGCGGGTGTCCCGCGACATCCTTCGCGTGGAGAAGGCCCCGGTGAGTGATCACCGGGGCCTTTTTCGTTGGGGCTGGTACCCGCGGCTGGGGTCCGCAGCACCCTCGACACCCTCATCTGTGAAGAGCCCCCATAGCCGAGCCCCGAGACGAGCGTGCCCTTGCCCAGCAGATCCTGGATCAGTCCCCTCCTCGTCGGGGGTCGCCCACAGGGTGCCGAGATCCGGGATCAGCACGGCGTAGCCCCGCTCAGCAAGAGCCTCCCCGAGATAGGTCATGCCCTGGTCGTAGCGGATCTCCTCGGTGCCCTCGGGGCATGTCGAGGGGCCGGCGCACGAGGCCAGCGCGGAAGAGGAGAGCAGGGTGAGCATGAGGGTCCGTCGACGCATACCCCGAGTGTGTGACCCGCAGGTAACCACAGGCGTCCGCCGATGGTCGGGTCCTCGATGCGCGCTCGATCACAGCGCGGGGTGCACCAGTTGCCCGGGCAGCTCGCTCACGCGGTCCCGAGCGCTGCATCGACCAGCGGCGCCCCCAGCAATCCCAGGAACGGCCCGGCCAGCAGCACGGGCCCGACGGCAAAGCGCACCCCCGCACGCCGCGTGGCGACCAGGACCACCGTCCCCGCGAGCCCGGCCAGCAGCATGATCCCCAGCATCCCGGCGATGAGCTGCTGCCCGCCGAACGCCGCGGTCATCGCCACCACGGCCGGGAGAGTCTTCGCATCCCCCATGCCCAGCAGAGGCGGAGCCACGAGCGCGATGAGGATCGCCCCGGCCCCCACCAGCAGCGCAAGCACCGCCGCGACCTTCAGGTCCTGCCGCACAGATGGGACCAGCAGCGCGAGCAGCCCCAGGCACACGGTGAGGCTCAGCGTGAGCGAGGCGACCAGCGGATTGGGCAGGCGATGCTCGCGCCCGTCGGCCCATGCGAGCAGTACGGCATGCGGCAGGTACACCACCAGCAGCACTCCGTACAGGGCCAGATCCGCAGCACTCACCCCGCCATTGCACCAGAGACCGCCGTCGCGGCGCGCGTCAGCCACCGATCCTGTGGATAACCCGGGCCATGGAAGAATCACCGCCATGCTGCACGTCCTCTTCCATGAGCCGGCGATCGCCGGGAACACTGGCAATGCGATCCGTTTGGCCGCGGTCACCGGGGCGCACCTGCACCTCATCGAGCCGCTCGGCTTCGACTTCGAGGACGCGAAGCTGCGCCGCGCCGGCCTGGACTACCACGACCTCGCCGACCTGCAGATTCACCCCGATCTGGACGCTGCCCTCGCGGCTCTCCCGGGGGCGCGGGTCTTCGCCTTTACCACCCACACCGGCACCGGCTTCCACGAGATCAGCTACCGCGAACATGATGTGCTGCTGTTCGGCACCGAACCCACCGGCCTGCCGCCGTACGCGCTTGAGCATCCGCGGATCACGAGCCAGGTGCGCATCCCCATGCTTCCGGCCCGCCGCTCCCTGAACCTCGCCAATGCCGCCTCCATCGCGGTGTACGAGGCCTGGCGACAGCTCGGCTATACCGGGGCGCAGCGATGAGTCCCCGCCGCCCGGCCCAGCCCCGGCGCGGCCGCCCCGGTCTGCCGTCCCGGCTCGAGCGGCGCAACGCCCTGTTCCAGCAGTGGCAGGCACTGCTCGGGAACCGCACCAAACGCACCCGCAGCGGGGAGATGCTGATCCAGGGTGTGCGTCCCCTCACCCAGGCCATCGCCCACGGCATCGAGATCCGGGCCCTGCTGAGCGACGGGCGGGAGAATCCCTCGACCTGGGCGCAGCAGCTGCTGGCCGACCCTCCCGGGCCCGTGGTGCAGGTGGCGCCCGAGCTCATGGCGGAGCTCGGGGAGCGGGAGGACGGCGCCCCGGAGCTGCTGGCCATCGCGGCGCTGCCCGCCGATGACCTCACCCGGCTGGATGCCGCCGGTCCCGATGGGGTGGTGGTCGTGTTCGATCGGCCGACGGGGCCGGGAAACATCGGCTCCCTGGTCCGCAGCGCGGATGCGCTCGGTGCGCAGGGGGTCATCATCACTGGGCATGCCGCCGACCCGTGGGATCCCGCAGCGATCCGCGCGAGCACCGGCTCGATGTTCGCGCTGCCCGTGCTGCGCCTCGCCTCGCACCGGGACGTCATCGACTGGGTGCAGCAGCGCCGTGCCGCCGGGGAGGAGCGGCGCATCATCGGGCTCGATGAGGCCTGCGGTCACCTGCTCGCGGACACCGGCCTCACCGGTGGACTCGTGCTCGTCGTCGGCAACGAGACGGTGGGCATGAGCAGCGCCTGGCGGGAGGCGTGCGATGTGATCGCCGAGATCCCGATGCAGGGCTCTGCTTCCTCGCTGAACGCCGCGGCGGCCGGGTCGATCGCGCTGTACGAGATCGACCGGCAGCGCCGCAAGGCCTAACCCGCCTGTCAGCTCACAGGGTCGAGGTGACGCGAATGATCCGTCGGCGCATCCACACCTTCCGCCCGCCGCCCAGGTACACCCGGGTGCGGGCATGCTCCCAGCGGCCGTACTCCGACTGTTCGGCGAGCTCTGCCCGGACCTGCCCCACACTCGCGCCGCGCGGCACCGTGATGATCTGGAACTCGTAGTCCTCGGGGCGGCGGCCCTTCTCGAGCGGCAGATCCCGCCAGCCCCGCGGATCGGGCACATGCTGGATCCCGGCCACGAGCTCGGTGCGCGGTGTGATCATCGGCTCCTCCTGGCGGCGCTGACCTGCACGGTATGGCTCCGCACGGTACAGGATCCCGCCCCGGCGCTCCCAGCCATCCCGCGATGGATTCGTGACCTGCCGCGGGCCCTTCCCCTGTCCAATTCGGGGATGGACGAGGTACGGTCAGCGCATGAACACGGATCCTCGCTCCGCCCTCGCTGCGCTGATCGCTGCCCTGGAACGTCACTACGAGGCCGCTGCCGCCTCGCGCGGTGACGACGATCCCGCCCTGGATGCCGCCACCGAGCGGCTGACCACGGCGTTCGATGCCTACGACGACGCACTGTTCGACGAGTTCGACATCGCCACGCCGCTGATCGTCTTCGACGGCGATGATGAGGACGATGACGACGACTTCGATGACTTCGACGAGTTCGACGACGATGACGACTACGACGATGATGACGAGGACTACGACGACGAGGACCATGACGACGACCGCTGAGTCGTCATCGCATCCGCGGGATATCCACGGACCCTTCACCCTCTGAACTCCGCGCGGCGCCGGGCATGCAGCCCGGCGCCGCGTAGTCTGTTCCGGGCCCCGGAGCACCGGGTGCCCTGCTGATGCAACAGGAGTGCCATGTCCTTCCTCGAGGCCGTCATCCTGGGTCTGGTCCAGGGCCTGACGGAATTTCTGCCCATCTCTTCCAGCGCTCACGTGCGCGTGGTGGGGGAGCTGCTGAACCCCGGCCAGGATCCCGGCGCTGCATTCACCGCGATCATCCAGCTGGGCACCGAGACGGCGGTGCTGATCTACTTCTGGAAGGACATCACCCGCATCATCGGCCGCTGGTTCCGTGCCCTCGCGGGCAAGCTGCCGCATTCGGACCCCGATGTCCGCATGGGCTGGCTGGTGATCATCGGCTCGATCCCCATCGGCGTGCTGGGCCTGCTGTTCGAGGACCAGATCGACCACTCCCTGCGCAACCTCTACATCACCGCGACGATGCTCATCGTCTTCGGCCTGCTGCTGGGACTCGCGGACCGGATCGCCCCGCAGCGCAAGGAGCTGAGGGAGCTGAACATCCGTGACGGCATCCTGTTCGGTCTCGCCCAGGCCCTCGCCCTGATCCCCGGGGTCTCCCGCTCCGGCGGCACCATCACCGCCGGTCTGCTCATGGGCTACACCCGGCAGGCCGCCGCCCGCTACGCCTTCCTGCTGGCGATCCCCGCGGTGTTCGCCTCCGGCCTCTACAAAGCTGTGAAGGATGTGCCGGTGCTGTTCACGGCCGATGGGCGGGCGGCCGCTGCCGCTGCCGGGGAGCCGTCCCTCATGGCGATCATCGTCGCGACCGTGATCGCCTTCGCGGTGGGCTACGCCGTGACCGTCTGGTTCATGCGCCTCATCGAGAACCGCTCCTACCTCGTGTTCGTCATCTACCGCGTCGTGGCGGGCCTGGTGCTGCTGGCCCTACTGGGAGCCGGGGCGGTCGACCCCCTGGCCGGTGCCTGAGACGCCTGGCAGGAAGCGCCTGAGCGAAGGTGCAGCTCTGGGCTAGGTCGCTGCCGCGGCGGAGTCACGGCTCGGCCTCAGTCCCCGCCCGTATGATCGATGGGTGCACTCCTGGAATGCCCCTGCCTGGACCCCTCTGCCCGCCTCCGGCCTGCCGCTGCGCCTGTTCGACGCCCGCAGCGGCCGCATTGCGCCGGTGGTGCCGCAGCAGGAGGGGCACGCTCGCCTCTACGTCTGCGGGATCACGCCGTATGACGCCACCCACCTGGGTCATGCCGCGACGTATCACGCCGCCGATCTCATCCACCGGGCCCTCGCGGACACCGGGTATCGGGTCACGACCGCCCAGAACGTGACCGACGTCGATGACCCGCTGCTCGAGCGAGCCGCGCGCGATGACGTGGACTGGCGTGAGCTCGCCGCCTCTCAGGTGGCGCTGTTCGCCGATGACATGGAGGCGCTGCGGGTGCTGCCGCCGCACACCTTCCGCTCCGTGAGCGAGGCGATGGAGGAGATCATCGCGGCGGTCACTGCCCTCGTGGAGCGTGGGCGCGCCTACCGCGTCGAGAACGACGATGTGGCCGATGCGGACTGGTACCTGGATCTTTCGCAGGACGGCGCTCTGGGGGACGTATCGGGCTGGAGTGAGGAGCAGATGCTCGAGGTCTTCGCCGAGCGCGGCGGGGATCCGGAGCGTCGCGGGAAGCGGGGGCGCTTCGATCCGCTGCTGTGGCGCGCCGCCCGGCCCGGGGAGCCCGCCTGGGACGCACCGATGCTCGGCCGCGGCCGCCCCGGCTGGCACGTGGAGTGCGTATGCATCGCCGACCAGGGACTGGGTCTGCCCTTCGACATCCAGGCCGGGGGCAGCGATCTCATCTTCCCCCATCACGACCTGTCCGCCGCACACGCGGTGGCGCTCGGTCGACCCTTCGCCGTCGCCTATGCGCATGCCGGGATGGTCGCCTACGAGGGCGAGAAGATGAGCAAGTCGCTGGGCAATCTCGTGTTCGTCCACCGTCTGGTGCGTGACGGGGTGGAGCCGATGGCGATCCGTCTGGTGCTCATGGCCCACCACTACCGCTCGGACTGGGCCTGGTCCGACGCCGAGCTCGACGCCGCCCGGCAGCGCCTGGAGACCTACCGTGCCGCGGCGCGCCGGGGCGGGCAGCACCCGGCCGTGGTGGAGGCCCTGCGGGCGTCCCTGCGCCAGGACCTCGACACCCCGCAGGCGCTGGCAGTCCTCGACGCCTGGGCCGCCGGGGAGGAACCGCCGACGCTCGAGCTGGGGCCGGATGCTCCCGCGGATGTCGCGGCAGCGGCCGATGCGCTGTTCGGTCTTGATCTGACGTGAGCTGAGCACCTGAGCGCCCGGGCGCTTGGCTGCCGGGGTCGCTCAGCTGCCCGGGTGGCTCAGCCGTCCTCGCGGCGACGGCGCAGGAACTGCTCGAACTCCTTGGCGATCGCATCGCCGCTGGCCTCCGGCAGCTCGGCCGCATCCTGCGCCTGCTCCAGGCGCCGCACATAGTCGGCGATGTCCTCATCGGTGCGGGCCAGCTCATCCACGCCCCGCTCCCACGCCTCGGCATCTTCCACTAGCTCCTCGAGCGGGATCGGCGCCCCGATGTGCTCCTGCACCTGCCGCAGCAGCGACAGGACCGCCTTCGGGGAGGTGTTCTGCGAGACGTAGTGGGGGACCTGCACCCACATGCTCGTCGTGCGCAGGCCCGCGGCCGCGGTGCGGCGGGCGAGGATCGTCGGCACCCCCACCGGACCCTCGTACAGGCTGCTCTCCTCCACCTGCTGCGCTGGCACCGGTTCGACCAGAGCGGACGTGGGCAACGGGCGGCTGTGCGGGGCATCGGCCAGCAGCGCCCCGAGCGAGACCACGGAGCTCACATCGAGGATCTGCAGCTGCTCGAGCACCTCATCGCAGAAGCGCTTCCACCGCAGCGACGGCTCGGGCCCACACACGGTGATGATCTCCTGACCGCGCGGAGGAGTGATCAGCCGCAGCTGCGTATCCGGCCAATCCACCACGCGCCGGGAATCCTCGGTCGTGCGGATCTCCGGCCGATTGACCTGAAAATCAATGAACTCCTCAGCATCCACCGCCCCGGCCGGACGCGAAGGCCACACCTCCAACAGGTGCTCGATCACACCGGTGGCGGCCTCACCGGCGTCATTCCAGCCGGAGAACGCGGTGATGGCGATACGACTCATCGATCCATCATAGGCAGGGTGGCTTAAGCGGCGCCGCGGCGCTCCGCGCAGGTGCGGCCCGTATCCTGCCTCCGGCGCAGACCGCGCCACGACCACGATGATTCCGAGATCGCCCAAACAGCGTCGATCACCCCAGCCACAACCGTGAGGAGGCGCCGATGAGTGGCCGTGCCCTGCGCCTGGGCTCCCTACCGCCACTGCGCGTCAGCCCCGGCACCGTGATCATGGTGCTCGTGCTGGCGGTGCTCATGTACCCGGCGCTCGAGCGCGTCTCCGAGATCCCTTCTCGCGCGATCCTGCTGGCCATCGGGGTGGGAGGGTTCCTCGTCCTGTCCGTACTGGTGCATGAGGCCGCGCACGCCCTCATCGCCCGAGCCTTCGGCGCCCGCGTCGAGCACATCGCACTGACGCTGTGGGGCGGGCACACCCAATACCGCGGCGGACCGCGCGGTGGCATCGGCTCGATCCTCATCTCCCTCGCAGGACCGGTGAGCAATCTGCTGCTGGCCGCTCTCACGTTCGCGATCACCGCACTGGCCACTGACCCGGGGACTCCGGCAGCACTGTTCTGGGGCTTCTGCTCCTGGCTGAACCTGGCGCTGGCCCTATTCAATCTGCTGCCCGGGCTGCCGATGGACGGCGGGCGCGCCCTCGAAGCGTTGCTGGGCAGCATCCTGCGCCGCCCGACCGTCGGCACCCGGGTCACTGCGTGGATCGGCCGCGGTCTGGCGATCGCCGTCGTCCTGGTGCCGCTGTGGCGCGCCGCCCGGGGACACGCCTCGATGACCGGACAGCTGCTGACCATCGTGTGGGCTGTGCTCATCGCCTCCCTGCTGTGGTCCGGGGCTTCGCGCGCCCTGGAGGGCGCCCGCGTCCAGGAACGTGCCGAGCGCTTGGACGCTGGGGACCTGCTGCGCTCGATGCTGATCTGCGCGCCGCAGACCCCGCTCGGCCAGCTGCCCGCCCAGGTTGATCCCGAGCAGGTGCTGGTGGTGGACCTCGCCCCGGATCCGGCGGCACCCGGCAGCCTCGGGCGCGCCTACCGCCTCGATACCGGGGCTCTCGCGGCGGTGCCCGCGCCGCGCCGCGAGGCGACCGCGGTCAGCGCTATCGCCATGCCGATCGGGCCCGTGCGTTCCCTGCCCGGAGACCTTGCCGGGGATGCGCTGCTGTCCGCGATGCTGGATGCGCCCGCCCCCGTGTACCTCGTGCGGGAGGCCGACGGGTCGGTCCGCGGTGTGATCATGAGCGCGGATGTCAACGCCCGCCTGCGCGGACGGTGAACACCGGGCGGTCTCACCCCGGCGCAGACCTATGCTGGAGAGTATGACTGATCAGCCGCAGCCCGACGGGGCCTCTGCTCCCGCCCCCCGTGCCCCGCGCCGCGGCCTGGATCGCACCGGCCCCTTCGCCCTCGGAGACAAGGTGCAGCTGTCCGACGCGAAGAACCGCCTGCACACCATCACCCTCAAACCCGGCGGCCGCTTCCACACCCACCGCGGCGTGATCCTGCACGAGCAGCTGATCGGCGCCGAGGACGGCGTGGTCATCGAGGACAACCACGGCACCCGCTACCAGGCGCTGCGCCCCCTGTACAGCGACTACATGCTCTCCATGCCGCGCGGCGCCGCGATCATCTACCCCAAGGACTCCGCGCAGATCCTCATGTGGGCCGATATCTTCCCCGGTGCGCGCGTGCTCGAAGCCGGGGTGGGCTCCGGCGGGCTCACCACCGCGCTGCTGCGCGCTGTCGGCCCCGAGGGCAGCGTCCACTCGATCGAACGGCGCGAAGATTTCGCCGAGGTGGCCCGCGAGAACGTCGAGACCTATTTCGGCGGGGACCACCCTGCCTGGCAGTTGAGCGTCGGCGATTTCCAGGACATCGCTCCGACGCTCAGCCCCGGCACGCCCGCTGTGGACCGCGTGGTGCTGGACATGCTGGCCCCCTGGGAATGCGTAGATGCCGCCGCCGAGGTACTGGTGTCCGGTGGCGTGTTCCTCGCCTACGTCGCGACCGTCACCCAGCTGTCCCGCACCGCCGAGGCCCTGCGCGACCACGGCGAGTTCACCGAGCCCTTTGCCTGGGAGTCCTTCGTGCGGCCATGGCACCTCGAAGGTCTCGCCGTGCGGCCCGAGCACCGCATGAATGCCCACACCGGCTTCCTGCTGACCGCCCGCCGTACCGCGCATGGCACTCCGGCGCTGCGCCGCATCACCCGTCCCGCCCCCGGGTCCCGGGATGAGGCGGAGCTGAACCACCCCGACAACGACGGCTTCGGCGGCTCCACGAACGAGTGGACCCCGCAGGACCTGGGGGAGCGGGGCGTCGCCCCGCGCAAGATCAAACGGGCCCTGCGGGACATCCGCCAGGGCCGGGACCGCTGAGCCGCGTGCCAGCACCGCCCCGGACCCCGTCGATCCCCACCCAGCCGATGAAGGAGGAGACATGGCGATGAAGACCTACGCGGAGATGACCGCGGAGCTCGAGCAGCTCGCCGCCCACAATGACCGGCTGATCTCCTCGCTGCGCTCCGCCCGCACCCAGATCGTCGAGCTCAAGGCCGACCTCGAACGCGTCGGCGATCCACCGAACTCCTACGCCACCTTCCTGCGCCGCTGTGAGGGCACCACCATCGACGTGCTCCACAACGGGCGCCGCCTGCGCGTAGCGACCGCCGCGCAACTGGACCTCGAGGCCCTCACCCCCGGCACCGAGCTGCGGCTGAACGAGGCCCTCGCCGCGATCGAGGCGGTGCCCGCGGCCGATGCCGGGAACGTGGTCACGGTCCTGGAATCCCTCGCCGATGAGCGCGTGATCGTCGCTGTCGCCCCCGATGACAACCGCCTGCTGCGCCGCGCCGGCGGCCTCGGGTCCGAGCCCCTGCACCCGGGCGACCACGTCCTGGTAGATCTGCGCGCGCAGCTCGTACTCGAACGGATCGAGCGCGCGGAGATCACCGACCTCGTCCTCGAGCAGGTGCCGGAAGTGACCTTCGAGCAGATCGGCGGGCTCGGCCCACAGATCGAGGCGATCCGCGACGCCGTGGAGCTGCCGTTTTTGCAGCAGGACCTCTACCGCACCTACGGCCTGCGACCCCCACAGGGCGTGCTGCTGTACGGCCCGCCCGGCTGCGGCAAGACCATGATCGCCAAAGCGGTCGCGCATGAGCTGGTGCTGCGCAGCGCCGAGGTGCGGGGTATCAGCACCGAGGAGGCGCTCGCGAACTCCGCCTTCCTCAACGTGAAGGGCCCCGAGCTGCTGAACAAGTACGTCGGAGAGACCGAGCGTTCGATCCGCCTGGTGTTCGAACGGGCCCGCGAGAAGGCCGCCGCCGATCACCCCGTCGTCATCTTCTTCGATGAGATGGAGGCGCTGTTCCGCACCCGCGGCACAGGGCTCTCGAGCGATGTGGAGACCACGATCGTGCCGCAGCTGCTGGCGGAGATCGACGGCGTCGAAGGCCTGGACAATGTCATCGTCATCGGTGCCTCCAACCGCGAGGACATGATCGACCCGGCGATCCTGCGGCCCGGCCGCCTGGATGTGAAGATCCGCGTGCGCCGCCCTGACGCGCAGGCCGCCCGCGAGATCCTGGGTCTGTACCTCGATGATCAGGTGCCGGTGCGTGAGGACCGCGAGGCGCTGCTGGACCTCGCCGTACAGGAGATCTACGCCGAGGATCCCTCGACGGCGTTCGTGCGCATCGACTTCTCCGATGGCAGCCACGAGACCCTGCATTTCCACGACGTGGTCTCCGGGGCGACGCTGCGCAACATCGTCGACCGCGCGAAGAAGCTCGCCGTCAAGGACCAGATCGCCACCGGGGAGGTCGGTGTCGGCGCCGCGCATCTGCATGCCGCCATCCGCGCCGAGTTCGAGGAGAACGAGGACATGCCCGCCTCCGGGCAGGCTGAGGACTGGGCGCGCGTAAGCGGCGTCGGGGGACGGCGCCGCATCGAGGCGATCGTGCCGCTGACCGCCCGGGACCTCAGCGGCGAGCGGGAGAGGACCGTATGACCAGCCCCACCCGCCCGCCCCGCGACCCGTCGGCCCCCCGTCTCACCACCGAGCGGGTGATGGGCATCGAGACGGAGTTCGGGATCCTCCACGCCGACCTTGAGGAGCGGGCCCAGGCCGGCACTGGCAGCTCGATCCTGCTGTCCCACCTCGTGGTGGGCGCCTACGCCCTGCTCGATGAGAACGAGGGGGAGCGGGGTCGGCGCGTCCGCTGGGACTACGGGGATGAGACGCCGCTGCGGGATGCTCGCGGCTTCGAGCTCGAGCGCGCCGCCGCCCACCCCAGTCAGCTCACCGATGAGGTGCATGACGCCCACGTCCCCAGCATCGAGCTGGACCTGCCGCTGCAGGGCCCGGAGGTCCCGCCGGACGGTGATGACCAGGAGATTCTCGCCTGGGCGGCGCAGCGCTCGATCGGCAACTCGGTGCTCACCTCCGGGGCCCGCTGGTACGTGGACCACGCCCACCCCGAGTACTCCGCCCCCGAGGTGCTGCGCGCCCGCGAAGCGGTCATCGCGGATCGGGCCGGGGAGGAGATCGCGCGGCGCGCCATGGACATCCTTGCCCGCACCGACGGGGTGCCCGCCGTGGCGCTGTACAAGAACAACACCGATGGCAAGGGCGCCTCCTACGGCACCCACGAGAACTACCTGCTGGACCGCGCTGTGCCCTTCGAGGACGTGGTCGCTGCGCTGCTGCCGTTCCTGGTCACCCGCCAGATCCTGGTCGGCTCCGGCCGGGTGGGCATCGGCCTGCGCGGCGAGCAGCCCGGTTTCCAGATCTCCTCCCGCGCTGACTTCATGGAGGCCGAGGTGGGGCTGGAGACCACCCTGAACCGGCCCATCGTGAACACGCGCGATGAACCCCACGCCGACGCCGAGCGCTTCCGCCGCCTGCACGTGATCATCGGGGACGCCAATCAGCTCGAGGAATCGACCTTCCTCAAGCTCGGCACCACCTCCCTGCTGCTCGCCGCCCTCGAGGCCCAGCACCGCAGCGGCACCCGCATCCTCCCGGACCTCACCCTCGCCGACCCGGTCCAGGCCGTGCGCGACATCAGCCACGACCCCAGCCTCACCACCACAGTGCCGCTGGCCGACGGGCGCGAGCTCACCGCCCTCCAGATCCAGCGAGCCCACCTCGAGTCGATCCGCGCAGCCGCCGACCTCGACGACGCCGAGACCGCGCAGGTCCTCACCGCATGGGGCGAGATCCTCGATCTGCTCGAACGCGACCCGATGCTGGCGGCCGGCCGCGTGGAATGGGTGACGCTGCTGCAGCTGCTCGAGCGCTACCGCGCCCGCCACAGCCTGGGCTGGGAGGATCCGCGCCTGGCGATGATGGCCCTGCAGTTCTCTGACCTGCGGCCCAGCAGCGGACTGTTCGGCAGACTGCGGGCCGCCGGTGCGGTGCCCACCCTGGTCAGCGAGCAGGAGGTGCAGCAGGCGATCACCACGCCGCCCGCGAGCACCCGCGCCCACCTGCGAGGCGCCCTCGTCGCCGCGCACCGGGCCGATGTGCCCTCCGCCGGCTGGGATGTGATCACGCTGCGCGGCAGCGAGGGCAGCATGCGGCTGCGGCTCGCCGATCCGCGCCTGGGCTCACAGCAGTGGTGCTCCCACCACGGCATCGACCCCGCCGCCCCCATCGATGAGACGCTCGCGGCGCTGCAGCGCGCCGTGAGCACCGACTGACCACCCGCTAAGCACCCCAGGAGGAGCGATGTCCCAGCAGTCCCTGAACGCCCCCGGCCCCGGCGACGACGAGAACCCCGGCGAGGAGAACCTCACCGGCGGCCAGACCTTCGCCTCCGCGCAAGCGGCCGATGACCTGCTCGATGAGATCGACTCGGTGCTCGAGGCGAACGCCGAGTCCTTCGTGCGCTCCTTCGTGCAGAAGGGCGGGGAGTGAGCCCGTGAAACGCCGCGTGGGAGGACTGGAGACCGAATTCGGTCTGGTGTGCGTGCGCGCCGACGGCACGCGCGCCCTCGAGCCCGAAGAGGCCGCCCGGGAGCTGTTCCGGCCGGTCGTCGCGATGGGCCGCTCCTCCAACGTGTTCCTGAAGAACGCCGCCCGTCTCTACCTGGATGTGGGCTCCCACCCCGAATACGCGACCGCCGAATGCGATGACTGGTGGGAGCTCGTCGCCCAGGACCGCGCCGGGGAGCAGATCTTCGCCGACCTCACCGCTCAAGCCAATGACCGCCTGGCCGAGGCCGGGCACGATGCCCGAATCCACCTGCTGAAGAACAATGTGGACTCCGAGGGAAACGCCTTCGGCTCCCATGAGAACTACCTCGTGGACCGTCGCGGCGAGTTCACCCGCCTGCCCCGATTCCTGGTGCCGTTCCTCGTGACCCGCCAGATCGTCACCGGTGCCGGTGGTGTCGTGACCGATGACGGCATCGGCGATAAGGACAGTGACGACAAGAACCGTGGTGACAAGACAGACGCCGACGCAGCAGCTGGGGCAGCGCGCTTCGTGTTCTCCCGTCGCAGCGACCACATGTGGGAGGCAGTCTCCTCGGCCACCACTCGCACCCGTCCCATCATCAACACCCGCGATGAACCTCACGGCGATCCGAGCCGGTTCCGCCGCCTGCACGTCATCGTCGGCGACTCCACGATGAGCGAAGTCTCCACCCACCTGCGCTTCGCGACCACCGACCTCGTGCTGCGCGCCATCGAATCCGGCCGCACGCTGCCGGACGTCGCCCTCGCCGATGACATCGCAGCGATCCGGGCCGTCGCCCGCGACCTCACCGGCAGCACCCCGCTGCCGCTCGAGGACGGGGGCACCACCACCGCGCTCGAGATCCAGCAGCGCTGGCTGGACCACGTCAGCGACCTCGCCGAGGACGAGACCGAGCACGAAACCCTCGAGACCTGGCAGAAGGCCCTGGATGCCGTCCGCACCGGGGACCGCACCTGGGCCGCGCAGCACCTCGACTGGGCGATCAAGGAGCGACTGTTCACCCAGGTCACCGAGCGACGCGGCACGGACATGTCCGATCCGGCGCTTGAACGCCTGGACCTCGCCTACCACGATCTGGATCCCGAGCGGGGCCTGTTCGACTCCCTGCGCCGCCGCGGCCTCGCACCCACGGTGCTGAGCGCCGAGCAGATCCAGCGAGCCCGCACCACCGCACCGACCACCACCCGCGCCCACCTGCGCGGCCAGGTGGTCACCGCCGCCCAGGAGCACGACGTGGACCACGCCGTGGACTGGACCACCATGCGCCTCACCCGCCCTGGGGCGATGCCCGTGCAGATCCTCGACCCCTTCACCACCACCTCCGCGGACGTCGAGGCGCTGATCGCCGAGATCCGCGCCCAGGGCGCCACCGCGGATCCGCCGCCCTTCGCCTGAGGGCCGCGCCACATCCAGCGCGCACCCTGCACCCGACCCGTACCCTGGTTCCGACCCCGACCCGGGGACTCGACCTGAAAGGCCTGCCCTCCGTGACCTCACCCCTGCGCCGTCGCACCCTGCTGACCACCGCCCTTGCCGCGACCGCCGCCATCGGCCTGGCCGCCTGCGACGAGAACGGCTCCGGTCCCTCCGACGCCGGAGGCACCTCCGACGGCGGCGGCGAGCGCCCCCTGGACAGCGTCAGCATCAGCGAGGATCTCGGCGCGGAACCGACGCTCGAGTTCGAGGCTCCGCTGTCCATCACCGCCCCGCAGGCCGAGGTCATCGCCGAGGGCGACGGGGATGTCATCGCCGAGGGCGACACGATCATCTGGCACCAGATGTATGTGGATGCCTCCTCCGGAGAGACCCTCGAATCCTGGTGGCAGGGCGCCCCCGCGGGCGGCCTCACCGTGCAGGCCGAGGCGCTCGGCCCGGATGCCTTCGAGTTCTTCACCGCACTGCCGGTGGGCTCCCGCTTCGCGATGGCGGGCTGGCAGCAGGGCGGCGACGGCCAGCGCTATGCCCTGATCCAGGTGGCCGATGTGCAGCGCGTCGTCTCCCCACTGCGTGCCGAGGGTGAGCCCGGCGAGCCCTCAGGTGATTTCCCCGCCGTGACCCTCGGCGAGGACGGCGCACCGAGCCTCGAGGGTGCACCGGAAGGGGAGCCGCCCGCGGAGACGGTGCGGGAGGTCCTCATCACCGGCAACGGCGAGAAGACCCGCAAAGGCGACTACCTGGTCATGCAATACACCGGCTGGAAGTGGTCCGACGGCAGCCAGTTCGACTCGTCGTGGGAGCGCGGTGCTCCGTTCTCCTTCGTCCAGGGCCAGGGCCGGGTGATCCCCGGCTGGGACAAGAACCTGACGGGCCTTCCGATCGGCAGCCAGGTCATGCTCGTCATCCCTCCCGCGGACGCCTACGGGGAGGACCCCGAGAAGAACGAGCTCGGCGGTGAGACCCTCATCTTCGTCGTCGACGTGCTGGACGCCGAGCCCGTGAAGGGCTGACCACCCCCTTTTTCTGATCTGATCCACCACCCCGAACCACCGCACAGAGGAGGAGCATCATGACCGATCGCAGCAAGCCCGAGGTCGCCCGCCCCGAGTCCGAGACCCCCACTGAGCTCGTCAGCATCGACGAGATTCTCGGGGAGGGCGAGGAGGCCGGCCGCGGCGACATCGTGGACGTGCACTACGTGGGCGTTTCCCACTCCACCGGCAAGCAGTTCGACGCCTCCTGGGACCGCGGCGAGCCGCTGCGCTTCCAGCTGGGCGTGGGCCAGGTCATCGCCGGCTGGGACCAGGGCGTTCAGGGTATGAAGGTGGGCGGCCGCCGTCGTCTCGAGATCCCCGCCTCTCTCGCCTATGGCGAGCAGGGCGCCCCGCCGGTGATCGCCCCCGGCGAGGCCCTCGTGTTCGTGTGCGACCTGGTGGCGGTGCACAAGCGCTGAGCACCACGCCTTCCGCCGCGGCGGCGGGGGAGCCGGATGAGGCCCAGCAGGGTCTGTTCGCGCCCCCCGCCGTCGCTGTTCCCGACCCGCCCGCGGAGCACCCCGGGCGGGCCCGTGATCTGCGCACCACCGCAGGTTTCGACGTGGTCGCCGAGCGTCCGGTGGCGAGCGTCCGCCTGATCGGAGTGCTGCCGCATCTGGATCGGCCCTTCGAGTACGCCGTCACCCCGGCGACCGCCGCGGCGGAGGCCGGGATGCGGGTGCGGGTGCGGTTCTCGGGGAAGGACACCGAGGGCATTGTGCTGGGTCGACACGCGGAGCCGACGACCGACCGGGCGCTTGCGCCGCTGGCCCGACTGGTCTCCGATGATGTGGTGGTGCCGCCCGCGATGATGCGGGTGTGCGAGGAGATCGCTGAGCGCTGCGCCGGCACCGTCGGGGACGTGCTGCGCCTCGCGCTGCCGCCGCGGCATGCCCGCGCCGAGAAGGCCGACCGCGCGGCCGCGGAGAAAGCCGCAGAGAAAGCTGCGGAAGAGGCCGATCAGGCACAGGACGAGCAGGCCGAAGATCCCGCCGACACCCCTGCAGCGGACACGCCTCCGTCGGCCCCCCGACGTCCCGGTGACCGGTATCCGGGGCTTGCCGCCCTGCTCTCCCGGGCGGGGAGCCCCGAGGGCCCGGTGCCCCGCGCCCACCTGATCCTCGATGCCGCGGATCCCTGGACGATCGTCGCCGCAGATGCGATCGCGGACCTCGGTCCGGACCGCGGCGCCCTTGTCATCGCCCCCGATGGGCGGGACGTCGCACGCCTGGCCCGCGTCCTCACCGCGCGCGGCATCGACCACGAGATCCTTGCCGGTGCCGAAGGACCCGAGAAGCGCTACCGCACCTTCCGTCGCATCCTGCGCGGCGCCACCCGGGTGGTGCTCGGCAACCGCTCCGCAGCTTTCGCCCCCGTCCAGGACCTCGCCCTCATCATCTGCGTGGATGAGGCCGATGACCTGCTCGAGGAGCCGCGCGCCCCCTACCCGCACACCCGCACAGTGCTGCAGTGCCGCTCCGCCGAAGAGCGCAGCGCCCTGCTGTTCCTCTCGGCGAGCCTGTCCGTGCCGCTGCGAGCCCTGGCCGATGCCGGCTACCTCGCTGCCCTGGAGCCCGTTCCCGCGCCGATCACCCAGGTGCGCCCGCGGATCGTCGCGATGGACGAATACCTGCGCGAGCGCGAAGGCCCCTCGGGCCGCTCCCGCATGCCGCAGGAGGCGCTGCGGGTGCTGCGCCGGGGTCTCGCACACGGGCCGGTGCTTGTGCAGGTTCCGCGCTCCGGGTACATCCCCGCAATCTCCTGCACCTTCTGCGGCACGCGCGCCCGCTGCCCCACCTGCTCGGCCCCGCTGTCCCTGCGCGGGCGCGGCGGCCCCCTGCACTGCGCGGTCTGCGGGAAGCGCGAGGACGGCTACCGCTGCCCTGAATGCGACCGGCCCGAGGTCCGAGCAGTGGTCATAGGATCCACCCGCACCGCCGAGGAGCTGCACCGCGCCTTCCCCCACGCGGAGCTCGTTTTGGCCGGTGGCGCCCATGGGCCGCTCGAGGATGCTGCGGTGCCTAAGCACGGCATCGTCGTCGCCACCCCCGGGGCGGAACCCGACCCGGCCGGCGGATACGCTGCTGCGCTGCTGCTGGATGCCGATGCGATGCTCGCCCGCGCCGCCTTCGACGCGGATGTCGAGGCCGTGCGGCGGTGGCGCAACGCGATCGCGCTCGTGCGGTCCGCCGAGCAGGACGGGGAGGTGCTCGTCGTCGGAACCTCCACGCTCCCGGCGATCCGCGAGCTCGTCGCCCATCGTTCCCGCGTCTTCATCGACCGGGTGCTCGAGGATCGCCGCGACCTGGACCTGCCGCCCTTCGCCCGGGTCGCCGAGGTGATGGGGGAGCGGGATGCCTGCCGGCGCTTCGTGGATGCCCTCGACCTGCCCGGAGGCACCGACGTGTTCGGGCCCGTGGACCTCGAACGCCCCGAGGATGCGGGCCGCGCCCGCGCTGTGCTGCGGATCGCCCCGGAACGGGCGCGGGAGCTCGCGGCAGTGCTGCGTGCCGCGGTCGCCGCCCGCAGCGCCCGCAAGGACCGCGGGTCCCTCCGGGTGCGCCTGGATCCGCCCGACGTGTTCTGACCTCCGCGCCCGTAGACTCAGGGCATCATGCGTGTTCTCTTCGCCGGCACCCCCGAGGTGGCCCTCCCGTCCCTGCAGGCCCTCCTGGACTCCCCGCACGAGGTGGTGGGAGTGCTCACCCGCGCCGATGCCCCCTCCGGACGGGGCCGGAAGTTGCGGCCCTCCCCGGTCAAGCAGCTCGCCCTGGACGCGGGCCTGCCGGTCCTCACCCCGGCGACGCTGCGCGATGACACGGTGCTCGGCCAGCTGCGGGAGTTCGCGCCAGAAGCCGCACCCGTGGTCGCCTACGGGAACCTCGTCCCACCCGCCGCGCTCAGCATCCCCACCCACGGCTGGGTGAATCTGCATTTCTCGCTGCTGCCCGCCTGGCGCGGTGCCGCGCCCGCGCAGCGGGCTGTGCTTTCCGGTGAGCGACACACCGGGATCAGCGTGTTCCGTCTCGCGGAGGGCCTGGACACCGGGGATCTCATCAGGGCCGCTCCGGCGGTGATCGGCGAGCATGAGACCTCCGGGCAGCTGCTCGAGCGTCTCGCGCGCGAGGGTGCGCCGCTGCTGCTGGAAGCCCTCGACGCCCTCGCCGCCGGCACTGCCACCTTCACCGAACAGGACCACGCCGCCGCTACGCACGCCGCGAAGCTCACCCCGGCCGAGGCCCGCATCGACTGGACCCGACCCGCCGAGCAGGTGGGCGCCCATATCCGCGGTATGAGCCCCGACCCCGGTGCGTGGACGCTGCTGGACGGGGCGCGCACCCGCATCCTCGGCACCGAGCCGCTGCCCCCGCAGCTTCCCGAGGTGGAGCTGCCCCCGGGACGCCTCCATGCGATGAAGAAGCACCTGCTGGTCGGCACCGGGACCGGGCCGATCGCGATCTCGATCATCGCCCCGCCTGGGAAGAAGGCGATGCGCGGCGCCGACTGGGCGCGCGGCGCGAACCTCAGCCCTGAGACCACCTTCGCCCCTGCCGAGGAGGACGCATGAGCGCGGACCGACAGCATCGCCGCGGCGGCTCCTCGCGTCAGGGCCGCGACGCCAAGGGCCGCCAGCGCTCCGGCTCTCGGGGCCGCGGTGGCCCCCGGCAGGGCTGGTCCGCCTCGCGTCCCTCGGAGCGGGCCCGCCGCGCCACCCCATCGCGGGAGGTCGCCCTCGAAGGGCTGCGCCTGGTCCGCGAGGAGGATTCCTACGCCAACCTCGTCCTGCCGCGCCTGCTGCGCTCGGCCCGCCTCAGCGGCCGCGATGCCGCCTTCGCGACCGAGCTGTTCTATGGCTCCCTCCGCGCCCAGGGACGGCTCGATGCGATCCTCGCCGCCTGCGTGGACCGTCCCCTGGAGAAGGTGGAACCGGTGCTGCTGGACGTGCTGCGGCTGGGCGCCCATCAGCTGGTGGAGATGAGCGTCGCCCCGCATGCGGCGACCAGCGAGACGGTGGCCCTCGCCCGTGCCGCCGTCGGGGCGGGGGCGGCGAGCTTCGTCAACGCCGTCCTGCGCCGCGTGGGCGAGCGGACCCTCGAGGAGTGGCTCGCGGCGGTCGCACCGTCGCGCGAGAAGGACCTCATCGGCCACCTGTCGATCGTCCACTCCCATCCGCGCTGGGTGGTGCGGGCTCTGCGCGATGCTCTGCTCGGTCACGGCCGGGATGTCGCCGAGCTTGAGGAGCTGCTGGCCGCTCAGAATCGCGCGCCTGCCGTGGCTCTCGTGATGCGGCCGGGGCTGACGGACCTCGACGAGATGATCGACGAGGGCGCCACCGCGGGCCGCTGGTCGATCTTCGCCGCCTCCTGGCCCTCGGGCGACCCCGGCGGCACGGATGTCCTCAAGCAGGGCCGGGCCGCCGTCCAGGACGAGGGCAGCCAGCTCGTGGCGCTCGCTCTCGCGCTCGGCGCCGATGACCTCGTGCTCGCGGATGACGCCCGCTGGCTGGATCTGTGTGCCGGCCCCGGCGGCAAGACCGCCCTGCTCGGCGGGCTCACCGTCGGCCATGACGCGCAGCTGCTGGCCGTGGAGCTGCAGGAGCACCGCACCGAGCTGGTGGACCGCGCCGTCGCGACCCTCCGCGAGGCCGGCGCCGAGATCACTACCCGCACCGCCGACGGCACGACCATCGGCACCGAGCTGCCCGCGACGTTCTCCCGGGTGCTTGCCGATGTGCCCTGCTCGGGCCTCGGTGCGCTGCGGCGACGGCCCGAGGCCCGCTGGCGCCGGCAGCCCGGGGACATCGGGCACCTCTCGACCGTGCAGCGTGATCTGCTGGCCTCGGCCCTGGATGCCGCGGCGCCCGGCGGTGTCGTCGCCTACGTGACCTGCTCCCCGCACCTGGCGGAGACCCGGTTCATCGTCGAGGAAGCGCTCAAGCGCCGCGATGATGTGGAGCAGCTCGATGCGCGCGAGGCCCTGCGCGCCGGGGTGCTGCCGGAGCGCGCCGCGCAGATCGACCTGGGGGAGGGGCCGGCCGTGCAGCTGTGGCCCCATGTGCACGGCACTGATGCGATGTATCTCGCGCTGCTGCGCAAGCACGGCGGCGGCACCGACACCACCGCCCGTGAGGGCACCGACGATGGGAAGGACCAGTCATGACGACCGCCTACTCGACCGCCAGCCACTACATCCACCCGTCGATCCTCAACTGCGACTTCATGAGCATCGGCACCGAGATCGACAAGATCTCCAGTGCTGATGCCGTGCACGTGGATGTCATGGACAACCACTTCGTCCCGAACCTCACCTTCGGTCCCTCGATGGTCGAGCAGATCGTCGAGCGCAGCACCATCGGCATCGATGCTCACCTGATGATCGAAGACGCCGATCGGGAGGCCCCCGCCTACGCCGAAGCCGGCGCCAGCTCGGTCACCTTCCACCTCGAGGCCTCCCGCGCCCCGGTGAAGCTCGCCCGCGATCTGCGCCGTAAGAACGTCCAGGTGGGTGTGGGGCTGCGCCCCGCCACCGCGGTCGAGCCGATCCTCGACATCATCGGCGAGTTCGACATGCTGCTGATCATGACCGTCGAGCCCGGATTCGGCGGGCAGAGCTTCCTGGAGACGATGCTGCCGAAGATCCGACGGGCCCGGCAGGCGATCTCCGAGGCGAACCTCGAGGTGTCGATCCAGGTGGATGGTGGGGTCAGCCGCGAGACGATCGAGCGCTGCGCTGAGGCGGGCGCCAACGTGTTCGTCGCAGGCTCGGCGATCTACCGCGCCCAGGATGCGGCGGAGGAGATCGCGGCGCTGCGCGAGCTCGCTGCCGCCCACCGCCCGCACTGAACCCGCCGGCCCGATCCCCTCGCACTGATTCCCGCGGCACGGACGTCCTGGCGGAGCCCGCGCCGGATCGTCGAACGGGCCACGACCAGCGCGTCCGTTCTTCTGCCCGCTCCGGTTCGAGTATGGTTGAGCGGTCACACATCGTGACGTGCTCCGGGGTCGGTGAAAGTCCGAGCCGGCGGTGATAGTCCGCGACCCGCTACGGCGGTGGAGCCGGTGGAACTCCGGCACCGACAGTCAAAGCCTGGATGAGAGGCGCACGTCCTTGATGCCGACGTGCGCGCCCTGACACGCCCGTCGTCCATGAAGGAAACCTTTTTCCCCGGAGCCACTGCTTCCACGGGAGAAAGGACCGTCATGGAATTTCTGCAGTGGCTCTTCGACGCGAAGATCGAATTCGCCGGAGGACAGTTCCTCATGCTCCGCGAGGTACTGGGCAATGTCTTCGGCCTGCTGAGCGCACTGGGCGGCATGCGCCGCAAGATCTGGGCCTGGCCGGTGGGCATCATCGGCAACGTCCTGCTGCTGACCGTGTTCCTGGGCAGCCTGTTCGGCGACGCCTCCCACGTGGACCTGCTGGGGCAGGCCGGGCGCCAGGTCATGTTCATCGCCACCAGCGTCTACGGCTGGGTGCGCTGGCACCGCACCAAGGAATCCGGGGCCGGGACCGCGGTCGAACCCGAATGGGCGTCCTGGGGCACCAGGGCGCTGCTGATCGCCGCGATGGTCGGCGGCACCGCCGCGCTCACCCCTCTGTTCCGCGCGCTCGGCTCCTATGAGCCGGTGTGGGCCGATGCCTGGATCTTCATGGGCAGCCTGCTGGCCACCTACGGCATGGCCAAGGGCTGGGTCGAGTTCTGGTTGATCTGGGTGGCGGTGGACATCGTCGGCGTGCCCCTGCTGCTGTCCGCTGGCTACTACGCAAGCGCCTTCATGTACCTGTTTTACGGGGTGTTCACCTTGACGGGATTCTTCGTGTGGTGGCGCGTGCGTCGCCGCCGCGAGGACGCTCCCGAGGAGACCGTCAGCGTCGAGACCGCTCATCTGGACCCCACGGTGCAGCGCCGCTGAGCGGTCCATCCCGCAGCCCGGGATCCAGGGACGCGCTACCTGGCGTGGCGCGTACCCTGGCCGGGTGAAGGATTTCGAGAGCCTGTACGCCGAGCTCGCCGAGAAGGCCCGCACCCGCCCCGAGGGATCGGGCACCGTCGCGGAGCTCGATGCCGGAGTGCACCACATCGGCAAGAAGATCGTCGAGGAGGCCGCCGAGGTGTGGATGGCCTGTGAGCACGAGTCGAAGGACGCCGCCGCGATGGAGATCAGCCAGCTGCTGTATCACCTTCAGGTGATGATGCTGGCCACCGACATCACCCTCGAGGACGTCTACCGACACCTGTGAGCACCGGGCCCCACGGCCCTGAAGCCCTGAAGCACCGTGCCCGCGCCCAGCGTCCAGCGCCCAGCGCGCGGCGCGCCCCTGCCGCCCCTGATCTGTCCCGCCGAGCCATCCACCGCCTGCGCGGTGAAGGAGGAACCGATGCTGCGCATCGCCGTCCCGAACAAGGGAGCCCTGTCCGAACCCGCCGCCGAGCTGCTGCAAGAGGCCGGATACCGCCGCCGCGGCATGGCCAAGGAGCTCGTGGTGGTCGATGAGGAGAACGGCGTGGAGCTGTTCCATCTGCGCCCCCGGGACATCGCCGTGTACGTCGGCTCCGGCACCGTGGATGTGGGCATCACCGGGCAGGACATGCTGCGCGACTCCCGCACCCCGGCCCGCGAGATCCTCGAGCTCGGCTTCTCTCGCTCGACCTTCCGCTTCGCCGCTCCCGCCGGTACCCACCGCGATGTCACCGACCTCGCCGGTGCCCGCATCGCCACCAGCTACGAGTCGCTCGTCGCCGACCACCTGGCCGAGCACGGCGTCGAGGCCCAGGTGGTGCACCTCGACGGTGCGGTGGAATCCGCGATCCGCCTCGGCGTCGCCGATGTCATCGCCGATGTCGTCGAGACCGGCACGACCCTGCGTCAGGCGGGTCTCGAGCCCTTCGGCGCGCCGATCATGACCAGCCAGGCGGTGCTGTTCTCCCGCCCCGGCATGGAGCTCGACGAGCAGGGCCAGCATGCCCTGGAGGTGCTCGAACGGCGCATCCGCGGTGTGCTCGTCGCCCGCGAGTACGTGATGCTCGACTACGACATCCCCACTGCCCAGCTCGAGCGCGCCGTGGAGATCACCCCGGGGCTGCAGTCCCCGACGGTCTCCCCGCTGCACGGTGGCGAGTGGTCCGCGGTGCGCGCCATGGTGGATCGGCGCTCTGCGCACCGCATGATGGATGACCTCTACGAGGTCGGGGCCCGCGCGATCCTGGTGACCGCGATCCAGGCCTGCCGCATCTGAGATGCCCATCAGCTCCCGCCAGCTCGGCCCCGAGCTTCCTGAGCGCACCGCGACGGTGGTGATCCGCCCGCGGGCGGTGCGCGTGGCGGCCTATGTGACGGCGGTGATCGTGCTGGGCGGGATGATCGCCGGGGCCGTGCTCATCACGTCCTTCCAGCTGGGCGGCCGCCTGGCGCTGGTGATGATCGGGCTGCTGCTGGCGCTGCTGTGCCACCTGTACGCCTCGGTGCGCGTGGTGGCGCGGCCCGAGCACCTCGAGATCCGCAACCTCATGCGCTCCCGCACGCTGGACTGGCCGGAGGTGCTGGGGATCAGCTTCCCGATGGGGGATCCGTGGGCGCATCTGGATCTCGCCGATGGGCGCACACACCCGGTGCAGGCAATCCAGCGCTATGACGGCCAGCGTGCGATCGCCGATGCACGTCTGCTGCGCGATCTCGCGCGTGACCGCGGCGAGGCGCCGGGCGGCTGAGCCGCTCAGTCGTCCGGATCGGCGTCCAGCAGCTGCGCCGCGCAGCGCCCGGCGAGCGCCGCGTAGAGGAAGGACGAGGAGTCCTCGGCGAGGGTGCGGCCCATCGACGTCATCCGCACCGGCATCTCCTCGAGCGCGTCCCGCAGCCCCTTGGCGTCGATCTCGACCATCTCGTGCAGGATCCCGCGCTTCTGCGCCGGCTTGAGAATCGATGATTTCACCTGTTTCCGCACACACTCATGGAACTTGTTGTACCGCGAGTAGGTGCGGGGGAGCAGGGGCAGACGCACCGGAGCCAGGAGCGCCTGCCCATAGGTGGTCGCTGAGTGGTGGGACAGCTCCCGGTGCCGCGTGCGCTCATCGGCCTCCGAGACCCGCAGGGTCGCCACCGGGCATCCGCCGAGCACCGCGGCGGCATGCACCGCCTCGGCGATCTGCACCCCCGAGAATCCCCAACCGGTGCCGGTGCCGAGATTCCCTGGGCCCTGGATGACGATCGCAATATCGGCGCCGACGACGTGCTTGGCGCCCAGCAGCGCAGAATGCACGGTGACCGCCTCGTAATCGCCACCAAAGGACTGTCCGGCGCTGATCGTGGCAGCCAGCAGATTGGCCTTGCGCAGACGCGCGGCGCTGCGGGAATAGGCGGCCGGCAGTGCCGCGGCATCGGTGTGGATGTAGGCGATGCGCGCCGAACGCTTCTGGCGGCGGATCCCGGCGATGATCGCGGGCAGAGAGGAGTGCAGATCCGCGACCACGACGGGCATGGCCTCCAGGCCCTTGGCGTCGCGCAGGGTCTCGTAGTGCTCGCTCGCGGGGTCATCGAGCGCATCGACGAGCGTCTGCATCGGCGTGTATCGAGCCTTGACCATGTGCCCGTCGACCGCCTCCGCCTCGGGGAGGGCCTCGGGGCGGGCCACCACGAGGGCATCCCCACCGGTCCCGAGCTCACGACGCAGCGCATTGGTGTTCAGCAGCACCAGCTCACCAACCTCCGGCGTTCCGGTCAGCTCAGGGTAGGCCAGGGCACGCACCGTCTCCCGTGTCCCGTCGGCCTCGCCCTCGAGCTCGACCTCGAGCTGGACGGCGCCCGCCCAGGAGGCCAGCTCAGCGCGGACGTGTCCTCGTTCCCATCGCAGCATGCCCACCAGCCTAGGCCGGACCGTGCCGCGACCCGGCGCCCGCACCTGCGACATCACATCACGCTCGCGACCGCAGCTGACCCGGTGCCCTAGTCTGGCGGCGTGGCTTCGAAGAGTGTGGAGAGACTGCTCAACGTCATCATGACGATCGGCTCGCGGCGCCGAATCGACCGCAGCAAACTGTTCGCCGTGATCCCCGCCTATGCCGAGGCAACCTCCGACCAGGCGGCGGAGCGCATGTTCGAGCGCGACAAGGCAGCGATCCTCGCGCTCGGCCTGCCGCTGATCACCGAGAAGGATGTGCTGGACGAGAACATCGTCTACTACCGAATCGACTCGCCCGCCGGGGGAGCGGTGCTGGACCTCAGCACCGCGGAATACACGGTGCTGCTGGCCGCGAGCCGCGCCTGGGACGATGCGACCGCCGGCGGTGCCGCCCGCCGGGTGCGCGCAAAGCTGCTGAGCCTGGGTCATGACGCCGACCCGGATCTGCTGCGCCGCACCCCGCGCGGGGCGGTGGAATCCTTGCCCGTGCTGAGCCCGCTGCTGGAGGCCGTGGTCACGGGGCGGTCGGTGCGATTCCGCTACCGTCCCGCGACGGGCGAGCCTGCGGACAGGCACGTCGAGCCGTGGGTGGTGGGCGTCCACCACGGCCACTGGTACCTGCACGGCTTCGACCGCGAGCGCTCGGCGCCGCGCTCCTTCCGAGCCTCGCGCATCGAATCCTTCCCCGTGCTCGGCAGCGCTGCGACGGCAGAGCGCCCGGCCGATCTCGACCTCGGGGAGGTCCTCACCACGATGCTGGACAGCGATGATCGCGCCGGTGCCCGGGTGCGGCTCGAGCCGTACAAGGCACTCGCGCTGCGGGACCGCGCCGGTGCCGGACTTGAGGAGCCCGAGGTGCAGCTGCCGCAGATGCCGCGCCCCGCGGCCCGCCGCCTCATCCTCGCCGAAGCCCGCTGGGCGAAGCTGCTCGAGCCCGCCGCGTGGCGCACCGAGATCGCCCAGGTGCTGAGCGACATCCGCGACCGCCACGCGGCCGCACCGGACCTCGCCCCGCTGGAGACGGCCGAAGCCCGGCCTGCGGTGCGGATCCGCAGCACGCAGCAGAGCGGCGATCATCTCTCGCGCCTGATCTCCACCGCCTCCTCCGTGATGCGCCGCGGCGAGGTGGATCTCGAGCAACTCGCCGAAGAGCTCGGCATCACTCCCGCGGAGCTCATCAAAGACCTCGAGGTGCTGTTCGTCTGCGGCGACATGGGCACCGGCTGGGAGGACTTCATCGAAACGGAGTACGAACACGGCATCGTGCGCGTGCGCAACGCCGAGCCGCTGCGCCGAGCTCTGCGGCTGTCTGCCGTGGAGACCACCGCCCTGCTGGCAGGGCTCGCGGCCCTCGAACCCGCGGCCGGGGAGGCCGAGGAGACCGTCGCCTCCGCGCGGCAGAAGCTCCTGGATGCCCTCGCCGCGGGCAGCGATCCCTCCGACGCCTCCGTAGCGCCCACGGCCCAGGAGCTCGCGGAAGCCGCTGCCGCCGATGAGTCCGCCGCCCGCACCGCCGATCGTGCCGAGACGGTGCTCTCTGCGGTGCAGGGGGCGCTGCGTGCCGACGAGGGCAGCGAGGAGGCACACCTCGTGATCCGCTATTCCTCCGCCGATCGGGCGGGCACGAGCGTGCGCCGCATCCGACCGCTCGCGATCGAGACCGATGGCACCCGCTCCTACCTGCGGGCCTACTGCGAGCTCGCCGAGGCGGAGCGCGCCTTCCGCCTGGATCGCGTGGTGGAGGTGCTGGATGCCGATGCGCCGATGCACCGCCCCGCAGGGTCTGCAGGCCCCGTGCTGTCCGGCCGGGTGCAGGACGGCGCCTGGCTGCGCCTGGAGGCACCGGCCCGCTGGATCGCTGAATCCTTCGACGCCACCGAACTGCGCGATGGAGCCGACGGGGTGACGTACGCGCATCTGCCTGCGCCCGTCCGAGCCTCCCTCGTCGATGCGGTGCTGGAGGCCGCCGGGGCGGCGGAGGTGCTCACGCCGAGTGATCTGAGAGACACGATCGTGACTGTGGCGCGGGACGCCGCTGCACGGCACGACACCTGAGAGCAGCTACCCTGGGACGGCCCGCTCCAGGTGGGGCGGTTCGTCGATGCGACGGCCCGAACGGCGCTCGCTCCGCTGTGGAATGATAGGGGGCGCCCGTGCCGCCGATGCGGCGCTGTCGAAAGGTACTTCAATGGGATTCATGCGTAACCCCTGGGCGATCGTGCTGCTGATCGTCCTGGTGATCCTCCTGTTCGGGGCGAACAAGCTGCCGGGCCTGGCTCGCAACATGGGCCAGTCGATGCGCATCTTCAAGAGCGAGGTCGAGGAGATGCGCGGGGAAGATCGAGACCGTGACGACGAGGACGCGGCCGATGACCGTGACCGTCGCTATGACGATCGTGATCGCGACCGGCGCTATGACGACCGGGACCGCGACCGTCGCCACGATGATCGTGATCGCCGCTACGACGACCGTGAGCGGGATCGTCGCGACCGCTACGAGGACCGCGAGTACGACCCGCGCGAGGGCGAGGACGAGCGCGAGCGGCTGCGCGTCCGCGAGGACGACGACTCCTACCGGCGCGACTGAGCACTCGATCGACGTTGTGCTGGCGGGGTCCGGGCGGCTGACCGCTCGGACCCCGCAGCGTGTGAGGAGGCGAATCCGTGGCGGATGAGACACGGGACCGGGGCCGCAGCGCCCCGGCCAAGCCGGCGAAGAAGCCGCGCAAGGACCCCGAGGGGCGCATGTCCCTCGGCGAGCACCTGACCGAGCTGCGCAACCGTCTGATGATCTGCGCGGTGACGGTGCTGGTGCTCGCCATCGTGGGCTGGTTCCTGTTCCCGTGGGTGTGGGACGTGTTGCAGCGGCCCTTCATCATCGCCTCCCGCAAGGGGTACAACGCGGCATTGAACTTCCAGGGAGCCGGCACCGGTCTGAATGTCCGCCTGCAGCTGGCCGCGTACATGGGGCTGATCCTCTCCTCCCCGATGATCATGCTGCAGACCTGGCTGTTCGTCATGCCCGGGCTGCACAAGAACGAGCGCCGCTACGCGCTGGGGTTTTTCGGCGCCGCAATCCCGCTGTTCTTCCTAGGCTGTGTGGCCGGGTACTGGGCGGTGAACCAGCTGATCCCGGTCCTGCTGAGTTTCACCCCGCAGGAGGATCAGGTCGAGCAGCTGATCCGCTACGACGAGTATCTGGCGCTGCTGGTCAAGACCATGCTCGCCTTCGGCATCGCCTTCGTCATCCCGGTGGTGATGGTGGTGCTGAACCTCATGGGCCTGATTCGGGGGCGGACCATGCTCAAGAGCTGGCGCTGGATCATCTTCCTCAGCTTCCTGTTCACCGCCGTCATGGTGCCCACTCCGGAGCCGCTCACCCTCATCGCCATGTCCGGCTCGATCGCCTCGCTGTTCTTCGGCGCGATCGTCATCGCGATGCTCAACGACCGACGGCGCGACAAGAGGGAGGGCACCTCCCAGGACGTGGACCGCGCCAGCCGGATCGATGACGCCCCCGCCCCGATCGAACGCGCCAAGCGTCTGGACGAGATCGACGAGGACACTGAGGAGCGCCGGTGAGCCGCCTGCGGGTGGGCCTGCTGACCAACCCCGCTGCCGCCCACGGTGCCGGACGCCGCACTGGTCGGCAGGTCGCCCAGCTGCTGCGCCTGGCCGGACTGTCCGTCGTGGACCTCTCCGGACCCTCCGCCCATGTAGCCCGCGCCCGCGCGGAGGACGTGCGCGACACCCTCACGGCGCTGGTCGTGATCGGCGGGGACGGCACCGTGGCGCTCGGCGCAGAGATCGTGGCCGGCACACCGGTGCGGCTCGGCATCGTCCCGGCCGGATCCGGCAATGACTTCGCCCGCGCCCTCGACATCCCGATCAACGACCCGGAGGAGGCCACGCGCATCCTCCTGCACGCCCTCTCGCGCCCCGCGGTGCGAATCGACGCGATCGAGGTGCTCGCCACCGGGGAGCACGCCCTGCCGCACCGCTCTCTCGCGCTCGGCAACGTGAACCTGGGCTTCGATGCCCTCGTCAACGCACGCGCGAACAGCGCCCGCCACCACACCATGCGCTACACCACGGCGGTGCTGCGCGAGCTGCCGGCCTTCCGCCCGCTGCCGTTCTGGATCGAGATCGACAGCGGCGAGCGCCAAGAGCTCGACGCCTCGATCCTCACCCTATGCAACACCGGCGTGTTCGGCGGCGGCATGCGCATGGCACCGGAAGCTCGGGTGGACGATGGGCAGCTCGAGCTCGCGGCCGTCACGGACATCAGCCGCACCCGGCTGCTGCGGTTCTTCCCCCGCGTCTTCCGCGGCACCCACACTGAGCTGGACGAGGTGCAGATCCAGCCGGTGCGCCAGATCACCGTGGGCGTCCGCTCCGGCCGGGGCCTGCGCGCCTATGCCGACGGTGAGCCGCGCTCAGTCCTGCCCATCACCGCGCGGATCCTGCCCGGTGCGGTGCGGCTGCTCGCCGAACTGCCGCCGGATCCCGCCGGGGGGAGCACGACCGGAGGTGAGGCATGACCTCGCCAGCCGAACGCTACGCCCAGTGGGCCGCCCAGCAGCAGCACGAACGCTCCGAGCTGGCCGCCTTCACCGCCCGCTACCCCTTCGAGCTGGATGACTTCCAGCTCGCGGCGGGACGCGCACTCGAGTCCGGCAGCTCGGTGCTCGTCGCCGCGCCGACCGGAGCGGGCAAGACCGTCGTCGGCGAGTTCGCGGTGCACCTGGCGCTGGCCGCAGGTCGCAAGGTCTTCTACACCGCCCCCATCAAGGCGCTGTCCAACCAGAAGTTCGGGGAGCTCGTGGAGTGGCTCGGCGCCGACCGGGTGGGTCTGCTGACCGGAGACACCTCGGTGCGGCCGGACGCCGAGGTGGTCGTGATGACCACCGAGGTGCTGCGCAACATGCTCTACGCGGACTCGCAGCTGCTGGACGGGCTCGGCTTTGTGGTCATGGACGAGGTCCACTACCTCGCCGACCGGCTGCGCGGACCGGTGTGGGAGGAGGTCATCATCCACCTGGAGCGCGAGGTGCAGCTCGTCTCGCTGTCCGCGACCGTCTCCAACGCCGAGGAGTTCGGGGCGTGGCTGCAGGAGGTGCGCGGCAGCACCGAGATCATCGTCTCCGAGACCCGTCCGGTGCCGCTGTGGCAGCACGTCGTCGTGGGCGATGAGCTGCTGGACCTGTTCGTCGACGCCGACGGGGACGCCGTGGTCTCCCATGGCCCCGGCGCGGCGGCGCACCGCGAGGTCAACCCGCAGATCGAACGCATCACGTCCTTCTCCCTGCCAGTCGGTGAGCGCCGCGGCGGGCATCACGGTCGAGGGCACCGGGACCGCAAGGGCACGAGCGGACGGCACCGCCCCCGCGGCTCGGCGCAGCGTCGCGGCCGCGGCGGACGCGGCGGTCGCGGTCCGCGCGAGGAGCACCGGGATCACCGGGGGCAGGGCCGACGGGGGAGTGAGGATCCGCGCCGTCACCACCGCGGGGGCGGCCGCGGTCCCGGCGGGGGAGTGCGCCCGCCCCGTCGGACCGATGTGGTGGAGCTGTTGGATGGCCATGGGCTGCTGCCCGCCATCATGTTCATCTTCTCCCGCGCCGGCTGTGACGGTGCGGTCCAGCAGTGCGCCCGCGCGCACCTGCGCCTCACCGATGACACTGAGCGCCGTCAGATCCGCGCTGTGCTGGACGAAGAGCTCGCGCAGATCGGCGTGGAGGATGAGGACGTGCTGGGCATCGCCGCGTTCCGGCGCGCGGCCCTCGACGGCTATGCGGCACATCACGCCGGGATGCTGCCGCTGCTGAAAACGGTCATCGAGAAGCTGTTCTCCCGCGGGCTCATCAAGGTGGTGTTCGCCACCGAAACGCTGGCGCTCGGGATCAACATGCCCGCCCGCTCGGTGGTGCTCGAGAAGCTCGTGAAGTTCAACGGCGTGGAGCACGCGGACCTCACCCCGGGGGAGTACACGCAGCTGACCGGACGGGCCGGACGTCGCGGCATCGACACCGAGGGCCATGCGGTGGTCCTCGCGGGCCCGCGCTTCGACGCGCAGGCTGTTGCCTCCCTCGCCTCGCGCCGCACCTATCCGCTGCGCTCTGCGTTCCGGCCCACCCCGAACATGACGGTGAACCTGCTGGACCGCTTCGACCTCGCCCGCGCCCGGGAGACCCTCGAGACCAGCTTCGCCCAGTTCCAGGCCGACCGCTCCGTGGTGGGGCTGGCCCGCCGGGCCCGGGAGCTCGAGGACACGGTCCACGACTATCAGCGGGCGATCACCTGCGAGCGGGGAGACCTGCTGGAGTATGCGCAGCTGCAGGAGCAGATCTCCGCCCGTGAGAAGAGCCTCTCCCAGGCCCGGGCCGCGAAGGACCGTGACCGCACCCGCAGCATCCTCGGAGATCTGCGGCGCGGGGAGATCATCGCCCTGCCCGGTGGGAAACGTCGCGGCTACGCTGTCGTCCTCGACGTGGACCGGGCCGTCCTCGGCGGTCCTCAGGTGGAGCTGCTGGACGCCGAGGGCAGACGCCGCACCATCAGCCTTGGGGATGTGCCCTCCGCCCCCGCCGTCATCGACACGATGCGGCTGCCGCGCCCGGAGACCCTGTCGAAGGGCAAGGTCCGTAAGGACACTGCCGCGGCGCTGCGCCAGCGCCTGTCCGGCCAGGAGGAGGATGCCCGTGCCGCGGTGCGTCGCCGAGCGCGGCGAAGTCCCTCCACCGCGGCGACGGATGCCCAGCTCATCGCCCTGCGTGAGCAGCTGGCTGCGCATCCCTGTGCGGCCTGCCCGGACCTGGATTCGCATCTGCGCTGGGTGGGGCGTTGGCGTCGCACCCGCCGGGAGCTCGAGGGTGTGCAGCATCGCATCAGCGGACGCACCAGCACCCTCGCCCGTGCTTTCGACCGACTCACCGCCCTGCTGCTCGAGCTCGGCTACCTCACGGAGGTATCCGGCGCCGACGCGGGAAGTACGCGCGAGCTGTATCCCACAGACAGCGGTATGCGGCTGCGCCGCCTGTTCAGCGACCGTGACCTGCTGATCGCCCAGTGCCTCGAGCACGGCGCCTGGACGGGGCTGGACGCCGCGGGCCTGGCCGCTGTGGTGTCCGCTGCGGTGCATGAGTCCCGGCGGGATGACCGTGCCCCCGAGCTGATCCCCGATCCGGCCGTGGACGGCGTTCTGGAGGCCTCGACACGTCTGGCCACGGCGCTGCAGGCCGCCGAGGCGCGGCACGGCATCGATCCGACCGATGCCCCCGATCCGGCGCTCGCGGCGATCGTCCACCGCTGGGCCCGCGGCAGCCATCTCGCGGCGGCGCTCGATGGCAGTGATCTGCCGCCCGGTGACTTCGTGCGCCACTGTCGGCAGGTCATCGATCTGCTGGATCAGCTGACCGCCGATCCGGTGCTGGGCCAGACGGCGCACCGAGCGATCCGGGCGGTGCGTCGTGGACTCGTGGCCCAAGAGATTGACCGATGAGCAAGCTCCCAGGTGACCGCGAGAAGCTGAGCGGTGTGAGCACCACTGACCTCGCCCCGGACCTGCCGACCGCCCAGCTGTACACCGGCATCGTGCTGTACAGCACCGCCGATCCTGAAGCGGACGCGATGCTGATCGCGGACGGCATGATCGCGTGGATCGGCACCGCGGATTCCGCCGCGGTGCTGCACCCGGACACCCCGCGCATCGATGCCACCGGATGCCTGGTCACTCCCGGATTCGTCGATGCCGCCGCCACGGCCGACGGGTCCCTCCCCGCACCCCATCAGGAGCAGGCCGCCGCGGCCCGCGGCATCGTGCTGCGTCTGCCCGGCCCGGCCGGAACCCGTGACGGTGTCCGGGTGATCGTGCCGGGCGATGAGCCGGTCGCGTACCGGGACTATGTGCGCGACGGGATTCCCTTCACCTTCGGCTCCGGCGGCGCCCCTCAGGCGCAGGACCCCTGGAGCTGGGTGCGTGCTGCTGCGCATGATCCCGACCCTGACCAGCGGGTGGGTGACCGTGCCGCCTTCCTCGCCGCCACCCGCGGCGGGCAGCGCGCCGCCGGGCACCGTCACCCCGGGGACCTGCGCACCGGCCTTCCCGCGACCTTCGTGGTGTGGGAGCCGTGGGACCTCACGGTCCGCTCCGAGGCCGAAGGCGTGGACACCTGGTCCACCGATCCGCGCTCACGCACGCCACTGCTGCCGGATCTGGACCAGGGCAGCCCCCGTGCGCTGCGCACGGTGATCGACGGGCGCATCGTGCACGACAGCCTGCCGAAGGCTGAGGCATGAGCCGCAGCTCAGCCCGCGCCACCGCCGCGCGACCCCCGGCCCGGCAGCGCGGCCGCGCTGCTGCGCGCGATGAGTTCACCCCGACGCCCTGGCCGGCCGCACTGCTCATGGGGGTGCTCGGCGGACTGTGCGCCGTGCTGGCCTTCCCGCCCTACGACCTGTGGATGCTGCTGCCCATCGCCCTCGCCCTGCTGCTCGGCGGGCTGCTGGTGCGCTCCGCGCTCCTCGCGGTCTTCGTATCGCTGCTGTGGGGGCTGGCGTTCTTCGTGCCGCTCACCGAATGGGCGAGTACCTACGCGGGAGCCATGCCGTGGCTGGCGCTCGGCACCGTGCAGGCGCTGTACATCGTCCTGTTCGGGGGGCTCGCCCGCACGGTGATGGTCCGGCGGGGTCTGGGTCCGAGCACCCTGGTGATCGTGGCTGGGCTGTGGGTGGCGGTGGAGAGCCTGCGCTCGCATTGGCCCTGGGGCGGACTGCCGTGGGGGGCGAGCGGCTTCGCCCTGTCGAGCTCGCCGCTGCTGAGCCTCGCCCCCTGGGTGGGGATGGCGGGACTCGCCTTCGCCGTCGCCGTCATCGGCCAGCTGCTGCTGCTGGGCGTGCTGGCGCTGCTGGGGCGGCGCCGCACTGGCCTGGTCGGTTTCGCCGGGGTGTGGCCCTGCGCCGCCGCGGTCGCCCTGGTGCTACTGACCCTCGTGGTGCCGCATCCCGTGAACCGGGCTCCATCCGAGCGTCCCTCGATGACGATCGCCGCGATCCAGGGCTCGATGGGAGAGATCGACCCGGTCTCCTACGCCATGCCCGACGACGTGTTCGACAACCATCTGGAGATCACCCACCAGACGCTCGCGACAGCACAGCAGCAGGACATGGACCTGGACCTCGTGGTGTGGCCGGAGGATTCCACGGGCTGGGACCCGCGCCAAGATCCGCTGATGGCAGAGCAGCTCACCGCCATTGCCCGGGAGGCCGACGCCCCCTTGCTGGTCGGCACCCAAGCCGCCGTCGACGACAACCACCGACTGAACCAGGCGGTGCTGTTCGCCCCCGATGGCAGCATTCCCTACACCTACTCCAAGCGCCACCCCGTGCCGTTCGGCGAGTACATCCCGCAGCGGGAGCTGTTCCGCAAGATCACCGACAAAGTGGACCTGGTCTCCATGGACATGCTCCCCGGTGAGGAGGTCGGAGACATGGATCTGGCCGCTCTCGGACTGGGGGAGGACACCGCCGGGGTGCTGATCTGCTTCGAGATCGCCTACGACAACCTCGTGCACGACGTCGTCGACGACGGTGCCGAGGTGATCATCGTGCAATCCAACAACGCGCTGTTCGGACACTCTCATGAGGCGATCCAACAGCTCGCCGAAGCCAAGGTGATGGCCGTGATGTCCGGCCGCTCCGTCGTGCATATCTCCACCGTCGGCCACTCCGCGATCTTCAGCCCCGAGGGACGCCGGATCGATGTCGTGGACCACTGGGAACAGGGGGCGCTGCTGGCCGATGTGCCGCTGCGCACCGCCACCACGCCTGCGGTGGCCGCCGGGCCGTGGATCGCCGTGGGGCTCAGCGCGCTGGGGCTGCTGGGCCTGCTCGCGTCGCTTGCTTCACCGCACCGTGCCCTCGCGCGCACCTCCCGTTCTTCCCGCTCGTCCCGCACCTCGAAAGATCGTCGATGAGAGTTCGTCCCTCGAATCACCCGCCGCTCCCGCTGCTGGTGGTGATCCCCACCTATGACGAGATCGAGGCGCTGCCCGGCACCCTCGAGCGTCTGCGCGCCGCCGTGCCCGCCGCGCACGTCCTCGTGGTCGATGACGCCTCGCCCGATGGAACCGGGCAGTGGGCCCAGCAGCAGGCGCAGACCGATCCGGCGGTGCATGTGCTGCACCGCGAGGGCAAGCAAGGGCTCGGCCCCGCCTACCTCGCCGGCTTCGCATGGGGGCTCGAGCGCGGCTATGCCCTGCTCGCCGAGATGGACGCAGACGCCTCCCATCGGCCCGAACAGCTGCCGGGCTTGGTGGAGGCGGTGCGGCGCGGCGCGGATCTGGCGATCGGCTCCCGCTGGGTGCCCTGCGGGCAGGTCCATCACTGGCCGCTGCGCCGCCTGCTGCTCTCCCGCGGGGCGAACACCTATGTGAGGCTCTGGCTGGGGATCGGGGTGGCCGATGCGACCGCCGGCTTCCGCGTGTTCCGCGCTGAGCTGCTGCAGCGCCTGATGGACCAGACCATCGCCTCGCAGGGCTACTGCTTCCAGGTGGATATGACCCGGCGGGCGCGTGAGCTCGGGGCGCTGATCACCGAAGTGCCGATCGACTTCGATGAGCGCACCGAGGGGGCCAGCAAGATGAGCGGCGACATCGTGCGCGAAGCGCTGGTGAAGGTCACCGCCTGGGGGCTCGCCCGCCGCACCCAGCAGCTTCGCGGACTGCTGCGCTAGCCTGAACGGGTCCGCAGCCGACGGGCAGACCGCGCAGGACCAGCTGGAGGAGACACGCCCATGACCGGAGCACCGCACGCGGGCGAACGCCGCTCGCGCTGGAGCACGCTGGTGCCGCTGGGGGTCGTGCTGGTGGGCCTTTCCGAGCTCGCGATCCTCGTGGCGATCGGCATCAACACCAGTCTGTGGTGGGCCGTGCTGGTCGTCGTGGTGGGCTGGATCATCGGCGTGGCGCTTGTGGTCGCCGCCGGGCAACAGTCCTTCATCCGTCTGCGCTCCCTGGTGCGCGCCGTGCGCGGCCGCGGGGATGTGCACAAGCATCTGTCCCGCCCGGCCTTCACACTGCTGGCGGCACTGCTGTTCTTCTTCCCCGGTCTGCTGACGGATATTGCCGGGCTGCTGCTGCTCATCACCCCGGTGCAGCGCCGAGCGGTGAAGGCAATGGGGCTCGGCAGCGGCTCCGCGGGGGCGAACCATGTGCTCTTCCGGCGCACCACTCGCAGCGGCGGGGTGATCGACGGGGAGATCATCATCGACAGCGAGCCGCGGCGGCCCGAGGACCCGGGACCGGCTACGCCGCCCACCATCACCCAGGGCTGAGAGGCGCGGGCCCAGGGCTGACAGGCCCGCGACCGCGCCGCCTGTCGCCGCACAGCAGAACGCCCCGTCCCCGCAGATCGGGGAACGGGGCGTGAGCGCGGGCGTGCGAGCCTGCAGCTGCCGGTCGCGGCGGGCGAGCTCGCGCGCGGGGGGATAGGTCAGAGGTCGCGGCGCTGGTGCAGCTTTCCGGCGCGCAGCAGCTCGAGGCGCTGATCCAGCAGCACCTGCAGATCCTCCTCGCTGCGCCGCTCCAGCAGCATGTCCCAGTGGGTGCGCACCGGCTTGCCGGGCTTCTCCTCCGGCTTCTCGTGGTCACGCAGCACAGCGGTCGCGCCGCAGCGGCACTCCCACACCGCGGGAACATCGGCTTCCACGGAGAAGGGCAGCACGATGGCGTGTCCGTTGGGGCAGTCGTAGACGGCCTCCTGGCGGGGGGCGGCGAGGACTCCCTCGTCGGTCTCCATGGAGAGGGAGCCCAGTCGGGTGCCTCGCAGGCTGCGGCTGTTCATGCGGTTCTCGCTTCCTGCCGGGATGGGGTAGGGCGCGGCGGGCCCGTTATCGGTCAAAGGGTCGACGTGGTGAGCGCGTCGACGTGATCTCTGGATCGACGCGGTCTTCACCTCGCGATGATCGGCGCGGTGCGCAGGACGCGGACCTCACCGAACCAATACAACGCCGCGCGAGCAGGAATTGTTCCCAGTGTCCCAGACATCGGGCGCACCGCCGCAGGGCGGACCCTCCAAGACCTCAGACAGTGGCGTCGAGCACGCGGATCACGAGCTCTCAGACACCCTCCCCAGCAACGCAGCGAGCGTATCGACGCGGTTGGTGATAATACCATCCACGCCCATGACCAGCAGGTCCTGCATGGTCTGGGGGTCATCGACCGTCCAGGCATGCACCTCGCAGCCGGCCCGGTGAGCGGCAGCGACGTTCGCGGGGGTGATGATGGGCACCCCCTGGTAGGTGAGCGGCACCTGGAGAGCGCCATAAGGGGCCAGCAGCCGACGGATCACGCCCTGCGGCGCTTCGACGGCGCGAGCCGCAAGGAACGCGGCGATGGTCCGGCGCCCGGGCGAGCGCTGCACCCGGATACCGGTCGCAGCCTCAAGCGTCGCAGCGGTCCGTCGGCCCACCACGTCATCGAAGGCCGCGATGCACACCCGATCGGCGCTGCGGGTGCGGGAGATCGCGGCGACCGCGGGCCCGATCGCCGAGGGAGCCTTGATGTCGATGTTCACCGGGACGTCGGCGAAGGTTCCCAGGACGTCCTCGAGCATGGCCAGACGCTCTCCGCCGTGCAGCGTGATCGCCCCGGCTTCCTGGGCGGCCAGGTCGTCGATGCGGCGGGGATCGGCGGCGATGCGCTGCAGGTCGGCGTCATGCACCGCCAGGGCGAGGCCGTCGGCGGTCGCTCGGGTGTCGGTCTCCAAAAGGTCCGCGCCGGCTGCGATCGCGGCGGCGAAGGCGTCCAGGGTGTTCTCCGTGGCCTCGAGCGCCAGACCGCGGTGGGCGATGCAGCGCGGTCGCGGTCCGGGCAGGAAGCGGGTGCCGCGCGGGCGGCGGTCAGAGCGTGTGCTGATCGATGAGGGCATCCTCTTCCTCCTCGTCATGGCCGCGGCGGCGGGTTCGAGCGGCGCTGCGCGGGCGATGGTCGACGCGGTGCGGCGTCGGATCAGGGTTCGTCTCGGTGCGCAGGTCCTGGATCTGCCGACGGGTGCGGTAGATCCAGGCCGCCGGAAAGAACAGGGCGAACACCCACCATTGCACGGCATAGGACAGGTGGGGCCCCAGCCCGGTGTCCGGCCGCGGCAGGGGGATGGGCCGCTCCCCGGCGGGGTCTTCAGCATCGAGCTCTCCGTAAGCGCCGGTGATCATCGCCGCATCTAGGGGAGGCAGGATCGTCTCGATCTGCTGCGGAGAGACGGAGTGCACCTGTCCCTCGGGCCGCTCTCGGTCCAGCACCGGTTCGGGAGGGCGCAGCCGCACGGTGATCGTGACCGTGTCCTCGGGCACCGCAGCGGGCTGGGCGGGCACCTGCCCGTCGCCGTCCTGGGGCACCCATCCCCGCACGACGAGCAGCGCGGTGCCGTCCTCCGCGGTGAAGGGAGCCAGCTGCCAGTAGCCGACGTCTCCCGCGAGGGTCCGGTTGCGCACGTACAGGATGCACTCCGGGTCGGTGCAGTAGCTGCCGCGCAGAGTGATGGGTGACCATTCCGCATCCGGCGGGAGCGAGGCATCCGGAGTGGGAAGGATGCTCTCGCGGTCCACCGGTGCTGCGTCGTAATGGGACGCGACGAGATCGGCGTGCGCTCGGCGGTCCTCATATCGGCCGAACTGCCACCGGCCGAGCATCACACACACGCCGGCCAGGATCAGCACGATCAGCAGCCACAGCAGCGTGTCACGGCTGAGGAGCACGCTACGGGCGGGGGAGCGGGTCATCCGTCCCCGCGGATCGCAGCGGTCAGGACATCGGCCAGGAAGCCATCAGCGGGTGTGAAGGAACCGGTGAGGTGTCCGGCGGCACGCTTTTCGAGCACGCCCAGCAGGTCCTCGACCGCGAAGTTCACGAGCATCACGAACATCACTGCGGTCGCGGCGGCGATGAGGAAGCCCAGCACGGTCACCGCGATCGTGACGCCGAGCCGCACCCGGGGACGATCGGGGCGCGGGGTCGGCTCCGGGAATCCGTAGTCCTCGTTCCCCGGGTGATTCTCCGTCCATATCCCCGGGTTCAGGACGGCGACGGGGTACTGCTCGACGCGCGGACGCGGCCGCGCGCCGCTGGCAGGGACATCCTCGGACGCCTGCAGCGGCGCGGGGCCGCCCGCGCGATCCTCACGGGTCCAGAGCCTCCACCCGGCCGGGACCGGGCCCCACCGCTGATCCGGCACGAAGTCTGTCGGGGGGATCCAGCCGTCGTGCGGCGGTTCCGGCCAGTTCGGCGGGGGGTTGAAGCTCCGGGTGACGGTCACTTGGGGATCTTCCAGGTGTAGTCGTCGCTGTAGGTCGTGTAGTTCAGCGTCAACCCGCCGGCCCGCTTCACATCGAACAGCACTCGCATCGTGTACTCATCCCCGGCCTTCAGATCGAACGGAGCGCCAGACGCCCCGCCGTCCTTGAGCGAGTAGCTGGCGCTCGCGGGGCTGATATCGCCGCCGTAGGGAGTCTTCACCGTCAGCTGATGCGGATTGTTGCCCATCTCCCCGTCCTCGACGGTGAGCTTCACGGTCACCACGAGGTACTCGTCGCCGTTCTCGGGTTCGTTGACGGTGTCGGTGATATCACCGGGCAGCTTCGAGGCCGGCAGCCACTCCATCTCGATGGCGACCTTCCCGGAGCCGTCCATGCCCGCCACCGCCCTCTCCTCAGCGTCACCGCTGATCGTCGGGGTGTTGGTGGGAGTCGGCGTCTCCTCCTCGTCTTCGGTCGGAGTCTCATCCTCCGTCGGGGTCTCGTCCTCCGTCGGGGTCTCGTCCCCCGTCGGGGTCTCGTCCTCGGAGGGAGTCTCCTCGACGGTCGTGGTGGGATCTCCGCCCTCGGTGTCACCACCACCGCGGTTGAGGAACACCAGGCCGCCCACGACGATGAGCAGCAGCGCGAGCAGTGCTGCAAGGATGCAGCCCAGCCACCAGAAACGCTGCAGGAAGCTCTTCTGCTGGCCCTGACCGGGAGCGGTGGAGGCCGTCCAGGACCCACTGCTCCCCGCACCGGCCGGAGAGGCGGTGCCGTAATCGGAGTACTCGCCGGCAGAGCCCTGTCCGGGGTAATCCGCCGCAGACCCCTGGCCGTAGCCCGGTGCGGGAGAGGCCTGGCCGTAACCCTGTGCGGGGGAGGCCTGGCCGTAGGCCTGATCCTGACCGTAGCCCAGTGCGGGAGAGGCCTCGCCGTAGCTCTGGTCCTGGCCGTAGCCGGCGCTCTGTCCTTCACCCTGTGCGCCGTGAGCAGCCGCCCCGGCGGCTCCTGCGGCACCTGCGACACCGGCCGCTCCGGCTGCACCGGCCCCGTCGGCCGGCTCCGAGGAGGCATCGGCACCCTGCACACCACCGGCAGACTGATCCGCCGGAAGGCCGGTCTCGTAGGGGGCCTGCTGGGCGAGATCCGTCTCGAGGTCAGGGCCCTCATACTGCGCGGTCTCGGGCGCGGCCGCGGAGCTCTGATCGTCGGCGGGCTGCGCCGCCGCTGCGGACTGCTCCCCGGAGTTCGCGACGCGCGTGGCGTCGTCCTCGCCCTGCAACGAAGGCTCACCCTGCAGCGGGGCAGGCTGCTCCCCGGAGTGCGCGACACGCGTGGCGTCGTCCTCGCCCTGCATCGAGGGCTCGCCCTGCAGCGGGGCAGGCTGCTCCCCGGAGTTCGCCACACGCGTCGCGTCGTCCTCGCCCTGCATCGAGGGCTCGCCCTGCAGCGGGGCAGGCTGCTCCCCGGAGTTCGTCACATGCGTGGCGTCATCATCGGCAGCAGCGCTCTGCCCGCTGCTCTCCCCGCTCTCGGCCGGGGCCGCCGCAGCGGACGCATCGCCGGTGGACGCATCGCTGTCAGACGTATCGGAGGGCCCCGCAGTATCGGCGGCCGGTCCCTGCGGCGCAGATTCCTCGACCCAGAAGTTCCAGCCCTCGGGCGCAGGACCCCAGGACGGGTCCGGCTGCCACCCCGGAGGCGGGCTCCAGTTCGCATCCTTGATCGGCCAGTTCGGCGGCGGATTGAAGCGGTAAGCCATCAGCGGGCACCTTCCTGCTGTGCGGGCAGCCGGGTTCCCCCCAAGCGAGACCCGACCCTGTTCTGGCCGTATCGTAGTGCACACCCCTGGCCTGATGACGCGGCGCTCACACAGCAACCACCGCACGTGCGCCGAGTACATCGCGTCGACCGCAGCCAGCTACCCGCCCCGCCGTGAAGGAGAACCGATGAGCGAGACCACCACCCCCCGCAGCGTCCTGATCACTGGAGGCAACCGCGGCATCGGCAGGGCGATCGCCGAGGAGCTCCTGCGTCGCGGCGACAAGGTGGCCGTCACCTCCCGCTCCGGCCAGGGCGGCCCCGACGGTGTGCTGACGCTCGCTGCTGATGTCACCGATGGCGAAAGCCTGGACCGCGCGGTCAGCGCTGCGGAAGCGGAGCACGGCCCCATCGAGGTGCTCGTCGCCAATGCGGGGATCACCGATGACCAGCTGCTGCTGCGCATGAGCGATGACTCCTTCGAGAGGGTGCTGGACACCAACCTCACCGGCGCGTTCCGCAGCATCAAGCGGGTGACGAAGTCGATGATGCGCAAGAAGTACGGACGGATCGTGCTCATCAGCTCCGTCGTCGGGCTGTATGGCTCGCCCGGCCAGGTCAACTACGCCGCCTCGAAGTCCGGTCTGATCGGCATGGCGCGGGCGATCACGCGCGAGCTCGGTTCGCGCGGCATCACCGCGAACGTCGTCGCCCCCGGCTACATCGACACCGAGATGACCCGCTCCCTGCCCGAAGACCTGCAGGAAAGCTACCGCAAGGCCATCCCCGCCGAGCGTTTCGCGGATCCCGCGGAGGTGGCGCGCGTGGTCGCATTCCTCGCCAGCGATGATGCGGCATACATCTCCGGCGCCGTCATCCCCGTGGACGGCGGCTTGGGCATGGGACACTGATCCCGCCCCCGCGGCCCGTCCCCCTGGCGGGCCCGATTCCTCGACCGACCCGAAGGCGTGAACCAGCCCCCATGGCATCCTCCGACCCCGACCCCCGTCTGCTGCTGCTGATGCGACATGGCAAGGCGGAGAGCGGCTCCGGAACCACTGACCACGAGCGTGAGCTCGCCGACCGCGGCATCACCCAGGCGCATCTGGTGGGGGAGTACCTCGACGCGCAGGGAGTGCAGGTCTCCCGTGTTCTGGTCTCCACAGCGACCCGCACCCAGCAGACCTGGGACGCGGTGCGCGCGAAGATGCCGGAGTTCAGCGGCGAGGTCAGCTACCACGAGGAGATCTACGGCGGCGGCACCGAAGACCTGCTGGGTCTTCTCCGAGAGGTGGACGATGAGCATCAGGTGCTCATGGTCATCGGCCACGAACCGGTGATCTCCACTCTTAGCGATCAGCTGGCCGATGAGGACTCGGATGCGGGCTCGGCCGCGCAGGCCCGCATCGGCATGCCCACCGGGGGCATGGCTGTGCTCACCGGGGAGCTGCCGCAGTGGTCGCAGCTGGGTGAGGAGACCCTCACGCTGCACACCATCGTGCGGCCCTGACCTCAGCGGCCCGCGGCCGCCTCGAGATACGGCCAGGCATCCAGCAGCGAGGGCCCTGCGAGCGACACATCGGCCACCTCGCGCAGCGCGGGCTTGGCCCGGAAGGCGATGCCGGTCCCGGCCGCGCGCAGCATCTCCCGGTCGTTCGCGCCGTCGCCGAGGGCGACCACTCGCTGCGGGGCCAGGCCGTAGCGCTCCCGCAGCTGTTCCAGGGTGCGGCGCTTGACCGCGCCATCCACGATGTCTCCGGCGACCCGCCCGGTCAGGCGCCCTTCCGTGACCTCGAAGCGATGGGCACGCACATGGTCGATCCCCGCCTGTGCTGCGAGCTCATCGATCGCCTCGTGGAAGCCTCCGGAGACCAGTGCGGTCACCCAGCCGGCGGTGCGGGCGCGGGCGAACAGCTCGAGCACCCCGGGGGTGGGGACCAGGCTGGCGCGCACCTCCTCGAGCACCGCGGCATCCAACCCTTCCAGCAGGGCCACGCGCTCACGCAGCGAGGCGGCGAAGTCCAGCTCTCCGCGCATCGCTGCGGTGGTGATCGCCTCCACCCGGTCACGCACTCCGGCGTGATCGGCCACCAGCTCGATGACCTCCTGGGTCAGGAAGGTGGAGTCGACGTCGCTGATCAGCAGGCCCGTCGGGGGCTGGGAAGTGGAACGCACCGAGGCTGTCACGGGGTGATGACGGTGCCCTTGCCGAGCACGGTGATGCCGGACTCGGTGACCACCCAGCCGCGGGCCCGGTCCTCCTCGGGATCCAGGCCGATCTGCGTGCGCGGCGGCACCACAACGTTCTTGTCGATGATCGCGCGATGGATCTGGCTGTGGCGCCCCACGATCACGCCATCCATGAGCACCGAATCCGAGACGTTGGACCAGGAGTTCACGCGCACCCCGGGGGAGAGCACGGAGCTGGAGACCTGCGCCCCGGAGACCACGACGCCAGGGGAGATGAAGGAGTCCACCGCGGAGCCGACGCGCCCCGGCCCGGCATGCACGAACTTCGCCGGCGGGACATTGCGGTGACCGGTGAACGTCGGCCAGTCGGCGTTGTAGAGGTTGAACACCGGGTGCACCGAGATGAGGTCCATGTGGGCGTCATAGAACGCATCCAGGGTGCCCACATCGCGCCAGTAGTCGCGGTCACGGTCCGTGGAGCCCGGCACATCGTTGCGGATGAAGTCGTACACCGCAGCATCGCCGCGGTCCACAAAGGCCGGCACGATGTCTCCGCCCATGTCGTGCCGGGAGGAGTCATCCTGCGCATCGGCGGTCACCGCATCCATGAGTGCCTGGGCGGTGAAGATGTAGTTGCCCATCGAGGCGAGGATCGCGGAGGGGTCATCGGCCAGGCCCTCGGTCTGGGTGGGCTTCTCCACGAACGCCTTGATGGTGGTGGGATCCGACGGGTCGGTCTCGATCACCCCGAACTGGTCGGACAGCTCGATGGGCTGGCGGATCGCGGCGACCGAACAGGACTTCCCGGACTCGATATGCGCATCGAGCATCTGGGAGAAGTCCATGCGGTAGATGTTGTCGGCCCCGACAACCACCACGTAGTCGGGCTTCTCGTCATCGATGAGGTTCAGGGACTGGGCGATCGCGTCGGCGCTGCCGCGGTACCAGTGCTTGCCCATGCGCTGCTGGGCGGGCACCGGTGCCACATAGTTGCCCAGCAGGGAGCTCATTCGCCAGGTCTGGGCGATGTGCTTGTCCAGCGAATGGGACTTGTACTGGGTCAGCACCACGATTTTCAGGTAGCCGGAGTTGACGATGTTCGACAGGGCGAAGTCGATCAGCCGGTAGATGCCGCCGAAGGGCACGGCCGGCTTGGCTCGGTCGACGGTCAGCGGCATCAGCCGCTTCCCCTCGCCGCCGGCGAGGACGATGGCAAGAACCTTGGGGGAGGACATGATGCGAGGATAGTCCAGCGGTGGCGTCCATCACGCTGCGGGGGTCCCGCCGGATCGCCGCGACCGGACGCCCCGCCCCATGCCCGGGCCGGAAGAGGAAGGATGCAGTCCATGCGCGTCGATCTGCTGACCAAGGAGTACCCGCCGGAGGTGTATGGGGGTGCCGGCGTTCACGTCGCCGAGCTCACCGCTGTGCTGCGTCGGCACATCGAGGTGCAGGTGCGGGCCTTCGGCGCCGATCGCACCGAGGAGGACACCACCTCGTACCGCACCCCCGCGGAGTTGGAGGGTGCCAATGCTGCACTCAGCACCCTGGGCACCGATCTGCTGATGGCCCAGGACTGCGAGGGGGCGGATCTGGTCCACTCCCACACCTGGTACGCGAACTTCGCCGGGCACGTCGCCTCCACCCTGCACGGCATGCCGCATGTGCTCTCCGCTCACTCGCTCGAGCCGCTGCGGCCGTGGAAGGCCGAGCAGTTGGGCGGCGGCTATCGCCTCAGCTCCTTCGCCGAGAGGACCGCGTACGAGCATGCCGCCGGGGTCATCGCCGTCTCCGGGGGCATGCGTGAGGACATTCTGCGCTCCTACCCGATGGTGGACCCGGACCGGGTGCATGTGGTCCACAACGGCATCGACCTCGAGCAGTGGGCGCCAAATCCGGAGACGACGGCGCTGACCAGCCGCGGCATCGATCCGCAGGCGCCGATGATCGTGTTCGTCGGCCGGATCACCCGACAGAAGGGCCTGCCGTACTTCCTGCGCGCCGTGCGGGAGCTGCCGGAGGACTATCAGGTGGTGCTGTGCGCCGGCGCCCCGGATACGCCCGAGATCGCCCGCGAGGTGGATGAGCTGGTCACCGAGCTGCAGAGCAGCCGGCAGGGCCTGCATCTGATCACCGATATGCTGCCCCGCCAGGAGCTCACCCAGATGCTCACGCATGCGACCACGTTCGTGTGCCCGAGCGTGTACGAGCCGCTGGGGATTGTGAACCTCGAAGCGATGGCCTGCGGCACCCCGGTGGTCGCCTCCGCCACCGGAGGGATCCCCGAAGTGGTGGCCGACGGTGAGACCGGCTACCTGGTGCCCCTCGAGCAGCTGAGCGATGGGACCGGCACGCCGGTGGACCCCGATCGTTTCGTGACGGATCTGCGCGATGCACTGGTGCGCATGGTCTCCGATCCCGAGCGGGCGGCGCAGATGGGCGAGGCCTCCCGGCGTCGGGCTGCGGAGCATTTCTCGTGGACCTCGATCGCCGAGCGCACCCTGGAGGTGTACCGCCAGGTGCTCGCCGGCTGATCCTCCGCATGCCCGCCCCATGCGCTGTGGGCAGGCTCAGCGCGGATCCGACGCAGCGTGCTGCGGCGGGATCGGGACTGCCAGCGGCGGGATCGGGACGGCCAGCTCAGGCCGGGTCGATCGCACTGAGCTGCTCTACCGCCTCCACCAGGGCGACGCGGGCGGCGTCGTGCAGCTCATCGAGCAGCCCCCGTCGGGTGAGCGCCTCGGCCAGGTGCACCGTATGACCGTGCCCTTCCTCGATCTCGGCGCGCGAGAGCAGCAGGGTGCGGGCGGCAAGGATGAGCAGATGCGCGGCCGGCAGGTCGATGTCTTTGGGCAGGCCGGTCGCGATCCAGGTGGCGGGGATGCGCGAGGGCTCCACCGGCTCCTCCGGCACCAGGTCCACGTCGGTGCTGCCCCCGGCGGTGCGCCGCAGGGCGTGCAGCAGCTCTTCACGGGCTCCGCCCGACGCCGGCGGGGCCATCTGCGCGCCGACCGGGGCGGGGGTGCGGGCCCAGGTCACGGCGGTGACGGGGCGTCCCTGATGCTCGCCGGGGGAGAGGATCGGCACGAGCGTGTGGTCGGCGATGCCCGCGGCGGTCACCACGATCGCCTGCTCGGCCTCGAGCGCGGCCGGCACCACCTCGGGTGGTCCGACGAGGCCCGCGAGGCGCCCGGGCACCGGCAGGACAAGCCGCAGCTGCACCAGCGGCAGCTGCTTGAGGGACACCATCCAGTCGAAGAGGTCCTCGCCGTGCCCGCTGGGCCCGGAACGGTCCGCCCCGAAGCTCAGCTGCGCAGCGTCATCGGGCCCGATGGCACCGCGCAGGTACTGGGCGGTCCACAGCATGAGCACCGCCGCCCGGGGCAGGGCGACGAGATCGCGTCCGGCATCCGGGGCGGTCACGGCGCCCCCTCGCCTTCGGTCGTCGGCTCTGCGTCTTCGGTCGTCGGCTCCGACTCGCCCGCGGCGACGAACCGTACGCTGCGCTCTGCGACATCGACATTCTCGAGCCGCACCCGCACGACCTGCCCCATCTGCGCATCCAGCGGCACCCAGGCGGTCACCGGCGGGTCGATGAGCTGAACCTCCACGCGGGTGGGGGCGCCGCCATTCCCGTCCGAGTTCGTGCTGGCCTCGCGCCGTTCGATCACCGCCGCGGGGAACGTCTCGCCCACCCACGCGCGCAGGGCGAGCATCTCCACCAGGTCGATGGCCTCGCGCTCGAGCTGGCCGACCCGTGATCCGGCGGACTGCATCGCTTCGGGGATCTCCGCGAGCGCAGCGAGGAGCTCGGCAGGCGGGGTGGTGCCGGTGAGGTGGTGGTGGCAGATCAGCAGCACGAAGCGGTCCACCAGGCGGCGCAGCGGCGCGGTGGTGTGCGCGTAGGGTGCCGCGATCGCCGCCTGGGCGGGATCCTCGGGGATCTGCTCGGCGCTCGTGAAGGCGTGGTAGCCAGCACCGCGGAAGAGGGACGTGGCCTGGTTCAGCAGGGCAAGGTGGGAGGGGTTCCGCCAGTCCAGCGAACGCAGGTAGTCGCCGTACCGCTGCGCGGTGGGCCAGGGTTCGCCCAGAGCCTCCGTCTGGCGGCGGAAACGCGCCACCGCCTGGTCCTGCGCCGGAGGCATGGTGCGCAGGATCCCGGCGCCGTGCTCGAGCATCACCGACGCCGCAGCCATCCCGGTCATCAGCGAGATCTGGGCGTTGGCGTCCTCGATCGGGTTGGGCTGGCGCCAGGTGAGGCGCACATGGTCCCCGTCGGCCTCCACCTCCTGCTCAGGAACGTTGAGGCTCGCCCCGCCGCGCTCGGATTCGAGCTGGGCGCGCAGCTGACCGATCTCCTGCAGCAGGAGCATCATCTCGTCAGCAGTGCCGGCATCCAACTGCTGCTGCACCTCGTCATAGGCGAGCTTCGCGACCGAGCGGACTATGGCGCGCTCGAGCCCGACCTCCCGCACCTCTCCACGCTCATCGAGCTGCAGATCCCACACGAAGGCGGGCGTGGGCTGCTCGGGCAGCAGGGAGGCAGCGCCCTCGGAGAGCACCTCGGGGTGCAGGGGGATGCGACGATCCGGCAGGTACACCGTCTCCCCGCGGCGCCGCGCCTCCGTATCGATCGGCCCGTGAAGCGGCACGAACCAGGGCACGTCCGCGATGGCGTAGAGGACGCGATAGCCGCCATCCGTGCGCGAGAGGTGCATCGCCTGGTCCAGGTCCGTGGACGAGGCGGGGTCCAGGGTGATGAAGGGGATGTCCGTGCGATCTGCGCGATCCTCATCGGCGGCGCGTCCGGCGGCCTCTTCAGCGGCGGCGAGGACATCGGCCGGGAACTCGACGGGCATGTCGTCGGCGCGGTCGGCGATCAGTGCGTCGATGCCCGCTCGAATCTCATCGGCGGCGACGGAGCCGCGCGGGGCCTGCAGGGTGAGGGGCCGAAGGAGCACAGGGACCTCCTGGTGAGGGGCACGACGGTGCGGCCAGTGTAGGGGGACGGGCCAGCTCGGGTGCGCTCCGCGGGCCCCTCACCGTGAGGTCACGGAATGGTCACGGATGCGGCCGTTTTTGAGACATGCCTCACGAGCATGTCTAGCGTCGCACCACCCTTCCCTCTCCCCAACCCCCTGGAAGGAATCCCCCCATGCCCTCCTCTCCTCGCCCCTCCCTGAGAACGCGCGTCCGCCAGTCGCTCGCCCTGGGGCCGGTCTGCTGCTGCTGACCACCGCTCCGGCGATCGCCGCCCCGAACCACGACGGCGGGCACGGGGGACTGTCGGTCACGACGCTCTCGAGTGCACCCGATCTGGTCACCGGCGGTGACGCGCTCGTGGAGGTGTCCTGGGACCGTACGATCCCGCACCACCAGGTGACCGTCCTGCTGGACGGGCAGGACGTCACCGATGCGTTCGGCTATGACGCCGAGCGGGATGTGCTGGTGGGCCTCGTGGAGGGCATGGACACCGGCGAGCACGTCGTGGAGGCGACCGTGCCCGGCAAGGTCGGCCCGATGCGAGCCTGACGCTCACGAACCATCCGGGGGAGGGGCCGCTGCTGAGCGGACCGCATGAGAACCCCTTCGCCTGCGAGAGCGAGGAGTTCATCATCCCGGGCCTCGAGGAGCCGCTGGGACCGCCGCTGGATGAGAACTGCTCGGTTGCCGATCGGGTGGACCACATCTATTTCACGACCGACGACAGCTGGGCTGAGTTCCCTGCCGACGCAACGGACTACCCCGCGGATATGGCGTACACGACCACGGCCGACGGGGTAGAACGTCCCTTCATCATCCGCATGGCGCACGGCACCACCAACCGCTCCATCTACCAGCACACCGCCCTGCACGATCCGTTGGTCGAGGACGAGGTCACGCCGACGAACCGCCCCGACGGCTGGAACGGCAAGCTCATCTACACCCTGGGCGGCGGCTGCACCGGCGGCTGGTACCGGCAGGGTCCGGGCACCGGCGGCACCCTCGATACGAACCTGCTCGGGCAGGGGTACGCCATGGCGTCCTCGTCGCTGAACGTCTTCGGCTTCAACTGCAACGATCTGCTGGCCTCCGAAAGCGCTCAGATGACCAAGGAAAAGTTCATCGAGACCTACGGCCGGGACCAGTTCACGATCGGCTTCGGCTGCTCGGGCGGCTCGTACCAGGCCCACCAGACCGCCGACAACTATCCGGGGGTGTTCGACGGCGTCGTGGTGGGCTGCTCCTTCCCAGAGGTCGGGTTCGGCACCATCCACATGATCACCGACGCCCGCCTGCTGCAGCACTACTTCGAGGGCGCCGACGAGGGCGCCTGGACCGATGAGCAGAAGCGCGCGGTCACGGGCTTCGAGACGCTCGCCACCATGGACAATGTCGCCGAAGGGGCGCAGCGCATCGACCCGCGGGTGTTCTGCCCGCCCACGATGCCAGAGGAGGAGCGCTACGACCCGGAGACGAACCCTGACGGCGTGCGCTGCTCGGTCTACGACCACACGAAGAACATCTACGGCACCGACCCAGAGACCGGATTCGCCCTGCGTCCGCTGGACAACATCGGCATCCAGTACGGCCTGGGGGCCCTGGCCGACGGGACCATCAGCGTGGAGCAGTTCCTGAATCTCAATGAGGGCATCGGAGGCTACGACCATGACGCGAACTTCATCGCCGAGCGCACGGAGGCGGATCTGCCGGCTGTCGAGGCTGCGTACCGCACCGGCCGTCTCACCGATGGCGGGCAGGGACTGGCCTCGACCCCGGTCATCGACTATCGCGCCTATGCCGATGACTTCGAGAACGGCGACATCCACGTGCGCTACCACACCAACTCCATGCGCGAGCGGATGCGCCAGGCCAACGGCACCGCGGTCAACCACGTGAGCCTGCTGGAGGATCACCGCTACGGCGGACTCAGCACCAACAGCCCGCTGGTGATGCACGGCATCGAGCAGATGGATGCGTGGCTGACGGGGCTGGAGCCGCCCGATGATCACACCCAGCGCCCCAGCCTCGAGGAGATCGGCGCGGCCCGTCCCGAAGCGCTGGTGGAGGGCTGCATGACGCGCGAGGAGGAACCGACGTTCCTGCCGATGGAGCTGAACCGGGATCCCGCCTCCGAGTGCGAGCAGCTCTACCCCTCGGCGAGCTTCCCGCGCGAGGTGGCCGGGGAATCGATCGCGGCGGACATCATCGCCTGCACGACCGTGGCGCCGGTGCGCGAGGACTACCCCGTGGAGTTCACCGATGAGCAGTGGGAGCGCCTGCAGCGGACCTTCCCCGAGGGCGTGTGCGACTACTCCCAGCCCGGCCGTGGCCAGGTGGAGCACGCGGGGGTGTGGCAGCGCTTCTGATCCCCGGTGTCACCCGGCGCGGCGGGTAGGCTTCTGGCCATGGCCTTCGCAGCAGCATCCCTCACCGATGTCACCGTCCGCCGCGCCGGGACGACGATCCTGGACGACGTATCCCTCACGATCGGAGAGGGGGAGCGCTGGGCGATCCTGGGCCCCAACGGCGCCGGGAAATCAACCCTGATCCAGCTGCTCGCCGCCCGCATGCACCCCACTGCTGGGACCGTGGACCTGTTCGGGGAGCGCCTGGGAAAGGTCGACATCTTCGAGCTGCGACCGTTGATCGGCCTAGCCTCCCAGGAGCTCGCCGAGACCATCCCGCTGCAGGAGACCTGCGAGAACGTCGTGGTCACCGCCGGGTACGGCGTGGTGGGGCGCTGGCGCGAGCAGTACGACGAGGTGGATCTGGAGCGGGCCCGCACGCTGCTCGCCGCCTTCGGGGTGGGGGAGCTGGGCTCTCGCATGTTCGGCACCCTGTCCACCGGCGAGCGCAAGCGCGTGCTGGCCGCCCGGGCGCTCATGACCGACCCGGAGCTGCTGCTGCTCGATGAGCCGGCCGCGGGCCTGGACCTCGGCGGGCGAGAATCGTTGGTGCGCACCCTGGGACGGCTCGCGAAGGATCCCGCGACCCCGGTGACCGTGCTCGTGACGCATCACGTGGAGGAGATCCCGCCGGGCTACACCCATGCGGCGCTGCTGCGCCGCGGGCAGCTGGTGGCCGCCGGCCCGATCCAGGAGACCCTCACCTCGCAGAACCTCACCGCGACGTTCGGGCTGCCGCTCGTGGCCGAGCAGCGCGGCGAACGCTACACTGCCCGTTCGCTGTCTTTGAACTGACAGCGCATGGAGGCTGTAGAAGGCGGTCAGCGGCGTCGGCTGGGTTCGGCGGAGGATCTGGCCGATCCGGCGCTGGATGACTACCTGAGAATGACCGATGTGCGTCTGCGTTCGCGCGTGGAGGTGGAGCGCGGCCTGTTCATGGCCGAGAGCTTCGAGGTGATCTCCCGGGCGATCGACGCCGGGATGCGCCCGCGCTCCTTCCTCATGAGCGAGAAGTGGCTCGCGAAGTTCGCGCCGCTGTATGAGCGCTTCCCCGAGGCGCCCGTGTATGTGGGCGCTGAGGGGCTGCTCGAGGAGCTGACCGGCTTCCATCTGCACCGCGGGGCGCTCGCGGCCATGCAGCGGCCCGAGCTGCCGTCGGTGCGGGATCTGCTCGCGGGCGCGCGGACCGTCGCGGTGCTCGAGGACATCGTGGACCACACGAACGTCGGCGCCATGTTCCGCTCCGCTGCGGCGCTCGGGGTCGATGCCGTGCTCGTGACCCCGCAGTGCGCCGATCCGCTGTACCGCCGCTCGATCCGGGTGTCGATGGGAACGGTGTTCCAGGTGCCGTGGACCCGTTTCGACGCCTGGCCGCACGCCCCACGCGCGACGGGGGAGAGCGGGACGGGCTCGTCGGCCGATGGCGTGGACCTGCTGCACGACGCCGGCTTCGACGTGCTCGCCCTCGCCCTCACCGACGGCGCGGTGCCGCTGGACCAGGCGGACCTGGGACCGGACCGGAAAGTCGCACTGGTGCTGGGCGCGGAGGGGCACGGGCTGAAGCCCGCGACGCTCACGGCGGTGGATGAGCACGTGGTGATCCCGATGGCCGGGGGAGTGGATTCCCTCAACGTCGCCGCGGCCAGCGCCGTCGTCTTCTGGCAGCGGCGGGCGATGCTGGGGGAGTGAGGCGGGCGCACGCCGCCGTTCCCTCTGCCCCCGCGCCGCTCTGCCCAACCCCTGACTCCCCACGATTGTGATGCGGCGGTGACCGATGTGGGGCGGCGCATCGGTCACCAGCGCATCAGAATCGTCAGCTCGTCTCGCGGGGCGTGAAGCCGTGGCGCTGGTAGATGTGCAGCGCCGCCGCGGAGGTGCCTTCGCCGATCCGCAGGCTGAGCGCGGGGGCTCCGGCCGCTGCGCACGCGCGCACGGCGTGGGCGACGAGCGCCGTCCCGACCCCATGCCCGCGTGCAGCGGGGGAGGCGAACAGGTCGATGATGAAGGGGCCGACGAGGTCTTCGTCCCAGATCGAGCGCTCCACCACGATGATCGCGCCGACTGCCTCACCCTCGATCCACGCGGTGGCGCACGCATCGGGCCGCAGGATCCCGTAGTCGCCTGCGAAGCTCTCCTCCATCTCGGTACGCGCCTCGGCCAGATCCGCGGCGGCGACACCGGGCGGGTAGGCGGCCAGGTACAGCGCGGCGAGAGAGTCGATATCGGCCGCTTCCAGGGGGCGCAGGTCGATGGGGGACTCCGGCAACTCTCGGGCGGCAGCGCCGGTCAGGGGCAGGGTGAGCAGATCGTTGGGCATGGTGGTCCTCCACGGGCACGGGGCGTGGTGCGCTGGAGCGCGGCACGGCGCTGAGACTATGGACCTCTCCGGTCGGCGGGCATCTGGTTTTCGCGCCCCGGGGCACGCCAGCCCCGACACCCCCAACTTTGCTGGCCCCATAATCCTGCCAACAACTTGACACGGGACACGGGCGAGGTGATCTCCAGTTACCATGACCTGTGGCACGTGGAGCAGTCGTTCCGGATGAGCAAAACAGACCTGCAGGCCCGCCCCATGTTCCACCACCAACGCGACGCCATCGAAGCACACCTGACCATCGTGTTCACCGCTCTCGCCATCGCGCGCTACATGCAAAACGCGACCGGGTTGAGCTTGAAGAAGATCATCCAGACCCTGCGGCCCCTCCGGACCGCACGCATCGCGATCAACGGCGCCACCCAGGACTTCCCACCCGAGATCACTGCCGACGCCCAGCACATCATCACCGCCATCAACCCCGAGATGGGGCACTAACGATGTCCTAAGTCAGGAGCGTTCCGCCAGTCTAGAAACTGCTACGCCGCGAGCTACCTGCACGGCGGGAAGGTGGTGTCTCCGTATAAACGCGGGAGCCTGGCACGTGGACCTTGTCGGTAGGTGGCGTGCTTGTGGTGGGAGTACCTGGCGCTGTCGTTCCTGGCCGAGTGGCGACTCGCACACCGTTTAACAGCACCTACGAGGTTATCGGGCAAAGAGAAGGAGCCCACGCCTCGCGGGCTCCTTCTCGTTTGAGGCGCAAGAGCAACCCAAAGTGACTAGGCCGTGGCTCCCGATTCCGGGGAGCTCAGCGAACCCTCCCCGTCGAAGGAGTGTTGATCACTCGGTGAGTTCGCGGACCTCTTCAAGCGAACTCACTTCTGGCTGCACGCCGGATCCGGGAAGCGCTTCGACTTCGCCATCTGAGACTTCGTAAACACCTTCGACGGGATTCACTAGGTCGTAATCGCCATCCCCGAAATCGTTCAGAAGGAGAAGGAGTTCGGGCGAGTCGACCTCTTCGATGAATGTGGTGCTATCCTCAATGTAAGTCACGCCATCGATTGTTCCACCCACTTGGGATACCTCGACGGAATCGCCAACCTCGACATCTCCCGAGATCACCTCGGTAACCTTGATTGTTGTCACCGTGGTAACAACTCCCATTTCTTCGAGATCCTCGTCGGAAATGTCGACTCCAGACTGCGGGTTCTCCAAACCGGTCCCAGAGTCATCGACTTCCGGATATTCGACCCGTTCGCGAGATGACTCTACGGTGCCGACAAGGACGACGTCAGCCGCCTCGAGCGCGGCTTCGGTGCTTCCGTAATCTGGATAGTCCGCTGACACATGGACGACCGACTCGCTCGAAGGGTCCTCGGTGGTCGGCTGACCAGCACAGGCGGCTCCGAGTAGCACCACCGTCGAGGCGGTGCTAAGTATAGTTAGTGCGCGACGAGTACTCATCGGTAGATCCTCTTCACTTCAGATACATCGTACGGCAGAGGGCTGATTACCGTTGACCGGTTCCGGGAGTACTTCATCAACGAAGCCTTTGAGGTCTTCGGATTGTCGTCCAGGCTGAGGGCATGGCCCAGCTCGTGAGTGGACGTGCTTGCAATCCACTTTGACATATTTCTACCCGAGGCCTCCTGGATGGAGCGGGCGTTCACCTGAATAGTGAACGTTCGCGAACGATCCCGTGGCCCCTTCGAGGTGTATAGTCCGTACCATGAGCTGGAGTATCGCGCGGCGGTCATGGTGTTCTTTGCAGCATTCGACTTGCCAAACGTAACTCCCGACAGTGCGTTCCACCGAAAGCGCGCGTTGTCGAAATGGTTGACGTACGTCGAGTTGACTCCAACATACTTTACGGAGTTCTTCTTAGAAGCCATACCTCCCGCAAAATAGTCGGCATTTGCCGCCGAGGCGCCACCAATCGCGAATGCAAGCACGCACATTATGGCGACAACCTTGGACAGAATACGGTTGCGTGAAGTTTCAAGCTTCCAGATATGTGTTTCCATGCCCCCCCCCTGGTCTCGATTAGGGAAAGGTATCATCTCGCCGTCGTAGCGACTGGATCTGTGACCAGACTGTGACAATCGAGCTTCCCGCTGATGTACGTCCGCACTGCTTGATCCCAAGTGTCACTATGGGCTATACCCCACGGCGCAGATCTGTCCCGGAACTGCTGTTTTGGACCCTGTGGGACGGGGGAGCCTACGGTGCCGTAGCTGTCACGCAGGGTGGGTCTCACTTTGGCGGAACTGTGCAGTTGGGGTGGGCGGGGTACTTCAGCAGCCCGCTGCGCCTTGGCCTCGATGGGCGCGCATGCCCGGGAACCACCTTCCGGTGTGGTGTTCTTGATGCATGGATATGGCAGACGCGCCCGCGGTAGAGATGCTCTGGGAGGACGTCGAGCCCGGTGACGCGCTCATGTCTCGCTTCGGTTTTGCGAGCGCTCGAGAGGCGAGCGACTGGATCCTCGAGCTCACGCGGCTGCGATGGGGCCTGGACGTGCAGTCGTGCGAACGGGTTGCGATCAGTGATCGCAATGCGTTGGCTTGGCTCGATGGGCCCTCCGGGTCGGTGGTCGCTAAATGGTCGGCCGCTGAGGAGAAGTTCGAACGGCTGGATGCGCTCGCCCGGGTCGTGGCATGGCTGGGGCAACGCGGCGTGGCGGTGTCAGCGCCGATTCCCGCGACGGACGGTGAGGTGCAGATCGAAGCGGATGGCCTCTCGCTGGCCATGCAACGGGCGATCCGGGGGGAGATCCTCGACCCTGAGTCCCCCGATCAGGTGCGCGCGGCAGGCGCAACGCTTGCTCGCATGCACGCCGAGCTCGCGACCTATCCGGATTCCCACGCAATCACCTGCATGGGCCCACAGCCAGGGCCTCTCTTAGGCACCATCCGGAACTGGATGGACGCTGATCGCCCCCACGTGCCGGACGCAGTGCTCTCCGAGCTACAGAGCGCGATAAGCCTCCTCGACTGCGAGCTTCCGGTCCAGCTTCTTCACGGAGACTTTCGCTCAACGAACATCCTGTGGTCCGGATCCGAGATCAGTGCGGTACTCGACTTCGACGAAGCCCGGCTCGGACCGAGAGTGGACGAGATCGCGCGTTCATCGGTGCTTTTGGGCACTGCGTATCGCGAGTGGGGCCCGGTAACTCGCGAAGTACGCGCCGATCTGTTCGCAGGCTATGAGTCTGTCGGCCCCCTGACACCCGCAGAAGCGCGCTGGCTCCCCGTCCTCGTGTTGTGGTACTCAGCGGCGATGATTCCCCCGAACGAAGAGCCTGCACGCTGGACAATGGCCGCCCTGGAAGAGCTGAAGTCTCCTAGCTGGACGAGCTGATGGCCCGTAAACGCACACTGCAGATCGACTTGGACCAGCTGCCGCCACACGTCAGGTCAGCCATAGAGGCAGCAGTCGCGGGCCATCGCGTCACCGTAACGCGCTCCGGCACTGCCCTTGGATCTCTCGAGTTCAGGGGTCTCGTCCAAGATGGAGCGATCCTGCCAGTTAGCACTGCCCCCGTGACGCCAAATCGACAATCGGATGGGGTGACGGTTGTCGTCACGGCCATGGAACTATCGGACGCGGCCCGCGCGAAAGTCGCAGAAGAGCTCAGCGAGGGGTTTGTCGTTCTGGACCTCGCCGATGCACCTCCCACCGCTGACGTCCTTCTTGTGCCACCTGCGAGCCCCCAGCTCATCGCCGCTCTACGAAGCCAGTTCGAGCGAGCCCGAATCGTCATCGTGGAGATCGACGATGACGAGGCCGGCGTCCACTACAGCGGCCCCGTCGCGAGGATGCTGGCAGCCGGGGCCTCCGCATATCTCCCCCCAAGGTCCATCAGTGAGGTCTCATCCGCAGTCCGCCAACACCTCGCAAACGGGACAACCCCTGAGATCGAACGGGCGCTCAGGCACCCAAACGAGCTCCCTCCAAGTGAATGAAGAAGCCGAGGGCCGAAGCAGAGCTGATCGCGACACTTTGGGGTATACCCCACGGCGCAGATCTGTCACGAAACTGCCGATTCGGACCCTGTGGGACGGGGGAGCCTACGGTGCCGTAGCTGTCACGCAGGGTGGTGCTCAATGTGGCAGATGTGTCTACTTGAGGTGTCGCCAACTCGTGCAGCAGTCCCACAGCTGCGCGACGACGTCGTCATGGTTCGGCTGCGCCCCTCGACGCGCGTGCCCCTGCGGACGCCACCACGCCTCCTTGCGCGCGTTCTCACGAGCCTCGTGGGACTGCCGCACCGCGCATAGCCAACTTGGGCGTGAACCATAAACGGTCCCAACTTGGCCTGAGCCATTGGGTACTGTCGCGGTAAGGCGGGACCGATATCTCACAGTGGAGGGCGAGAGATTTGACTGACTATGAAGGATTCGCGCAGGCCTACTCCAGTGCTAACGAGGACAATCTGCTGAACGCTTGGTATGAGCGACCAGCGATGCTCAACTTGGCGGGGGAGGTGGACGCGCTTCGTGTCCTCGACGCTGGCTGTGGGTCTGGCCCCTTGGCCTCAGCATTGGGGGACCGTGGCGCCATTGTGAGCGGATTCGACCTCAGTCCCGTCATGGTCGATTTGGCCCGCGAGCGGCTGGGCCATGATGCTGACCTGCGGGTGGCAGACCTCGGTGAGCAGCTGCCCTATGCCGATGACGCGTTCGACATCGTGGTCTGTTCGCTGACGATGCACTACCTCAAGGACTGGGCCGGCCCGCTGGCCGAACTTCGGCGCGTACTGCGCCCTGGCGGTCGGCTGGTGCTTTCCGTGCCCCACCCCGTGGTTTACCTGTTCAACTACCAAGAGCGGGACTACTTCGCGCTCACCCAGTACTCCGAGGAATTCGAGTTCGCGGGGCAGAGTGCCACCCTCACGTACTGGCATCGCCCACTCCACGCTATGACGGACGCTTTCACCGAGGAAGGCTTTCGGATCGCCGCTGTGAGTGAGCCGCCGTGGTCGCCCGACACGCCCACCGACCTGCTGCCGCCCAACGCGAGTGAGCGAACCGCCTTCGTGTGTTTCCTGTTCTTTGCTCTCGAGGCACCCTGACCCACGGCCCTAGGGGGTGCGCCATAAACGGTCCGATGTGGGCACTAGCGCGGCGAACAGGCAACCAGCCGTGCCCCCGGCGACGGAGAAGTCACGGTCAGTCACCGAGCGTCGTAGTGTCCGCGCCCGACGACAGCATGCCGTACTCCACCGACAGGGTTCTCTACGTCGCCCTCGAACCGCGGGATCACGTGGATATGCGCGTGAAAGACGGTCTGGCCTGCTGCCTCTCCCGCGTTGAAGCCGACGTTGTAGCCATCGGGCGCGAGGGCCACGTCGAGTTCTTCCTTCAACCTGACTTGGACCTCTTTAGTGTGTCACTCGCTGAAGGACGTGTCGGGCGTCGTCGGTGAGTTCGGGGCTCG
>NZ_PNHL01000006.1:152029-241475 GCF_002871795.1 Brachybacterium sp. UMB0905 | reverse complement strand
AGCCCGCTTTCGAGGCCGTCGAGATCTCCGACCTGTCACTGAACGACAACCCCACCCGCGCCATCCGCACACTCCACCGATCAGACCCCCGCCGACCGGGGGTGTTGCTTCGACGCTATGACACCACGCGGCCGCGAACCAGCTCTGCCCGGCTGTACATCATCGAGTCCCATCACGCACCCCCTTTCCGGCGCCACATCGAACCTTTCCGAACACCTCCATGATCCCACCCAAACCCCACCCACGGAAGGCCTCGCAGCAAATGTGGACAAATTTGTGGATAAACCCCCACTGTGGAGGAAAGGCCGCAATGTCCCTCCACATCTCACGGCGAATTCACCGCGGCGCACAGGCCGCCATCCACAGTCATATCCACAGGTGGACGACTTATCCACTGCCCACGACTCGTCTGTCGGAGGCATGTGGTAATAGGGACTACGCACCTGTCGCGCCGCGTTGCGGGCCTCTGATGTAAGGCTGTGGAATGACTCTTCGGCGCCGCGTCGGGAGTGTCGAAACAATGTTCGATACGCGCCCCGAGTCCCTGGTGTCATCTGCTGCGCGTTACCGGCTCGCGCGGCAGGGTCCTCCGCGGCACTGGAGCCTGTGGCCCGACGTCGCGCGGCACTGGTTCCCGCAGCGCCGCGTGGTACGGCAGTGCTCTACCTCGACCAAGACTCCCTAGCTCCCGCGGCGCCACGATGCACGGCAGCGCCCAGCCCCGGCAGCGCCCAGCCCCGGCACCATCCCGCGTGGTACGGCAGCGTTCTACCCCGCCGCCCCGGCCCCACCACCGATCACGCCCCGCCGGTGACCTCCGCGAGCAGCTCGAGCACATGCCGGTACGGCTTCCCCGTCGCCGAGGTCATGCCCATCTCGCAGGTCCGGTTCGCCGAGACGTACCAGTCCGTCTCCCGCTGCCCCACCTCGGCGGCCTCCGCGGCGGTGGCGGATGCCGTGAGCTCCGGGTGCAGCATCCCGCGGTCTCCCGCGTAACCGCAGCAGCCCCAGGCCACCGGCACCACAACCTCCTCCGCGCAGGCCTCGGCGATCGCCACCAGATCCTCGGTGGCTCCCAAATGTGTGGTCGAGCAGGTGGGATGCACCGTCACCGACCCGACTTTCTTCCGCACCGTGAGCCGTCCCAGCAGCTCTCGCCGCACGAACGTCACTGCGTCGATGACCTGCGCGTTCGTGTCCTCGAGCAGCCCGGCAATGCCCTCGGTGCAGCTCGCGGCATCGACCACCACCACATCGGCCTCACCAAGCACATCCCGCACCTGCGTGCGCATCCGCTCCTTCGCCGCGCGCATGCCCTTGGAGGAGAACGGCGTGCCGCAGCACAGGGACGCCGCGCCCTCGGGAACCACCAGGCGCACCCCCGCCCGCTGAGCCAGGACCGACACGGCCTCCGGCACGCCGGGCCCCGCATCGGCCCCGAACATGGTGTGCACGCAGGCCGGTAGGTACACCGCGGCCATCGGGCCGCCCGCATCCCCGCGCGCGCCCGGCGTCCGTCGGCCCCCACCTCGTCGCGGCAGCTCCGGCCGATACTCCGGCACCACATCCCGCGGCAGCACCGCCCGCGCCATCCCGGTCGCCGCGCGCGGCAGCACCGCGGGCATCGCCCCGGCCACACTCACGGCCGCCGATGCCGCCCGCGTCACCGTGTCCCAGTGCCCGGCGGCGGCCTTCCACCCGGCCCCCACTGCGGCCCCATTCCGTTCGGCGCGCAGGCGTCGCACCAGGTCACCGGTGTTGATGCCGACGGGGCAGGCGGTCAGGCACATGCCGTCTACGGCGCAGGTCTGCTCGCCCTGATACTCGTACGACTCTCGGATCGCCGCCGCCGTCGCAGTATCACCGCGCTGTTCGGCGAGCTCCGCATCGCGCCGCAGCACGATCCGCTGCCGCGGCGTGAGCGTGAGGTCCTTGCTGGGGCACACCGGCTCGCAGTACCCGCACTCCACGCAGCGGTCGGCCTCCTCCTCGATCCCCACCACGGGCTTCAGATCCTGCATATGGGCGTGCGGATCCTCGGTGAGCACCACCCCGGGGTTCAGGATCCCCGCCGGATCCACCAGCTGCTTGAGCTCGCGCATCACCGCATACAGCTCCGGCCCGTACTGCCGCTCGACGAACGGCGCCATGACCCGGCCGGTACCGTGCTCGGCCTTGAGGTTCCCGCCCGCGCCGAGCACCAGCTCCACCATGTCCTCGGTGAACGCCTCCAGCCGCGCTCCACCCGCGCCCAGCTGCTCGTTCAGCAGGAAGTGGATATTGCCGTCCTTCGCGTGCCCGAAGATCACGGACCCGTCGTAGCCGTGCGCCGCGAACAGATCCTGTAGCCCGCGGCACGTGCCCTCAAGCTGCGGCACCGGCACCACCACGTCCTCCAGCAGCGCCGTCGAGCCCGACGGGCGTGCCCCCGCCACCGCCGCATACAGGCCCTTCCGGGTGGTCCACAGGGAGGTGCGCCGCCCCGCCTCGGTGGTCATCTCCAGGGGGGCCGACGGGCCCAGCCGCTCAGCCAGCGTGAGCGCCGCACCGCAGCGTTCCTCGAGCTCAGCGGCGGTATCCGCCCGTTGCTCCACCAACAGCGCCGCATGCTCGTCCACGGCGAGCCCCGTGATCTCCTGCGGCGCCCCCGTAAGCTCCTGCGCCACCTGCAGGGAGCGGGCATCGAGCAGTTCGGCGGTTGCGAAACCGGCCTCCACCACCTCCGGCAGCGCCGCCGTGGCCGCCTGCAGCGAGGGCAGCACCAGCAGCCCGGTGGCCACCTGCGCGGGGATCGGCACGGTGCGAAAGGTCGCGGAGGAGACGAAGGCGAGCGTCCCCTCGGAGCCGACGATCAGATGCGCGAGCACCTGCACCGGCTCCTCGAAATCCAGCAGCGCGTTGATGCCGTAGCCCATCGTGTTCTTCAGAGCGAACCGCTCACGGATCACCCGGACGGACTCCGCCGAATCCCGCACTCGCCGCATCAGCCGCACCAGGCCCTCATGCAGGGCAGGCTCCTCGCGCCGCAGGCGCTCATCGGCCCCCGGCGCCGCGGTGTCCACCACCGTGCCGGACGGCAGCACGAACCGTAGCGACTCCAGGGTGCGGTAGGAATTCTCGGTGATCCCCGCGGCCATGCCGGAGGAGTTGTTGGCGATCACCCCGCCGATCGTGCACGCCACCTCGCTCGCCGGGTCGGGGCCCAGCCGCCGCCCGTGCCGCAGCAGATGCGCATTGACCTGCCGCAGCGTCGCACCCGGCCCCACGCGCACGCGCGCCCCGTCGTCGAGCACCTCGATATCGCGGAAGCCGGTGCGGACATCGGCCAGCACCGCCGCGGACTGCGCCTGCCCGGACAGGCTCGTCCCGCCGGAACGGAAGGTCAGGGGCCGACGGGTGCGCGTGGCCTCCCGCAGCAGCGCCACCACCTCGCCTTCGCTGGCCGGGGCGGTGACCGCCTCGGGGATCAGCAGGTAGTGCGAGGCGTCATGCGCGAGGGCGTGGCGCGCCACGAGGTCGGTGTCCAGCATCGGCGTCGAGCTCATACCTCACGGTATCCCGAGGTGCGCCGGCCAGGCCGGGTGCGGCGCACCGGGCTCGTCGGCCCCGGGTTTGGGTAGCGTCGGGCACGTGACCAGCGCGCTGAAAACCTACCTGGACCACCTTGCCGAGGGCCTTCCTCAGGCCGAGCCCATGATCGCCCCCGAGGATGCGCCCCTAGATCGGGGGATCACCGGCGGTGCGGAGTCCGACGGGGAGATCCCCGCGCTCTCGCGGCTGTCCGGGGCGCGCGAGGACCATCTGGGGATCGCGGTCTGCGGGACCGACGGGACGGTGGCCGCGGCGGGGACCGACCACGCCTTCCCGCTGCAGTCCATCTCCAAGGCCTTCGCTTACGGTGCGGCGATCGACCTGCACGGTCTGGAGTACGTGGTCGAGCATGTCGATGAGGAGCCCTCCGGTGAGGAGTTCAATGCCCTGAGCCTGGACGCCCGCACCAAGAAGCCCAAGAACCCGCTGGTGAACATCGGGGCGATCCGCACCCACGCGATGCTCGGCACGAGCCGTGAGGAGCGCGTCGAGCGGTTGCGGAAGATTCTGGATGGCGCCGCGGGCCGGGAGCTTCCGCTGCACCGGGAGACCTTCGAGGAGGAGATGACCTCCTCGGACCGCAACCTCGCGCTCGCCTACATGCTGCGCGCTGCGGCGGCGATGGAGGACGACGCGGCGGAGGTCGTCGGCGGCTACACGGAATGCTGCGCCGTGCTCACCGCCGTGGAGGACCTCGCGGTGATGGCAGCGACCCTCGCCCAGGGTGGATGCAACCCGCTGACGGGTCGCCGCATCTTCTCCCGCGAGGCCGCCCGGCAGGTGCTGTCGGTCATGCTGACCTGCGGGATGTACGACAACGCGGGGGACTGGGTGAGCGACGTCGGCATGCCCGCGAAATCCGGTGTGGGCGGCGGGATCATCGCCGCGCTCCCGGGCCGTTTCGGCATCGCCACCTATGCCCCGCAGCTGGACCTGCATGGCAACTCCGTGCGCGGCACCGCCATGTTCGAGCGGATCAGCGAGGACTTCGCCCTGCACCTGCTGGACGGGGTGCCGCCCGGGGACCTCGAGGAGCGGGCTCGGGAGCTGCTGGAGGAGCGGGCGGGATGACGGTGGACCTCGCGGCTCGCGCGATGGCGCTGGGTCGAGGACTGCTGGGAGGACTGCTCGTGATCGCTGCCGCCGGATGCGGGCCGGGCGATGGTGCACTCCCCTTGCCGGAGGCGGAGGTGGAGGTCGCCGCTCTGGTCAGGGAGCTGCAGGAGGCTGTCGCCCTGGATGACGAGCTGGCATGAGAAGGGCCGACGGGGGGACACCTGGCACAGGATGACGATGGGGTCTGCCGTTGGCGCCCCGGAGAGTGGTCCACCCCGCTTGCGCTCCCCGAAGGTGACCCGACGTGGTCGGAACGGAAAAAGAGAATCGACGCTGTGCTAGAGGCTCACGGCTTGGACCCGACGGGCCGCCCGGAGTAGGTGGGCGGCTCTGCCTACGGTGTGCGAACCGAGGCTCCTGCCGGGGGCACCGTGCTCATTGAGTCGTGGAGGGGAACGACCTCCATCGCGCTGCATTCCCTGGCCGTGGAGACCGACGGCGACTGCGGCGCGTGAGGATCGCGGGGACCACGCGCCTCGGTAGACTCCCGGCATGACCTCGACCTCTCACAACGACCTGGTCCGCCGCCCCTTCGAGGGCCTGCCTCATGAGCAGGACCTGGTGGCGATGCGCCAGCTGATCCCCGCCGCGACCATGGCCGCCCGCACCACCGAGGATTACGGGCAGGTGGACGTGGAGCTCGCCACGATCCTGCCGATGACCTGGCCTGCGGTGCGCCGCACGGATGGCACCGTGACAGTCGGCATCCAGGCGCCCTATCCGGGCGGTGACCTCTCGCGCGGCATCGGCCAGGCGATCCGTCAGGCCATCGCGCAGAAAGAGGGCACCCCGGTGACCTCCGTGCAGCTTGCCGAGGACTCCCCGCGCCTGCAGGACATCCTGGACCTCGACGGCGATTTCGAGATCCAGGTGCAGGAGACCTTCGACTTCTGGCTGGACCCCAGCGCTGAGCGCACGCGCGAGATCCAGCAGGCCATCACTCAGGCGAATGACTCGATCATGCCCACGAAGCCGGTGGCGGGCCTGCCGCACGCCTACTGGGTGGATGCCGGCCCCAAGGAGCATGTGCGCTGGGTGCTGGACGCCGATGAGGACACCGTCATCGACGCGGTGACCCGCCTGCACGCCCGCCGCGAGTCCGCGATCTGCGAGGGCGCGAAGTACGTCGGATCCTTCCGCGCCGAGGGCCTCGCGATCCCCGTGTGGGACCTGCCCAAGGGCACCGGCGTCGGGCCTGTCGAGGAGGCCGCCGAGGGCTTCCGGGCCCGCTTCGAGGAGGCGCTGGCCTCCACCGAGCCGCTGACGGCGCTCGAGCGGCGGGCCCGCGGCGGCATCGTCGCCCGGCAGGTGACGCTGCGATGAGCACGGCGGGGCCGCTCACGGCGCACCGCCCCGCGCGGGTCGCCGTCGTCATCCCCGCCAAGAACGAGGCGGAGCGCATCGAGGCAACCATCCGCGCCGCCCGCGCCATCACCGGCGTGGACATGGTGGTGGTGGTCGATGACGGCTCCACCGACGCGACGGCCGCCGTGGCCATGGGCACCGGCGCGCTCGTGGTCCGTCACGCGAGCAACCGCGGCAAGGCCGCCGCCATGGCGACCGGCGCGCAGATGGTCGCCATGCGCGAGGACACCGAACGCGCGGAGGGGGAGCCCACGGCCGACGGGGGTGAGCCGGACCGGACCGAGGAGCGCGTGCCCGGGCACACCGGGCCGCTGCCGGTCATCGAACCGGAGGGGCATGAGCCGCGCGCCCTGCTGTTCCTCGACGCCGATATGGGCGAATCCGCCACCGGCGCGCAGCCGCTCGTGGACGCCGTGCTGGGGGAGGGTGTGGACATGGCGATCGCGCTGCTGCCCCCGCAGGAGGGTGCCGCGGGGATGGGCATCGTGGTGCGCACGGCCCGACGCGGCATCGCCCGCGCTACCGGCTGGGAGGCCACCCAGCCGCTGTCCGGCACTCGCTGCATCACCCGTGAGACCTGGGAGGCCTGCCAGCCGCTCGCGGCCGGCTGGGGGGTGGAGACGTCCCTGTCGATCGATGCGCTGACCGCCGGGTTCTGGGTCAAGGAGGTGCCGTGCGAGCTGCACCATCGGGCCACCGGGAAGGACCTCGCCGGACAGCTGCACCGCGCCGCGCAGCTGCGTGATGTGCTGCGGGCCCTCGCCCGTCGGCGCCATCTCTCCCCGGTGGTCGAGGACGTCGAGGCAGAGGGGGGCGTGGAGGGGGCCGATGCGCCCGAGGACCCGGCAACCACCGACGCCCCGGCGTCCGCGGAGACCCCGGCAGCCCCGGAGACCCCGGCAGCCCCGGCCCGTGACGGCGCGGAGGAGACCGCTCGGGCGGAGCGGCGTCGCGCGGCCCTGGAGACGCTGCCGGTCTCCAGCACGTTCTCCGATGCGCAGACCCGTGCGCTCGGGGATCGGGATGTCGAGCACCTGGACGCGCTGCTGCGGGACCTGCCCGTGAATGGGCCGTTTGCGCCCGATGACGTCGTGTTCCTCGCCGGGGTGGATCTCGAGATGCTCGCGGTGCGGATGCATGATGCGCCGGTGACCGGGCCCTTCACCCCGGAGCAGGCGGTGATCATCGCCTCCCACCTGGAGCGGGACGAGGTGGAGATCCCATCGTCGGTGGGCACGCCGCTGTCCGCTGACGAGTACACCTCGCTCGTGATTCACGCGGCGGTCGAGGCGGAGAACAGCTGACTCAGGCGCCCGCGGGGGAGGACTCCTGCGCCCTCTCGGGGGACGTCGTGCCCGGGTCCGGGAGGACCGCCGGGAGGTGCGCAAGCCAGATCCCGAGCATCGCGGCGACCAGCACCGGCCCAGTGTCGTTCACGGCATAACCCACCCAGGCGCCAGCGACCTGCGCGATCCGCACCCGGTAGGCCACGGGATGCTGCTCATCGAGCCCCACGAGGCGCTGCAGGCGCAGGCGGCGCGGCAGCAGAATCGCGACCGACAGCGCCACGGCGAGCGCCACCACCAGCGCGAGCGCCCAGTACCCGGTGAGCATCTGCACGTTCTGCGCGAGCTTGCGGACGATCACCGCGAGCAGATCTCCGTCCAGCAGCTCGTCGATGAACTGCCCCAGGTGGGTGCGCTGCTGCGGGGGGCGCAGCCAGTCCAGGACGCTCACGCCCAAGACCACGCCCACACCCCCAGCACCGAGGGCCAGCACATGCCACACGCGCAGCCGGACCCCGGAGACCAGCAGCGCGAGCAGCCCGAAGGCCGGAATCGTCGCAAGCCCCGAGCCGAAGTCCGCCCCCATCGAGGGGGCCAGACACACCGCCGCGACGGTGCCGCCCACGAGGACCGTGGCGATCACCCGGAGCACGGGCCGATGCACGTGCAGGAACAGGCACAGCAGCGCCATCATCGTCGCGGCGAGCACGAGGCCGAACAGGTGATTGGAGAGCCCGTAGAAGCGTCCGCCGGAGATCGGCTGCGCCCCCAGCGGACTGGAGATCTGCAGATGGGAGCCGGCCGCGGATTCCAGCAGGATGATCCCCGCGATGAGAGCGGCAGCCACCCCGACGGGGCCGCTGCGATGCCGCCGCCACGGCCCGAACAACACCACCGCGGCGAGCAGGGCGCTGCCCGCCCACACCGCAGCGGTCAGCGCGAGCGCCGGATGTTCCGCCCGCCACCACGGCACGATCTGCGCGACGAGCCCGACCGGCAGGGCGAGCGGCGCGATCGTCGCCAGGGCCCGCCCCACCGCGGCCAGACGCGGCCGCCGGGCGAGCGGCGGCACCAGCAGGATCACCACCCCGATAACGCCGAGCGCCATCCAGGAGCCGAGCGCGGGCAACGTCGCCCGATCCACCAGGCGCGCCGCTTGCGAGCGATCCACCGCGAGCTGCTGCGCGGCATCGTGCGGGACGGGAACGACGCGCTGACCGGGCAGATTCCGGGTCGCGGAGGAGTCGTAGGAGGAGAGGATCGTCGGCGCCACATCAGTGAGCATGACGATCCCGTCCTGCTTCGTGGCGCCGCTACGCAGGGTCGCCGGCCCCGGGGCGCCTGTGCCGAGGGTGTCGATCGCGACCTGGAGGCCCACGGTGCGGGAGGCAACCGCGCCGGTGCGCTCCACGGCATCCGGATCCGCCGGATCGGTCGCGGCGACGGACACCAGCAGAGTGCGCAGCGGGTCATCCTCAGCCACTCCCTCCACGCCGGTCTCCGCAGCCGCGCGTGCGGCGAGCACCTGCCCCACCCGGTCATCGAGCGCCGCGAGGGCATCGGTGCGCGCGAAGTCCCCATGGTCAGGAACGGAGCCGACATCCACCAGCACGATCGTCTCCCCGGCGAGGGCCTGCTCGATCTGATCGGTGGGCACCTGGCTTGTCGCGTCGATCTCCACGGTCTCCACGGGCAGCTGCGCCCACTGATCCTCGGGCGGGGTCGGGATCCCGGCGGTGCGGGGGGCATCCTCGGCGCGGCCGCGGAAGCCCGTGCGCAGCGTCTCCAGGCCCTGCCGCTTCGTGGAGACCACCGTGGTGGAGGTTGTGTTCATCGCCGCGAGGCTCGCCCCATCGGCCAGGTCCTGCAGCGCCGGGGTGGTCTGTGCGTCCACGTCCTCCCAGGTGAGGCCCGCGGTGGCGATGACCAGGCGCACAGGCGGGGCCGGTGCCGCGGGGTCCTCGGCGCGGGCTGCCGGGGCCCCGAGCAGCAGCAGCGCGCTCGCCAGGGCGGCGAGCAGCGCGAGCAGGCGGCGGGGCGCGGCGGAAAGCATGGGGCCGATGCTACGGGGCGCGGCGCCCGCCTCGAGGTGCACGCATGAGCCATATCGTGGTGGACATGAACAACCCCACCCCGCCGTATGAGCAGGTGCGCCGCGAGATCATCGAGCAGGTCCGCACCGGTGAGCTGCAGGAGGGCGACCGCCTGCCCGCCATTCGCGTGCTCGCCTCTGATCTGGGGCTCGCCCCCGGCACCGTGGCCCGTGCCTACAAGCTCCTCGAAGAAGGGGGAGTGGTCATCACTCGCCGTGGTGCCGGCACCACCGTCGCCCCCGGCGCGCGCCAGCAGGCAGGCAAGCACGCCGCAGCGATCGCTCGCGTCTGCGGTCCTCCGGTGGATGACGAGCTGCTGGAGCTCGTCGCCGGCCCCGTTGCTGAGGCTCGCCGTCGCGGACACCAGGACAGCGAGATCCTCGCCGCGGTACGGCAGGCCCTCGCCCAGGCGTGACGCACTACCCTGCCTCCATGCGCTACGGATTCCTGGGCCCCGAGACCACCTTCACCCATCAGGCGCTCCTGCAGGCGCTCGCCGAAGCGCCCGCGCAGCAGGTGCCCGATGCGGATCCGGTGCTGCGGCCCTACTCCTCGGTGGCCGCCGCGACCGCGGACCTCATCGCCGGGGACCTCGAAGCGCTCATGGCGCCGATCGAGAACTCCGTCGAGGGCGGGGTCTCCGGCACCCTCGATGTCCTCGCCGCCACGGAGGCGATCACGATCGTCGCCGAGCAGACCGTGCCGATCACCTTCGTGCTCGCCGCCCGCGAGGACACCGCGCTCGCGGACCTCACCATCGTCTCCTCTCACCCGCACGCACAGGCCCAGGTGCAGGGCTGGCTGCGCGAGCACGTGCCCGGGGCTGATATCGCCGCCGCGTCCTCCACTGCCGCGGCCGCCCGGGACCTCGCAAGCCTTAACCCGCAGCAGGCCCGCGGTCGCGCCGCCGTCTGCTCGCCGCTCGCCGCCCAGCACTACGGGCTCGCTGTCCTCGCCGAGGGCATCGAGGACCACCAGGGGGCGGTGACCCGCTTCGTGCTGGTCACCCGGGAGGGCCGGATCCCTGCCCGCACCGGCGCGGACAAGACCACCGTGGTGGTGCAGCTGCCGCACAACCGCTCCGGCGCGCTGCTGGAGGCGCTCGAGATCCTCGCCTCCAACGGCGTGAACATGTCCCGCATCGAGTCGCGGCCCGTCGGCGACTTCCTGGGCCGCTACTCCTTCTCCATCGACCTCGAAGGTCATCTGGAGGACCGACGGGTGGCCGCCGCGCTGCGGGACCTGCACCGCCTGTGTCCCGTCGTCCACTACCTGGGCTCCTACCCACGGGTGGACGGTGCCCGGCCCACGGTGCGTGAGGATCACGTCGATGACGCGTACGACGCTGCCCGCGACTGGGTGGAGCGCCTGAGCGGCATGATCACGCCGGTCGCTGATCCGGAAGAGCGCTGACATGGCCGCGCGGCGCCACGAGCCCGCCACCGGCACCGCGCGGGTGCGCGAGATCCAGGGCCGACGGATCGCCGTGCTCGACTCAGCGCTGAGCGCCGCCCTGCCCTCCCGCGGTCAGGTCGCCGTGCACGTGGAGGTCGCCGGTTGCGACGATCCGGCGTCCGCGCAGACGGTGATCGTCGTGGAGCCCGATGGGCGCAAGGGCCACTGGCTGCGCCTCGAGGACCTGCCGATCCCGGCGACCACCTCTGAGGGAACGGAGCTGGAGCTGACCCTCACCCCGGCGGCGAGCTGGCCCGAGCCGCAGGTCCCCGCCGATCTCGCTGCCGCGCTGGAACAGGCCCCTGACGCCGCCGACCCCTGGGCGGACATCACCCCGATGGCGCGCTGGGAATGGGTGCGCTGGGTGGGTGCGACCCGCAGCGCGAGCACACGGGCGCGGCGCGTCGATGTCTCGATCGACAAGCTGCGCACCGGATCGCGCCGACCCTGCTGCTTCGACCTGTCCTCGTGCACCGACCCGGAGCTGGCCCGCAGCGGCAGACTGCCCGACTGAGCCGGGCCGCTCAGGCCCCCGTGCCGTCCGCCGCGTCCTGGATCAGATCGGAATCCTGCGGCACCCGCAGGCGCAGCGCCCCCGGATCCACGGTCGCGACGATGTGCGTCGCCTCCCGGTCCGTGTCCCCATCCAGCTGCACCATCTGCGGCTTCGTGGTGCTCACGCGGACACCGGCGGTCAGATAGCGCTCCATCGTGGAGATCCGCGGCCCGAACCGCGGCGGCCGGTAGTTCGGATTCAGCACCTGGGTGGCGATCTGGCTGAAGCCCGCCGCACCGCGCCAGCCCGCGACGACCACCTCGAGGCGGCCGTTATCGATCGTGGCATCGGGCATGAGCACCAGGCCGCCGGGCAGCTTGCCGACGTTCCCCAGCAGAACGGTGCGCGCCTTATGCGCATGCCGCGTCTCATCGGGCAGCTCCACCACCACGTCGGTGCTGCGCCCCACGAGCGCCCGCAGCCCACCGAAGATGTAGGCGATCCAGCCGATCCGCTTCTTCATCCCCTCATCGGTATTGCCGATCATCTCCGCATCGGCCCCGAAACCCGCGATCACCAGGAAGATCTTCCGCTCCGCGGAGAAGGCGGCGGAGGGGGAATCGCCCACGCGCAGCCACCCCACATCCACCGCATGGTCCTGCCCGGTCAGCGCCGCGATCATCGCGGCGGACGGGTCCTCCAGCGGGATGCCGACATTGCGGGCCAGCAGGTTGCCGGTGCCGGCGGGGATGATGCCCATCCGGGTGTCACTCCCCGCCAGGACGGAGGCGACCAGACGCACGGTGCCATCGCCACCGGCGGCCATCACCAGGTCCGCCCCATCGGCCACCGCCTGCTCAGCCTGCCCCCTGCCGGGGTCATCGATCGTGGTCTCGTAGAAGCGGACATCGGCCCCCTCGATGCGCTCCACGGCCTCGCGCACCCGGTCCTGGAAGACGTCGATGTCCTTGAACTTCGAGGGGTTCACGACCACCGCGACACGGCGCAGCCGGTTCGCGGACCTGTCCTCCTCGGCGTCCGGCTCCTCGGCGTCGTCGGCGCCGCCCGTGGTCCCGTCGCCCGTGCGCGCGGTGGCGCGGCTGGGGGAGGGGGCCGGACGACGGGCCAGGGCGCGCAGCTGCTCGCGGTCCCGGCCCTGCCCCTTCAGCACCAGGGTCACCAGGATGATCGCCACCAGTGCGAGCACGGCGGAGACCAGGGAGATCCAGAAGGTGAGGTCCATGCGGGAAAGAGTAGCCCCGCGCCGCCCGTCATGGTCCCCCGGGAGGCGTCTGCGCGCGGGTACCCTGGTGCAATGATCGATCTTCGGCTGCTGCGCGAGAACCCTGATACCGTCCGCGACGCCCAGCGGGCGCGTCGCCGTGACCCCCGCACCGTCGATGCGGTGCTCGAGGCCGACTCCCACTGGCGGGAGACCACGGCCGCCTTCGAATCCGCCCGCGCCGAGCAGAAGTCCTTCGGCAAGCAGGTCGCACAGGCTCAGGGTGAGCAGAAGCAGCAGCTGGTGGCGCAGGCCAAGGAGCTCGCCGCGGAGGTCAAGCGCCTCGAAGCGGAATCCGATCAGGCGCTCGCCACGCGCGATGCTCTGCTGCGGGACATCCCGAACATCGCCGAGGGCGCCCCGGAGGGCCTCGAGGACGACTTCACCGTCCGCGAGGTGATCGGCGAGCAGACCACCTTCGACTTCCCGGTCAAGGACCACCTGGAGGTCGCCGAGGGGCTGCGCGCGATCGACATGCAGCGCGGCGCGAAGGTCTCCGGCGCCCGCTTCTACTTCCTCACCGGCGTCGGTGCGATGCTCGAGCTGGCGATCCTCAACGCCGCGATGGACCAGGCGATCAAGGCCGGGTTCACCCCGATGATCACCCCCACCCTGGTGCTGCCCGAGGCGATGGAGGGCACCGGCTTCCTCGGCGAGCACGCCGATGAGGTCTACCACCTGGACAAGGACGATGACCTCTACCTGGTGGGCACGAGCGAGGTGGCGCTGGCCGGCTACCACAAGGACGAGATCCTGGACCTCTCGGAGGGGCCGCGCCGCTACGCCGGCTGGAGCGCCTGCTATCGCCGCGAGGCTGGCAGCTACGGCAAGGACACCCGCGGCATCATCCGCGTCCACCAGTTCCACAAGGTGGAGATGTTCTCCTACTGCCGCATCGAGGAGTCCTACGCCGAGCATGAGCGGCTGCTGGACTGGGAGCGCGAGATGATGGCGAAGATCGATGTGCCCTACCGCATCATCGACACCGCCGCCGGGGACCTCGGCACCTCCGCCGCCCGCAAGTACGACTGCGAGGCATGGATCCCCAGCCAGAACACCTACCGCGAGCTCACCTCCACCTCGAACACCACGCAGTTCCAGGCCCGCCGCCTGAACATCCGCGAGCGCACCGAGGACGGCCTGCGGCCCGTGGCGACGCTCAACGGGACGCTCGGCACCACCCGCTTCATCGTCGCGGTGCTGGAGAACCACCAGCAGGCCGACGGCTCCGTCGTGGTCCCCGAGGGTCTGCGCCCCTACCTGGGAGGCCGCGAGGTCTTCGAGGTCACCACCTGAGATGGGGCGAGCACGCGAACGCGCACGCGATGGGATCCAGCGGCTCCGACGGGCGCTGCGTCACCGCCGGTTCACCCGCCGGAAAGACACCGATGCCACGATGCCCGGCGTGAACAGCGCAACGGACACCCTGGTGAGCACCCGCGAGCAGCTTCAGGAGCACCTGCAGCCGCTGCGCGGTCAGAAGCTCCTGATCGGCCTGGACGTGGATGGCACCCTCGTGGACCACGACGGCGCCATGACCGAGCCGATGCGCACCGCCCTCCGCCGGGCCGCAACCGAGCAGACGGTGGTGATCTCCACCGGCCGGTCCATCGGCGCGACGCTGCCGATCGTCCGCGCCGCCGGCATCACCGACGGCTACGCGGTGTGCTCCAACGGCGCGGTGACCCTGCGGATCCACGAGGACGCCGACGACGGCTGGGAGGTCATCGACACCCGCTCCTTCCAGCCGGGGCATGCGCTCGCGACCCTGCGCGAGGTCGCCCCGGATGCGCACTATGCGGTCGAACTGGCCGACGGCTCCTTCCGCGCCACCCCCGGGTTCCAGGACGCAAGCTTCGGGGTGCAGGCCATCGAGAGTGACCTCGATGAGCTCATGCAGCTCGAGGCCGTGCGCGTGGTGGTGCATGTCCCGGACCTGTCCCCGCAGGAGTTCTCGAAGGTCGTCGCCGAATCCGGGGTGCACGGCGTGGAGTACGCGATCGGCTGGACGGCCTGGCTGGACATGGCCGCCCCCGGTATCTCCAAGGCCAGCGCCCTCGAGCAGATCCGCGAGCAGCTCGGGATCGAACAGGCGCACACGCTCGCCGTCGGCGACGGGTTCAACGACACCGAAATGCTCACCTGGGCCGGGGTGGGGATCGCCATGGGGCAGGCCCCGCAGGGAGTCAAGGACAGCGCCGATGCGGTCACCGCCTCGGTCTACGCCGACGGGACGGTGCTCGTGCTGGAGGGCGTGCGCGACTGAACGAGCGCTGTTGCGCCGATACAGCGAAAGCGCTGCTCAGCGCTCGCGCAGCCACGCCTTCATGGCGCGCTCCTGCTCGCGCCGCTGGTGGCGCACAGGCCGTGCCCAGCGCGGGTAGATCGCATCCGGCAGCGGGATGAACAGCATCAGCGCGAGGAACAGCGCGGCGAGCCCGAGCAGCAGTAGGGGCGCCCCGATGACCGCGAGGTACAGGCCGATGCGGGGGATCGTCACCGCGGCGAGCCCGAAGCACATCAGGCCGATCCCCGGCAGCCCGAGCACGGTCATGCGCTCATCGTTCGGAGTGCTGCCGAACTCGTTGCCCATCCAACGCCGGGCCCGGGCGGAGCGCCCAGCGCGTGCCCAGGCCGAATAGAGCAGGCAGAGCACGCCGACGAGGGCGAAGCCTGCCGCGGCGAGCAGGCGGATGATCACGGGGTCGTCCATGGTGGCAGTCTGTCATCCCGCTCGCGGTCCGGTCGTGTGCGATCGGTCCGATGGGGAGTACTCCCCATCGCGCTTGCCGTGCGTGTCCGCGAAGATGTGATGGTCATATTGGGTTGCATGAGGGGCGTGCAGTGAGCTTTTACGGGATGGATACCGAGCAGGGCGAGCAGTTCGCCCAGCTCATGGCTGATCGTCGGACGGTCATTGAGGATCGGGCCGGTCAGCTCGATGGCGTCATCCAGGGGATCGACAGCTTCTGGCGGGGAAGTGATGCGGAGCGTTTCCGTGACGAGTGGGTGCGCCTGCACGGTGCGGAGATCCGCGCTGCAGTGGAGCGCATCATGGAGCTCGCCCGGGAGCTCGCAGAACACGCTGAGGAACAGGACGTCGCCTCGGCCGATGGGTTCTTCGGCAAACTCATCGAGAACCTCAAGGACATCTTCCCTTTCGACGGTCCGCTGGAGAACCCTTTCGAGGCCTTCGGGGACTGGCGCAACTGGATGACCGGTTTCATGGACGCGGTTGGGCGCGCCGGCGATGAGATGATCAATCAGGCGTGGCGCATCTTCGCCCACGGCGGCGAAGACGCGATCGTGCCGTGGCTGCGTAACGCGTACGCCCTCAAGGGTGCCGCGAAGTATCTGGGCCCTGCGGGTGATCTCCTCACGGGCATCTTCGCGGGTGTGGACCGGTGGAACGAGGACGCGGGTGACCCCAGCCTCAGCGGTGTTGAGCGTGGTGCCCGCGCCGCCCTCGACGGAGGTGTCAACGCTGCCGGGGCCGCTGCGGGCGCCTGGGCCGGTGCCAAGGGTGGAGCCGCAGCAGGAGCGGCCATCGGGTCGATCTTCCCCGGACCCGGCACCGCTATCGGTGGCGTGGTCGGCGGCGTTGTCGGCGCGATCGGCGGTGGGATCATCGGCGGCGGCGTGGCGGATGCGGCCATAGACTGGATTCTGGGCTGAGGCGCACACGCGCCCCGCCCCGTATCGGGCTTGAGCTATCGAGGGAGCACCGCAAGCGATGAGGACCGCTGTGACCGAGCATGAGGTCGTGATCCCGGGAGTCGCTGAGGTGACTGCCCGGGTGAGCGTCCCCGCCACCTGGACCACGGAGCTGCTGGAGGAACCTCGCGTCTTCGTGGCGAGCATGCCGAGCGAGACCGCAGGCCCCTTCGGGGACAACGTGATCGTCAGCATCGAACGCCTCGGTGACGACGCCCCGGAGGACCTCGAGGAGCTGCAGGGCCTCGTGTATGCGCAGGCCTTCGCCACGGTGCCCGACTTCTACGCCCTGGATGACCGCCCGCTCGACGTAGACGGCCAGGAGGGCTGGTTCCGCGCATCCCTGCAGACCAGCCCCTCCGGTGTCACCGCCATCAACCGTCAGGTGTTCACCCGGGTGGGCGATGTGCTCATCACCCTGGCGCTGACGTCGATGGCTCTGCGCGACCGTGAGGTCACCGAGCTGTTCCAGCAGGTGCTGGACTCCCTCAGCATCATCGTCCAGGAAGGAGAGGACCGATGACGATCTCCTATGACGCAGTCACCGGGACGGTGCGCGCAACGGCCGAGGAGACCGCCGAGGCGCTTGCGCTGCTCATCGCCGATGGTCCGCTTCCGGCAGGTCTGCCTGCGGGAGACGAGGCACTGGATGCGATGCGCACCGCACTGCGCAGCCCGCTGCTGTCTGTGATCCTCACGAATTCAGGACCGGGCGGCCACCACGAGCACCACGTAACCTGCGGCCTGAACGCGGTGACCGTGCGGCGCAGTGTGGCGCGGGAGGATCTCTCGGAGATCGTCCCCGCCCCGTTCCTCACCCTGCCGGGGATGCTGACGCGGCTGCTGCGCTTCCAGCCCTGCGAGGCCCCGCTGGAGGGTGCCGCGACCATCGCGGTGGACGCCGAGCAGATCACCGCGCTCGAGTCCGATGACGCCGCTGCCCGCACTGCGGCCTGGTCGCAGCTGCATGCACAGCTGGGGGCCGATGAGAAGGCGTCCTGGCAGCTGGTGCGGATGCAGACGGCCTGGACCTCGACGGACGGCTCCCCGGCCGAGGATTTCGCGGTGTACCTGCGGGTCGAGGAATCCTGCTGGGTCCTGCTCCATGATGATGAAGCGTTCGAGCTGGTGCCGGTGCCGTCGATCACCGCCTGGGAGGCCATCATGCACACCCTGCCCGGGGCGAACGAGGTCAAAGACCCGCGATCCTGAGGCGCCTCCTGCCCGGAGCGCTCACCCCCGTCGGCGCCGCCCGTGACGACCGCCGCGCGGCGGGGCGACCTCGAGGATGACCTTGCCGAGGTGACCGCCCTCGCGCAGGATCGCGTGCGCCTCCCCGGCCTGCTCGAGTGGCAGCCGGGCATGCACCGGGATCGTCATCTCCCCGCTCTCCAGCAGTGGCCACACCACATGCCGCGTCGCCTCGATGATCGAACGGCGCACCTCCAGCGGGCGCGAGCGCAGGGTCGTGCCGACCACGCGGCCGCGCCGGGACATCAGCTCCATGATCGGCAGCTCCCCGCGCGCCCCGCCGAGCGTTCCGATGATCACCAGGCGCCCGCCCTCGCGCAGCATGCGCACGTGGTCTGTGAGTGCCGCCCCGCCGATCACATCGAGGATCACATCGACGCCGCCCTCCTCGGCGACGGCAGCGGGCAGATCCGTGGTATACCGGTCCCAGGCCACATCGGCCCCGAGATCCCGCGCCACCCCGATCGCCGCGGGGGAGCCGACGGTGGTGAGCACGTGCGCGCCCAGACTCTTCGCGAGCTGGATCGCACAGGATCCCACGCCGCCGGTGCCGCCGTGGATGAGTACCGTCTCGCCCTCATGCAGACCCGCCTCGAGCACCAGATTCGACAGCGCCGTCGCGGCGACCTCGATGATGCCTCCGGCCTCGATGACCCCCATGCCGACGGGGATCGGCAGCAGCAGGCCCTCATCGGCCGCGACCACCTCCGCGTACCCGCCGCCGGGGATCAGCGCCACGACTTCCTCCCCGGTGTCGCGCCGCCGCCCGGAGATCTCCATGCCAGGCAGCTCCGAGGCGCCGGGCGGGGGCGGGTAGTGCCCGGCCACCTGCGCGAGATCCCCGCGGTTCACACCCGCGGCGATCACGTCGATCAGCACCTCGCCCGGGTCCGGGACGGGCTCGGGCACCTCAGCCGATTCGAGCCGGTGGTCCTCGGTGATGCGCATCGCCCGCATGTCAGCTCCTCGTCTTCCAGGCGGTGGGGTCCGACGGGTGCTGCCACCCTAGTGCCGGTAGACTCATGCGGGTGCCCTACGGCACCAGGAGGGTTGTCAGAGCGGCCGAATGAGATGGTCTTGAAAACCATTGTGCAGTGACCCTGTACCGCGGGTTCGAATCCCGCACCCTCCGCGCAGGGCCCGGTGGTCACCGGGCTGCCGGGACGCGCCGTATCAGAAGCGATGGTGGCCTGCGGCGTCCCAGTCGCGGTGGCGGTCCGCCATGATCGGCACCGCGGCGACGGCGAGCACCGCCGTGACCGCGCCGGCGATGGAGCGCGACCGGGGAACGGTGTGGATCAGCGCCACGCACAGCACGATCGTCAGCAGAACCACGCGCAGGGAGGTCCCCATGAGCCGGTGCCATGGTGTGCCCGTCAGCCCCGGGCTGGCCGTGGGCCCGGTGCGGCTGCTGTCGGCGCCGGCACGCGAACCCTCCGCGAGCATCCCGCCGCTGCCCGAGCCGCAGCGGGCCCGGGACGCGCAGCGGATTCCGGCAGCTGCCGCAGAGGTGGCGCAGGACCTGCATGAGCGCGCATCCCGCGCCGAGGGGCCGGCTGGGGGGATCCTCACCGCGAGCGCCGTCATGGCCACCGACCCCGTGCTCCTCGGTGATGCGCAGGAGCGGGTGCGGCGCTGCGGTACCGCCGCCGAGCGCGCCATCTGGGAGGCTGCCGCGCAGATCGCCGATGAGCTCATCGCTCTTGGCGGTCCGATGGCCGAGCGCGCCGCCGATGTCCGCGATATCGCGCACCGGATCATCGCGGTCCTGCGCGGCGAGCCGATGCCCGGTCTGCCCACTGCCGATGAGCCGTACGTCCTGGTGGCGCGGGACCTCGCTCCCGCCGACACCGCCGAGCTGGATCCCACGCAGGTGCTGGCCCTGGTCACTGCCGAGGGCGGGCCGCTGTCCCACACCGCGATCCTCGCGCGCCGCCTGCGCCTGCCCGCCGTGGTCGCCGCCCCCGGCGTCCTCGACCTCCCGGAGGGCACGCGGGTGCACGTGGATGGCAGCACCGGCACCATCAGCACCGAGATCACCGCCGCGCAGGAGCAGCGTGCCGCCCTCGCGCTGCGCGAGCGCCCGAGCGCCCCGTCGTACCCCGGCGGCGGGGTCCAGTTCGTCGATGGCACCCGCGTCCTGCTGCACGCCAACATCGGCTCCCTCGCCGAGGCGCGCGAGGCGCTCGCTGCCGGGGCCGACGGGGTGGGCCTGCTGCGCACCGAATTCCTGTTCCTGGACCGCGAGCACGCTCCCGACATCGCCGAGCAGACCGCTTGCTACCGGGAGATCCTCGAGCTGTTCCCGGGCCGCCCCGTGGTGGTCCGCACCCTCGACGCGGGAGCCGACAAACCCCTGCCGTTCCTCAGCGGGCCCGCAGAGCCGAACCCCGCTCTGGGCGTGCGCGGCTGGCGCACCACCGCCGCCCACCCTGAGGTGCTCACCGACCAGCTCGATGCCATCGCCGCGGCCGCGTCGGCGAGCAGCGCGCAGGTCCATGTCATCGCTCCCATGATCACCACCGCCGACGAGGCCGCGCAGTTCACCGCCCAGTGCCGGGCGCGGGGCCTGGTCAGCACGGGGATCATGGTCGAGACCCCAGCCGCGGCCCTCCAGGCCGAGCAGCTGCTGGCCTGCTGCGATCTCGCCTCGATCGGCACCAATGACCTCACCCAGTACACGACCGCCGCCGACCGCCAGCTCGGCGCGCTCGCCGCGCTCGTCGACCCGTGGCAGACCGCCGTGCTGCGCCTCATCCAGGCCACCTGCGCGGGAGGTGCCGCCACCAGAATTCCCATCGGCGTGTGCGGGGAAGCCGCCGCCGACCCGCTGCTGGCTCCGGTGCTGATCGGCCTGGGCGCAGACAGCCTCTCGATGACCCCGAGCGCCCTCGGGCCCGTCGCCCACGCCCTCGGCCGCCTCTCCCGCGCGCAGATGCGCGATCTCGCCGCCCGCGCGCTCAGCGCACCCGATGCCGCGCAGGCCCGGGCGGTCGCTCGCCAGGCCCTGCCGTGAGGGCACAGCTCAGGGCGGTCCCCGCCCGTCTCACACCGCGCGGGGTGAGCCTTCTGCCGCGCACTGCGTAGGCTGTGCCCGTCCCGCCCCGCTTCCACCCCGCAAGGAGCCCCCTTGACCGCGATCGCCCACCCGGCCCGCCGCCCCGTCCTGGCAGATGCCCTAGCCGGGCACCGCACCCTCGCCCGTGACGCGATGCTCGTGCTCGCCGGTGCCGCCGTGGTGGCGCTGCTGGCACAGATCACCATCGAGCTGCCGCTGGTGCCGATCACCGGGCAGACCCTCGGGGTGCTCCTGGTGGGCGCGGCCCTCGGCGCCCGCCGCGGCGGCGCGGCACTGCTCACCTACATGCTCGCGGGCCTCGCCGGCGCCCCCGTGTTCGCCGGCTTCGCAGGCGGCCCCGCCTCCGTGCTCACCCCGAGCTTCGGCTTCATCCTCGGCTTCATCCCCGCCGCCTTCGTTGCGGGCTGGTGCGCCGAGCGGGCCTGGGACCGTCGGCCCCTTGCGGCCCTGGCTGGGTTCACTCTGGCCAGCGCCGTCCCCTTCCTCATCGGCCTGCCGTACCTCGCACTGATCCTCCAGACCGTGATCGGGGTGCCGACGGACCTGTCCGGCGTGCTCGCCGCGGGGCTGTGGCCCTTTATCCCCGGCGGCATCGTCAAGGCCGTGCTCGCCGCCGTGCTGATCCCCGTCGCCTGGCGCGGCGTGCGCGCCCTCGAGCGTCGCGGGCAGCGCTGAGCATCTGAGCACCGGCCATGGACTCCCTGGGGCCTGAGCGGCGGCGCGAGCGTGGCGGCCTGCTGGGCCGTCGCTCGCGCGGCGGCCTGGTCATCCTCGCCCTCGGGGTGGCGATGGTCACCGTGTACGCCACGGTGTTCCTCGTCATCATGGCCCGCGAGGGCCGGCCCCACTCCGTGATCAGCGCCATCTACTGGGCGATCACGACGATGTCCACCCTCGGCTACGGGGACATCACCTTCACATCCGACGCCGGACGGCTGTTCTCCCTGCTGGTGCTGTTCAGCGGCGTTGCCTACATGCTGGTGCTGCTGCCGTTCTTCGCCATCCAGTACGTGGTCACGCCCTGGCTGGACCGCCGCCGCGCCCTGCGCACCCCCCGCAAGGTGCCCGATCATCTGGGCGGCCACGTGCTGCTGGTCGGCACCGACTCGGTCACCCAAGCCTTCGCCGCTCGCGCCGAACGTTCCCGCGTCCCCGCCGTCGTCGTGCTCGAGGACGCCGCGCTCGCCGGTGACCTCCACGACCAGGGCCGACACGTCCTCGTCGGCCCCCTCGATGCCGCCACCACGTACCGCAAGGCCGGGGCGGCCCGCGCCCGTCTGGTCGTCTCCACGCTCTCCGATCACGCCAACACCAACGTCGCCTTCACCGTCCGGCAGGCCGCCCGGGATGTGCCCGTCGCGGTCACGGCCGCGAAACCCGTCTCCGTGGACGTGCTGCAGCTGGCCGGCGCCGATCATGTGCTCGAGCTCGGACAGGTGCTGGGCCGCGAGATGGCCTCGCGCGTGCTCGGCTCCACCGGGCGCTACCACGTCATCGGCTCCTTCGGCGCCACCCTCATCGCCGAGGCCGCAGCCCGGGGCACCGCCCTGGTGGGGCGCTCCCTGGGGCAGATACGGAGGGAGCTCGCGGACGGCGCCCTGATCCTCGCGATCATGCGGCAGGGCCGCCTTCGCCCCATGACCGACGACGTCCCCATCACCGGGGACACCGTCCTGGTGCTCGGCGGCACCCGGGAACAGCTCGACCGCTACGACGCGCTCTACCAGGTGCGCGGCTGCCACGAGGAGCCGGTGGTGATCCTCGGCGGCGGGCGCGTGGGCCGCGCCGCCTCCCGCGCCCTGTCCGAAGAGGGCGTGCCGAACACGATCGTGGAGCTTGAGCAGGGGCGGGTGGAGAACTCCTACTCCGTGCTCGAGGGCACCGCGAGCTACGCCGTGGTGGAGGGCGATGCGGCCGACCAGCGGGTGCTGCGCCGCGCCGGCCTGGACCAGGCCAGCGCCGTGCTGGTCACCCCGCGGGACGATGACCTGAACGTGTACCTCACGCTGTTCTGTCGGCGCCTGCGGCCCGAGCTGCAGCTGGTCTCCCGCGCCACCTACGAGCGCAATGTCGCAACGCTCTACCGGGCCGGTGCCGACTCCGTGCTGTCCTACGCCACCATCGGCGCGACCGACCTGTGGAACCATGCCGGGCTCAGCCATCGGGTGCTGATCGCCGAGGGCAGCGAGATGTTCCTCGCGCCGCGCCCCTCCTCCCTGACCCGGCGGTCCGTCGGCGATGAGCAGGTGCAGCGCCGCACCGGGTGCCGGATCGTCGGGCTGCTGGACGACGCGGGGATCCTGCACGAGAGCATCGAGGATGCTCCGTCGGGGGAGTGCCAGCTGCTGCTGCTGGGGGACCGGCACGCCGAACGGGCCTTCCGCGAGACGTACCTGGGCCGGCGGAACCCGCGGCACTGAGCCCCCGCCCCGCGCCCGCGCCCCTGCCCCCGCGCCTCCGGCCCCCGGTGGATCGGCCGTTTTGTAGCACTTCCTGGAACAGAATCGCCGAACCGCGGATACAGAACGGCCGACGCGGCCCCCGCTAGGCTCCGGGCTATGACCAGCGCATCGGATAAGCCCGTCAAGCTCGCCGTGGGGGATCCCGCCCCGTCCTTCGACCTCGCCACCGCCGGCGGTGGCCGCGTCACCCTCGAGGATCTGCGCGGTGCGCCCGCGCTGCTGTGGTTCTACCCGGCCGCGAACACGAGCCTGTGCACCCGCCAGGCCGTGGACCTGCGCGACCACCACGAGATGTTCACCGATGCCGGGTACCGCGTGGTGGGCATCAGCCCCGACGAGGTCCCGGAGCTGGATCGCTTCGTCGCCGAGCAGGAGCTCCCGTACACCCTCGCTGCCGACCCCACCCACGAGGTGATGGCCGCCTATGGCGCCTGGGGGCAGAAGAACATGTACGGCCGGATCGTCGAGGGCACCATCCGCTCCACGTTCGCGATCGACGCCGACGGCATCCTCACCTTCGTGAAGTACCGCGTGGGCACCCCGAAGCACATCGCCCTGCTGCAGGAGAAGCTGGGCCTGTGAGTCGCGGCCGGCTCACCCCGCGCCGATGGTGCCGATGCGGGCTGTGACGTGATCTGCGCGCTTCCGCTTTGGAGCACTCCCGTGCCTCCCGTATGCTGTATCGGCGTGCCGCCTTCGCGGGTGGCATCAGGAGACGTGGCAGAGCGGCCGAATGCGCTCCCCTGCTAAGGGAGTAGGTGCCGAGAAGGCGCCTCGGAGGTTCAAATCCTCTCGTCTCCGCCCTGACCGGGCCCCGGCACTGCCGGGGCCCGTTGTCGTCGCGGGGGAGTGCTCGCCGAGCGCGGGTCCGCTCAGCGCTCCACGTCCCCGCTCAGCGCGGCGGATCCTCCTCACGGTCCTCCAGATCCCCCTCGCGCAGCACCTCGGATTCCTCGGCGCCGCTGCGCAGCCGGTCGGCCAGCTCCTGCAGGTTCTCCCGCAGCACCGCGCGCGCCGCGGAAGCATCTCCGGCGCGCAGCGCCTGCAGCAGCGCCTCATGCTGCGCGGTGAGATCCGCCCGCACGCCGTAGCCGCGCGGATCGGAGAAGGCGCCCATGCGGGTGAGGATCACGATCGTGTTCATCGCCGAGACCAGGAATTGGTTCTGCGACAGCTCGGCTAAGCGCAGGTGCAGGTCCAGGTCAGCATTGCCCGCCTCGATCAGGGACCCGGCCTCGAGGGCGGCACGGCTGAGCGCGAGCTGCTCGTGCAGCGGCGCGAGCAGGGCATCGGCCCCCTCGTCATCCCCGGCCTCGCGCAGCGCCGTGACCCGGGCGGCCACCACCGAGGCGGTCTGCATCTCGATCCCCAGGCGGTAGGCGATGAAATCGCTCATCGTCGCGGCATCCATCGTGGTCACGAACAGGCCGCGGCCCGGGAACTGGGTGAGCAGCCCGTCGCGCACCAGGCGCTGGCAGGCCTCCCGCAGCGAGGAGCGCGAGATGCCCATCTGGGAGGACACCTGCACCTCGGGCACCGGGTCGCCCGGCCGCAGGTCCCCGGCATAGATCGCTTCGCGCAGCTCGAGCTCGGCCTGGTCGATGATCGAGGGCCGACGGATGGGCTGCAGCAGCGGCAGATTCACCGACCGGTGCGGAACAGGCATCGACGACCTCCTGGGACTGACGACGGATGCGCCAGGAAATCTTCTCATCCCCGCCCGCGGGATGCGCACTTCCCGGGGCCGGATCACGAGGCTGTTACGAAGCGGCAGATGACTCGACCCGCATGGCAACGGATCGGCAGCGTGGCTCCGCAGTGCCCGGATCTCGGAGTGTCCGACAATCCGCACCATCCGGAGAAACCACCGCATCCGACCATCATCGAGGGCAAGTCCTTCCATGCAGAACCGTCGCAGCTTCTTCCGCCGCAGCGGGCTCGTGCTCACCGCCGCCGCGCTCGGCACCGCCACCGCCTGCAGCCGCACCGACGGAGGTGCTGGAGGCGGCTCCGCCGCCGGCGGCGAGGGGGACGGTGATCTCCTCACCCGCCTGCAGGAGAGTGGAACCATCACCGTCGGCTTCGCCGGCGAGGCGCCCTACAGCTTCGATGAGGGCGGCGAGCTCACCGGCGCCACCGTCGCCCTGCACCGCGAGATCTTCGGTGAGCTGGGCATCGAGAACGTCGAGGGCGTCAACACCGAGTGGGGCTCGCTCATCCCGGGCCTGAACGCCGGGCGCTTCGACGCCATCAGCGCCGGCATGTCCATCCTCCCGGACCGCTGCGCCGAGGCCGCCTTCTCCGAGCCCGAGTTCCAGTACACGACCGCGCTCATGGTCCCCACCGGCAACCCCGAAGGCCTGGAGAACATGAACTCCTTTGTGGACTCCGGCCTGACCGTGGCCACCATGAGCGGCGCGATCGAATCCGACTACGCCGCCCAGTTGGGCCTGGACTCCATCGAGGTGGGTGGCCCGCAGGACGGCGTGGACGCCATCAGCTCCGGCCGCGCCGACGCCTTCGCCCTGACCGCGATCTCCCTGAACTGGCTCAAGGACAACTCGAACATCGACGTCGAGGTCACCGAGAGCTTCGTCGCCGAGATCGACGGGGTCAAGCAGGTCGGCGCCGGCGGCACCGTGTTCCGCAAGGAGGACACCAGCCTGCTGGACGCCTACAACGAGGTGCTCGCGGACATCGTCTCCGACGAGGAGCGCTACCTGTCGATCGTGGGTGACTTCGGCTTCACCGCCGAGGAGCTGCCGCCCGCGGACATGACCGCCGAGCTGCTGTGCGAGGGCGACCTCTCCTCCCTGCAGTGACCGCGGCGACCTCCCGCTCCATAGTCCTGCCCGTACTCCTCTCCCGCTGGAGGTCTTCGTGGATGGCCTGACCGGCTTCTTCTCCACGCTCCCGGCGAACCTCGAGGCGCTGGCCGGCCGTTGGCCCCAGCTCCTCGAGGGGGCCGGGGTCACCATGGCGCTGACTCTGGGCGGCGCCGCCGGGGCGATGCTCATCGCGCTCGTGTTCGGCATCGCCCAGACCGTCAAGCTCGCCGTCGTGCGCGTGATCGCCCGCGTGTTCGTGGAGGTCTTCCGCGGCACCTCGCTCGTGGTGCAGCTGTTCTGGCTGTTCTTCGTGCTGCCCCTGCTGGGCTGGGAGCTTGAGCCGATGCTGTGCGGCATTCTCGCGCTGTCCCTGAACTACGGGGCGTACGGCGCGGAGGTGGTGCGCGGCTCCATTCAGTCCGTGCCCAAGGGGCAGTACGAGGCCATCAGCGCCCTGTCGCTGTCCCCGGCGCGCGGCATGTTCCGCGTCATCATCCCGCAGGCCTGGGCGCTCATGATCCCCTCGCTGTCCAACCTGCTGATCCAGCTGCTGAAGGGCACCGCGATCGTCAACCTCATCACCCTGGCCGACCTCTTCTTCCAGATCGAGCAGCTGCGCCGCACCACCGGCACCTGGTTCGCCTTCCTGGTGGGGCTCGCGATGTACTTCGTGCTCGCCTGGGTGCTCGTGATCTTCATGAACGCCCTGGAGGTGCGGGCCAAGCACCGGATCGGCCGCGGCCCCGCGCTCAAGGATTCCCTGGGCTCGCTGCTGCGCGCCCCCGGCAGCAATGTCAGGGGTGAGGTCGCATGAGCTGGTGGAGCTGGGATCACGCCGTCGCGACGCTGCCGCTGCTGCTGGACGGATTCAGGACCACGCTGCTGGCCACGGTGCTGGGCACCCTCATCGCCGTGGTGCTGGGCCTGGTGGTCGCCATCGTGCGGCGCAGCGCCCCGGGCATCATCACCGCCCCGGTGACCGGCGCGGTCGAGTTCATCCGCATGACGCCGCTCGTGGTGCAGCTGGTGTTCGCGAACCTGCTGCTGGCCCCCTATTTCGACGCGCTCACCATCGGCATCTGGGTGCTGGGCATCCACTACACCACCTACATGGCCGAGGTGTACCGCGCCGGCATCGACTCGGTGCCCAAGGGTCAGTGGGAGGCCGCGACCGCTCTGTCGCTGCCGCACACGCGGACCTGGCGGGCCGTGATCATCCCGCAGGCCATTAGGGCCACCCTCCCGGCCCTGGGCAACTACGCGATCTCCATGTTCAAGGAGACGCCGTTCCTCATGGTGATCTACGTGGCGGAGATGGTGAACCAGGCGCAGAACTACGGCGCCGCCACCTACCGCTACACGGAGCCGATCACCATCGCCGGCCTCATCTTCCTGGCCGCGAGCTACCCGACGTCCGTCCTCGTTCGACGACTGGAGAAGAGACTTGCCTGAGAACACCCCGGCCCCCGGCAGCAGCGCGGTCCCCGCGGCCGACACCCCGGCGTCGGATGCCGTCCCCCACATCGAGTTCAGCGATGTCCTCAAGCGGTTCGGCGACCACACCGTGCTGGAGGACCTCAACTTCACGGTCTCCCCGGGGGAGCGCGTCACCCTCATCGGCCCCTCCGGCTCCGGCAAGACCACCATCCTGCGTCTGGTGATGACGCTCGAGGAGCTCACCGGCGGGTACATCCACATCGGCGGGCACCCGCTGCAGTACGAGCGGCGCGATGGCCGCCGCGTGCGCATCAGCGATAAGATGCGCCGCCGCACCACCACCCACATCGGCATGGTGTTCCAGCACTTCAACCTGTTCCCCAACATGACGGTGCTGGAGAACCTCATCGAGGCGCCCGTCCACGTGATGGGGCTGGGCAAGGACGAGGCCGTCGCCAAGGCCGAGGGCCTGCTGGAGAAGGTGGGGATGTCCGCGAAGCAGGATGCGCGCCCCACCCAGCTCTCCGGCGGGCAGCAGCAGCGCGTCGCGATCGCCCGCGCACTCGCCATGGACCCCGAGATCCTGCTGCTGGACGAGGTGACCTCCGCGCTGGATCCCGAGCTGGTGGACGAAGTGCTGGGCGTGCTCAAGGACATCGCCGCAGAGACCGACATCTCGATGCTCATCGTCACCCACGAAATGCAGTTCGCGCGCGAGGTCTCCCAGCGGGTGATGATGTTCGACAAGGGCCGGATCGTCGAGCAGGGGGCGCCGGAGAAGATCTTCTCTGAGCCCGACCATCGCCGCACCAAGGACTTCCTGCGCGCGGTGCTCTGAGCGCATCCCGCGCCGTGTCGCCGTCCCAAACCCTGCACGCCCCGCGGCCCGGAACGCCCCGCGCGATAGTCTGTCCCCGTTCGTCCCGCGTCGGCGCGGTCGCCCTGGAACCCGTCGGCGACCGCGGTCCGGCGCCCATCCCCAGGAGGCCCCGTGCGCGAGCCCGACGCCATCGACGTCCCCACCCTGACCAGTGAGTTCCCCGTGGTCGGGGATGATCCGCTGATCGATGCGCCACTGCGGGCGACCGTGCGTCGCCTCTCCACGCTGCTGGGCCACACCCTCGCTGAGCAGCACGGCCAGGAGCTGCTGGACCTCGTAGAAGAGGTGCGCCAGACCACCAAAGCGGCGAAGTCCGCGGACTCCGAGGCCAGCTCCCACGATGTCGTCGCCTCCCTCGCGAATGTGCCCCTCGAGCAGGCCACCGCGCTGAGCCGCGCCTTCACCCAGTACTTCCTGCTGGCCAACGCCGCGGAGCAGGTGTACCGCGTGCGCGCCCTGCAGGAGCGCCCGGCGGCCGAGTCCTGGGTGCCGCGGACCGTCCGCGCCGTCCACGACAAGCTCGGTCCCGAGGGTCTGCAGCAGGCGGTGGATTCCCTGGACGTGCGCCTGGTCTTCACCGCCCACCCCACGGAGGCGTCCCGCCGCGCGGTCCTGACCAAGCTGCGGCGCATCTCCGACCTGCTGGCCGTGGACACCGAGGAGGGCAGCCTCGAACGGCGCCGACAGGACCGCGACCTCGCCGAGCTGATCGAGACGCTGTGGCAGACCGATGAGCTTCGCCGCCACCGCCCCACCCCGCAGGATGAGGCCCGCAACGCCCTGTACTACCTGCGGCAGATCTTCCGCACCACCATGCCGGGCATGCTCGATGACCTGCGCGAGGAGCTGCGCGCCCACGGCGCTGAGCTGCGGGAGGACCACGTCCCGCTGCGCTTCGGCTCCTGGATTGGCGGGGACCGCGACGGCAACCCCTACGTCACCGCTGACGTCACCCGGGAGGTGCTGCGCCTGCAGTCCGAGACGGCGATCGACCTCGCGATCGAGGTTGTTGAGGACCTGATCCTTGAGCTGTCCGTCTCCAGCGCACTGACTGGGGATGACGCCGAGCTGCGGGAGAGCCTCGCGGCGGATCTCGAGCACACCCCGGGGATCGACCCCGTTCAGCAGGAGCTGTACCGCGAGGAGCCCTACCGGCTCAAGCTCGGCGCCATGCGGGAGAAGCTGCACGCCACGCGGGAGCGGATCCGTACCGCCGATGCGCATGTACATGGCGCCGACTACGCCACCCGCGAGGAGCTGGCCGCGGATCTGGGCATCCTGCGGGATGCTCTGCGCCGCCACGGCGGGCGCAAGGCGGCCGATGGCACCCTGGCTGTGGCCCAGCATGTGCTCGCCGCCTCCGGGCTGAACCTCGCGACCCTCGACATCCGCGAGCACTCCGAGAAGCACCATGCCGTGGCCGCGCGCCTCTTCGACCGGGTGGGGGAGCTGGAGCGCCCCTACGCGGAGCTCAGCCGCGCCGAGCGCACCGCCGTGCTGGCCCGCGAGCTCGCGAGCCGACGCCCCCTCGTCGGCTCCGCGATCACCGAGGACGAATCGATCCTCGACGAGGACACCCGCACCACCTTCCAGGTGTTCCGCGAGATCCGCGACGCCCACCGCCTGTACGGCACCTCCGTCATCGAGACATACATCATCTCCATGACCCACGGGGCCGACGATGTGCTTGCTGCCGCGCTGCTGGCCCGCGAGGCCGGCCTGCTGTCCCTCGCGGGGGAGGACCCGCGCGCGGACCTCGGCTTCGTGCCGCTGCTGGAGGAGGTCCAGGAGCTCAACAACGCCGGGCAGATCCTCGACGAGCTGCTGTCGGACCCCTCCTACCGGGAGATCGTGCGCCTGCGCGGCGACCGCCAAGAGGTCATGCTCGGCTACTCCGATGGCAACAAGGACGCCGGTGTCATCACCAGCCAGTGGGTGATCCACCAGGCCCAGCGCGCCCTGCGCGACACCGCTGCCCGACACGGCGTGACGCTGCGTCTGTTCCACGGCCGCGGCGGCTCCGTCGGCCGCGGCGGCGGCCCCACCTACGATGCGATCCTCGCCCAGCCCTACGGTGTGCTCGAGGGCGAGATCAAGTTCACCGAGCAGGGCGAGGTCATCTCCGACAAATACACCCTGCCCTCACTGGCCCGCGAGAACCTGGATCTCTCCCTCGCGGCGGTGCTCGAGGGCAGCGCCCTGCACACCGCCCCTCGCACGAGCGCGGAGGACCTCGACCGGTTCGGCGGCGTGATGGAGGCGGTCTCCGATGCGGCCTTCGCCCGCTACCGCACGCTCGTGGAGGACGAGGGGCTGCCCGAGTACTTCGTGACCTCCACGCCCGTGGAGCAGCTGGGGGATATGAACATCGGCTCCCGTCCCTCCAAGCGCACCACCAGCGAGAAGGGCCTGGACGGGCTGCGGGCGATCCCGTGGGTGTTCGGCTGGACGCAGTCGCGCCAGATCGTGCCCGGCTGGTTCGGGGTCGGCTCCGGGCTGAAAGCGGCGCGGGAGGCGGGCCTCGAGGCGGACCTGCACGAGATGCATCGCCGCTGGCACTTCTTCCGCACCGTCATCTCCAATGTGGAGATGCAGCTGGCGAAGACCGACATGCAGATCGCCGCCCACTACGTGCACTCCCTCGTGCCCGAGCGCCTGTGGTACCTGTTCGACCGCATCCGCGCGGAGTACGAGCTGAGCGTCGCGGAGGTCGAGCGGCTCACCGGAGTGCTCGAGCTGCTGGACGGCCAGCCGATCCTCAAGCGCACCCTCGCCGTGCGCGACCGCTACCTGGATCCCATCTCCTACCTGCAGGTCTCCATGCTGCAGCGGGCCCGGGCGGCCGCCGCCCGCGGTGAGGAGCTGGACCCGCAGCTGCAGCGGGCCCTGCTCACCACGATCAACGGCATCGCCGCGGGCCTGAAGAACACCGGCTGAGCCGGTGTGCCCGGTCGGACCCGGGCGCGCCCGGACCGGATCAGCGGGCGGTGCCGTCGATCGCGAACTCGTCGATGCGCTCGAGCTCCTCTGCGGTGAAGTCCGGGTTCTGCATGGTCTGGACGTTCTGCTCGAGCTGCGGGATCGAGGACGCTCCCACCAGGGCGGTGGTGACCTGCGGGTGCCGCAGCGCCCACGCCAGCGCCATCTGTGCAAGGGACTGGCCGCGCTCGTGCGCGATCTCCGACAGCCCGCGCACGCGCGTCTGGTAGTCCTTGTCCTTCACCTGCCGCTCGGTGAGCGAGCCGTTGGAGCCGTGGGCGCGTGAGCCCGCGGGCACCCCGGACATGTAGCGGTTGGTCAGCAGACCCTGCTGCAGCGGCGAGAACGCCGCGATGCCGACGCCCAGCTCATCGACGGTCTCCAGCAGGCCGTTCTCCACATGCCGGTTGAACATCGAGTAGGACGGCTGGTGGATCAGCAGCGGCACCCCGCGCTCGGCCAGCAGCTGGTGGGCGCCGCGAGTGGCCTCGGGGGAGTAGTTCGAGATGCCCACGTACAGGGCGCGGCCGCTGTGGACCGCATCGGCCAGGGCGCCCATCGTCTCCTGGAGTGGAGTCTCCGGGTCCTCGCGGTGGTGGTAGAAGATGTCCACATACTCCAGGCCCAGGCGCTCGAGCGACTGGTCCAGCGAGCTCAGCAGGTACTTGCGGGAGCCGCCATCGCCGTAGGGGCCATCCCACATGTGGTAGCCGGCCTTGGTGGAGATGATCAGCTCATCGCGGTGGGCTCGGAAGTCGCGGTGCAGGATCCGCCCCACATGCGATTCCGCGGCCCCGGGCGGGGGGCCGTAGTTGTTGGCCAGGTCGAAGTGGGTCACGCCCAGATCGAAGGCGCGCTGCATAATGCGGCGCAGCGTGGTCTCGTCGCGGTCCTCTCCGAAGTTCTGCCAGAAGCCCAGGGAGATCGGGGGCAGCAGGACGCCGGAGCGGCCGGCGCGACGGTACGGGGTGTGGTCGTAGCGGGCGGCGGAAGGAGTGTAGGCGTCGTTGCTCATGACCCCAGTTTATCCGGGCTGAACCCCTGGTGACAGGGCCAGAGGGCGCTCCATGACGTCCATTCCCAGCCCTGCGACCTTCAGCAGCGCAGGATCCCCCGCGAAGGGCACCGCCTGCCCGGTGGAGACGAAGCCGTGGCGCGTATACCAGGCCTGCAGCTCCGGCCGAGACTGGAGCACCTGGATCATGAGTACGTCCACGCCGCGGCCGAGCAGCTGCTCCACCTGCGCCTCCAGCAGCCGGGACCCCAGCCCCAGGCCCTGCAGCGCCGGATCCACCGCGAACAGCCCCAGCTCGGCGCGGACCACGCCGGTGGCATCCGCGGGGTCGATCCGGGTGTACGCGCAGCCCTGCAGCATCCCATCAGCCTCCGCGACCAGCAGGTGCACAGCGGGGGAGGCGAGCATGTCGCGCACCTCGGCGGCTTCGGCGCGGGCGCCATCCACCAGATGCGCCTCGGTGGTCCACCCGCCCTCACCGCGGTAGGCCCGCTGCACGAGATCCACGATCTGGGGGATGTCCCCGTCCCGAGCCGGGCGCAGCACCGGGGCCGACGGGGTCGCTGCGTCCCCGCTCACCGCGCCAGCATCCGCAGCGACTGCAGTTTCGCGAGCAGGCCGTGGCCGTCCGGGGCGGACAGCGACAGCGGGCCGCCGCGGTCCTCGCGCGGCTCCGCCAGGGGCTTGCGGGTGCCGTGCGCGAGCAGCTGCTCCGGCTCGGTGAGCTCGCGGATCAGGATCGCCTCCACGGCCTCCGGGTGGCGCTCGGCGAACTCGGCGTAGATCGTCGGGTCATGCTGTCCGTCGTCCCCCACCAGGATCCAGCGCAGATCCGGCAGGGCCTTGCGCAGCCGCTCGAGGGAGCGGTGCTTGTGATCGGGGCCGGAACGGAAGAACCCGGTGTTCGTCGGCCCCCAGTCCGTCAGCAGCAGCGGACCGTCCGGGTAGCCGTTGCGGTACAGGAACCGCTTGAGCACCGGGAACACGTTCCAGGCGCCCGTGGACAGGTACACCACCGGCATCTGCGGGTGCTCGCGCAGCAGGCGTTGGTACAGCCGTGGCATCCCCGGCACCACCTGCCGGGAGGACTGGTGGACCACGAATGCGTTCCAGAACGCGAGCATCGGGCGCGGCAGCCACGTCACCATGACGGTGTCATCGATATCGCTGACCAGCCCCACCTGCGCCGTCGGCGGTACCACGGTGATATCGGCGGTGACCTCATTGCCGGGCATCGTCCACAGCACTGCCTCATGCTGGCCGGGCGGCAGGGACACCTCGAGCGTCACATCCACGATCCCGGAGCGGTCCGCCCGGGTGGTGAACTGCTGCTGGCCCAGCAGCACGTGGACGGTGCGGTGGGGCGCCACCTGACCGGCGAAGTTCCGCCAGCCCCGCACCGCCATGGTGCGCATGTCGTGCACCGGCTGGTCGTGATAGTCGGCGGGGGTGGACGGCGAGGCGTACAGGACCTTGGCGAGCACTCGCACGCTGCGCTCCGAGCCGTAGCCGTGGAAGGGCTGCACGCGCGGCTGCCAGCCCAGTCGGCGCAGTGCGCCACCCACCACGCCGTTCTTGACGTCCTCGAGGCGGGCGGCCCAGTGCGGACGATCGGTGGTGGTCGAGCTGCCGCCGCGCACCACGGTGGACAGGCGCGAGAGAATGCTCATCAGGTTAGGTCAGGTCAGGTCAGTCGACGGGTGTCGTGGCTCAGAGGGCGCGGGCCATCTTGTGCCAGTCACCGTCGGGGTCGCCCTCGACGACCTCCCAGCGGTCCCCGGTGTCCCGGAAGCCCAGGGACTCATACAGGGCTCGCGCACCGGTGTTCCCCGGGCCGACGTACAGCGTGACGGTGTCCGCGGAGTCCTCGCGGGCCCACTCGAACACCGCCTCGGCCAGGCGGACGGCGATGCCGCTGTGCCGCGACGCCGGGGTCACCCACATGGCCTGCAGCTCTCGCTCATTGGCGGGGGCGTCCCCCTCGTGGCGCACAGCCACCACCCCCACCGGATCACCGGCGTCGACGGCGAGGAACCAGGCGGCGTCCTGCACCCGCTGACGCCACACGGAGTCCTCGTAGGTCGACTCCTTCTCCCAGCTCTGCCCGAAGGCGGAGGGGTCGGACGTCAGGGACCTCAGACGGATCTCCCGGACGAGCGACCAGTCGTCGTCATGGGCGCGGATGATGTCGGCCATCGGTGTCCTCCTGGGCGGTCGTTGCGTACTCACGGGCCTTCGTGCCTCCAAGGCGTCGTGCGCGTGCGCAGCCGATGGCTCGCTCGCACTCATGGCCAGTGTACGGGTCTGCGGGCAGCGCCGCCCACCGGGCCGCTCCGCGAACCGAAACGGCTTGGCACAATGGGCCTCATGCCCCCGTATCGCCTGCTCACCGTCTGCACCGGCAATATCTGCCGCTCGCCCGCAGCGGCGGTGCTGCTGCGCCGGGCGCTCGCGCACGAAGGTCTGGGCGAGCAGGTGGAGGTGGGCTCAGCCGGCACCAGCTGGGAGGCGGAGGGCGCGCCGATGGACGACCGCACCGAGCTGGCCCTCGAGCACGCCGGATACGCCCAGCCCTTCGAGCATGAGGCCCGCACCATCCACCTCACGGAGCTACTGGCCTGGGACCTTGTGCTGGCGATGACGCCCGAGCACGCGCAGACCCTGCGCCGTATGGCCGATCAGACTCCGCCCGGCCGCACCGCGCCGGAGATCGCGCTCTGGCGCCGTTTCGAGCCCGGGCAGGAGCGGACCTCCGAGGTGGAGCTCGCCGTGGAGGACCCCTGGTACGAGGGGCAGGGGGCGTTCGATCGCACCGTGCGGGACATGCATGCGGCGCTGCCGGGGATCATCGCGCATGTGCGCGCGCAGCTGTCCACCGGCGATTCGGCAGTGGGCGATCCGGCGGCCGGTGATCTGGCCGACGAGCGCTGAGGTTCAGGCCGCTGCGGGTCAGACCGCTGCGGGTCAGACCGCTGAGCCTCAGGCCTCGGGGCCGCCGTCGAGGTCACCGCGGCGCACGCCGCGGCGCGAATGCCAGGTGGCGCCGATGAACCCGGCCGCCGTGAGGAAGCCGATGCCCAGTGCCGCCAGGAGCACCTGACGCATCTGGGCGCCGACGGTGCCGTCATCGGTGAAGGCGTTGAACAGCCGCACCACCGGGCCCTTGGCCTCCGGATCCGGGGCCGTGCGCGCCGGGGTCGTCGGTCCGTCGGCGGCAACCCCCTGCACCTCGGTGTCCCCCTGCTCATCCGATGCGGTGGACCTGCCCTCCCGGGTGGCGTCGCGCGAGGCCGCGGTGGGGCTGGGCTGCTCCACGGGGGGCTGCTGCGCATCGTCTGCGCGAGGCGCGGCCGGCGCCGGTGCGGGCTCGGGGTCTGGCTGCGCGGGGTCCTCCGCGTCGTCCAGCCCTGCATCCTGCTCGGGATCCTCCGTGCCCTCCTCGGGGACGGCGGGGGGATCCTCCGACTCCTCGTCGCCCTCGGTCGGTTTCGCCGGGGAGCTCGGGGAGGTGGGGTCGGGGGAGTCGCTCGGCGTGGTGGGCTTCGGTTTGGGTGACGGGTCCGTCGTGGGATCCGGGTCCGGGGGCGTCTCCTCAGGATCGGTGGTTTTCTCAGGATCGGTGGGATCCTCAGGATCGGTGGGATCCTCAGGATCGGTGGTTTTCTCAGGATCGGTGGGATCCGTCGGACCCGCCGGGTCCGTGCGGTCTGCAGGGCTCGAGCTCGGTGTCTGCGAGGGTGTTCCGGTATCGGTCGGCTCCGGCTCCTGCGTCGGATCGCCGCTCGTCGTCACCGTCGTGGGATCGGCCGAGGGCAGGCGGCTGGGATCCGGATCTGCCGAGGGGGGATCGGTCCGCGGGCTCTTCGAGACGACGCCGCTGCTGGCCGGCGGCGTGACGTTCTCGTCATCCGCCGGGAGCGCGAGGGCCGTCCCTGCGCCGAGGGGCACCATGATGGCGGCAGCGGCGCAGGCCGCGCTGATGCGCGAGATCTCTCGCATGCGGCCTTCCTCCCCTGTGCTCCACGGCAGTGGGCGTCTCTCAACGTGGGCGGCTGCGCGACATCCGTCGCACTTCAGCCCCGGTCCGGCACTTCAGCTCCGGTCCGGCACTGTACCCTACCGAATCTTTACCTTTGCCATGGTGCCGAGGTCCCCGCCGGGCGCACAAGGGTTCTGTGCATGCCGCCACCACGCCGTGATGCAGGAGATAGAACCGGAGACCTGTCCATTCTTGACTGCGCTTTGACGAACGTCGGGGTGGGGCATCGAGGGGATCCCCCGGCGCTTCGCCCGCACCCCGACGTCCGCACCCCGGCCCGCCGGACTGGCGCTCAGCCGTTCAGTGCCCCATCCACCAGGGTCTTCGCCGCCTCCTGGACCTGATCCAGGTGCTCCTGGCCGCGGAAGGACTCGGCGTAGATCTTGTAGATGTCCTCGGTGCCGGAGGGGCGCGCCGCGAACCACGCGTTCTCGGTGGAGACCTTCAGCCCGCCGATCGCCCCGCCCGCCGGAGCCTCCGTGATCGCCGCCGTGATCGGCTCTCCCGCGAGCTCCGTCGCCGTCACCTGCGAGGGGGACAGGGCCTTCAGCACCGCCTTCTGTTCGCGGGTGGCCGGGGCGTCGGAGCGGGCGTAGGCGCTCGTCCCGAACTCCTCCACCAGCTCGGCATGCAGGGCGCTCGGGGTGCGGCCCGTGACCGCCAGGATCTCCGAGGCCAGCAGCGCCATGATGATGCCGTCCTTGTCGGTGGTCCACACCGAGCCGTCGCGGCGCAGGAACGAGGCCCCCGCGCTCTCCTCGCCACCGAAGCCCACCGAGGAGTCGATCAGGCCCGGCACGAACCACTTGAAGCCCACCGGCACCTCGAACAGCTCCCGGCCCAGTGACGCCACGACCCGGTCGATCAGGCTCGAGGACACCACTGTCTTGCCCACCTTCGCGCTGGTCGGCCAGTCCGGGCGGTGCGCGAACAGGTACCGGATCGCGACGGCCAGGTAGTGGTTGGGGTTCATCAGCCCGCCATCGGGGGTGACGATGCCGTGGCGGTCCGCATCGGCGTCATTCCCGGTGGCGATGTCGTACTGATCGCGCTTGTCCAGCAGGGACGCCATCGCCCAGGGGCTCGAGCAGTCCATGCGGATCTTCCCGTCGCGATCCAGCGTCATGAACGACCACTGCGGATCCACCTCGGGGTTCACGACCGTCAGATCCAGGTCATGCATCTCGCCGATCTCGGCCCAGTAGTCCACGGCAGCGCCGCCCAGCGGATCCGCGCCGATGCGCACCCCGGCACGGCGGATCGCCTCCAGATCCACCACGCTCGCCAGATCCTGCACATAGGTGCGCAGGTAGTCGTAGCGCGCCGCATCCTGCAGCGCCTTCGCCCGGCCATGGCGGCGCACCTCTCGCAGACCGCCGGCCAGCAGCTCATTGGCCCGGTCTGCGATCCACGTCGTCGCATCGGAATCCGCCGGCCCGCCATGCGGCGGGTTGTACTTGAAACCGCCATCGCGCGGCGGATTGTGGCTGGGGGTGACGACGATGCCGTCGGCTCGGGACGGATCCTGCGCCCCCTTGCCACGGTTGTGCACCAGGATCGCGTGGGAGATTGCGGGGGTGGGGGTGTAGCCATCCTGCGCGTCCACCTGCGCGGCCACGCCGTTTCCGGCCAGGACCTCCAGGGCGGTGTCGAAGGCGGGACGGGACAGGGCGTGGGTGTCACGGCCGATGAACAGCGGCCCGCGGATGCCCTGCGATGCGCGGTACTCGACGATCGCCTGCGTCGTCGCCGCGATGTGGTCCTCGGTGAAGCGCACATCCAGGGAGGAGCCGCGATGGCCCGAGGTGCCGAAGGACACCGCCTGGTCCGGATTCGCGGGATCCGGGTGCTCGTCGTAGTAGGCATCCAGCAGGGCGTCGACGTCGATCAGATCTTCCGGCAGGGCCTGCTGTCCGGCGCGCGGGTGAGTGCTCATGGGGCTCCGTCCTCGATGTCCTCGGGCCTCCCCGGTGCCCCCGGGGGTCCTCGAGATCGCGTACGGGGCACACTCTAGGTCAGGGGCCGACGGGACGGTGCGCCCCGCGCAGCCTCCGAGACGAGCGGTCTAAGCCCGGCCCTCGCGCGCGCCCGGCGCGGGGCCCGGAACGACGCGAGGAGCCCGGTCAGCGCCGCCCGGAGCGCACCAGGCGCACGATCCCGATGATCGTCAGCACCAGGCCCACCAGCCCCGCCAGCACGCCGACGATCACGCCGATCAGCAGCGGCCCCATCATGTCCAGCATTCCGTACGGCCCCATATATGCGGCGCCATCGGTGCCGGTGCAGCTGATGGTCACCGTGGTGTCGGAGACGGCGGCCACGCCCATGATCTGCTCGTACTCGGTGCCGTCGGGGAAGGTGACGGTGCTCGAGGAGGGGACGGTCTGCGCATCGCCCTCGGCGAGGGTGCACTGCGCCGCATCCGCATCGGCGCTGGGCACATAGATCAGCAGCATGTCGCTCGCGGGCAGCTCCATCGTCAGCTCCCCGCCCTCCATCGCGGTAGGGCCGGCGGCGGTGTCCGAGACCAGGGAGCCCACGCCCCACACGATCCCCCCGATCGTCATCAGCGGGCCGACGACCAGCAGCAGCACGAGACCGACGATCAGCATCACGAGCCCCTTGCGGCGCCGCGGCGGGGCGGGAGCGGGGGCCGGACCCGCGGCGGGCGCGCCATAGGGGAGCGGCTCAGCCTGAGGGGCGGGGGCGCCATAGGGGACGGGCTGTGCGGGCTGTGTGGGCTGTGCGGACGTCGGCCCCGTCTGCCCCTGCGAGCCCGGGCTCGCATCAGCCTGCGGGCCGGGCAGACCGTAGCTGGGGCGGCGGCGGGAGGCGCCAGGGCGCTCGGCGTCGGACATCAGCACTCCTTGAACACGGGGGTCGATCCAGGATAGGGCCCTCAGGCGCTGACGGCAGTCGCCGCCACCGCGGCAAGCGCCGCCCCCAGCAGGGCGCACACCGGCGGGGTGATGAGCCAGGCGATGATCACCTCGCGCGCCACGCCCCAGCGGATGTGCCGCACTCCGCGTGCCAGACCCGCCCCCACCACACTCGAGGCCAGCGACTGCGAGGTGGACATCGGCACCTCGAGCCCCAGCATGCCCAGCGTCATCGATGCCGCGGAGGACGTCTCCGCAGCCAGCCCCTGGGCTGCGGTGAGGTCCGTCAGACGCCTCCCCAGGGTGCGGATCAGACGATGCCCGCCCATAAGGGTCCCGGCCCCCACCGCGACGGCGATCGCCAGCACCATCGACAGCGACGTCACCCCCGGCACCCCGGCGGACGCGCCGCTGATGACGACGACCGCCAGCGGGATCCGGGAGTCGTTCATTCCGTGACCGGTCGCCACCGCCCCCGCGGAAATGGTCTGCGCGAAGCGGATCTGCCCCGCCCGCAGCATCTCTGCCCGCCCCAGCCGCAGCACCAGGTGCATCAGCACGAAGGCGAAGGCCGCCGAGAGCACCGGGCCCACCACGGAGACCAGCAGGACCCAGCCCAGGCGCGACCAGTCCGCGGCTGAGGCGATCACCAGCGACGCCCCCACCAGGGCGGCGAGGAAGGCATGCCAGGTCGAGGTGGGCATGCCGAACCACCAGGTGGTGAGGTCCCAGAAGATCGTGGTGAGCAGCACCGCCACGAGCGCCGCGCCCAGCAGCTCACCATGCCCCGCGGTCGCCTCCAGCAGCGTCTGCAGGCCCAGCATCGACACCGCCCACTCGGTGGTCAGTGCGATCAGTCCTGCCCCGAGCAGCGTCCCCAGCACGTTCAGTAGCGCCGCCATGGTCAGGGCCGTGGACTCCTGGAGGGTGCGCGTGGTGATCGAGGTGGAGACCGCATTGGAGGCGTCGTGGAACCCGTTGACGTAGGCCATCACCAAGGCCAGCGCCACGATCAGGCCCAGCAGCACTGCGCTCACTCAGGCATCCTTGACGCGCAGCAGCTCGGCACGGCGTGCAGCCTGCTCCTGCAGCGAGATCGTGGCGCGCACGGACTCGATCACGTCACGCAGGGCCATCAGCTCGCGGGACGAGCCGCTCATGCCGTACAGATCGGCCAGCGCCTGCCGCACCAGACGCTCGCCCTGCCGCTTGAGCTTGCGCATCTGCGGATAATAATCGCCCAGGTCCCGCTCCCCGGACAGGGTCCAGGAGGCTGCGACCGTCAGCTCCGCGGCCCGTTCGATCCCCTTGGCGGCTTCCAGCAGTGCGGTGGGCAGCGGCCCCACCTCGGTGCCGGTCAGCAGCCCGCCGGTGTGCTCCATCGCATCCAGCGAATCGGCGATGGTCAGGGCGAAGTCATCCAGCAGCTCCGCCTCATAGGGGGTGACCAGGGAACGGCCCAGGCGCTCGGAGATGCGCCGACACAGCTCCTCGGCCACGGTGGACTGCTCATGCAGCTTGGGGGCGATGCGGGTGCGTTCGCGATAGCCATGCCCCAGCAGCTTGGAGTGCGTGTCCGTGGCCTGCAGCTGCAGCTCCGCCAGCTCGCCGAGCAGGGCGTACATCGGACGCTCGGTGCGTTGTGGGCGCAGGCGGTCCAGCGCCGCCCGCCAGGGCGAGGACACCACGGGTCACCTCCTCGCGCCACGCGCGCGTCCTGCATGAAGCTGAGGCGCCGGACCGGGATGCGCCTGTCGGCGCGAAGGCCGCTCGAAGCGGCAGATGTTGGAGCCCGGGGCAACCGCGGCCCGGCGCGCCAGCCATCCTAGAGCACATGGCCCGGCGGGTCTGCTCCCGCAGGCGCGTACATGGGAATTCCCACGTCAGTCCAGGCGCCCGGCCTCCGCGGCGCGGGCGGCCGCGACGAGCTCCTCGCCGGTGCGCAGCAGACGCTCCGCCGAGCGGGTGTCCGCCTCCGCATCGGCCTCCGGGCCGTCGGCCAGATGCGCGCTGCCGTGCGCGACGATCGTGGCCACCGCCCCGGCGCGCCGCAGCGCGAGCGGCAGATCCCCGGTGAAGGCGCCGCGCAGGATCTCATCCATCGTCGCGTGGACCTGCTGCACTTCCGGGGGCTCCGCAATACCCGAGAGGTAGCGCAGACCGGGGACGGTGCGGGCCCCGGCGCGGTAGCGGCGCACCACATCCTCGCCATCGCGCCGCACCCACGTGTGCAGCACATACAGCCGCCACAGCGCACCGGGCAGTGTCGTGGCGGGGGAACCGGACCACAGGGCCGCCAGATCCGCGAGCCCCTCCTCCTGGGCGAGGGTCACCACGCGCCGCACCACCTCCGGGTCGGCGCTGTGGAACACCCCGTCCAGCAGCGCTCGCGCGGAGTCATGCGCGAGGTCCGTGGAGCTCGCCGGGTCCGGTTCGCCCTCGATCGACGCGGCGACCGAGGGGAACAGGCGTCCGGGGCGGCGGAAGCGGGCGGCGGAGGAACCGGAATCGGAGGGGGTGGACATGCCCTGCACACTACGCTGGGCGCATGACCATTCCCCGACAGATCGGCCCTGAACCGACGTCCGGATCGGTGCTGCCCGACTACTCGCGCTCCACCGCGACGGTGGAGCGGATGGTGGATGCCCTGGATGCTCGTCGGCGCGGCGGCCCCAGCTCCCGGGGCCAGGTGCGGGCGCTGCTGCCGCGCAACCCCACCATGGACACGCTGCTGCGCTCGGTGATCGCGGCGGTGCTGCTGGGCATCGCGCTGATCCCGGTGATCATCATGGTGCTGCTGCTGGTGGGTCTCGACGACGGGCGAGCCCCGGGGCTCGCGATGATCCTGGTGCTGCTCGCGATGGGGGCGATGGCGGTGCTGCTGCTCCTGCTGGGGCTGCGCTTCGCCTGGGTGGCGCTGTGCACCGCGCGCTCGCGAGTGGAGATCACCGATGCCGGTCTGCGCGTCGTGGGTGCGGTGGGCTCCACCGAGGTGCCCTGGCGGGACATCGAGGGGATCGAATCGAAGGTGGTGCATCCCGTGCACTGGCTGACCGCGGCGGTGCGCCGCAAGGACGGCCGACGGGTCATCATGTCGGCCTTCGATCGGCACGTGTGGACCTGGTCGGAGCCCACCGGGCAGGACATCCGTCTGCTGCGCACCGTCCTGCACGAGCACACCTCCGGCGGGCGGCGTCGGCCCTGAGCCGGTTCGGCTGAACGACACCCCGGCACGAGCCGGCGATCACGGCGAGGAGAGAGCCGATGGAAGCACTGCTGATGACCCTGGGATCCGGCTGGGTCAGCGGAATCCGCCCGTACTTCATGATCTTCCTGCTGGGGCTGACCGGGCGGCTGTTCGGGATCGAGCAGGTGCCGGAGGTGCTGCAGCGCACCGACCTGCTGGTGATCACCGGGATCCTGCTGGTGGTGGACTTCGCGGCGGACAAGATCGCGTTCCTGGACTCGTTCTGGGATCAGCTGCACACCGTGGTGCGCCCCATCGCCGGCGGTGCGATCGGCTACCTGCTGGGCGGGGAGACCGACACCACCGCGGCGATCGTCATGGCGGTGATGGGGGCGGCCGCGGCGTTCGGCTCGCACGCCGCGAAATCCACCGCCCGTGCGGCGGTGAACGTCTCCCCGGAGCCGGTCTCCAACGTCCTGGTCTCCACCGGTGAGGATCTCGCCGCAGTAGTGATGGGCGTGCTGACCGTGCTGCTGCCGATCGTCGCCGCGATCCTCGCGCTCGTGCTGCTGGGCGTGGGGATCTACGTCATCGTCCGGATCCGCCGGGCCTACCGGAACCTGCGACAGCGCCTGCGGGACGTGCGAGAGCGCCGGGCGCGTCAGGTGACCTGACGCGCCCGGCGCGGAGACGAGAAACAGCGGAGACCGGAAACGCTGGGCCTCACGGGGCCTCGCTGCGGCCCTCCTCCCACAGGGCGGTCACCGCGGTGAGCACACCCTCGGAGGTGACGTCGGAGACGGAGAGGATGCCCTCCTCATCCAGCGGCAGGTGGCCGATCTTCCAGCTGCCGTCCTCCTCGACGTGGAACATCATCGGCACCGGCTGATCCTTCGTGGCCATCTCGGTCCGGCGCAGGGAGACGGTGCGCTGATTGCCGCCGGCCAAGAAGGCGCTGACGATGTCGTTCACCGCGCCGGGCACCTGCGCCGGATCGGTCATGGCGGTGACCATGAAGGAGTCCAGCTCGTCCTGGGTGAGCATGATGACGGCCTCAGCAGCCTTGATGATGAAGGCCATGCGCATCGCATCACCCTCGGCCAGGGCCACCCCCATCCAGCGGTCCGCGGCAGTCAGCGCGGTCGCGATGACCTGCCCCTCCTCGGCCAGCAGCCACTGACCATCCTCGGTGCGCTCCACCTTCCCGCGGGCCCGCAGGCCCGAGGTGACCGCGGCGGTCACGAACTCGCGGGCCTCTTCCGGGGCGCTGCGCAGACCCACCTGCTCGCGGGTCACCTCACCGTTCTCGGTGGGGCGCAGCGAGAGCATGAAGTCGATCTCGTAGGCGGTGTAGACGGTGGGCTGCTCCTGGGCAGCCTGCGCGGTGGTCTCAGTCATGGAACGTCCCCCTGGGGCCGATGGGTCCGGGCGTCGTCCGCCCGGCTGCACGTGGTACCCCTGCAGGATGTCAGATCCGGGCCGTTCCGCGCATCATCACCGGGCTACGATCCACCCATGCACGGTCAGCAGCACTCACAGCGCTCGATGGTGGGGCTGGGTGGGGCCAGCGCCCGTGCCGTCTACCGTGATCTGCTGCGCTTCGGACCCCGCTCGAGGCGGGATCTGACCCGTCGGCTGGGGCTCTCCGCGCCCACCGTCACCCGGGTGACCCGGGAGCTGCTCGAAGGCGGGCACCTGCACAGTCTCGAGACTGTCGCGCCGACCAAGGGCCGCCCCCAGGAGCCGCTGGATGTCGAGGAGCGCCACGGCCCCCGCTTCGTGGGGGTGAAGGTCACGGCCGATGAGGTTCACGCCGTGGTCACCACGGTGCGCGGCAATACGCTCGAAGAGCTCGCGGTGCCGCTCGCCGATACCGCGGTGCCGGCGGTGGTCGAGGCGGTGCTCGAGCTGGCGACCGCGCTGATCGAGGCGCATCCGCATGTGGCGGTGGTGGGGATCAGCGTCGGCGGGGTGGTCGCGAGCGGCCGCACCGTGCTGTCCTGTCACTATCTGGGCTGGCGGGATCCGGTGGAACTCGCAGATCTGCTGGCCGCGTGCCTGGATGTGCCCGTCGTGGTGGAGAACGACCTGGTCGCCATGGTGCATGGCCTGCACTGGTTCGGCGTGGGCCGCGCCTACCGCTCCTTCGCGGTGCTGACCATCGGCGCCGGGGTGGGCAGCGCCACCGTGGTCGACGGCCGCCTGATCCGCGGCGAGCGTGATGTGGCCGGGTTGACCGGACGCTTCCCCGTCGGAACCCGGGAGGACGGCAGTCCGGTGCTGCTGAGCGATGTCGCCTCCACCGCGCCTTTGCTGCAGCGGGCCCGGGCTCGTGGGGTGCTGGGCCCCGAGGAATCGCTCGCGCAGCTGCGCGAACTGCTGGCGGCCGGTCACGCAGGGGCGCACGCACTCGCCGCGGAGGTGACGCGGGCCCTCGCCCACACGGCCGCCGGGATCATGGCGCTGGTGGACCCGCAGGCGCTGATCCTCGGCGGGGAGGGCGTGGACATCATCGCCGCGGCCGACCCGCTGTTCGAGCAGACGCTGCGCGCGATGCTGCCGCAGATGCAGCGCGATCTGGTGCTGCGCCGCCTCAGCGGTGACTTCGACGAGTGGGCACGCGGCGCCGCCGTCATCGCGATCACGGCGTACGTCGGCGCCCCGGGGTGAGGCCTCGGGGCGCCGACGGGGGTCGCGCGGCGCCGTCCGCTCAGGAGAACAGGGCGTTGACCCGCTCGTTGTAGGCGGCGAAGTCCGCGCCGCTGATTCTCCTCATCCAGATCTGGTCGAAGGCGGGCTGCATGATCGAGGCGATCGAGGCGGAGTTCTCCACCAGCGGGTACAGGCCTGTCTCACCGTTCTTCACCCGATCCGTGAAGGGCGTGACGTCCAGGCTCTGGTCCGCGTAGCTCTGGATCGCTGCGCGGGTGCCGGTGTCCGTGGCGGGGAAGAACGGTGCGCGCTCGCCGATGATCTGCTGGGCCTCATCGGAGGCCAGGAAGCCGATCAGCCGCGCCGCCTCCGCCTTCTTGTCCGACTGCGCGGAGATCGAATCGCCCAGGCCGTTGAACATCGACATCGGGGTGCCCTCGGGACCGGCCGGGAGCGGCGCGATCCCCAGCTCGATGCCCTCGGCGTTGTTGTACGTCGTGATCATCCACGAGCCGTCCATCACCAGCGCCGCGGAGCCGGACTGCAGCTGCGCCTGTTTCGGAGAGGAGTCCCCGAAGGTGCCGTAGGGCGGGAAGAACCCTTTGTCCACCATGCCGAAGTACCAGTCGATGGTCCTCACGAACCGTTCGTCGTCGTACTGGAAGCGGGTGCCCCAGGTGGCCTCGTCGGTGAAGCGCCAGCCGGTGCCGAAGGCGAAGGAGGACCACGAGGACTGGCCGACGTAGTCGATCGATCCCTCGGTGCCCAGGCCGTAGCGCTGGACGGAGGTGGGGTCGAAGCCGTCCTGATCGCCGCGCTTGCCGTTCGAGTCGATGGTGAGGCGGGCGAGCATCTGCTCCCAGGTGCCGCCGTCGTCCGGGTTCCACTCGAGGTTCGCGAGGTCCTCGGGGGTCAGACCCTCCTCTTCGAGCATCGTCTGGTCGTACAGCACCGCGATCGTGTCGTAGTCCTTGGGGATGCCGTATCGCTTCCCGTCCTGCCCGGTCCACAGGTCCTGCAGGCCGTTCTGGAAGCGGTCACCGGGGATGGAGTCCAGATCGCCCAGGCCGTCCAGCGGGCTGATCACCCCCAGGCTCACGAACTCGGGGAAGCGCGCCAGGTGGTCGGTGAACGCATCCGGACCGGCCTCGGCCACGAAGGAGGCGGTGAGCTTGGTCCAGTAATCGTCCCAGCCCATCTGGGTGATCCGCACCCGGATATCCGGGTTCTGCTCCATGAACCGGTCGATCGCCGCGGAGTAGGCGGGCAGCTGCAGGGCATCCCACAGCCAGTAGTCGATCTCGGTGACATCACCGGAGCCGACAGCGCCGGTGGAGCAGGCGCTGAGAGCACCTGTGCCCGCTGCCGCGGCGAGGGTGCCCTGCAGCATCCGCCGCCGCGTCATGGGCGTGCGGCCGGGGCGAGGGGTCTGATTCGCGGATGTCATCTCGTGCACCTCACTTGATCCCGCTGAAGCCGATGGAGTTCACGATCTTCTTGGCGAACAGAGCGAAGAGGATCAGCATGGGCGCGGCGGCCACGAGAGTCGCGGCCATCAGCCCGGACCAGTCCGGACCCGTGCCCGGCGCCTGGGCCCGGAAGACGCCCAGAGCCACGGTGAGCACGCGCGACTGGTCGGTGTAGGAGACCATCAGCGACCAGAAGTACTCGTTCCACGCCGTCATGTAGGTCAGCAGCGCCAGAGTGGCCAGGGGCGCGCTCGCCATCGGCAGGACCAGGGTGAAGAACACCCGGATCTTGCCGGCGCCGTCGATCAGCGCAGCCTCCTCCACCTCGCGGGAGATGTTGTTGAAGAACTGCCGCAGGAAGAAGATCGCGAACGAGGAGATGAACAGGGTGGGCAGCATGATGCCCAGCAGCGTGTCCACCAGGTTCAGGTTCTTGATCAGGATGAAGTTGGGCAGCAGGGTGAAGATCTGCGGGATCATCAGCGAGCCCAGGAAGATCATGAACACCGCGTCCCGCCCCCGCCAGCGCAGGCGGGAGAAGGCGTAGGCGGCCATGGCGCAGGAGAAGGTCTGCACCACGGTGATCGTGGTCGCGACGATCACGGAGTTCAGCAGGTAGCGCCAGAAGTTGATGGAGGCGCCGGAGCCGCCCTGGGCGATCGCGGTCTCCACGTCCTGCAGGCCGAACACGCGCTCGAACCCGCCCAGGTTGAACCCCACCGGCAGCAGGCTCGACGGGTTCGTGGCCAGGGCGTTGTTGCTGGACAGTGCCGTGCGCAGCATCCAGTAGAAGGGGAACAGGGTGATGAACAGGAAAATGATCATCACGGCCCAGGCAATGATCTTCCCCCAGGGGACGCCGCGCCGCGCGCGCGTGACAGGGGGACGGGTCTCGAGATCGCCGGCCCCGGCGGCCGTCGGATCAGTGGCTGTTGTCGTCGTCATGTCGGCTGCTCCTCTCAGTCCAGATCCGATTCGCCGGCGCGGCTGAGCCGGTACTGGGCGAAGGTGATGACCATGAGGATCAGCAGCAGCGCCACGGACAGCGCCGAGGCGTAGCCGAACTCGTACCGGGCGAAGGCGTTCTCGTAGATGTACATCTGCAGCACCTTCGAGGCGTCCGCGGGGCCGCCCTGGGTGGTCACCGAGACGGTGTCGAACACCTGGAAGGAGCCGATGATCGTCATGATCAGCACGAGCGCGAGGATCGGCCGCAGCAGCGGCAGGGTGATCCGGCGGAACATCGTCACCTCACCGGCGCCGTCCGTGCGGGCTGCCTCGTAGAGCCCGGCTGGGATGGACTGCAGCCCCGCGAACAGCAGCAGCGCCGTGTAGCCCATGTGCCGCCACACGTTCACCAGTGCGATCGTCGGGATCACCCAGGTCTCCGAGGCCCAGAACGCGATGGGGTCCAGGCCCAGCGACTGCAGGAAGATGTTGACGATGCCCAGCTGGGTGTCCAGGATCCACAGGAACACGATCGCGGCCACCACATTGGAGACCAGGTAGGGCGTCAGCACGAGGGAGCGCAGGATCGTGGACTGGGTCAGCCGCTGCATGAGCACCGCGATGATGAGCGCGACGATGGTCTGGATGCCGATGTTGAGGATGACGTACCAGACCGTCACCTTCAAGGAGTTCCAGAACACGGGGTCGCTCAGCAGTCGCTGGTAGTTCTCGAGGCCCACCCAGCGGGGCGGGGTGAGGGTGGTGTACTCCGTGAAGGAGAAGTACAGGCCGGTCAGCAGCGGCCAGACGAGGAACACCAGCAGGCCGACGCTCGCGGGCGCGATGAACAGCAGCGCGAGCTTGGTGTCGTCCTTCCGGCGGCGCCTGGGCGGGGCCGACCGCGTCGACGTCGTCGCGGTGGACATGGAGCCTTCTTTCTGGGGGGAGGGTGGGGGAGGTCAGCGCGGCGAGGAGGTGTCGCCGTGCTCACGAGTGAGGGACAGCAGCACCCCTTGCTCAGGATCGAGCAGGGGAGCGGCGAGTCCGGAGGTGGTCAGCACCCCGCCGGGCAGGACGATGCCGTCCTGCTCCTCGGCGCGCTGCCACCAGGCGGGGGCGTTCAGGCCATGCGGCCGCTCGCCGATGATGAGGGGACGCAGCCGGTACCTGGCTGCGGGGTCCAGACCCGGGAAGGTCAGCCGGGCATGCTGGGAGGTGCCCTGCCGGTCGACCGCGGCCAGCACGAACAGGCCCTCATCGCGGGCGGGGGAGAGCACGCCGTACATCCACTGCACGTCCTCCCCGCGGTCCACGCGCACCAGATCACCGGTGAACAGCAGCTCACGCTGCTGCTTGTACAGGGCGATCCACGCGCGCAGCTCCGTCAGCTCGGCCTCGCTGGCCTGCGCAAGGTCCCATTCGATGCCGAGGTGGCCGAACAAGGCTGTGAGGCCGCGGAAGCTCAGGGTGTGCAGGCGCCCGGTGGTGTGGGAGCGTCCGGAGGCGATGTGGCTGCCCATGAGCTCGAGCGGCAACAGCTGGCTGGTCCAGCGGTTCATCAACTGGCGCTCCAGCGGGTCGATGCAATCCGAGACCCACACCCGGTCGGTGTGTTCGAGCACCCCGAGGTCCACGCGAGCGCCGCCGGAAGCGCAGGCTTCGATCTCCAGGCCCGGATGAGCGGCCTTGAGCTCGTCCATCAGGCGGTAGGCCGCTAGCGTCTGCTCATGCGTGGCAGCGCGACCTGTGGCCCGGGTGGCGGCTTCTAGCAGGTCCCGGTTCTGGTCCCACTTGATGTAGCCGATGTCGTACTCGTCCAGCAGCGCGAGGATCTGGTTCTTCACATGCTCATAGGCGCCGGGGATGGTGAGGTTCAGGACCTGCTGGTGGCGGGACTCGACGGGCAGCTGCTCGGAATCCGGACCCAGGATCCACTCGGGATGGGCGCGAGCCACCTCGGAGTCCTCGTTGACCATCTCCGGCTCGAACCAGAGGCCGAATTCCATGCCCAGATCGGTCACATGGTCGATCAGGGGCGACAGGCCGTCCGGCCACACTTCGGCGGAGACCACCCAGTCGCCCAGCCCCGAGTGGTCATCGCGACGGGAACCGAACCACCCGTCATCCAGCACGTACCGTTCGACGCCGAGCTCTGCGGCGCGGTCGGCCAGGTCCCGCAGGCGCGCCAGATCGTGGTCGAAGTAGACCGCCTCCCACACGTTCAGGGTGACCGGCCGACGGGTGGACACGTGGTGCTCGCGCGAACGCAGGAAACGGTGGAAGCGGTGAGCGGCCTGATCGAGGCCAGCGCCGTAGGTGGCATACAGCCAGGGGCTCGTGTAGCTGGCATCAGGGTCGAGTACGACCTCCCCGGCAGTCAGCATCTCGCCGCCGGCGAGGATCTTCGTCCCGGTGTTGACCTGTTCGGCCAGGTGGCGGTGGTTGCCGGAGAACCCGAGGTGCACGCCCCACACTTCGCCGTGGCTGAACCCGACGCCAGGGGTTCCCGCGTGCAACACGTGTGCGCTGTCCGCTCCGGTGCGGCCGCGACGGTTCTCCCGTAGATGGGTGCCGACGCCGAAGGTGCTGCGCTGCGGGGTGCGCTCGCGGGCCCAGCGGCCGGCGAAGTCCAGCAGCTCGCTCGCCCGCGCCGGAACGGGCAGGGCGACAGTGAGCTCATCCAGGGCGTACGGGGTCTCGCCGGTGTTCGTGACGGTGCCGCGTACGCGCAGCAGACCGGAATCCAGCAGCTCGAGGGTCAGCTCGACGGCGAGGCTCTGGGGTTCATCGGCGAGCTTGATGACCACGCGGCCCGGTCCGCTCTGGACGTGGGTCGCGGTCAGGGGCTGGCCGTCGAGGGTGATGGCCTCGGTGTGCAGGCGTGGTGCCCAGCCGGATCCGTCGGGCCGGGAGCCGGTCAGGCCCGGGCGGCCCAGCCAGCCATCGGCCTGGGCGGGGAGGATCCCCAGGCGCACCGGGACGTCCACCGCGTTGTTCACCGCCGCCTCGACGGCGGACTCGCAGACCGCGTCGAGGTCGTTCGCGCTCAGTTCGCCCAGATCGGCGCCCCAGTGGGGGATCGCCGGGGCTCGACCGTCGGTGACGTCGAGGACCACCGAGACGCCCGCGGAACGCAGGTGGATGCGGTGGGTGCGGTCGGGCACGGGGGCGAGCACGGGGTGCTCGGCGGGCCGACGGGTCGGGGTCATCGATGCCTCCCAAGACGTCCTGACGCGCGGACGGGCGCGGACGTCGGCCACCATGCCGACGCATTACTGAAAATATGAAACTAAGGGTGGTTCGTCAAGGGTGGCCGCATCGTGACTCTTTGCGCCCACTTCGCCTATTCCGCCCGCTCACCCCGTCGGCACTGCGTAATCCCCCGTCGGCCCTGCGTAATCCCGCCCCGTCGGCCCTGCGCGACCACCCCGCGGGATACCCGCGCCGCGCCCGGGAGTGCCGACTACCCTGTCCCTCACCCCGAGCAGGCCAGGAGCCGACCCATGATCTTCACCCAGTCCTCGAAGCTACGCGAAGTCTGCTACGAGATCCGAGGACCGGTGCCCGCCGAGGCCGCCCGCATGGAGGCCGAGGGCCACAAGATCCTCAAGCTCAACATCGGCAACCCGGCCCCGTTCGGCTTCGAGGCGCCCGACGAGATCCTCGTGGACATGATCAAGAATCTGCCCACCGCGCAGGGGTACTCCGATTCGAAGGGCATCCCCTCGGCCCGCCGCGCGGTGGCGCAGTACTACCAGACGCGCGGCATGCCCGGCATCGAACTGGATGACATCTACCTGGGCAATGGCGTCTCCGAGCTGATCCAGATGGTGTGCCAGGCGCTTGTGGATGACGGCGACGAAGTGCTCATCCCGCAGCCCGACTACCCGCTGTGGACCGCGGCCGTCTCCCTCGCCGGCGGTCGGGCCGTCCACTACCGCTGCGATGAGGAGCAGTCCTGGTGGCCGGATCTCACCGACATCGCCGACAAGGTCACTCCGCGCACCAAGGCCATCGTTGTCATCAACCCCAACAACCCCACCGGCGCCGTGTACCCCGAGTCCGTGCTGCGCGGCATCGTGGAGATCGCCCGCAAGCACGGCCTGCTGATCCTCGCCGATGAGATCTACGACAAGATCCTCTACGACGACGCCGTGCATACCCCCATCGCCTCCCTCGCCCCCGACCTGCTGAGCATCACCTTCAACGGCCTGTCCAAGGCGTACCGGGTGGCCGGATTCCGGGCCGGGTGGATGACGCTGTACGGCCCCAAGGACCACGCCACGAGCTTCATCGAGGGTCTGGATGTGCTGTCCAATATGCGGCTGTGCCCGAACGTGCCCGCCCAGCACGTGGTCGCCACGGCGCTCGGCGGCTACCAGACCATCAATGATCTCGTGCTGCCCGGCGGACGGCTGCGCGAACAGCGCGACGTCGCCTACGAGGGACTCGCCGCGATCGACGGCGTGAGCGTCGTCAAGGCCGCCGGAGCGCTGTACATGTTCCCGCGCCTGGACACCGAGATGTACCGGATCGACGATGACGAGCAGTTCGCCTATGACCTCCTGCGCTCCACGAAGCTGCTGGTCACGCAGGGGACCGGCTTCAATCTCGCGACCGCGGATCATTTCCGCCTGGTGACCCTGCCCTCCGTGGACGTGCTCGCCGAGGCGGTGGACCGCATCGCCGACCACCTCGCCACCATCCGCCGCTGACACCCTCGTGGATGCTGATATACGTCGGATGCTGATATTCCTTAGAGGCTGACACCCCTGTGACGGAGGAGCCCATGGCCACTGACCTGCACCTGCAGGACGCTCTCGCCCGCGACGGTCTGCGCTGGCTGTTCACCGGCGACTCGATCACCCATGGCGCCCTGCACACCCTCGGCTACCGCTCCTGGACACAGCTCGTGGCCGCGCATCTGCAGGACGTCCTGGGCCGGAACGACGTCGTGCTGAACACCGCCATCAGCGGCGACACGGTGATCTCGTGGCCCGTCCCCGAGGGGATGGACACCCGGGGCGTGCTCACCACCGCCGCGGAGCGCGTGCACGCGCCCCGGCCCGACATCGTCGCCGTCATGATCGGCATGAACGACAGCGCCCTCGGCGTGGACCTCGAGCAGTACACCGCGGCCCTCACCGAGCTCGTCGCACAGGTCCGCTCCCGCGGCGCCGTCCCGATCCTCGCCACCTCGCAGCCGATCCACGGCGTGGACGAGCGCCGCCTGGACTACCCCGAATACATCCAGCGGGTGCGGGATGTGGCGGACGCCCAGCAGGTCACGCTCGTGGACACCTTCGCGCACTGGGAGGCGGGCGAGCTCGGCCAGCTCGAGGCGCTCTACGGCGATGCGATCCACCCAGCCCCGGCCGGGCACCGCCACTTCGCCCAGCAGTTCCTCACCGAGCTGGGGCTGCTCGGCCCCGATGCGCCGCTCGCAAGGGCCGACAGGGAGCCCCGTGCGGGCCTGGATCCGGCGGCGTTCGGTGAAGAGGTACCGACGGAGGCTGCTGCGGAGGCGGGAGAGTCGGACGCCGCGGTTGCTCCGGTCGTCGGCTTCTCTCCCGTGGGCGTGGAGCCGGAGCGGTCTAGGCCGCTGCTGGTGCTCGGGGACGTCCGCCCCCTCGCCCGGCCCGTGGGTGGCCACATGCCCACGCGCAGCTGGATCGAGCACCTCGAGGAGGTGCGGCGCTTCGAGCTGGGGCATGTGCGGGACTACGTGTGGTCGATCCCGCTGCCGAGTCTCGCGGAGGCACCGGCATGGCTCGCGGGGGAGCAGGCGCTGCCGTATGCCGCGGTGCTGCTGGTCCCCGGGCCCGCTGATGCCGGGGGTGAGACGCTCCGGACCGCCCTCGCGGCGATCGGGGACGGGGCTGCGTCGGCCGTGGTGGTGCGTCCCGGCGCAGACGGGCCGACGGATCCCGGGGCGGCGGTGATCGACCTGCGCGACCTCGCGGTGGAAGGCTCGGCCCCGGAAGGCCTCGCCGGTGAGATCGACCCGGCGGGTGCGCAGGCGGACCTCGAGGCGGGCAGGCGGGTCGCCGCCGCCCTCGGCTGGTCGGCGCCACCGAGCGGGGCCGTGGCGCGCTTGCAGGCGCTTGCGGAGGCCTGAACCTGGGCCGACCCTGCCGCGCAGCCACCGCACAAGGTCCTGTCTGAACAGCGTGAGCGGTCCGTACCGTGGAGACAGCATCCGCTGCTCAAGGAGGTTCCCTCATGACACGCAAAGTTCTGGTCCTCGGTGGCACTGGCCTGCTGGGCCACGCCACGATCGATGTCCTCATCGACCGCGGCTATGACGTCACGAGCATCGCTCTGCCTCCGATGCCCGCGGAGGACCTCTTCGAGCCCTACGGCGACCGGGTCACCTCCCACCTCGGCGACATCACGCACATGGATGACGACGAGGTGCTCGGGCTGCTTGAGGGCCACTATGCGGTGATGTATGCGATCGGGGCCGATGAGCGCGTGACCCCGCCCGCGCCCTCCTCGCGCTTCTTCTATGAGGCGAACGTGCTGCCCACTCAGCGCGTCGCTGCGCTCGCCCGCCTGGCCGGGGTCGCGAAGTTCGTGGTCTACGGCTCGTACTTCGCGCACTTCGCCGAGGCGATGCCGGAGCTCGAGCTCATGACCGAGGGCTACCCGCTCATGCGACTGCTGCAGGAGCAGGTCGCTTTCGCCGAGGGGGATGGGGCGATGGATGTGACCAGCCTGCGCCTGCCCTACATCTTCGGCACCATGCCCGGTCGCATGCCGCTATGGAAGATGTTCATGGACCAGCTCCGCTCGCGCGAGCAGTTCCCCGCCCATCCTGAGGGAGTGACCGCCGCGGTCACCACCCGCCAGGTGGGGCAGGCCGCCGTCGGCGCGATGGAGCGCGGCGAGCATCGCGGCACCTACCCCATCAGCGGATACGCCCTGCGGCACGAGGACTTCTACCGCACGATGGTGGAGCTCATGGAGATCCAGACCGCCATCGTGCCGGTGCCCGTCGCGGCACTCGAGCAGGCCATGCTCCAGATCGACGAGGCCTGCGCGCAGCAGGGCGTCGAGCACGGCATCTCCATGGTGAAGGCAGATCGGATCCGAGGCAGGGACCTCAGCGTGGACCCCGCCCTCACGCAGGAAGCCCTGGGCTTCGAGGACGACGACGTGCCCGCTGCAATCGAGGAGACGATCCGGTACATCCTCGAACACGAGGGTGACGCGCCCGCGACCTGAGGATGGTCCCGGAGCGCTCAGTGCAGCGAGGGGCTGAATATGACAAGCGGTGGCGATATCGCCACCGCTTGTCATATTCAGCCCCTGGAGGACACCGGCCCGGGGCTAGGGCCGTCAGCCGGCATCTGGGCTGTCAGGCCTCGGCAGTGTCCCCGCCCGCAGCCTGCGCCATGCCTTCGCGGCTGATGCGGACCATCTCCTCGCGGTCCACGACCTTGACGCGGGCGCGCGGCTCCCCGTCGGCGTCCATGCTCGCGGCACCCAGGGCCTTCTCATGCGCATCCAGCGCCATCCAGCCGCGTGCGCTCGAAGCGCATGCCGGTGACCTTCCCGTCCTCGCCGAGCACCTCCACCGGGCGATGCCAGAAGTGCATGTGCAGACGCCGCGTCACGGGCCCTCCCTCACGGTCGGTGGGCTCCCCGCCAGCGGCCTCCCGGGCCTGCTGATCTTCGAGCCAGCCCACGCAAGTCTGCACCACCTGATCGGTACGCTTATCCGCCCGGATCGCCTCCCACTCGGCGTGCGACTCTGCCGGGCAGCGCCCGTGCGAAATGAGGCCCCTTTAGCAGAGTGGGATCTGACTGTGTCGTATTACATCACTGGAAATGCTGCTTCAGTCCGCTGCGCTGGATGTCGTAGATGGCCAAGAAGGTCGCGGAAAAAGTAATGGGCCCCCCTTTGATTACGGCAGAGAAGGTTCCCTTCATGCGGAGATTGAAGGTCCTCCCCGAAATGGAATGCCACTGTCGATTGGGGCTCCACTGAAACAGGCACACGCCCACCACGTACGATGACCCCAGGATCTTTACTCCCGAGACCCTATAGTTGGTGACGGTAGCCCTGAAGTCCTGTCGAATCTGACATATGCCACCAGCGGGCACTCCGGCAAACACTTTGGCATTGTAGGTAGCAGTCCCAGTCGGGGAGGCGATGGGTCCAGTGGGGGCTGCTGAATTGGTTGGCTTTGAGCACTGGTCGCACTCGTCGGGAAGGATGAGTTCGGCGATCCCAGCAACGCACTCCTGTGGGTTGGCTGCGTATTCACCTAAGACTTCAGGGGTGGGTTCATATGAAAGATCTTCTATCGCCTCCAGTGGTACCCCAATCTTCGTAGCGCGATCGGCGAGAGCAGCTTTTAGGCTGGACTCGAGAGAGCGACCTATTCCCTCGGCGGAGGCCATAGATGCCGGGAGGGTTCCGAGGGCGAGGCCTAGCATGCCCGCCCCAAGAATAGTTCTGCGGCCTAGATTATTCTCAGCTATACCTCTTTCGCGGATTCGAATGGTCAGTTGATGAGGATTGAGATAGTGGAAGTTAAGGCCGACGCTAACGCAAGAGTCCCGACGATGCTATTTAGGGTAACGCCGGCCCTTGAATCAGTTTTTCTTGCGATGAGATATCCAGCCAAGCAAAGCGCTGTACATCCAAGCAAAATGATCTGAATGGGAACCTGAAGTGAACTGGCAAGCCAGCCGGTCAAGTCTGTCGGGGGGAATCGGATGGTCATGACAAGCAGGGAGCAAGCACCTATGAGCAATGGCGCCCAGGGCGCCCCTGCGTCACGCTCACCCTCCGACGGTGTGGCTATTCTCACATCCATGGCGTGAACGTACATGGTCGCCGCGCTTGTGGCAAGCGTTGAGGTGCCTGTCCATGGCTGCTCGCATGTGGCTCCCGTCAATCCTTACCGTCGTATAGGCGGTGAACTGACGCGGCTTGGCGCCGGAGAGGGACGGGGCTAGCGGCGTCGCACGTGGGTCAGCCGTCGGCTGCGCCGCGCCTCAGCTCTCGCTCGCGCTCTCGCCCGCCGCGGCCTGCGCCATGCCTTCGCGGCTGATCCGGACCATCTCTTCGCGGTCCACGACCTTGACGCGGGCGCGCGGCTCGCCGTCGGCGTCCTTGCTCGCGGCGCCCAGGGCCTTTTCGTGCGCATCCAGCGCCATCCAGCCATCCCAGGTCGTGTATTCCACGCCGCGGTCCTCGAGCAGGCGCAGGATCGCCTCGTCATCGCGCACCTCGGCGCGCGGGAGGCTGCCGACGGTGATGTCCTCCAGCAGGCTGCCCACGGTCTCGAGCGCATCGGACTTCGTGGCGCCGATCAGCCCCACCGGCCCGCGCTTGATCCAGCCGTTGGTGTACAGGCCCGGCAGCACGGTGCCATCGGCCTCGGTGACGCGGCCGGCGCTGTTGGTGATCACGCCGCGGCGCGCGTCGTAGGGAATGCCCGGCAGCTCGGAGCCGTGGTAGCCCACCGCGCGGTACACCGCATCCAGCTCGTAGTCCACGAACTCGCCGGTGCCCTCGAGGTTCCCGTCGGCGTCCAGCCGGGTGCGCTCGAAGCGCATGCCGGTGACCTGCCCGTCCTCGCCGAGCACCTCGACGGGACGGTGCCAGAAGTGCATGTGCAGGCGGCGGCTGACCGGCCCGCCCTCACGGTCGGTGGGCTCCTCGCCGGCGGCCTCCCGGGCCTGCTGATCCTCGAGCCAGCCCACGAAGGTCTGCACCACCTGATCGGTGCGCTTATCGGCCCGGATCGCCTCCCACTCGGCCTCCGTGACCTGCTCGAGGTCCCGCGGATCCATGACGACCTGCAGGCCCTTCGGGTGGGCGAGCTCGCGCGCCTCGAGCGGGGAGAACTTCGTCTGGGCGGGGCCGCGGCGGCCGAAGACATGCACATCCGTGGTGCGCGCCGCGGCGAGACCTTCGTGGACGTTCTGCGGGATCTCGGTGCGCAGCATCTCGTCGCCGCTCTTGGAGAGCACGCGCGCAATATCCAGCGCCACGTTGCCGTTGCCGATCACTGCGACCTGCTCGGCGGAGAGGTCCCAGCTGCGTGGATAGTCGGGGTTGCCGTCATACCAGGCCACGAAGTCGGCGGCGCCGAAGGAGCCCTCCAGGTCGATGCCGGGGATGTGCAGGTCCGCGTCCTTGAGCGCGCCGGTGGCGAACACGACCGCGTCGTAGTGGGTGCGCAGATCCTCGAGCGTGAGATCGGTGCCGAACTCCACGTCCCCCAGGAAGCGGATGTCGCCGCGGCCCAGGATGCGGTGCAGCGCTGTGATGATGCCCTTGATACGCGGATGATCCGGGGCCACGCCGTAGCGGATCAGCCCGAAGGGCGCCGGGTACTTGTCGAACAGGTCGATGGAGACCTCGAGCTCCCCGCCTTTGACGGGCGCCGAGCGCAGCAGGGTCTCGGCGGCGTAGACGCCGGCGGGGCCGGAGCCGATCACGGCCAGACGGAAGGGCTGCTGGGAGGAGGACATCTCACCTCGGTCTCGTGGCGCGAGCGCGCCGGGTCGGAATGCCGCCCGGCCCGACGGGGGCGGCGGCTGGAAGCTGCGGACCACTCTATCGGCGCTCTCATGCCCGGTCAGGTCCGTGTGAGCGGCTCGACGCGGCCTCCACGGACCCTCCACAGTGCAGACATGATGCAGAGACATGATGCGGCCCCGGTGGGGACATCATGGTCGATGTCCCGGCCGGGGCCGCAGGGTGCCGATGGGGGTCGGCAGGGGGTCAGGGGACCGACGGGCTCACGCCTTGGCGATGTCGGCGTCGCCGCGACGGTAGATCGCCCAGAAGTAGACGCCGACGAACACGGCGCCGCCCACGATGTTGCCCAGCAGCACCGGGATGAGGTTGTCCCACAGGACGGAGAGGGCGGTGATGTCCGCGTAGTCGGCGGCGGACTTGCCGGCATCGGCGAGTGCCTCGCCGCTCCAGAACTTGTCCCCGGCGAAGGTCTTGATCATCCAGCCCAGGGGCAGCATGAACATGTTGGCCACCGAGTGCTCGAAACCGGAGGCGACGAACAGGGCGATCGGACCGGCGACGGCGAGGATCTTGTCAGCCACGGTCTTGCCGGCGATCGAGACCCACACCGCCAGGCACACCGCGAAGTTCGCCAGCAGGCCCAGGAAGAACGCCTGGTGCCAGTCATAGCCGAGCTTGGCCTGCGTGATGTTCAGAACCGTCATGCCCCAGGCCGACTTGTTGGAGGCGTGGGTGCCGCCGAGGATGATCAGCACGGCCATCACGACGGAGCCGATGAAGTTCCCGACGATGGACACGATCCAGTGCGTGAGCATCTTGCCCGTGCCGATGCGGCCGGACAGGCGCGGCATGACCGTCATCGTGGTGCCGGTGAACAGGTCCGAGCCGGAGATCACCACGAGGCCGAGGCCCACGGAGAACACGACGCCGCCGAGTACCTTGCCGACGCCGGTGGGCCAGTCGCTGATGCCCTGCTGGGAGGTGACCATGAAGATGAAGCCGAAGGCGATGAACGCGCCGCCGGTGAGGGTCTGCAGGAACATCTGCAGCAGCGGGGCGGTGGCCTTGGCGTACATCCCGTCTTCGAGGGCCTTGGCGAGCGCCTTCGGGGTGGGGATCTGCGTGTTCGGCGGTGCCGGTGCAGCGGTGGGGGGAGTTGAGGAGGCGTTCATGATTCCTGTCCTGCGATTCGCAAAAGAGGGGGCGATGCGCTGCACATCAGTGCAGCCACGTGAGCAACACTGCCCAACGATGGTCAGGGCTGAGGATACGCCCGCGGTGCGCGAAACGCTTCGGCGATGGTCCTGGTGCAGGTCACGGACCCGTCACGATGCCGTCATGGCTCAGGGCCTCGGCGTCTCATCGGCCGGGGGCTCTTCCGGCACCACCTCGACGGCCACGCGCAGGGTGCTGCGTGCCCCGGGTGGCCCCACCACGATGCCCTTCAGCGGCGGCACATCGGCGTAGTCCCGTCCCCAGGCGGTGGTGACGAAGCGCTGGTCCACGAAGGTGCGGTTGGTCGGGTCGATGTCCACCCAGCCGGTGCCCGGCACCAGCACGGACAGCCAGGCGTGACTTGCGGCGGAGCCGACCATCTGCCCGGCCGGCTCGGTGCCGAGCGTCCCGCGGGCCGATGGGGCGGTGCGCAGGTAGCCGGAGACGTATCGGGCGGCGAGTCCCGCGGCCCGCACCGCGGCGATCCCGGCGTGAGCGAAGTCCTGACAGACACCCCGACGGGCCTCCAGCACGTCCTGCAGCGTGGAGGTGACGGTGGTCGCGGCGGTGTCGTACGTGAAGTCGCTGTGGATCAGGGCGGTGAGATCCGCGAGGCATTCGCCGATCGCGCGCCCGGGCGTGAACACGGCGGCGCTCAGCTCGTGCGCGGCGGCGGTCTCGGGGATCCGGGGCGAGGGGTGGGTGAAGTCGAGATTCGCATCGGGCAGCAGCGGGCCCCAGTGCGTTGGTCGGCAGCGTTCGAAGGGGCGTGAGATCGCGTCCAGGGGGTAGCGTCGCTCGGCCACGGCCACGCGGGCGTGGGAATGCACATCCAGGTGCTCATGCCGCTCATCCACCAGCAGGTATGTGGAGGAGTTGCCGTAGAAGTCGGTGTGTGCGGTCAGTTGTGCCGGTGCCGGGTCCACCACCACCTCGTGGGAGAGGACGCGCTGGTGGGTGGTGGCGCGCGGCTCCACATGGGCGCGCCCGTAGTTGCGGGTCACCGGTTTCGCGTACCGGTAGGCGGTCAGGTGGTGGATGCGGTAGTGGATGGGGTCCGACGGGTCGGCGCTCTCATCCAGCAGTGGGATCAGAGGCCGGGGCTGCTGCGGGGTGGAGGACGTGGGGCGGGTGGGCTCAGACATCGTCGATCCCCCAGTGCGAGGTGGACTCCGAGGCGTGGAAGTAGTGTTGCTCGAGCTTGGTGGCGAGCTCCCGCAGGGTGCTCACGGCGGCATCGGCCTCGGCAAGCAGCGCCGTCGGCGCCCCATCAGGCCCATCAACCCCATCAGGCCCATCAATCTCATCGGCCCTATCAACCCGGTCGGCCCCATCGGCCCCATCGGGCCCCTCGAGCGGGCACAGCAGCTCGCGCGGCTCCCACTCGGCGACGCGGCTGCGCAGCGCCGTGAGGGGGGTGCGCAGCGCCGCCGAGGGCGACCCTTCCGGCAGACGGTCCAGCACCTGGCCCAGCCGCTGCAGCTGAAAGGCGATCGACCGTGGCAGCGCAGGATCGGCCAGCAGCAGCTCGAGCACCAGCTCCGGTTGGGCGGCGGCGTGGAAGGCCCGGCGGTAGGAGGCGCCCGATTCGGTGATCGCCACGAGCGCTGCGGCGGTGCGGGCCTCGACCCGCCGCGCGCGGCGCCGCCCCAGGATCGCGCGCAGGAGCGCAAGAACCGTGAGGGAGCGCTCGAGCTTGCGGCCCGCCTCGAGCAGGTCCCAGCCCAGAGTGCGGGGCATCGAATCGGCGATCGCCCCGGAGAAGGTGAGGCAGCCGTCGATCACCGCGGTCAGGCCCTGCTCGAGGGGGACGGGGCCGGCAGGATCCAGGGTGCGGACGGTGCGGCGCAGCCGTGCGATCACTGGCCAGACATCCTCGGAGACCACATCGCGCAGAGTGCGGGAGCTGTGGGCGAGGGCCTCGAAGGACTGGGCCAGGGAGCCGGGGCGGGTGCGGTCACCCAGCAGCGAGGCGAGCTCGGCGGTCACCTCCTCGGCATCGCTGAGGTCCACGGCGTGGAAACCGGGGGAGGTGGTGGTCACCTCTGTGATCGCGCGCAGTAGCACGCCCTGGGCGGTACGGGCCGCTGTCCCGGGCTCCGCATCGAGGTCGTTGACGGTATCCAGCACAGTGCGCAGCAGTCTGGCGGTCGCGTCGACCCGTTCGAGGTAGCGGCCGAACCAGAACAGGTCCGAACCGATCGAGCGGCTCATCGCCGGGTAGGTGGCGAGGTCCCGGGGGCTGCTCGCCCCGAGGCTCAGCTCTAGGCTCTCGCTCCCGGCTGTCTGCGGGACCTGCACCCAGATGTCCTTGAGCGCCGGGGCGTGCGCATCGGCCGTGCGCGCCACCCCTCCGGGCATCACCTCGTACCCCTCGGCCGTGGCGAGTACAAGAAGGCGCAGCTGCACGGGGCGCTCCACGAGCTGGTTCCCACCCTCCGGGTCCAGGGACGCCGCCCCGGCGGGCTTGGCTTGCGCGGGGGCGGGCCGCAGCTGCAGATCCTCATGCAGCAGGTGGCGGCACAGATCCGGCAGCGCCTCCCGCAGCGCGGGGTTCTCCAGCAGCCCGGCCCCGAGCGGGTTCAGCACCTCCACATCCCCGCAGCGCGCCGCCTCCACCAGACCCGTCACCCCATCCAGCGGCGTCGGCCCCAGATCCAGCGGATCCAGCAGCTGCGAGGGAATCAGGCGCAGCACCGCATCCACCGGTTCCTGCGCATTCCGGTCCGGGCCGGGCAGGCGCAGTGTGAGGGACCCGGATCCGGTGCGCAGATCCGCGGGGGAGACCGCGGGGGCGCCCAGCAGGTTCGCGATCCAGTGGTGATCGGCCGCGCGCAGCGGATCGGCCCGGTCATCGATGAGCACGACGGCCCGCCCGGCCCGGCCGCGGGCGCGCAACCGCTCGTGCAGCGCGGCGCGGGCGGTGTCGAAGAAGGGGTGCAGGCGCCGCAGCGGCGTCGAGCGATACAGGGCCGGCGTGCTGCGCGAGAGCACGCGGCGCAGCTCCAGCGCGGTGCCGGCGCCATCGGGCACATCGGCCGCGTCCTCGAGCACCGCCCAGCTCCCATCGGCCTTGCGGATCACCGTCGTGGCCAGGGCGAACAGTCCACCGCCACGTGCGCTGGGGATCCCAACGGCGGTGCGCAGGTACCGCGGGTCCGCGAGCAGCTCGGCCACGGGGGTGAGCTCCGCGGTCAGCACGGTGCGCGGCCCGTACAGGTCCGCGTGCAGCGCATCCAGCAGGCGCAGGCGCTGGATCAGCCCCGCCGTGAGCTGCTCCCACTCCTCGGCGCCGAGCACCACCGGGATCGGGTCCACCGTCGGCGCGGCCGGGGACCCGTCCCCGGCGAACTGGCTGGCCGCCGCAGCGGCCGCCCGGCGCAGGCCATCGGCGCCCAGCAGCTCGAGCTCGGCGCGCAGCGCCGGAGACGTCGCAGAGGTCACCGCTCCATCGTAGGGGCCAAGCCGCGGGGCCTGCGGCGCCGTCCCGCGCAGGTCAAGAGGTGGTGACGACGGGCGGGCCCTCGGAGGGCTGGACCACCACGAAGCCGGGACCGTGGAAGGCCAGCTGGAAGGACTCGCCGGAGCCGCGGCCGATCAGGGAACCCATCTTGAAGTCGTTCTTGATCTGCGGGGTGAGGTTCGCGCTCCAGCACACCGCTGCCTGCGGGTCCACGAAAGTGGGCTGCTGCGAGCAGTCCAGCAGCATCGGCGGACCGTCGCTCGTGACGGCGACCATGCCCTGACCCTGTAGGAACAGGTTGAACAGGCCTCCGGCCATGAACCCGGCCCCGCCCAGGGAGCGGATATCCCACTGGATGGTGGAGTCGAAGGCCAGCATGTTCTTCGTGTTCAGCGTCAGGGCATCGCCCTCGAGCTGGATCAGGAAGATCTCCTCGGCGTGGCGGGCGTAGAAGACCTCACCGTGCCCGCGGGTGCGCATCATGTTCGCGCCCTCCCCGGTGGCCATCTTTTTCAGCAGCTTCATGCCACCGCCGGAGCCCTGGTACGAGAAGTCCATCTGCCCCTGGTAGGCGACCATCGCGCCGGCGGCAGAGATGATCTCCGGTGCCTGCGGGTGCAGCACGCAGCGCAGCATCTTGGAGGACTGCAGAGCCCACCGATCGGTGGTCTGCCGCTCCTGGTTGGCGGCGTCGAACAGGTTTGAGCGCATGGGGTTCCCTTCCGGATCCGACGGGCCGTCCGCGGCGGTCCCGTGACGGCACCCACCGCGCCGCCGACGGGATCCTCTCACGCCTGCGGCCATATTGGTCCGTCTCGGGAGCATCGCGCGGATGACACGTGGGAGAACGGTGAATCCGGGGCCGATGCCGGGCTGGGTCAGGCGTGTCCTCGTAGCATGGCGATCATGTCCGCCCCTCGCCCTGTGCGCCGCCACCCCGGGTCCCGCGACCCGCGTCTGGTGGCGCTCGCCGAGGAATCCGGCTATGAGATCCAGAGTCGCATCGGCGCCGGCGGCATGGGGATCGTGTACCGGGCGACGGACGCCGACGGCCAGGATGTGGCGATCAAGCTGCTGCGCCATGAGATCTCCGATGACCCGCGAGCCCGTGCGCGTCTTGCCCGCGAGGTGGGGGCGCAGCGTCTGGTCCGCAATGCCAACATCGTGCGGATCCTCGATGCTGAGCTCGAGTCCGCCGATGCGTTCGTGGTCACCGAGTTCATCCCCGGCCCCACCCTCGAGGATGCGGTGCGCGATCACGGCGGCCTGCACCCGGAGGCGGTGCGGGAGGTCGGCCTGGTGCTGGGGGAGACGCTGCGGGACATCCACGGTGCCGGCGTGATCCACCGCGACCTCAAGCCCTCCAACGTCATGCTGCGCGGTGCCACGGACGCGGATCTGATGGGCTTTGATCCCGACGGGGATCGTCTGGATCCGGTGATCATCGACTTCGGTATCGCGATCGCGGCGGAGGAATCGCGCCTGACCTCGACAGGTCTGGTGATGGGCACTGCCGCATACCTGGACCCGGAGGTGATCCGCACCGACCACACCGGGGAGGCGGGGGACTGGTGGGCCTGGGCGGCGCTGCTGGCCTTCGCGGCGACGGGCCGTGAACCCTTCGGCAGCGGCCGCGCGGACCTGGTGTTCCTGCGCGCCGAGCGTGGGGAGATCGACGTGGAGGGCACACCGAGCGAGCTCGCCGCCTGGCTGCGCTCCGCGCTGCGCTCGAATCCGGCCGAGCGCCCCGCCCCCGAGGAGCTGCTCGAGCGCCTCGCGGAGCTGGACCTCAGCCGTTACGACGATCCGGGCCAGACGGAGGTGCTGACCGCCGGGACGGGGGCCGCTGCCGGGGCCGCAGCCGGGGCCGCAGCGACCTCGAGCGCGGACGATGCCACGCAGGTGCTGCCCACCACCACAACACCGTCCCAGGACTCGACCCCGACGCCGGGGCCGACGGATCAGCCGACCGAGGCGCTGCCGCACATTCCGGAGGGCCCCGGGGAGGCGCCGACGGAAGCGCTGCCCATCACCCGCACCCCGGAGGAGCCCGCCACGGAGGTGCTGCCCGTCACGGGGCCGCCCACGGCGGTGCTGCCGGTGATCCCGGATCCGCAGCCCGCGCCGATGCCGTCGCAGCCCATGCCGCCGCGACAGATGCCCGCGCCGCAGCAGGCCATCCCGCAGCCGCCGCCGCACATCGTCCCGGCCCCGCCGCAGCAGATGTACCCGCCACCGGTGCCTGCACCCCCGCGGCGCCCGGGCCTGATGTGGACCGGGCATCTGCTGCTGGTGGCTCTCGGGGCGCTCGCCCCGTATGTCGCGCTGGGGATGATGCTGCTGCTCGGCGCGATCTCCCGCACCTGGGAGGGCGGTCACCGCGCCGTGGCCGGGGCACGGATGCGCGGGGCGACGGGAAGTGGGCCGCAATGGCAGGCGGGGCTGCTGAGCCCGCTGCGCTTCGCCTGGGGGCTCGTGGTCACCGCGCTGCAGGTGATCCTGCCGCTGCTGCTGGGCCTGCTGGTGGGGATCGCGACCGACGCCGCCTGGACCCTGCTGGCCGGTGCGCCCCCACCGGAGGCGGTGGCCTTCGGGATCGCCATCGCCGTGACACTGCTGATCACCTGGGTGGGGCTCGGCAGCCGCGCCACCCGCGATGGCGCGCACCGGATGATCGACGCGGCAGCTCCGGACCTGCTGTGGAGCGCGGTGGTGCTCGTGCTGCTGCTACTCCTATTGGGGGCGGTGGCGTTCACGATCCTCGCCCGCGGCGGCGCGGTCGACTACTTCCCCTTCTCCCAGCTGCCGCGCCTGACCGATATCGCGCTGTGGCGCCGCTGACATCCGGGACTCGTAGTGCAGACCATCACCCTCTCGCCCCGCTGCCCCCGCTAGGCTCAGGACGTTCTGTCACCGACCGCATCCACGTGCGGGGCGAGGAGTCCACATGGCCGCGTCCGGTTCGTCCCAGTCCGCTGCCGAGCGCCGCGAGGCGCAGCGCGAAGCCCTGCGCAAGCAGCGGCAGGCGGAGCTGCGTCGGCAGCGCACCGTCCGCACCATCGTCATCGCGGCGATCACCGTGGTGGCACTCGTGCTGGTAGCCGGCGCGGGCTTCCTCGTGTATCGGGCCGCGCAGCCGGAAGGCCCCGTCGCTGTCCCGAAGGGTATGAGCACGGACCAGCCCTACCTGACCCTCGGCGCCCCGGAGGACTCCGGCGCCCCCGTGGTGGAGGTCCACCTGGACTTCATGTGCCCCTTCTGCGGTGAATTCGAGCAGGCCAACGGCGTGGATCTCGCGCAGTTCGTGGACGACGAGTCCATCACGCTGAACCTGGTGCTGCGGAACTTCCTGGACACCAATTCGCGGTCCGGGGACTTCTCCACCCGGTCCGCGAACGCCATGGTGTGCGTGTACGAGGACAACCCTGACAACACCCTCGCCTTCCAGAAGCTGATGTTCGACAACCAGCCGACGGAGGGCAGCGCGGGCCTGGACGATGACGAGATCTTCGACCTCGCCCAGCAGGCCGGTGCCTCCGATGAGGTGCGCTCGTGCATGCGCGGCAGCACCTACGACCGCTGGGTGGATGAGGTCTCGGACCCGTACGGCAAGGAGGTCGACAATAGTACGCCCTTCGTGAGCATCGATGGCGAGTCGTGGGGCGGCAACAATATGATGTATGAGCCCGGTGCGCTGAAGGCGACTCTCACCGAGCGGCTGTCCGGCGATGCCTCGGATAGTGGTGGCGCCTCGGACGCGGGAGGTGCGTCCGACGGCGGGGCCTGATCCCCTCTACACTCGCAGGGACCGATCCTGCCCGGATCGGCCCCTGTCCGCTGGAGTGGCGCAACGGTAGCGCACCTGTCTTGTAAACAGGTGGTTGCGGGTTCGATTCCCGTCTCCAGCTCTCAACTGCAGCTGTGGCGGCACTGTGCTTTAGCAGTAGACGGCCAGTTCCGGCACGGCGCGGGCGAGCCGCGCATCGCGAGTAAGGAGCGCACAGCCCAGATGCTCGGCGAGAGCCACATACATTGCGTCGTAGGCGCTCACCCGATCACGAAGCTCAAAGGCCCGGGGGAGTAGGGGCGCCAGGCCGAATAGTTCGATATCCCCGTGGGAGAAGTCGTCGAGCGCGCCGCGGGCGCGCTCGGTGCTGATGGCTCCTGATCGCGTCCAGCCGCGAATGACGGAGAGCGTTTCGGCGACGAGCATCTCCGGGGCGACGAGGTCATGCCCCTGGATTGCGCCGATCAGAGCCGCAGAGTCCTCCTCCCGCAGAAGCAGGTCAGCGACCGCGGAAGCGTCGATGACGAGAGTCATCGCTCTGATCGAGCTTCAGCGAGAACGTCAGCGGACGGGGGCAGGTTGCTGATCCGCCCGCGATCCTCGATGCGGCGCAGCAACTCGGCGCGAGTGGGGCGGGCAGCGAGGCGATTGACCTCCTGCAAGAGGTAGTCGCTGAGAGAACGCCCCTCGGCGGCGGCCCGTGCCTTGAGCACGCGGCGGGTTTCCTCGGGCACGTTCCGGATCTGCATCGTTGTCATGCGTAGAGCATGAGTTGCATGTGCTATGCATGTCAAGGGTGGAGTTCCTCGTATACCACCCTCTGCCCGCTACACTCCCGTCCCGGTGCTCGCTGTGGGGCAGGCAGGAAGGGGTGATCAGACTCCTTCAGATCAGCCCAGCAACTCACGGGCTCTTCCGCATAGTCAGATGCGGGACAGCTAGACACCACCCCCAGACGCGCCGCGGTCACCACCCCCGACAGCATGCGAACGATGACGTGAGACATAGGCGAACGATGTCCTGAGATCTCACACCGTCTCCAGCTCTCCGTGGGGTATTGTGCGCCGGATCTCGCGGCTCAGAAGGTCGGCGTTGCCACCGATGCGGCGGCCACAGGGCCCAGCAAAGCAAGGATGATCGCGGCACCGGGAAGAGTGAGCTGCCACCAGCGACCCCGCCGCCGGGCGAGCGAGAGGGTCCCGACTACCAGGCCGCCGAGCCCGAGCGCGGCGGCAAGACCGACGGGAATCAGACCGATCAGAGCCGGCGTGTTCACGTATTCGTGCACGTTCGGGTCCGCAGTGTCTGGTCCCGGGGGCAGCACCGCGGTGATCGTCGCGATATCCCACACCGCCACGGCGGCAATGCCCGTGACAAGGAGCGCGAGAACGGCAAGCGCCAGCAGGGCGAGCCCTGAGCGCATACGGCCGGCATCTGCACGGCGCGAGCTCGTGCGTGGGGCATGAGGTGTAGCAGTCATCGGTGTCCTTCTTCCCGACTCTGCTCCGATACGCGGCAGACTCGTGGGGACATCTCCCCATGGTGCCATGCGGCCCTAGCCACTTCGCGCCAACGAACAAGGAGGGGCGCTTTGTTTTTGAAATGTTCTTCCGCCTCCGCATGCGCCTGGAGGGTCTCCATGTTCGGTTTGCTGTAGATGTGATTCAAGAGCGTCTTGCCCCGGACCGCACCGTCGTCCTCCGCCCGCTACACTCCCGTCCCGGTGCTCGCTGACGGGGTGGGCAGGGAGGAACTTTCATGATCATCTGGAAGGGCTGGGGCATCCTGGCCGTGGTGTACATCGGAGCGATGCTCGCGCTGCTGGGCGGGGTCATTGGCACCGCCGTGCTGGAGTCGGCGACGGCCACGAGCGTTCTGATGCCGCTGGGTCTGCTGCTCGGTGGGGTGATGACTGCTGCGCACGGCTGGTACCTCAACAACACCCGCCCCGCGCGCCGGGCCGATGCCTGGGCCGAGGCTGAGCGGCCCCGTCTGGAGCAGGCCGCGGAGCAGGGCACCCTGGTGGTCGACAATGTGCAGCCCTCCTCGCGCGAGGAGGCCCAGGGGATGATCGAGAGCGTGTTGGAGCAGGGCCGCCGCAGCATCAAGGGCGGTCCCAAGCACTCGGTGTTCTGGATTCCGATGGAGATCATCGGCATCATCGCGATGGGCGCCGGGCTGATCTTCCTGGTGATGTCGAGCGTGGATCTGCTGGTCTGATCCGATCGCTCAGAACGTCCGGTACGTGGCCTTGTTGATGAAGAAGCCCTTGCCGGTCATGACGTTCCAGCAGGTCATGCCCTCCATCTCGCTGCGGCAGGCGACCTTGCCGTCGGTCGCGCTGGTGCCGTACTCCAGCACCGTCGCCTCCTCGGAGCCGAAGGTGGTGCCGCACTCCAGGGCCGCCTCCTCACCGCCAGCGCTGCGGATCGAGAACGTCCCCTCGGAGCAGTCCTCGAGCCCTGCCTCGGCGTAGTCCTGCTCGATCACCGAGCAGCCGACGTCCTCGCCGTCCAGGGCGCAGCGCAGGTTCCCGGTGGGGGACTGCACGGTGGACAGCTCCAGCGCATCATCCGGGGCCGGGGAGACGGGGTCCTCAGAGGGCTCCGCCTCGCTCGGCTCCTCGCCGTCGGCGGACTTCTCCTCCTCGCCGGGGGTCTGCGCACCGCTCGTATCCGAGTCGCGTCGGTACTCGTCCTCATCACCGCCCAGCAGAGCCCGCCCGCCGATCGCGGCCACGAGCACCAGCAGCGCGCAGGCACCGCACGCGAACCAGGTCCGACGGGATGAGCCGTCGTCGGTGTCCTCATCCAGCTGCTCATCCAGCGGGGACGCGGGCTGCGTGGCCGGGACGGGCTGCGGGGAGGGCGCTGGCTGCGGCGCCGGTGCCGGCTGCGGGGCCGCGGCCGCCACCGGTTCATGCGCCGGCTCCGTTTCACGCGCTGCCGCCGGCCCCAGCGGCACCACGGTCGCGGCGTTCTTGATGCGCACCCCACCGGTCGGGGCCGGCTCCGCAGCGGGGGCGGGGGAGTCCGCAGCGGGGGCGGGGGAGGAGGTGTGCTCCGGGAACGGTGCGGCCGATGGCGGCGTGTTTGGCGCCGGGGCGGGGGAGAGGTCGCCCCACACCGACGCCTCGGCCGGGTCCTCGTGCTCAGGCTCCACTGAGGCCGTGGACGCCGCCGCGGTCCCAGACGTGCGTGCGGCGTCGGGGTGGGCTGCTGGTTCTGGCGCTGCTTCAGCCGGGGACGGCACGATCGGTGCCATGGCCGCGGTCGCCCCGAGATCGAGGTCCTCGCTGTCAGGGGCATCCTCGCGCGCCTCGCCGTCGCCGAGGTCGCCGTCCTCGGTCCGGTCATCGGCTCGCGGGGTATCGCCATCTGCGAAGGGAAGATCCTCGTCCACGAGCACCCGGGCGGCGGGGTCGATCGCGAGGATCCACTGCCGCGCCACCTCGGGCGTGGAGGGGTTCTGGACCAGGGCGCGGTGCAGCTCGGGATGCTCCTGGACCAGGCGCAGCAGACGCTCCGGCGCAGTGCCGGGATCCTGCGCCTCCTGAGCCGCGGATCGCGGGTCGGTCATCGCATCCTGCCTTCCTGGTTCCATCGCACCTCACACGGCGCGAGCGCCCCGGCATGGCGCCCGGGCGACTGTCGACCCAGCAGAATTGCACAGGCTAGCCTGTTCTAGCTCGGATTCGAGGGCGGATACGGACGCAGATCACGCCCCGCCGCGGCGTCTCAGACCTCGCCTTCGACCTCATCCGTCCTGATCACCGGCAGGGTCGTGGTGTGCGTGAGGGGCTCTCCGTGCGGATCCAAGGCACGCACCTTGAGCCAGTAGTAGCCGTGGGGACCGAGCGTCAGGGTCAGCTCGCCGTCCTCCCCGATCGCCGGGAACTCATCGCCGCCGAACAGGTCGCGCACCGTCCGCCGCGCCAGGCCGCCGAGCTCCAGGGTCGTGGTCACGGGGCGGCCGGAGAGGTTGAACACGCACAGCAGCGTTTCCGCGTGCTCCTCGGCCTCCTCCCCATGCTCGGTGCCGTCGTAGGTGCGGGTGAAGGCCAGCACCCGCTCGGAATCCGCCGGGATGTTGCGGTAGGCGCCCATGCCGAAGGCGTCGTGCTCGCGCCGCACCGCCAGCATCCACCGCACGAAGTGCAGCAGGGAGCTGGAGTGTGCCATCTGCGCTTCCACATTGGTGGTGGAGTAGTGGTAGACGAGCGACTGGATGACCGGCAGGTACAGCTTGCCGGGGTCGGTGATCTCGGAGAACCCGGCATTGCGGTCCGGGGTCCACTGCATGGGGGTGCGCACCGCATCGCGGTCATCCAGCCAGATGTTGTCCCCCATCCCGATCTCATCGCCGTAGTACAGGAACGGCGAGCCGGGCAGGGACAGCAACAGCGCGTGGATCAGCTCGAGCTCGCTGCGAGAGGTGTCCAGCAGCGGGGCCAGGCGCCGACGGATGCCGATGTTCGCGCGCATCCGCGAATCCGGTGCATACCAGCCCAGCATCGCCGAGCGGTCTTCGGGGGAGACCATCTCGAGGGTCAGCTCATCGTGGTTGCGCAGGAATGTGCCCCACTGCGCACCCGTCGGGATCTCCGGGGTGTCCTCGAGGATGTCGATGATCTGCCGGGCCGAGCCCTCGCGCAGCGCGTAGAAGATCCGCGGCATCACTGGGAAGTGGAAGCACATGTGGCATTCGGGCGCGTCCTCGGAACCGAAGTACTCCACCACATCGCGCGGCCACTGGTTCGCCTCGGCGATGATCACGCGGCCGGGCCAGTTCTCATCCACGAAAGTCCGCAGCTCCTGCAGGAACTCATGCGTGGCCGGGAGGTTCTCCCCGTCGGTCCCCTCCTCCTCGAACAGGTACGGGATGGCATCGGCGCGGAATCCGTCGATCCCCTTGTCCAGCCAGAACCGCACCACATCGAACATCGCCTCGCGCACCGCGGGGTTCTCGAAGTTCAGGTCCGGCTGGTGGGAGAAGAAGCGGTGCCAGAAGAACTGCCGACGCACCGGGTCGAACGTCCAGTTCGACTCCTCGGTATCCACGAAGATGATGCGCGCTTCCTGGTACTTCTCGTCGGTGTCGGACCACACGTAGAAATCGCCGTAGGGACCCTCGGGGTCGGCGCGGGACTCCAGGAACCAGGGGTGCTTGTCCGAGGTGTGGTTCATCGGCAGGTCGATGATCACGCGGATGCCGCGCTGATGCGCCTCGGAGACCAGGCGCTCGAAGTCGGTGATGGACCCGAACTCCGGCAGCACCGCCTCATAGTCGGAGATGTCATAGCCGCCGTCACGCAGCGGGGAGGCGAAGAACGGAGGCAGCCACAGGCAGTCGATGCCCAGCCATTGCAGATAGTCCAGGCGCTCGATCAGACCGGTGAAGTCCCCGGTGCCATCCCCGTTGCCGTCTGCGAAGGCGCGCACGAGCACTTCGTAGAACACGGCCTTGCGGTACCAGTGGGGGTCGTAGTCCACCCCGGGGCCTTGCGGGGTGAACTGGGCGGAGTTCAGGGCCATCGGGTCCTCCAGGACGGGCAGGTGGGGGATGGAGCGTGGCTCCACAGTAGTCGGCTCCGTACGATGAGCGTGCGCGTCGCATCCGCAGACGGGTGCGGCAGGACGGATCGGGGGATGGTCATGGGACAGCCGTATCAGCAGGGGCAGCAGTGGTCGCCCGGAGCGCCGACGGAGCGGCCGCGGCGCTCGCGGACGGGCATGTGGATCGCGGTGGTCTGCGCGGTGCTCATCGTCGTGGTCGGCGTCGTGGCGGTTCTTGGGGGAGTGCTGTACCTGGTGTCCCGCGACGGCGGCGGGGGCGCCGGGGGCGGGGACCCCACCGATGATGCCGCCGTCGCCACCTACGAGGGCGACTACTTCACGTTCGACTATCCCGAGGGCTGGGTGGACCTCAGCGACGCGGAGGGCTTCGTCGATGCGGGCGGGTTGGTGGAGGTCGCCGACGAGGAGCCCGGGGAGGAGCTCGGGGACGTCCCGCCGAACGACCTGCGCGTGTACATGTACTCGACCACGTACGGAGCGCAGACCGAGTGCCGGGCGCAGGCGGTCTGGAGCGGATTCAACTGGGACGACGCTGGTGATCCGCAGGAGCAGGATCCGACGACCATCGGGGGCGAGGAGATGTTCGTCCAACGGGTCACCGGCACCCATCAGGGGCAGGACGCGGTCAGTGAGATGTACTGCATGGACCTGGGGTCCAACGTGGTCCAGATCGTGGCCGAGCACCATGGCGGCGCGGAGCTCGGCCCGGAGCTCACGGCGATCCTGGACAGCTGGGTCTGGAAGGTCTGAGCCTGCCTCACACGAGGCCGGGTTCCGCGCCATCGGCAGCGAGCCGATGTCTGGTGTAACGGAGGGACACGCTGATGGGAGAGTCGCAGGAGCACTGGGGGCGCGCGCCCGAGCTGGGGCAGGCACCGCCGCAGCGTTCGCGCGCGGGCTGGTCGATCGCACTGGGGTGCGCCCTGCTGGCGGTGGTCATCGGCACGGTCGCGGTGCTGGGGGGAGTGGTCTATCTCGCCACCCGTGATGGGAACAGCGGCAGCGGCGGCACCGGAGAGTCCGTGGAGCCCGTACCCGAGGTGGAGCTGACCACGTTCGAGGGTGACGACTTCCGGATCGACTATCCCAAGAGCTGGGTGGATCTCAGCACGGATTCCATGTTCACCAAGATCGGTGGAATTCTCGCGCTCGCCGATGAGCGCCCGGGGGACGAGCTGGAGGATGTGTCCCCGAATGCGCTGAAGATCTATAAGTACACCTCCACCACGGCCGCCGATGCGTCCTGCGCAGAGCAGATCAAATTCACCCCGATGTGGTGGGATGAGCACGAGATGCCCGAAAAAGTGGACGGCGCTCAGCTGGGTGGTCAGGAGATTGCCGCCTACATGGTCGATGGAACCCTCGAGGGACAGCCGATCCACAGCATCATGTACTGCCGCAATATCGGGCCGAACATGCTGCAGGTGGTCGCCACGACCCATGGCTCCGCGCAGCTGAGCCCCGAACTGCAGGCGATCCTCGACAGCTGGCAGTGGATAGACGGCTGAGAGTGGATAGACGGCTGAGCGGGACCACCGTCGCTCAGCCCCACAAAAACTGACCCTGTGAGGTGAGGCACAGGGGCGGGTAGAATCTGTCTGCAGCGGCGGGAGTGCTGCCACATCGGTGCGCACCACGCAGACGTGCCACCGACGACACCACTGGGGCAAGGGGACATGATGAGCCAGAACTACAGCTTTCCGCCGATGCAGCAGAGCTCCCCGATGCCACCACCGAACCGTCTGGCGCAGGGCAGTTCCCGCACCGGGCTGTGGCTGGCGCTCGGCTGTCTGGCCCTGGCCCTGATCCTCGGCGTGCTGGGTCTCGGCGGCGGCGCCGCCTACTTCCTGCTGCGCGACGACCAGGGCGGCAGTGGCGCCGTCGGCCAGGAGGAGCCGGAGGAAGATCCGGGCGAGAGCCCCGAGGAGGATCCCGGTGAGAGCCCGGAGGAGGACCCGGGCGAGTCGCCCGAGGAGGACCCGGGCCAGAGCCCCGAAGAGGATCCCGGTGAGAGCCCGGAGGAGGATCCCGGGCAGAGCCCCGAGGAGGAACCCGTCGGCGACGGCGGCACGATCGACCATGACCTGTTCTCGCTCACCTATCCCGCCGGATTCACCGACACCAGCGACGACGAGGACTTCACGAGCCTCGGTGGCGAGGTGCGGCTGACCGATACACAGACGGTAGGGTCGCTGCCCCGTCGAGAGGTCAAGATCTACCACTTCAGCAATGGGGCCGACGCGAAGACCGAATGCGAGGTCGCGCTCATCTGGGCCGGTCCCCTGTGGGACAGCGTGGATCAGAAGTCCGAGGTGGATACCGGGACCCTCGGCGGTCGGGAGGGGTCCACGATCATGGTCATCGGCACGTACCAGGGCGAGCCCGCGATGTCGACGATGTACTGCACGGATGTGGACGGCAAAGTGGTGCAGGTGGCCATCGAGGCGTTCGGCGAGAACGTCGATCAAGACCCCGACCTGCTCGGCATCCTGGAGAGCTGGAGCTGGAAGATCTGAGCGGCGCGCGGACCCACCGACCATCGGCCGCCGCCCGCCGCTGATCTCAGCGCTGCACGCGCCAGTCCACGGCGGGCGCCCCCTGCGCGGCCAGCAGCTCGTTGACCCGCGAGAACGGCCGCGAACCGAAGAACCCGCGCGAGGCCGACAGCGGGCTGGGATGCGGGCTCGCCACATGCGGCACCTCGCCCAGCAGCGGCACCAGAGAGCGAGCATCGGCCCCCCACAGCAGCGCCACGAGCGGACCGCCCCGCTGCACGAGCGCCCGCAGCGCCTGCTCGGTGACCTCCTCCCAGCCACGCCGCCGATGCGAGGCCGGGGTACCCGGCCGCACCGTGAGCACCCGGTTCAGCAGCAGCACCCCCTGGTCCTGCCAGGCGCTCAGATCTCCATGCGGTGCCGGCGGGATGCCCAGATCCGCCTCGAGCTCCCGATAGATGTTCTGCAGGGAGCGCGGCAGCGGCCGCACCGCGCGATCCACCGCGAAGGACAGGCCGATCGGATGCCCCGGCGTCGGATAGGGATCCTGCCCCACGATCAGCACCCGCACCTCGGACATCGGCCGGGTGAAGGCCCGCAGCACCTGATCACCCGCCGGCAGGTACCCGCGGCCGGCGGCGGTCTCCGCGCGCAGGAAATCCCCGAGCTCGCGCAGCCTCCCCTCCACGGGGGCGAGGGCCTCAGCCCAATCGGGGGCGATGATCTCGGTCAGCGGTCGCGGCATGCGGCCAGTCTCGCACCACCGGCGCCCGCCCGGCGCGCCGGAGCGATCAGCGCCGATGTGCTCGCTACCGTGGATCCATGCCCGATTCCGCCGCCGCCCACCCCGCGCCCGTCCCGGGACTGAGCGCCCGTGACCGGCAGATCCTCGAGCTCGAAGGACGCACCTTCCGGTACGTCGGCGCGAAGGAACGGGCCATCCGCGAACAGATCGGCATCTCCAAGATCGCCTACTACGTGCGGCTGAACACCCTGCTGGATGATCCCGCCGCCCTGCAGGCGGCCCCGGCGCTCATCAACCGGCTGCGCGCCCGCCGCACCACCGCCGAGGGCGCGACCGCCCCGCAGCGGGACGGCCGCGTGGCCTGAGGCACGGCGCATCGGGGCGTGTGCTCCGCGACCGCGCCGGGTGAAGCGGGTTTAATGGGGCCGTGGCTGATTCCCAGTATCCCTACCCGCCGGACCGTTTCGACGACGAGGCCGATGCCGTCTCCTTCCATGGGGCGCATCGGGCCGAGCTGCCGTTCTGGCGGGAAAACCTGCTGTACATCGCCATTATCGGCGCGGCCGTCGTGATGCTCGTGGTGTTGCTGTTCCTCATCGGCAATATGGGCGGCGACGGCGATGACCGCGCCCAGGACCCCACCACGCAGGCGGAGACCACCGCCGAGGAGTCCGAGCCGGAGGGCGAGGATGGCGAGGAGGAGTCCGAGGAGCCGGCTCCCGAACCGGACCGCAGCGTCGCGGTGCGCGTGGTCAACGCCGCGGGCATCAACGGGCTGGCCGGCTCGTGGCAGGAGACCCTGCAGGGCAGCGGCTGGGAGAACGTCGGGGTGGCCACCGCCGACAACCGCCAGGAGCAGTCCGTCGTCTTCTACCGCAGCAGCGAGGATCAGGCCACCGCGCAGGCGCTCGCCGATGAGGTGGGCGCCGGGGAGGCCCGCCAGAGCGACGAGTACGACAGCCCCATCACCTTCATCGCCGTGCAGACGCCCGAGGAGGTCGGCGGCGGCGAGGGCTGACCCCCGCCATTAGCACTCTCGGCGGGGGAGTGCTTATGATGATCTGGCACTCGGCGATCGAGAGTGACAGCGCCCGTCGGCGTCGTCGCCCCCGCCCGCCGACCACGAACATTCCGGCCCCGTGAGGGGGCGCGCGCCGTGGGACATGAACACGGCGCGGGTCCTCGTCCGTCGCGGGCACTGGGTCGGGTGGACACACACCACACGGGAGAGATTCCACAATGGCCAAGCTCATCTCTTACGACGAGGAGGCCCGGCGCGGCCTCGAGCGGGGTATGAACCAGCTCGCCGACGCCGTCAAGGTCACCCTCGGCCCCAAGGGCCGCAACGTCGTGCTCGAGAAGTCCTGGGGCGCCCCCACCATCACCAACGACGGCGTGTCGATCGCCAAGGAGATCGAACTCGACGATCCCTACGAAAAGATCGGCGCCGAGCTGGTGAAGGAGGTCGCCAAGAAGACCGACGACATCGCGGGCGACGGCACCACCACCGCCACCGTCCTGGCCCAGGCCCTGGTCAAGGAGGGCCTGCGCAACGTCGCCGCCGGCGCCAACCCGATCGCGCTCAAGCGCGGCATCGACAAGGCCGTGGCCGCCGTCTCCGAGACCCTGCTCAAGCAGGCCAAGGAGATCGAGACCAAGGAGCAGATCGCCTCCACCGCCGCCATCTCCGCCGCGGACCCGGCCATCGGCGAGCTCATCGCTGAGGCCCTCGACAAGGTCGGCAAGGAGGGCGTGATCACGGTCGAGGAGTCCAACACCATGGGCCTCGAGCTCGAGCTCACCGAGGGCATGCGCTTCGACAAGGGCTACATCTCGCCGTACTTCGTCACCGACGCCGAGCGTCAGGAGGCCGTGCTCGAGGACCCCTACGTCCTGCTGCTGAGCTCGAAGATCTCCACCGTCAAGGACCTGCTGCCGCTGCTGGAGAAGGTCATCCAGTCCGGCAAGCCGCTGTTCATCATCGCCGAGGACGTCGAGGGCGAGGCTCTCGCGGTGCTGGTGCTGAACAAGCTCAAGGGCTCCTTCAAGTCCGTGGCCGTCAAGGCCCCCGGCTTCGGCGACCGCCGCAAGGCGATGCTGGAGGACATGGCCATCCTCACCGGCGGCCAGGTCATCGCCGAGGAGGTGGGTCTCAAGCTGGAGACCGCCGGCCTCGAGCAGCTGGGCCAGGCCCGCAAGGTCGTCGTCACCAAGGACGAGACCACCATCGTCGAGGGCGCCGGGGATGCGGATCGCATCAACGGCCGCGTGGCCCAGATCCGCGCCGAGATCGAGAACTCCGACTCGGACTACGACCGCGAGAAGCTCCAGGAGCGCCTCGCGAAGCTGGCCGGCGGCGTGGCCGTCATCAAGGCCGGCGCCGCCACCGAGGTGGAGCTCAAGGAGCGCAAGCACCGCATCGAGGACGCCGTGCGCAACGCCAAGGCCGCCGTGGAGGAGGGCGTCGTCGCCGGTGGCGGCGTCGCGCTGCTGCAGGCCGGCAAGGACACCTTCGGTGCGCTCACCCTGGAGGGTGACGAGGCCACCGGCGGCAACATCGTCAAGGTCGCCATTGAGGCTCCGCTCAAGCAGATCGCCGTCAACGCCGGCCTCGAGGGCGGCGTCATCGCGGAGAAGGTCAAGTCCCTGCCCGTGGGCCAGGGCCTGAACGCCGCGACCGGCGAGTACGAGGACCTGCTGGCCGCCGGCATCATCGACCCGGTGAAGGTCACCCGCTCCGCGCTGCAGAACGCGGCGTCCATCGCGGGCCTGTTCCTGACCACCGAGGCGGTCGTGGCCGACAAGCCGGAGCCGGTCAAGGCCGGTGGCGGGGCCGACGAGATGGGCGGCATGGGAGGCATGGGCGGCATGATGTGATCAGGCCGCGCGGGACGATCCCGTGCCCTGATCAGCCCCGCTGATCCCATCGGCCTCAGCCGATCACCCGGAGCCCCGGCACCCCAGGAGGGTGCCGGGGCTTCGACGTGCTTGAGGGAGCGCAGGCTGCGGCCCCCGCACCACCACCTGCCTCGGCGTAGTGCGGGTGTCAGCGCGCTATGCGGTGTCGGACCCGCGGTACTCCGGGGTAAGGGGTGAGTTGAGACGCCCGGGACAGGAGCGGGAAGCGGGCAACCTGCTGCAAATCCTCGCCAGGGTGCGCGAGGTGCGATGGACTACAGCGCACCGCAACCCCCTTAGGCTCGCGCGATCACCTGCATGACAAGGAGGTCATGATCGATGTCCAGCGCACCCCCGCGCATCCTCCGCCCCCGTGACGGCACCCGTCTGACCCGGCGCGCACTGCTGGCCGGCATCCCGGCCCTGGGGCTGGGCTCTGTCGCCCTGGCCGGCTGCACCGGCAGCGAGGCCGCCACCGCGGCGGAGAACATCCTGTCCATCTCCCTGAACCAGACGGAGACCCACCCCAGCTACCTGGCCCTCACCTTCTTCGGCGAGAAGCTGGTGGAGTCTACCGAGGGACGCTGGGGCGCGCGCATCTACGCCAATGAGGCGCTCGGCGCGCAGCAGGAAGTGGTCCAGCTGGTCTCCGACGGGTCCGTGGACATCGCGGTCATCTCCGCGCCCCAGGTGGAGAACCTCTCCCGGGCATTCCGGCCCCTCAACCTGCCCGGAGCGTTCCGGGACATCGACCACCAGATGGCCGTGCTGAACGAAGACTCCCTGGTGGGCGAGCTGTTCTCCTCCCTCGAACCGAGCCACCGCCTGCGGGTGCTGGGCGGCTTCACCCAGGGGGCACGCCACGTGTACACCGACCGCGGCCCGATCGAGGGGCCCGATGATCTCGCCGGCCTGCGCATCCGTGTGCAGGAATCCGATGTCTTCATGGAGCTCACCCGCGCCCTCGGTGGCTCACCCACCCCGATGGCCTACGGCGAGGTGTACACCGCCCTGCAGGCCGGAGTGCTCAACGGCGCGGAGAACAACGAGGTCAGCTACGTGACCCAGCGGCACTACGAGATCGCCCCGTACTTCACGCTCACCAATCACCTGGTGGGTCTGGACTACGTGATGGCGAACGTGGACCGCATCCACGGCATGGATCCCGCGGACCAGGAGGCCTTCGCGACGAGCTTCACCGCGGCGCAGGAGGAGTTCGTGCGCCTGTGGGAGGAGGAGACCGCCTCGAGCATCGCGCAGATGGAGGACGCGGGCGTCACCATCACAGATCCGGACGACGATGCCTTCGCGCCGCTCGTGCTCGAAGCGGGTCGGTCCTTCCTGGACTCCGCGGAGGACGAAGCCCTGTACGAGGCGATCCGGGCGGTCGAGACGAACAGCGCTGCAGCATCGGACGGAGGAGAGGGATGAACATGTTCCGGACTCGGGCCCTGCAGGCCCTGCGAGTCATCAGCATTGCGCTGTTCACCACGCTCGTGCTGGTGGTGATGTGGCAGGTGATCACCCGTCAGCTGCTCAACTCGCCGAGCGGCTGGACCACCACCGTGGCGCAGTACCTCTTCATCTGGCTGGTTCTGTTCTCAGTGGCCATGGTGTTCGGCGAGCGCGGCCATGTGGCGGTCGACTTCTTCGCCGGGCTGCTCCCGGCCCCGCTGCGCCGTATCGCCCAGATCCTGGTCACCCTCGCCGTGCTCGCCTTCGCGACGCTCGGCCTGGTGTGGGGCGGGATCCGCGGCATGGGCATCTCCTGGGATCAGGCGATCACGGGCCTGCCGGTGACCGTCGGGCAGATGTACACCGCGCTGCCCGTGGCGGGCGTTCTGATCGTGGTCTTCGCGATCGGGGACCTCATCCAGCTGCTGCGCGGAGACGATCTCGACCGGGCCGATGACGATGCCCCGGCGGCGGTGACCGTCGCGTCCCCCGCGGGCACCCGCACGGCCGACGGACAGGAGCACTGACATGGATCCCGCACTGCTGTCCGGCACCATCCTCGTGGTGGGGGTGCTGCTGCTCATTGGCATCGGCGCCCCGATCGGCATCGCGATCGGCCTGCCGTCCATCGTGGCGCTCGCCGCCGTCGTCGGCCCCGAGCAGGCCGTGTTCGTCGCCTCCCAGCGGATGTTCACCGGCGCCAGCTCCTTCACCCTGCTGGCCATCCCGTTCTTCGTGCTCGCGGGCAGTCTGATGAACACCGGCGGCATCGCCGCCCGGCTCATCGACGCCGCGCAGGTGCTCGTGGGCCGCATGCCCGGCTCTCTGGCGCAGACGAACGTCGTGGCGAACGCCCTGTTCGGCTCGGTCTCGGGCGCGGGCGTGGCCTCGGCCGCGGCGATGGGGTCGATCCTCGGGCCGCGCGAGCGACGCGAGGGCTATGACCCGGCGCTGTCGGCGGCCGTGAACGCGGCCTCCGCCCCCTCCGGGATGCTGATCCCGCCCTCGAACACCCTGATCGTGTACTCGCTCGTGTCCTCCACGTCGGTGGCCACCCTGTTCGTGGCCGGCTACGGGCCGGGCCTGGTGTGGGTGCTGGCCTGCGTGGTGCTGGTCGCGATCCTGGCCCGGCGCAACCCGACGATGCGCGGTGCGACCGAACGGGTCCCGCTCAAGGTGGCGCTTCTGACGCTGCTGCGCGCGGTGCCGGCGATCCTCATGATCGTCGTGGTGGTCGGCGGTCTGCTGGCGGGCATCTTCACCGCCACCGAGTCCGCGGTGATCGCGGTCGCGTACGCGCTCGTCCTCGGCCTGATCTACCGCAACCTCACCTGGCGGAACCTGCCGGGCGTGGTGCTGGATGCCGCGCGCACCACGGCGGTGGTGATGCTGCTGGTGGCGGTGTCCTCGGCCCTGTCCTGGGTGCTGAGTTACGCGACCATCCCGCAGACGATCTCCGACGCGATGCTGGGCCTGGCCTCATCACCGCTCGTCGTGCTGCTCATGATGATGGTGATCCTGCTGGTGGTGGGCTCCTTCATGGACCCCACGCCCGCGATCCTCATCTTCACGCCGATCTTCCTGCCGATCGCGATGGAGCTCGGGGTGGACCCGATCCACTTCGGCATGATGATCACCTTCAACCTGTCGCTGGGCACGATCACCCCGCCGGTGGGCAACATCCTGTTCGTCGCCTCGAAGGTGGGCGGGGTGCGGCCCGAGCCGGTGATCATGAAGATGCTGCCGTTCTTCGCCGTGCTGCTGCTGGGTCTGCTGCTGGTGGTGTTGGTGCCGCAGATCTCGCTGTTCCTGCCGCAGCTGCTCGGCCAGATGTGACGCCCGGGGCGGGGGCCGCATGCGCGAGGATGGTCCCATGAGCGATGATCCTCTTGCCCCGCCCCTGCGCGTCCTCACCCAGAACATCCGCCTGGCCCGCCCGGAGACCCGGCCCGGCCAGGCGGATCACTGGCCCGAGCGCGCCCCCGTGCTGCAGGCGATCCTGCGGCGCGAGGACGCCGACGTGGTGGGGACCCAGGAGGTCCTCGCCGCGCAGATCCCGGTGCTCGACGAGGTGCTGGCCGGAACGCATGAGCGGCTCGGCATGGGCCGTGAGGGCGGCAGCCACGGCGAGCACAACCTGCTGTACCTGCGCCGCGACCGCCTGGAGATCCTCGCGTGGGACCAGTTCTGGCTCTCCGAGCAGCCGCGGCTGATTGGCTCGCGCGGCTGGGATGCGCACTGCGAGCGCATCTGCGTCTACGCCCGGGTGCGTGACCGTGCGAGCGGCGCGGAGCTGCTCCTCGCCGTCACCCACCTCGATCATGCCGGGCAGGTCGCCCGGGAGCAGGGCGCCCAGCTGCTGGCCGAACGTCTCACCGCCGCGGCCGATGGGGCACCGATCCTGCTCATGGGCGATTTCAACGCCGCCGCCGGGATCGATCGCGCCTGGCAGGTGCTGATCGAGGCCGGATTCGCCGATGCCCGCGACAGCGCTGCAGAGAAGACGGGCGCAGACCTCGGCACCTTCCCGGATTACGGGCCGGCGCACGAGGGCGGCGAGCGGATCGACTGGATCCTCACCCGCGGCCTGGACGTCGAGTCCTACACGGCGCGCCTGCCCGAGGACGGCGGCCGCCCCGCGAGCGACCACGCGACCCTCACCGCGAGCGTGCGTCCCGGCGCTGGTGCGTGAAGCGCCTTCGCGGTGTGATCACATGTCGTGGGCGGAGGTGACGAGCATGCCGCTGCTGTCGCACAGCAGCGCCATCTCGAGGTTGTCCCCGGCTGCGGTACGGGTGTAGCCCTCCTCGGCGCTGAGCACCCCGGCGACGCTGACCCACTGCCCACCGCAGCCTTCGAGCAGATCCTCGAGCGGCTGCACCAGCAGCTCGCGCATCTCATCCTCGCCGGTGGCCGTCTCCGACCCGGTGTACCCGCCGCCATCGGAGGCTTTCGGCCCCGTCTGCTCCACGAGCTGCGCGGTCTGCTCCGGCCGCAGCACCATCACGGCCTGCCACCAGTGGTCATCGGGCGCCGGGAGCGGGGCGCGCTCCGTCGGATCCGTGAACCGCCCATCGATCACTCCCGCGATCGCGTAGCCCTTCAGCTGCGGCAGATGCTCCTCCGGCAGCTCGAAGGACTGCTGCAGATCATCGGGCCGATAGAAACGCCCGGTCTGCGCATCCTCCACCCACTCGGGCTCCGGCTCGCGCGTGCGGTCGGTGCCGGGCAGCATGCAGCCGCTGAGCGCGAGCACCGCGACCGCGCCGAGTCCCAACAGGGAGCGGTGCCCACGCCGGGACCCGGCGGTGCTCACAGCCCCCACGCCTCCGCGAGCAGCTCCAGCCCGCGCAGCCGCACCGCCGGGTCATAGTGGTATGCGGTGAGGATCAGCTCATCGGCCCTGGTTGCTGCGACGATCTCCTCCAGTTGGGAGACCACCGTGGCGGGGGAGCCGACGGCGCGGATCGACAGGGTCTGATCCACCTGCTGCAGCAGATGCGGCGGGACGTCGTCGAGCTCCCGCGGCGGCTGCAGCTTCTCCCGCTTCCCCTGCACCACGCCCAGGAACATCTGCTGCAACGTGGTGAGCTCGCGCTGTGCCTGCTCATCGGTCTCGGCGATCACGAGGTTCACCCCCACCATCGTGTGCGGCGCCTGGATCTGTGCGGCCGGGGCGTCGGCATCGAAGTGGCTGCGGTAGGTCTCCAGGGCCTGCAGGTACTGGAAGGGCGCGAAGTGGGAGGCGACCGCGAAGGGCATGCCGAGCTGTGCGGCCAGGCGCGCCCCGTTGCTGGTGGAGCCCAGGACCCACATTGGCACCTCGGTGCCCCGCGCCACCTCCGCGCTGATGGGCAGCTGCCCCTGCGGAACCTCGCGTGACCAGTCCCGCATCTGCTCCACCGCGGCGATGAACGCATGGGGTTCGGCCGATGTGCGGGCCAGCAGCTGCGCCGTCAGCTGATCGGTGCCGGGCGCCCGCCCCAGCCCCAGGTCGATGCGGTCCCCGTGGAACTGCACCAGGGTGCCGAACTGCTCGATCACCGCGAGCGGCGAATGGTTGGGCAGCATGATCCCGCCGGATCCCACCCGGATCCGTTCGGTCAGTGAGGCGGCACGGTCGATCAGCAGGCTCGTCGCGCTCGAGGCGAGGGAGGTGGTGTTGTGATGCTCGGCGAACCAGTAGCGCGCGTAGCCCAGCCGATCCGCGGCCTGCGCCCCCTGCATCGAGGCGGCCACCGCGTCCTTCGTGCTCATCCCCGCGGAGATCGGGACGAGGTCCAGCAGGGACAGGGGGACATGTGCAGCGCTCATGGCCCGATCCTAGCGAGGCCCGCCCCTCTCACCCCCACGGATCCCAGAACCGCTCCCCGGTGACCGCCACCATCGCCACCGTCCCCGCCACCAGGGCGATCGCCCCCAGGATCACCGCTATGTCCCGCCCCCGCAGCGGCCGGGTGATGAGCCAGGTGCGGCCCCTCCCGCGCCCGAAGCCGCGCAGCTCCATAGCGGCGGAGACCCGGTCGATGCGCTCCACGGCCCCCAGCAGCAGGGGTAGCAGCACCCCGGCGAGGTTCCGCAGGCGCCGCCCCAGGCCGGCGCGCCGGGAGAGGTCCAGGCCCCTGGCCTGCTGGGCGGAGGAGATGATGCGGTACTCGCGCTGGATGTCGGGGATGTACCGCAGGGCGAGGGAGACGGCGTAGGCGAAGCGGTACGGCACCCCGATTCGCGCGAGCGAGGAGGCGAACTCGGGCGGACGGGTGGTGGTGATGAACAGCAGCACGCCGGGCAGCACGGCGAGGTACTTCATCGCCACCCCGGCCTGATAGACAAGCTGCTCGGCGGTGAGATCCCAGTGCCAGGGCCCGTCCCACAGCAGGTGCCGGCTGGCGAACAGCTCCTCGCCGTACCCGGGGGCGAACAGGAAGATCGCCACCGAGTTCAGGACCATGAACACGGTGATGAAGCTCAGCACCACCTTCAGGTCAGCGAGCCGCACCCGCGACAGCGCCCACGCGATCGCGCTCAGCAGCGCGAGGCCGGTCAGCAGGCGCAGGTCGGAGGAGATCACGGCGGAGAGAATCACGGCGAGGACCACGATCAGCTTGGTGGTGCCCGAGAGGCCGTGCAGCACCCCGGGACGGTCCACGTACCCCAGCAGCGGTGTGCTCATGGACGCGCCTCCCCCCGCGCGCGGCGATCCTCCCGAGCTCGGCGTTCTGCCCGTGCCCGGCGATCCGCGGCGATGAAGCGGCGCACCAGCTGGTCCGCATCGGCCGCTCCGCAGCGCTCGGCCAGGGTGTGCAGGCCCGTGAGCACCAGATCGGCGCGGGTGACCAGCGTGGGATCGGTGAGCACCGCGGCCGGGTGGTCATCGGCGATGATCCTGCCGTCGTGCATGACCAGCGCCCGCTCGGTGTACTCCAGGGCCAGGTGCATGTCATGGGTGATGAGCACGACGGTGGTGCCGCCGCCGTTGAGGGTTCGCAGCAGGTCCATGAACTCGGTGTAGTGCGCGAAGTCCTGCCCGGCGGTCGGCTCGTCGAGGATGAGGATCCGCGGCTTGAGCACCAGCGCGGAGGCGATGGTCAGGCGTTTTTCTGCCCGTGGGAGAGGGCGGAGACGGGCCAGGAGCGCTGCGGCAGCAACCCGCACACCCCGAGCGCCTCCCGGCAGCGTTCCTCCGCCTCCGGCGCGGGCACGCCCCGGGCGGCAAGGCCCAGTGCCACCTCCTCGGCCACGAGGGGCCGGGAGATCATCTGCCCAGGCTCCTGGAGCACGAAGGCGACCTGTTCCCCGCGCTGCGCGAGCGGCCAGGTGGTCGCATCCTGTCCGCCCAGCAGCACCTGACCGCTGTGCGCCCGCTCGAACCCGGCCACCACGCGGGCGAGCGTGGATTTCCCGGCGCCGTTGGAACCGAGCACCCCCACCATCTCGCCTGGCATGATCCGCACCGAGGTGGGGTGGAGGATCTCCCGGTGCTCCTCGGGGCCGACGGGCACCCGGCAGGCCACCTCCCGCAGCTCCAGGGCAGGTGCCTCGGCGCGGACCGACGGGGTGGTGGCCGGGTCGAGGTCCTGGGCGCTCCAGCTGCGCACCGCCTCGCACTGCTCCTCGGTGAGCCGCATGTCCTCGGCGCGCTGGGGCCGTTGCGCGGCCGTCGGCGCCGCCCCGGCCAGGCGCAGCGCGGCCACGTGCAGGGGCGGGCGGATCCCGTGCTCCTCCAGCAGGCTGGTGGCCAGCGCCACCGCGGCCTCCACCGTGAAATACGCGAGGTCCAGCAGGGCTACGACGATGAGGGTGGTGCGCAGGCGTCGCCGGTCGATCATCGGCTGATCTCATTCCCGGTCGACCGCTTCAGCCCGCCTGCTCCTGCGGCGGGCGGGTCGGGTCATGGTCATCCCCGTGGATCCGGACCTGCTGGGCGGGGATGTCCTCGTAGGAGGCGGGGTCGCTGATCGGCTCCAGGTGCGTGAGCACGGTCAGGCCCGGCAGCGCCTCGTGCAGCTCCTCCTCGAGATCCTCGATGTAGTCGTGGCCCTGCTTGACGGTCCACTCATCGGGCACCAGCACGTGCACGGTCATGAACTTCTGCTGGCCGGCCTCGCGGGTGAGCAGGCCGTGGAAGGTGACGGTGCCGTCGGTGCGGCGCCGCAGCACCTCGGTGATCACCGCGTGGTCCTCCTCCGGCAGAGCCTTGTCCAGCAGTCCGGAGATCGACTCGGCCAGCAGGGAGGTGCCGGTGATGATGATGTTCACGCCCACGGCGAAGGCGATCAGCGGATCTAGCCGCTCCCAGCCGGTGAGTGCGACGAGCCCGACGCCGGCCAGCACGCCTGCGCTCGTGATCACGTCGGTCATGAGGTGCTTGCCGTCGGCCCGCAGCGTGACCGAACCGTGGCGTTTCCCGGCGCGCAGGAGCACCAGCGCGACCGCGCCGTTGACCACCGAGGCGACAACCAGGATCACCAGGCCCATCCCCAGGTTCACCAGCGGCTTCGGATTCAGGAACCGCTCCACGGAGGTGACCAGGATGAACGCCGCGGCGACGAAGATCATCATGCCTTCGACCGCGGCGGAGAAATACTCGGCCTTCGCCCGGCCGTAGAGGAAGCGTTCGGTGGCGGGCCGTGCCGCGACCGTCAGGGCGATCAGCGCCACCACCGCGGCGACGAGGTTCACGGTGGACTCGGCGGCATCGGACAGCAGGCCGACGGATCCGGTCATCGCCCACGCCGCCGCCTTCAGCGCGATCGTGATGACTGCGGCGATGATCGACAGCCAGGCGAAGGGGCGCAGGTCCACACCCAGGCCGGTGGCTCGCGGAGAGGTCATGCGCGCGGCTCCTTCGCGGAAGTGCTCGGGCTTGGAGGCTCATCCGGGGCGAGCGTCCCATCGGGGGCGATGTGCGCGAAGATCTGCTCCACCAGCGCCAGCAGATGAGGATCCTCGACGGTGTAATAGGTGTGCCGGCCCTCCCGGGTGGCGGCGGCGACCCCCGCCAGACGCAGCTTGGACAGGTGCTGGCTGGTGGTGGGCAGGCTCAGTCCGACGCGCGCGGCGAGGGTGCCGACGTCATACCGCCCGGTGCTCATGAGCTGCACGAGATGCAGCCGATGGGGGCTTGCCAGCAGCGCGAAGGTGTTCGCGGCCGCGGCGAGCTGCAGCTCGGTGGGCTCAGCGGGTTCAGTGGGCTCGTCGGAGGCCACCGGGTATGCGGCGGGCGCGAGATGCTCGGGTGTCGGCGACGGGGGAGTGGTCACGGCGGGAAAGTCTGGTCGATGTTCGACAGTTTCGCAAGGGACGAAACGGCGGGGTGGGGCTCGCTGCGGGCCACGCGCGGCTATCGGTCACGCGCGGGATACGAGCCCCGGGGCTCAGCGCCCCCGTCGAGCGGAGAACGCCGCGAGACCCGCGCCGGACCGCGCGGTCGACGTCGAGCTTCGCGAGCTGCGCGCGCTGCGCGTGCGTGACGCCTCGCCGCGGCGCTGGCCCCGATCCTGGCCCTCGCGCCCGGACGTGCGGCTGCTGCCCTCGCGGTTCTGACCCCGGCCCTGGCTGGAACGACCGCCGCCGTTCTGTCGGCCGCGGCCACCGCGCCCGCCACCGCCCTGTCGGCCGCGTCCACCGCGATCCTGCCCGCCGCGTCCGCCCCCGCGACCACCGCGCTGGGTGCCCTGCAGCCGCCTCTCATCCAGCGGCGCCTCCGGGGCGGCCGGCTCATGGGTGGCGATCCGCTCGCCCGGCGCCAGCTCGCCCAGCACGGCGCTGTTCGCGGTCACGCCCGCATGCCTCGTCGGGGTGATGCGGGCCTTGCGCATGAGGTCATCCACGTCCCGCTTCTGCTCGGGGGTCTGCACCGTGATCACGGTGCCGGACTCACCGGCCCGTGCGGTCCGGCCGCTGCGGTGCAGATAGGCCTTGTGTTCCATCGGCGGATCGGCGTGCACCACGAGCGCCACCTCATCCACATGGATGCCGCGCGCCGCGATGTCGGTGCACACCAGCGTCGTCGCACTGCCGGAGCCGAAGGCCTCGAGGTTGCGGGTGCGGGCGTTCTGCGAGAGATTCCCATGCAGATCCACCGCATCCACACCCCGCGCCGCGAGTCGACGGGCCAGGTTCTTCGCCCCGTACTTGGTGCGGGTGAACATGATGGTCCGCCCGGGCGCGGCCGCGAGGTCGCGCAGCACATCGAAGCGGTTCTCCTTGGCGACCTCCAGCACGTGATGCTCCATGGTGCCGACGGGGCTCGTCGCCGGGTCCGCGCTGTGCGTCACGGGACGATGCAGGTAGCGCTTGACGAGCGTGTCCACCCCCGCGTCGAGCGTCGCGGAGAACAGCATCCGCTGGCCTCGCTCCGGGGTCTTATCGAGAATCCGCCGCACCATCGGCAGAAAGCCCATATCGGCCATGTGGTCAGCCTCGTCGATCACGGTGATCTCGATGGCTGAGAGGTCCGCATGTCCCTGTCCCATGAGGTCCAGCAGACGCCCCGGGCAGGCGATGAGCACATCCACTCCGCCCGCAAGGGCGTTCACCTGCGGGTTCTGCCCCACACCGCCGAACACCACGGTGCTCTTCAGCCCCGTGGCGCGGGTGAGGGGGCGCAGCGAGTCATCGATCTGCGCGGCGAGCTCCCGGGTCGGGGCGAGCACCAGGGAGCGGGGCCGACGGGCCTGGCGCCGACGCGGCTGCTCCAGCAGGCGCGCCATGAGCGGCAGCAGGAACGCGTAGGTCTTGCCGGAACCGGTGCGGCCACGGCCCAGCACATCCCGGCCGGCGAGGGAATCCGGCAGTGTCGCCGCCTGGATTGGAGTGGGGTGGGTGATGCCCAGCGGGGCGAGCGCCTCGACCAGGCGTGCGGGCACGCCGAGGCGCGCAAAATCAGGGGAGGTCACGGGGTGATCCGTTCTGCGAGAGTGCGTCCCGCCCGGGCTCCGACGCGCGCTGCAGGGCAGGGGGTCGTGGTCGGTGCCGTCCACGCTCCGGGACTGGGCGCTCACGCTCTCCTCGCGGCGCGAGGGGCGGGCCGGGTCCGTCGGGCGGGACCGGTGCCGCGGCGGGGGAGCGGCACGGCGAGCAACACTACGCCGTCGGCCCTCGCCGGTGCGATGGGAGAGGGGCAGGTGTGATGCACCGGTGTTCGTGGGGTGGGGTGCGCCATGCGCCTGGGGCGGGAGGGGTGCGCGGTTGGGGCGGGCGAGCGAGGAATGGCTCTGAGGGGATGGTGCGGAATGTCGACGGGGTGCGTGAAGAATGCCTATACCGCTTGGAGGGGCGTCAAGGAATTTGGCGGTCGCGC
>NZ_PNHL01000006.1:138365-151786 GCF_002871795.1 Brachybacterium sp. UMB0905 | reverse complement strand
TGGAGGTGTTCGGAAAGGCTCGATGTGGCGCCGGAAAGGGGGTGCGTGATGGGACTCGATGATGTACAGCCGGGCAGAGCTGGTTCGCGGCCGGTGAGCCGCGGCGAGAGCGCGTCGCGTGTCCCGCGTACGGGTGGGCGCGGGAAGGATACGGCGGCCGCTCCCGCTGGCCCTCCGCGCAGGATCATCCGTGGGCGCGGCGCCACCACGCCCGCGATGGCCGCGGTACGCTCCGGCTCGGAGGCGGACTGTGATGAAGCCCAGCTCATGGTCCGGGTGCAGGAACGCCGTCGCCTCGGCGGCACCCTCTACGCCGAAGAGGTCCGGGACCTGGCGCTGCTGTGGACCGTGGACGACGACCATCCCGGTGAGGCGGATGAGCTGGCGGTCAACTGTCTGATCGCTGCAGCTGGTTTGCGTTCCAAGGTGGGGCGTGCGGAGGGGAAGCTGCGCGATGCTGTGCAGGCCACCCGGGACCTGCCCCTGTGCCTGGATCTCGTCGCGGGTGGTGTGTTGCCGGTGGAGTGGTTTGAGTGGTTGATCCGCTCCACGCGTCGCCTCGAGCCTGAGCAGCGTCGTCAGGTTGATGACGTGGTCGCTGAGTGGGACCTCGCCGGGATCGACGTGAACCGCTTCTACCGCGAGCTACGCATACTCATCGCATGGTTCGGTGCTGGCCTGCAGCAGGAGCACCCCACCCAGCAGCGCAATGTCGAGGTGTTCACCTCCCCAGACATGGACGGCACCGCGTGCCTGCAGGTCACCGGCCCCGTCCCGGAGATCACCGCACTCGGCCACCGACTCGACGCCGCCGCCCGCGCCGTCCAGATGGCGCAGCGCCAGGCACTGGCCGCGGACGAATCTGACCTCCCGTTCGATGTGTTCGGCACCGTTGCGGAGACCGGCAGGCCTATGAGTCTCGCGGCGCTGCGTTACGCGATCCTGACCCGCACCGCGTTCGGGACCGACGGTATTGAGGTGCCCGAGTCCGGGTTCCGGATCAACGTGACCGTGCCCGTGATGACGCTGCTCGGTCAGTCCGAGGCTCCGGGTGAGGTGGATGGGGCGCATCCGATCCCGCCCGCCATGGCCCGTGACCTCGTGGTGAACGCCCCGGTGTTCCACCGGGTGCTGACCGATCCCGTGGACGGCTCGTTCCTGCCGCGGGCGGCGAAGACCTATCAGGTGAGTCGGTCGATGCAGGAGTTGCTGCGGCAGATCGACCCGATCTGCGCAGTCCCCGGGTGCAGCACCATCGTCACCACCAGCGGCGAAACGGACCACATCGAAGAATTCGACCACCAGCATCCAGACCGTGGTGGCCCCACCAGTCCGGAGAACCTCCACCGGCTCTGCTACAGCCATCACCGGCTCAAAACCCTCGGGCTCATCGACCCGATCCGCGACCCCAACACCGGGGTGACCACGTGGACTGCCCGCACCCGCGGACGCAGCCGCCCCTTGACCGAGACCGCACGCAACACCGACCTCGTCACCCGCGAGCTCGGCGACCACCTGCGCGTCGTGTGGAACTCCTACCTCGAACGCGAGGAAGACGCCCACCGCCGAGCACGGGGAGAGGCGAGCGGAGGCGAGGCGAGCGGATGTGGGACGGGAAATGACGAGGGCGGTTCGGTGACGGGTGAACCAGGCAGTGACGAACCAGCCGCAGGCCCACCCGGTCCCGCCACCCCGCTCTACGACCCCGAGAATCCGCCCTACTGACGGTTCCTCCCGGGCGCCGCGCGCAACTCCCAATCGGCCTATTCACCTCACATTCACCGGCGCGCCACCCGGCAGTAAGGTGTTCCTCGTGTCTGTCTCCGCACCGCCCGAGCACACGTCCTCCACCGCGTCCGAGGATCCGGCCCCGTCCGGTGCTGTATCGGACCGGACCTGGCATCTCACCTTCGCAGTCCTGCTCGCGGTCAGCGTCATCGCCTTCACCCTGTGGGCCCACGGCCAGCTGCCCGGGTCGGCACCTCGGGTGGTCCTCATCCTCACCGTCGTGTTCGGCCTGTTCATGGCCTTCAACATCGGCGGCAACGACGTCGCCAACTCCTTCGGCACCTCTGTCGGCGCCGGCACCCTCACCATGAAGCAGGCGCTGCTGGTCGCCGCCGTCTTCGAGGTCGGCGGCGCGGTCATCGCCGGGGGCGCCGTCACCGAAACCGTCCGCAGCGGCATCGTCAACCTCGAGGTCCTCCACCTGTCCGCGCCGGACTTCGCCATCATCATGATGTCCGCGCTGCTCGGCGCCGCCATCTGGCTGCTCATCGCCACCCGCCGCGGCTGGCCCGTCTCCACCACCCACTCGATCGTCGGCGGCATCGTCGGCGGTTCCCTGTCCCTCGGATTCCTGACCGGTCAGGGCGGTCTCGAGATGGTGCAGTGGGGGAAGATCGGCCAGATCGTCAGCTCCTGGTTCCTCTCCCCGCTGCTCGGCGGGATCATCGCCTATCTCCTCTACACCGTCATCAAGCGCGGGATCCTGCGCTACGACGCGATGGCGGAGGAGAACCTCGACGCGATCGGCCGCGAACGCAAGAACGGAGCCCAGGGTCCCCGGCCCGCCTTCGAGCGCCTCGGCGAGATCCAGCACCGCACCTCCTCGGCGACCCGCGCCGACCTCATCGAAGATGAGACGCTCTCCGTCTCCGGGGACGCGAACGCGCCAGCCACCGCCGTCGACCCCACCGCGGCGCCCGCCACCAGCATGGACTCCGCTGCCGCATCCGCCGCCCTCGCGACCAGCACCCTGGATGACGAGCAGTCGGCCTCACCGACCTCCGCGACAGCCCCGGTCGACGCCGCTGCGCACCGGGCCCTCGAGCTGTGGGTGCCCCTGCTGGCTGCCCTCGGCGCGGTCGTCATCACCGCGATGATGCTGTTCAAGGGCCTGTCCAACATCGGTCTCGAGCTCGAGGCCGCGCCCGGCATCACCCTCATGGTCATGATCGCCGCGGGTGTGTGGATGGCCGTGTTCATGCTGGCCCGTACGCTGCGCCGCACCTCCCCGGCCCGCTCCACATTCTTCCTGTTCAGCTGGATGCAGGTGTTCACCGCTTGCGCCTTCGCCTTCAGCCACGGTGCCAACGACATCGCTAATGCCGTGGGACCGTTCGCCGCTGTGTTCGACGTCCTGCGTACCGGCGAGATCGCCGACGAGGCCGTGATCCCCGCGCCGCTGCTCATCGCCGCGGGCGTCGCCCTCGTCGCGGGACTGTGGTTCGTGGGTCGGCGCGTCATCACCACCGTCGGCTCCGGACTCACCCGCATCCACCCCGCCAGCGGATTCGCCGCCGAGCTGTCCGCCGCCGCCGTGGTGCTGGCCGCTTCCGTGCTGGGCCTGCCGGTCTCCTCCACACACATCCTCATCGGCGCCGTGCTGGGAGTGGGGCTCGTCAACCGAGCCGCGAACTGGAAGCTCATGAAGCCGATCGCGATGGCTTGGGTGATCACCGTGCCCGCCGCCGCGGTCATCGGCGCCCTCGGGGTGCTGGTGCTGCGCGCCGTGCTGGGGTGACACTCCCCGCGGCCGTCATCGCCCGGCGCGCAGAGGATCCAACCACGAAAGGGACTCAGATGACCGGGCGCGTGCATAGTGCAGGCGGCCGGTCATCTGAGTGCCGTTCGTGGAACGGGGGGCCGACTCGACCCCGGTCCCTCGACTCGACCCCGACCCCTTGTCGACTCGTCACCTGAACGTCACCTGAGGGCAAACTGGCGGGGCGACGGTAGCGGGGTCCGTCCACCACCACCCTGCTGAGCAGGGTCGGCCGCCGCCGGAGGTGACCTCATGTCCGCACCCGCCCCGTCAACCGCCCCGCCCGTCCAGGGAGCCCCAGGTACCTCGAACGACATCTGGTGGCACGTCGTGTTCGGCTCACTGCTGCTGGCCGCCCTCGTGGGATTCGGCTTCTGGGCCATAGGCGAGCTGCCGGCCACGGCGCCGCTGGGCATCCTCACGGTGACCGTCCTGTTCGGCATGTTCATGGCCTTCAACATCGGCGGCAACGATGTCGCCAACTCCTTCGGCACCTCCGTCGGCGCCGGCACCCTCACCATGAAACAGGCGCTGCTGGTCGCCGCCGTGTTCGAGGTGGGTGGCGCGGTCATCGCCGGTGGTGAGGTGACCGAGACCGTGCGCAGCGGCATCGTGGACCTCGAGGCCATGCACCTGGAGCCGATGGACTTCGCGTTCATCATGATGGCCGCGCTGTTGGGCGCCGCGGTCTGGCTGCTGATCGCCACCCAGCGCGGCTGGCCGGTCTCCACCACCCACTCCATCGTCGGCGGCATCGTGGGCGGGTCGCTCGCACTCGGCTTCACCACCGGCCAGGGCGGGTGGAACGTGGTCCAGTGGGGCGAGATCGGCCAGATCGTCATCTCCTGGTTCCTGTCCCCGCTGCTCGGCGGCATCCTTGCCTATCTGCTGTTCGGCGCCATCAAACGCGGGATCCTGCGCTACAACGAGGAGGCCGACCAGCAGCTGCGGGATATCAAGCGCCAGCGGATCGAGCACCGCGACCGCCACAAGGCCGCCTTCGAGCGGCTCGATGAGCTCCAGCAGATCGCGTACACCAACGCCATGGCGCGGGACGCCGTGGTGGTCAGCTCCGAGGACGGCTTTGACCGCGACGAGCTGGAGAGCGACTACTACCGCGAGCTCTACGAGATCCAGGACCGGCGCGACGAGGTCGATGCGCACCGCGCCCTCGAGGTGTGGGTGCCGCTGCTGGCCGCCTTCGGTGCTGTGGTCATCACCTCGATGCTGCTGTTCAAGGGTCTGTCCAACATGGGGCTGGACTTCACGCCCGTCTCCTCCGTGCTGCTGATGCTGATGATCGGCGCGGCCGTGTGGCTGGCCGTGTTCATCATCGCCAAGACCCTCAAGCGCACCGCCCTGTCGCGGTCCACCTTCCTGCTGTTCAGCTGGATGCAGGTGTTCACCGCCTGCGCCTTCGCCTTCAGCCACGGCTCCAACGACATCGCCAACGCAGTGGGACCGTTCGCCGCCGTGTTCGACGTCCTGCGCACCGAAACGATCAACGCCGAGGCGGCAGTTCCGGCACCGCTGATGCTCGCCTCCGGCATCGCGCTCGTGTGCGGGCTGTGGTTCGTGGGCCGCAAGGTCATCGCGACCGTCGGCACCGGCCTCACGACGATGCATCCCGCCAGCGGATTCGCGGCCGAACTCTCCGCTGCGGCGGTCGTCATGACCGCCTCTGTGCTGGGCCTGCCCGTCTCCTCCACGCACATCCTCATCGGCGCGGTGCTGGGTGTCGGGCTTGTCAACCGGGCCGCGAACTGGAACCTCATGAAGCCGATCGCCATGGCTTGGGTGATCACCGTGCCCGCCGCCGCGGTTATCGGCGCTGTCGGGGTGCTGGTGCTGCGCGCCGTGCTGGGGTGACATTGCTGGCGCAGCCGGGATCCCCCGTGGTCGCGACCACTGCGAATCCGGTGCCGACCTCGCAGATGACATGATCTCTGCATGAGCATCACCGCAGCGGCCGACGGCTCCGCCCTCGGCAACCCCGGACCCGCCGGCTGGGCCTGGTACATCGACGAGGACACTTGGCGCGCCGGCGGCTGGCCCCACGGCACCAACAACATGGGCGAGCTGAAAGCCGTGCTGGACCTGCTCGAAGCCACCGCGGTCGATGCCGACCAGCACCTGCTGATCCTGTGCGATAGCCAGTACGTCATCAACTCGGTCACGAAGTGGATGCCGGGCTGGAAGCGCAAGGGCTGGCGCAAGAAGGACGGCAAGCCCGTGCTGAACCGCGAGCTGCTGCAGGCGATCGACCGGGCGCTCTCGGGCCGCAGCGTCGAGTTCGAGTGGGTCAAGGGCCACGCTGGGCACGCCATGAATGAAGCTGCGGACCGCCGTGCGCTTGCTGCCGCGACCGCGTACTCCAAGGGCCAGGACCCGCAGGTCGGGCCCGGGTACAGGGGGAGCGGGTCGGCTGGAGAAGGACCGACGGGGTTCGCGGACGCGTCCCGCACCGAGACCTCGCCCCGCACCATGACCGCCCCCCGCGCTGCTGCGGATGAGGCCGACGACCTGCTGTCCCTCCTCGCTGCACCGGAGGACGACCCCGCCCCCGCCACCTGCTCGACCGCCGTGGAGGAGACGGAATGGGTGGCCGATGCCCCCGGCGCGAGCGCCCTCGAGCAGGTCACCACGCGTGAGCTCGCGCTGCTCTCCGATGCCCTGCGCGCTGACCCGCCAAGCGCCGCGGAGCTGCTGCACCCCAAGGCCACCGAGATCGGAGCGAACGGCCGCGTCGCGGATCGCGAGGAGATCCTCGCGGCCCTCGCACCCGTCCTGGGCCTCGAGGCACACGACCTCGTGGCCGACGAGATCGCCCCCGGCGTGATCCTGCTGCGATACACCACGACCACCCCGGCAGGCTGCAGCGAGCGCGCCTCGATCTGGGTCCGCCACCGCGGCCGCTGGCTGCTGCGCCACCACCAGGGCACGCCCGTCGGCACCGGGCGCGAGGGAGGCACCGGGCGCGAGGGAGGCGACGCCCGATGACACGCCGCCCCACTCCCGCGAGTGCACCGAAACGTGCCGGAATCGCCACGAATCGGCGCACTCGGCGGACGCGATCGGCGTGGCGCGCGGGAGATACGGACAGGCTGCACGCCCGCTCGACGTTGCTCCTGCTCGGCGGCTGCCTCGGGATCCTCGCCCTCGCCCTGTTCACGGCGGCCTCGAGCCCCGTGGCTCTGCTGGTGATCTGGGCGGCGCTCGGCTGGTACCGGCACGGCCGCATCGGCCCGCCGCTGGTGGAATTCCCGCCCGAGGAGATCTCCGCGCAGTTGCGCGAGCGCCTGCGGCTGATCGGGCTCGAGCACGCCGCTGTGCTCGGCACCCTCGTGCTCACGGGCGTGATCACGATGCTGCGCGGCATCGAGATGACCCACCCCGCCGGGCTGCTCGGACTCTCTGCCGACCCGGGCGAGCCGCCGTGGCGCGTGCTGCTGCTCAGCGTGCTGTTCACCGGCGCGAACCTCGTGCTCACCGCGCTCACCGTGGGCGGGGACTGCACGGTCCGGCGCCCCGCCGGCAGCATGGCGCTGCTGAGCATCCTCATGACCGCTCTGTGGGGCATCGCGCTGGCCGCGGTGCTGCTGCTCCCGGTGCTGCTGATCGACGAACCGGTGGCAGGCACGGTGCCGATCCTGCTCGCCGCCGCCGCGTTCACAATCACGCTCGCTCTGCTGCCCGCGTGGATCAGAAGCTGGTCACGCGAGGCCCACACTGAGCGCGAACTGGAGCTCGAGCTACAGCGGGCGTTGAAGCACCCGTGACCCGCCGCAGCCACGACACGCCGCCCCAGCCCCGCGAGTGCACCGAAACGTGCCGGAATCGCCACGAATCGGTGCACTCGGCGGGCATGATCGGCGTGGCGTGTGGGGGTGCGGGGGCACGGGGCGCTGCGACGCCGAGGGGTGATCACCCATGACCGTCTACGCCGACACCCCGCGCTGGCCCCGCCACGGCACCGTGTGGGGGCACCTGATCTCGGATACCTCCCTCGAGGAGCTGCATGAGGCCGCCGCCCGCGCGGGGCTGCCTCCGCGCGCCTTCGACCTGGACCACTACGACTGGCCCCTCGAGCGCCGCGCCGACCTCGAGGCCGCGGGCGTCACGTTCGTCGGAGACCGGGAGCTGACTCGCCTGCTGCTCGCTTCCCCCCTGCGGATCCGCGGCCGGGACCGCCCCGCGGCGCGCGCCACCCGCTCCGCTGAGCACGCTGCTGACCTGGGGCTGCACCCGGTGCCGACGGACCTCATTGTCGGGCCCTACGGTCACGTGGACCCGCTGCCGCCCCAGGACACAGCCCCGCCCGGCGCCTTCCGCCTCACCCGCGATGACCCCGCCGCGCCGCCGCGCCTCGAGCACCATGACCACGCCGGGCGCACCGCCGCGCTCGCTTTCCTCGAGCACCTGGATACCCTCTCCCGCGAGCGCGGTCAGGCGGGCTTCATCGGCCAGGTGCTCAGCGTGCCTCGGGACTCGTCGGGCCCGACGTGGGGGAGGCGGGCCGACGGGGCGTGATCGCCCGGATCTGATCGGGCACCACCCGCTCGCCCGTCGGCACCTCGCAGCCCATCAGCTCCACCCAGAACGTCGCCCCGCCGCCCGGTGTTTCCGAGACGCCGATCCGCCCCTTGTGCTGGGCCACGATCGTCGCCGCGATCGACAGCCCCAGCCCCGCGCCGCCGCCCTGCGAGGCCGAGCGGGCCCGTGAGGAATCGGTGCGGTAGAAGCGCTCGAACACCTTCTTCCGCTGGTCATCGTCGATTCCCGCACCGTGGTCGCGGATCTCGATGCGCACCTTCTCCGGGGAGGTGTAGCCCACCGCGATCTCCACCGGCGAACCCTTGGGGGTGTGGCGGTTCGCATTGCCCACCAGGTTCAGGATCACCTGCCGCAGCGAAGCCTCATCGCCGTGCACCCCGATCGCCACATGCGGCTGCACCGTCAGCGGCGTGCCCGACAGCGACACCACCATCACCTGCCGCTCCGGATCCAGGGCCCGCAGATCCTGCGCGGCGTCGAACAGCGCATCGGTCAGATCCACCGGCCGCAGCTCCAGATCCGGGTTCTCATCCAGTCGGGCGAGCCGCAGCAGGTTCTCCACTAGCGAGCCCATCCGCCGCGCCTCATCTTCGATGCGCCGCATCGCCGAGGCGACATCCTCCTCGGTGCGCAGCGCCCCCATCCGATGCAGTTCCCCGAAGCCCCGGATCGCCGCGAGCGGGGTGCGCAGCTCATGGGACGCATCGCCCACGAAGCGTCGCATCCGCGCCTCGGACCGGGTGGCGTGCTCCTCGGAGGCGGACTGCGCGGCGAAGGCCTGCTCGATCCGCAGCAGCATCTCGTTGAGGCTGAGCGCCAGGTCATGCACCTCAGCGCTCGTGTCTGTGACGGGCACGCGACGTGAGAGATCTCCTGCGGCGATCTGGCTGGCGGTCGCCTCCACATCCAGCAGCGGCTCGAGCGCCCGATGCGTCACCCAGCCGCCGAGCCCCATCCCCACGAGTACCACCAGTGTGCCGACCAGCACGATCACCAGCGCCATCTCACGCATCGTGCGATCCACGCCATCCAGCGGCAGTGCGACATAGACGCTGCCCTTCTGCGGTCCCGAGTTGAGCATCGCGACCACGCGCCAGCGGTTCTCCGCCGAATCCACCACCGTGAACGGTCGGCCCGCTCGGTCCAGGATCTGCTCATCGGACATCTGCGGGAACGGGATCGTCACAAAGCCGGGCCCGTAGTGCACCACAAGCTTCTCGATGCTGCGGCCCTGCGCATCGCGGATCTCCACCGCATACTCCACCGGCGTGCGGGGGCTGGTCTGCAGGACCTGGTCCTCATCGGCCAGCTCTGCCTGCGCCAGCGCTAGCATCTCGCCCATCCCGGCCTGCAGGCTGTTGTCCACCGACTGGATCAGGGTGCGGTTGAGCAGGAACAGCGACAAGCTGCCCGTGAGCACCGTCCCCAGCACCAGCAGCGCCGAGATCAGCGCGACGATCCGGGTCCACAGGGAGACCGGTCGCGCGCTGCGCAGGGTGGGCAGTGCCACCGCCTCAGGAGCCCTCGGCGGCGCGCAGCACGTAGCCGATGCCGCGCTTGGTGTGGATCATCGGCTCGCCCAGCACGTCCACCTTGCGCCGCAGGTAGGAGATGTAGGACTCGACGATCCCCACCTCGCCGGACCAGTCGTAGTCCCACACGTGGTCGAGGATCTGCGTCTTGGAGACGACGCGGCCGGCATTGAGCATGAGGTAGCGCAGGAGCTTGAACTCGGTGGGGGACAGCTCGATGTTCACATCCCCCCGATGCACCTCATGCGAATCCTCATCCAGCCGCAGATCGCCCACCACGAGCGCGGAGTCTCCGGTGGCCTCCTGTCCGCCGTGGGTGCGGCGCAGCACCGCGCGGATCCGCGCCACGACCTCCTCGAGGCTGAAGGGCTTGGTGACGTAGTCATCGCCGCCGACGGTCAGACCCGCCACCTTGTCCTGTGTCTCGTCCTTGGCGGTGAGGAACAGGATGGGGTACTGCTCGCCGCGGTCGCGCAGGCGGCGTGTGACGGTGAAACCGTCCATGTCCGGGAGCATCACATCGAGGACGACGAGGTCCGGTTGCTGCTCGGTGGCCTGCTTGATCGCCTCATTGCCGGTGGCTGCGGTGAACACCTCGAACCCGGCGAAGCGCAGGGAGGTGGCCAGCAGGTCGCGGATGTTCGGTTCGTCGTCGACGACGAGGAGACGGGCCTCGTAGTCCTGGGTGCTCTCGGTGCTCATGGCACCACCGTCCTCTGCTTGGATGGGAATCGGCTGAACGTCACCTGGATGCGCGTGACGGCTGGGGGAGTGCTCAGCGGATGGTGCGCTGAATCTTCTCCTGCTGCTTGCGCAGCTTGCGGATGGTCCAGCTCATCTGCACCATCCGCACCGAGCCCACGAGCGCCATGACCAGCGCGCCCGCGATCGCCGCCAGCAGCATCGCCACCCCGAGCGGAAGATCGAACTGGGCGCCGAAGTACTCGAAGTTCGCTGTGACGTTGTTCTGGATCACGAAGATCAGCAGCAGGATGAGGATGATCGCGCCCAGGATCAGGCCGATCCACATCCCCGCGGTGCGGCCACCGCTGGCGGGCACCTCGGAGACGGGCTCATGGCGCTCATCGCGCGCACGGTCCTCGCGCGCACGGTCCGACGGGCGCTCGTCCCGCGCACGGTCCGACGGGCGGTCATCGCGCGAGCGGCCATCACCCCGCGGGCGCTCCTCACGCGGAGGATCAGCGGGCCGGGTGCGGTCATCGGAAGAGGTCATCGCGCGCTCCTGAGGTGTGAGGGGGACGCCGCCGACGCGGCCGGGATGCTGGGGCCACTGTAGTGCGGGCCGGGCAGCAGGTCAGCGAGCGGGGCCGTTCGAGCCCGCCTCCAGGTCCTCCGCATCCACGATCGAGTACGCGTACCCCTGCTCGGCGAGGAAGCGCTGGCGGTGGGCGGCGAAGTCCTGATCCTGGGTGTCGCGCATGACCACCGTGTAGAAGTGGGCGCCGCGCCCATCGGCCTTGGGACGCAGCAGACGCCCCAGCCGCTGCGCCTCCTCCTGGCGCGAGCCGAACGTCCCGGAGACCTGCACCGCCACCGACGCCTCCGGCAGATCGATCGAGAAGTTCGCGACCTTCGAGACCACCAGGCGCGTGATCGTCCCGGCACGGAACGCCGCGAACAGCTCCTGACGGCGCCTCACCGGGGTCTTGCCCGTGATGAGGTCTGCGCCCAGGCGCTCGGCGATCTCCTCCAGCTGATCGAGGTACTGGCCGATCACGAGCAGCGGCTCCCCGGCATGCCGGGCCGCGATGCGCTCCACCACGTGGATCTTCGCCCCATGCGCAGCGCCCAGGCGCGCCCGATCGCTCGGCTCAGCCATCGCGTAGGCCATCCGATCAGCGGCCGGCAGATCCACCCGCACCTCGGTGCACGCCGCGGGGGCGATGTATCCCTGCGCCTCGAGGTCCTTCCACGGCGCGTCATACCGTTTGGGGCCGATCAGGGAGAACACCTCACCCTCCCGGCCGTCCTCCCGCACCAGCGTGGCGGTCAGCCCCAGGCGCCGACGGGCCTGCAGGTCCGCGGTCATGCGGAACACCGGGGCGGGCAGCAGATGCACCTCGTCGTAGATGATCAGCCCCCAGTCCCGGGCACTGATCAGCTCCAGGTGCGGGTGGACGCCGCGGCGCTTCATCGTCAGCACCTGGTAGGTCGCGATCGTCACCGGCCGCAGCTCCTTGCGGTCCCCCGAGTACTCGCCGATCTCCGCCTCCGTCAGCGAGGTGCGCGCCAGCAGCTCATCGCGCCACTGCCGGGCGGAGACCGTCGAGGTGGCGAGGATCAGGGTGGTGCGCCCGAGTGCCGCCATCGCGCCGGCGCCGACGAGGGTCTTGCCCGCCCCGCAGGGGAGGACCACCACGCCGGAGCCGCCGTGGGTGAAGCCGTCCACGGCCTCGCGCTGATAGGGCCGCAGCTGCCAGTCCTGCTCATCCAGCGTGATCGGGTGCGCAGCGCCATCGACGTACCCGGCCAGGTCCTCCACGGGCCGCGAGAGCTTCAACAGCGCCTGCTTCAGGGCGCCCCGCTGCGACGGTGCCACCCGCACCCGCCGCTCATCCAGGCGTGCGCCGAGCAGCTCGGCGACCTTCCGTGCCCGCCGCACCTCCTCGAGGTCCGCCGGCTCGGCGGCCTCCAGCACGAGGCCCTCGCGCGGGGTGGACACCAGACGCAGCCGACCGTAGCGCGCCATCGTCTCGGCCACATCCAGCAGCAAGGCATGCGGCACCGGGTAGCGGGAATGATCCACGAGCGCCGCGACCACGGTCTCCGCGTCATACCCTGCAGCCCGGGCATTCCACAGCCCCAGATCCGTGATCCGGTAGGTGTGCACATGCTCCGGGGCTCGCTCCAGCTCCGCGAAGGCCGCGATCGCCAGGCGCGCCGCATGGGCGCGCGGATGATCCACCTCCAGCAGCAGCGACTTATCGCTCTGGACGATCAGGGGGCCGTCGGACATCAGATCAGGCCGCCGCGAGGTCCGGCAGCTCCCGGCCCTGCAGACGCTCGTACAGCCCCAGCATCAGCAGCATCCCGAAGGGCACCACCACCAGGGCCCCGATCAACGTCATCGAGGCAACGGACATCGCCACGGAGTAGATGAGATACCCCAGGAGCGTGATCCCCAGGTTCTGCTTCACCAGGGTGAAGGACTCCTTCAGCGCCGCACCCACGGAGGCGCCGCGCAGCGCGGCGGGGATCGCGTAGAAGGTCAGCACCGCCGCGATGATGCCCGGCAGGTACAGCAGGATCGACCCCAGGACCACCAGCAGCGTCACCACCAGACTGGTGGCGATCACCCGCCCGGGGCCCGCGAGGCCCTGCCGGATGGTGGGCCTGTGGCCATCGGCCAGGACGGCGGACACGCGGGCCGCCCCGGACATCCACAGCATCGACACCAGACTCGAGAGCACAATCATCACCAGGGACCCCAGGAGGATGACGACCACCTCAACGGCGCCGGGCTCGCCGCCCCCGGAGCTCTCGACCATGGCGATGACCACCGCCATCAGCGCGACGAACGACCCGCCGATCACCAGGAACAGCAGGACCATGTGCACGACGGCGGGCACCAGGAACGCGGCGGCGCCGCGCAGCAGACCCCGGCCGGTGAAGCGCAGGGCCGCGCCGAGATCAGCGCTCAGATCGGTGCCCGGGGCGGGGCCGGGCTGCGGCGGCGCCGCGGGCTGCGAATGCGGGGCGGGGACGTGCGGTCCAGCAGGTGAGGTCACGGAGGCTCCAGGGGTCGCGGACATAGCCGTCCCTCAGCG
>NZ_PNHL01000006.1:0-138057 GCF_002871795.1 Brachybacterium sp. UMB0905 | reverse complement strand
GCAAGACCGAGCACGTCATCGACACCTACGGCTCCGAGGGCGAGTTCTTCCCGTCCGAGTCGATCGCCGACTTCGTGGCCTCCCTGCAGAAGCCTCGCGTGGCGATCATCATGGTCAAGGCCGGTGCCGCGACCGACGCCGTGATCGACGAGCTCGCCTCCCACATGGAGACCGGCGACATCATCGTCGACGCCGGCAACGCGCTGTTCACCGACACCCGTCGGCGGGAGGCCGCGCTCAAGGAGAAGGGCCTGCACTTCGTGGGCACCGGTGTCTCCGGCGGTGAGGAGGGAGCCCTGAACGGCCCCTCGATCATGCCCGGCGGCACGAAGGAGTCCTACGACCGCCTGGGCCCCATGTTCGAGAAGATCTCCGCGCACGTCAACGGCGAGCCGTGCTGCACCCATGTGGGAGCCGACGGGGCCGGGCACTTCGTGAAGATGGTGCACAACGGCATCGAATACGCCGACATGCAGGTGATCTCCGAGGCCTACGACCTCATGCGCAAGGCGCTGAACATGGAGGCCGCCGAGATCGGCAAGGTCTTCGAGGAGTGGAACCGCGGGGACCTGGAGTCCTTCCTCATCGAGATCACCGGTGAGGTGCTCGCCCACGTCGATGAGTCCACCGGCCATCCGCTGGTGGACGTGATCCTGGACCAGGCCGCCCAGAAGGGCACCGGCGCCTGGACTGTGCAGACCGCCCTGGACCTGGGGGTTCCGGTGACCGGCATCGCCGAGGCCACCTTCGCCCGCTCCACCTCCGGTGCCGCCCAGGAGCGCGCCGCCGGCCGCGAGGTCCTGCCCGGTCACGCCGAGGACGTGCCCGTCGAGGACCGCGAGCAGTTCATCGACGACCTGCAGAAGGCGCTGTACGCCGCGAAGCTGGTCTCCTACTCGCAGGGCTTCGAGGAGATCGCCAAGGGCGCCCGGGAGTACGACTGGGACATCACCCTGGGGGACATGGCGAAGATCTGGCGCGGCGGCTGCATCATCCGGGCGAAGTTCCTGGACCGCATCACCGAGGCCTACGAGCGCAACACCGAGCTGCCGCTGCTGCTGGCCGATGAGTACTTCACCCGCGAGATCTCCGCGTGCATCCCCGCGTGGCGCCGCGTGGTGGCCTACGCCGCTCGCGCCGGGTTCCCCGCCCCGGTGTTCGCCTCCACCCTCGCGTACTACGACGCGATCCGGGCTGAGCGTCTGCCCGCCGCCCTGGTCCAGGCGCAGCGTGACTTCTTCGGTGCCCACACCTACAAGCGCGTGGACCGCGACGGCAGCTACCACGTGGAGTGGACCGGGGACCGCACCGAGGTGCGCACCGACGCCGACGCCGATAAGAGCGGCGTGACCCACGGCGCCGTGGATCGGGAGGCCGGGGAGGAGACCCAGGCCGCCTCGACCGAGAGCTGATCACCCCACGCAGAAGGCCCCGGACCAGGAGGTCCGGGGCCTTCGCGCTGCGGTGCTGTGCGCAGGGGTGGATCAGTAGGTGGTCGTCGTGCCGATCAGCACGCCGACGAACACGACGTACAGAATGATGCCGAGGATCGTGAGGACCCACATGATCGCGAAGGCGATCCAGGCCCACTTGGTGAACTTCTTGGCGGTCTCCGGCTCGGTATCGGCCTTCAGGTAGCCGAGCAGGCCAAGCACACCCGGGATCGCGCCGCCGCAGAGGAAGCCGACGATCGTCGCAATGAGCGCATTCTTCTTGATGGCTTCGACGTCGAAGCCGGAGTTCGGAACAGTCATGGTCTTCCCCTCGTGGTCCTGTGGTCAGATCATCCGCCGGCGCGGATGCCGACGGCGTTCGTCCAGGACGGAGCGTTCAGTGACCGTTCCTGGCGGCTGAAATTGTAGCCCGAAATTCGCTGCGCTGAGCAAAGGGGCCACTCAGCGCGTTCATCCCAGAGTCACGCGATGCACCAGGACGCTCAGCTCCGTGCCATCGGCCTGCCGGGCTCGCAGCCGTCCGCCCTCCAGGGACAGCGGCACCACCTGGTGCGTCTCGATGCCGCCGCGACCATCCACCACGCCCAGGCGCAGCTCGCGGCCCTCCGCAATCGCCTCCAGCAGCCGGTCGGTGAGGGACTTCTCCTGCTCACCGGCATCGGCTGCACGGATGCGGGCCACCGCCTCCGCAGCCGGGATCCGCAGCTCCGGGCCCTCCACGGTGACCAGGTCCGGTTCCACCGGGCCGCCGCGCAGAGAATGCGTGAGGTCCTCGGGGGCGGGGGCGCCGTCGGGCCCGACGGCCTGCGGAGCGAGCCCCGCCTCCCGCGCCACCTGCAGAGCGAACCCCGGATCGGTGAGAGTGACCGCGACCGTAGGGGCCAGGCGTCGCAGCTGCAGGGCCGTGGCCTCCGGGGATGCCTGCAGCAGATCCAGCACCTCCGCCTCGGCCGTCAGCACGGTGGAGGCGCGCCCCACCCGAATCCGGCCGTGACGGCGCTGCTCATCGCGCAGCAGATATGTCAGGGCCTGCGGGATGGGGGAGCGGGAGGCCTTCTCCAGTAGGGCCAGCAGCGCATCGGCGTCCCGACCCTCACCGATCGCGCGGCGCACCGCGGCGGGGGTAAAACGCAGGGTCAGTGCACCACCGCGGGAGATGACCTCCGTCCAGTCCAGCAGCACCAGCAGCTCCGGGGCGGGCCGACCCGGCACCACCGCGGTGAGATCCGCATCCAGCAGCACCTCGGTGACCGGCGGCGGTGCGAGCTGCAGCAGGCACGCCGCGAGGCGCTCATGGGCCGTCGGGGCGGGCTCCTCGAGCACCGCCACGAGCTCCTGCCCGAGCGCCGTGAGGGCCCCGTCCTCGATCACGCCGAGCACCCGGCCCTCGGTCAGCAGCGCCGCGGTCTCCTCCCGGATCACCTCGGCGGGCACCCGCGGGAACGCCCAGGCGAGGCTGCGGGCGAGCGACTCCTCGGTCGCGCTGAGAGACGGGGTGGTCTGCAGGGCGCGCAGCAGGGCGCCGCGGCGCGTGCGCACGCCTTCACGGCGGGTCTGATCCGACAGCAGCGGCCGCGGCGCCCCCGTCGGATCCGCGGTGCCCGCGAGGGAAGCCACATGGTGGCCGCGTGCCCAGGCCAGCACCAGTTCCGCCCAGCGCTGCTCGGCGGGCAGCAGCGCATGCTCGTCCCAGTCGCGCGTGGGATGCCACTCCTGCCCGTCATGGCCGATCAGCCCCGCCTGCCAGGCGGCCTGCAGGATTGTGGCGAGCGTCGAGACGGGGGTGCCCGCCCGCTCGGCGAGGCGCCGCAGATCCCGCTGCGGCAGGCCGCCGCGGCGCAGCACCCCCGGCGGGTCATCGTCGAAGGAGCGCACGGTCGCGGCCAGACGCAGCGCCTCGAAGGCCAGCTCGACCGCCTGCGCAGTGCGGGACCCCGGCACCGTCTCGATGAGTGCCTCTCCCTCCGGCAGGGGCCGACGAGCATGGTGGGCGGCGTGGACCCGGCCACCGCGCAACGCCAGCTGCACAGGGCGGGGAATCCGCAGCTGACCGTCGTCCCCGGCGACCACGATGCCGCGGGCGATGAGCTGGGTGGCGAGCTTCCCGCTGCCCGCCACCGCGGAAGGCCCCCAGGCGAGGGTCTCCAGGACGGAGCTGAGATCCTCGCGGGAGCGCTCGATGATCTGCGCGGCCTCTTCCGGGGCCGGATCGGCGGGATCCGGGGCGGCGAGCCCCGCCGGGGTGCGCAGCCCCTCGCGCAGCGGCCGGATCAGGTGCAGCTCATCCTCGCCCCACACCAGTGCGAGGGTGATCACGCGCTCGAGCGCCCCGGTGATCTCCTCGGGACCGGCGCCGACGGCGGCGGCCAACTGCGCGGGGGAGGAGCCATCGGGGATCACCGCGAGCGCCTCGATGAGATGCAGCTCCGGCAGGGTGAGGGCGTCCAGGGCCCGTCGGGCCGAGGTGGGTCCGGCCGCGCGGGCGGCCAGCGGCCCCACGCCCCGCGGTGGCGGCGAGGCGAGGTCCGGCCGGGCGACGAGCAGCGCCTCGAGGCGATCGTCGCCGAACCGTCGCAGGGAGTCCGCGAGGGACCGGATCACAGCCGTCATGGTGCGCTCCAGCATAAGGTGAGCCCCTGCGAGGAGACCGGGGACGCGCACCCCGGCACGCGCCCCCATAGCCCAATCGGCAGAGGCGACCGACTTAAAATCGGCACAGTCCGGGTTCGAGTCCCGGTGGGGGCACCGCGGTGGGCCGACGGGCCACGGTCAGAGGGGTCGGCGGGCCAGAGCCCGAGCGATGGCGATGTGGGTCCGGAAGCTCTGGTTCATGGCGCGGGTGGAATGGAAGTTCAGCACCACGTGGGCGTCGTGGTCGCGGTAGTGGAACGCGTGCGCTGCGGTCAGTCCCAGGCCGCCCACCGGCCGGGGCAGGCCCCGCAGGATGAACGGCATGAACCCGTCGAACTGCAGGGTCGCGAATCCGAGGCCGTAGTGGATGCCCGGTCGCAGCCGCGAGCGCGGCCGCGTGAGGTCCGCGAGCAGTTCCGGGGAGATCAGGCGCCCCTCGTACACAGCACGCTGGAAGGCAATGAGATCGTGCGCGGTCGTGATCGCGCCGCCGTCCACCGATCCGATGCTGAGCGCGGGCATGCGGCTGACATCCGTGCCGGCCAGCAGCATCGGGGACAATCCTTCGGGCTCCGCCCCGGGGCGCAACTGGTGGGTCCGCGTCATGCCCGCCGGTGCGAAGACTTCCCGGTGCAGCAGGTCGGCAATGGGTGCCCCGCCGGCCTCTTCGGCCAGCAAGGACAACAGGGCGTATCCACCATCGGAATAGTGGAAGCGTCCGCCCGGGCGAGCTGCGGCCGGCAGCCCGGTCATCTCGGCGACGAAATCCTCGATGGCCCACCCCCTGGACGGATCAGCGGCGATCGCCGTGAGCGAGCAGGCAGTTCGGAAGCCGCGTGGCGGCAGGAACGGGTCCGGCAACCCGGCGCGATGGGCGAGCAGCAGCTCCACGGTGATGTCCCGACCTGGATCGACCCCGGGGAACGCAGGCAGCCTCGCCAGGTCGATCCGCTCACCGAGCACCTCCCGGATGGGGGTGGACAGGCTGAGACGGCCGTCCTCGACGAGCCGTCCGATCACGACGGCCAGGAAGTTCTTGCCGATGCTGGCAGGGTGGAAGGGCTGTTCGAGATCGCCGTAGCCGAAGCTGATCTCCGGAGTCTCGATGAGTACCTGAGGTGCGGGCAGCTGCGGCGCGCGGCGACGGGTCACGCGGTCCAGGGCGGGACGAAGAGTGGCGTTCAGCCAGGTGTTCAGGGGGTGCATCATGCAAGACTCCTCGATATCTCTACGAGACATGTCTAATCGATATGTGTCGGCGAATCAACGGCTACGATGGGGCGATGGCGCACGTGATCCTGGGATTGCTCCTGCTGCGCCCGATGAGCCTGTATGACCTGATCCGCGCCTTCGAGTCCGGGGTGTCGCTCTTCTACAGCGCCAGTTCGGGCAGCATCAAGCGCGCACTGGACGGACTGCGCGAGCATGGCCGGATCGAGGTTGGCCACGTGGGCGCCCGTGGACGCAAGGTCTACCGGGTGACCGAATCGGGGCGCGCTGCCTTCCATGAGTGGATGACCGGGGACATGGCCAGCGGGGATACCGAGACTGCCATCCTGTCCCGGCTGTTCTTTTTGGGGTTGGCGGCGCCCGCCGAACGCCGCCGCATCGTGTCGCGGATGGAGGCGCTCATCACCGCCGACCTGGCCCGTCTTCAGCAGGTTGCGGACGGGTTCGATCGGGCGGAGGTGCCTGATGAGTTGGCCGAGGTGGCGGCCTATCAGCGGGTGACGCTGGACTACGGCATCGCCAGCCATGTCTTCGCGTTGGAGTGGGTCCGGTCCCATGTGATGGACGAGCGGACGTCGTCACTTCTTCCCTGTCGGCCACAATAGAGCCCATGACCTCCGCGCAGACCGTCCCCGATCCGCCCGCTCCCGACCAGCTCGTCGACCGCCTCGATGGCGTGCTCGAGCGCATCGACGCCGCGGCCCGCCGGGTGGGCCGCGACCCGCAGGAGATCACGCTGCTGCTGGCCACGAAGCTGCGCACCCCCGCCCAGATCGCCGAGGTAATCGAACTGCTGCGGCAGCGCGAGCGCCGCATCGCGGTGGGGGAGAACCGCGCCCAGGAGATCGCCAAGCATGCCGACCCGCTGCTCGCGGACAACGGCGTGCCCCGGCACTTCATCGGCCGCCTGCAGACCAACAAAGCCCGGGACGTGGTGGCCTTCGCGCAGATGGTCCACAGCGTGGATCGGCCCGATATCGCCGATGCCCTCGAGCGCCGCGCCCAGATGGCCGAGAAGACCCTCGAGGTGCTCGTGCAGGTCAACACCTCCGGGGAGGAGTCCAAGGGCGGATTCGCCCCCGAGCTCGAGGCGGTCACCGGCATCCTGGAGCGGCTGCGGGAATCGCCCGTGCTGCGGCCCGTCGGCCTCATGACCATCGGCGCGAACACCACTGACCTCGAGGTCGTGCGGGCCTCCCTGCGGTCCCTGCGTGAGCTGCGCGATGCCGCGCGGGCGGCCACCGGCATCGACGGACTCACCGAGCTGTCGATGGGCATGAGTGGCGACCTCGAGATCGCGGTCGAGGAGGGCGCGACCATCGTGCGCGTGGGCTCGGCGATCTTCGGTCCGCGGCCCTGAGGGAGCAGGTCACCGTTCGCTCACGGCACAGCGTGCGCCCAGGCGGCACGGCGGGCCCCTCGGTACAGTGGACCTGTCTGATCGGTGCATGCCCCAGTTAAGGAGCCCCATGGCACGCCACAACATCGTCTTTGGCCGCGACCAGTCCGTGCAGTCCGGCGCGCAGTACCGTGCGCCCCAGTTTGGCCAGTCCCCGCAGGGTGGGCCCGGCACGCAGTGGTCCTCGGACTTCGGTCAGCAGGCGAGCACTGAGAACCTCGAAGCGATGTATGCGCGGCCTGCCGCGAGCGGCTACGACACCGGCCGTATGACTCTGCGGGATGCTCTCAACGCGATCACCGCGTCCCTGGGCTTGGTCATCGTGATCGGCGGTGGCATCACCCTGCTGCCCCACGCCTTCGGCCTGGTCGCCGGGGAGGAGGGGCAGGCCCTCGGTGCCGGGATCGGCATGCTGGCCCTGGTGGTCGGTCTCCTCGGCGCCCTTGTCGTGGGGCTGGTCAATGCCTTCCGGCGCAAGCCTTCCGCGATCCTGACCCTGCTGTATGCCGGGTTCGAGGGCCTGCTTCTGGGCGGCCTCTCCGCCGGCATGGAGATCATCTACCCGGGTATCGCCTTGCAGGCTGTCACCGGCACCCTCATCGTGGCCGGCACCGTCCTGGTGCTGTTCCGGGTGGGCGTGCTGCGCACCTCCCCGCGCCTGAACAAGATCTTCTTCGTCGCGATGATCGCCTATCTGCTCTTCGGCCTGGTGAACATCGTGCTTCTGATCGCCACCGGGCAGAGCCTGCGCGACGGCATGCTGGGCCTGGCGATCGGCGGCCTCGCCGTGGCGATGGCCTCCTACTCCCTCGTCATGGACTTCGAGGACATCCAGAATGCGGCCGCCGCCGGGGTGCCGCGGCCCTACGCCTGGCGCGTGGCCTTCGGTGTCACCGTGACCATGGTCTGGATGTACGTCGAGGTTCTGCGCATCCTCGCGATCCTGCGCGGCGACTGATCATCCCGTCTCCTGACCATCCCGCTGCCCGGTGATGGTCAGGAGACGCCGGTCAGCGAATCGTAGGCGTCCTCGATCGCCTTCTCATGGGACGCGATCCCCACCGCGGTGTCCGCGCCGAACATGCTCGGTCCCTCCGGGGTGTCCACCACAACCACCATGAGATCCACGGCCTGGATCTTCTCCAGCTTCGAAGACTCCCAATTCAGACGCGCCGTGGTGCGGTAGCCGGACATGCCGGAGATCGTCACCGGCTCGGTGACCTTGTCATCCAGGGAGCGCCCCGACGTGCTCTCCCAGAGATACGAGGTGCGGAACAGGCAGTCCACGATCCGCTCCGAGGCTGCCTCCGCCCCCGGATACTCCACCCCCGGCTGCCACTCGACCGCCCCGACCCAGACCGTCGAGACCCACGTCCCCTCCGCGGCCGCATTGACCCCCTGGGCGTCGTTGAGGAACGGCACGCCCGGGGGCAGGTCACGCCCGTCGTAGGTGGCCGGCGGGATGAACTGCAAGCCGCCGCCGCGCAGCATCCCCGAGGGGTTCGTGGAGGTGCGCTCGGTGCGGGGGGAGGACCAGCAGCGCTCCTCCTCGGCCGGCGGGGGCGCAGTCTCGCTCGACGAGGGCTCGTCCTCGGATGGGCTCTCCGCGATCGAGGAGGTCTCCGGGGAGGTGGGGCCACCCGCACCGCCCTGTCCCCCGCCGCGCAGCACGAGGTACACCACGGTGCCGCCGACGATCAGCAGGAACACCAGCGCGAAAGCGAGCCCGCCCACCAGCAGCGCCCCGCCCCCGGGCCGCTGCGGAGGCTGCTGTTGCGTGGTCGGGCTGAACTGCGGTGAGGTATGCACGGTGTCTCCTAGTGCGGAATGGATCGCGGCTCAGGCCACGACGGTGAGGCTCGCGATGATGTCCTCGAGGTTCTGAACGTGATCGGGCTGGTCGGCAGCGACATCGCTGGCCACAGCACTGGGCCCGGCGGGGGTCTCCACCACGATCGCGGTGACGATCGAGGCGGAGGTGGTCTCGAGCATCTCCGGGTCTTCGAAATGGTACGTGGCCTGGACGATCCAGGCCGCGTGACCATCGACCGTCATGGGTTCCGAGCGGTAGTCGGTGACCTCAGGGGACTGCCCGAAGTGGGAGACCACGCCCGCTGTGGTGGCGTAGCACTGGAAGATCGCGACCGACGCCGCCTCCAGCCCCGGATAGCCGCCCTCATCCTCCGGGAACTCCACCGCCCCGAGGCTCACCACGCTGTACCAGCCGTCCTCGAGGTGACGCGCCTCCGCCCCGATCTGGGTCATGTACGGCAGCGAATGGGCGAACCAGTCGGACCCCCACTGGCTCGGCATCGTGTACTCCAGGTTCCCGCCGCGCACCTGATCGGGGCCCGAGGGCGGCTGCGCATCCGTGTACCCGGGCACCGTGCACGCGGTGGTGGGCTTCTGCGTGAAGATCGGCGGGGGCGGGGCGATGTCCGGGTCGTTCGGATCCGGGACGTACTCCGACTGCCCTGAGGCGGTGCGCGGTGCGGTGTCGTAGGTCTTCTCGGGCCCGTCGGCCAGCACGGGCCGGAACACCGTCTGCGAGAGCACCAGGGCCACCACGCCCAGCACCACGAGAGCCCCGATGATCACCGCGAGCATGGTGGTGCGGGTGCGGCCGCGCGCCCGCTCCGACGGTTCGCCGAGGGTCGCGGGCCCGGTGCTCGCGGCGCTACGCGCTGACAGATCTGGCAGTCCCTCGTCCTGCTGCGACTCCTGGCCCATCATCGCCTCCCCACGGTGCCGTGCTCCCCGCCCGATTCTCGCACGAGGTGGCGTCGCAGGCATGATCGGTACACTCCGGGCCACCAGGCGCCCCGCAGGGCGGCGCCGCCGACCGTTCGCCGAAAGGTGGAGACCGTATGCGTCCGCCCCTCGTCCTGACCATCGCCGACTCCCAGTCCGACGGCGCGGCCGGGATCCAGGCCGACCTCAAGACCTTCACGGCACTGGGGGTCTACGGCGCCTCCGCGGTCAGCATGATCACGGCGGTCAGCACGCGGGGCGTGCGCGAGAGCCGTCCCCTGCCCGGCCCGCTGCTGCGCACCCAGATCGACGCCGTCGCCGAGGATCTGTGGATCGACGCGACCAAGATCGGTGCCCTGGGCAGCGCCGAGAACGTCGACGCCCTTGCGCAGGCGCTCACCGCCCACCGCTCGCGCCTGGGCCGCATCGTGCTGGATCCGGTGATGGTCGCGGCCGACGGGACCGCGCTCATCACCGCCGAGGGCGCCCGCGCGATCGGCGAGCAGCTGCTGCAGATGGTGGACGTCCTCACGCTCACCATGGCCGAGGCCGCGCAGCTGCTGGGCGAGGCCGTCGCCCCCTCGATCGAGCAGATGCGTGAGCATGCGCTCGCGCTGCAGGCCCGCGGCCCCGCCACCGTGCTGATCACCGGCGGTCTGCTGGAGGGCGAAGACGTGGTGGATGTGCTGGTCCACCCCGGCGGCACCGACCTGCTGCGGGCACAGCGCGTGCCCGGCCGACGCGTCCGCGGCGCCGGAACGACCCTGTCGGCCGCGATCGCCGCGCAGCTGGCCCGCATCGCGGAATTCGACCGCGCCGGGGAGCTTGAGGAGATCGGCGAACCCGGCACCGACGACGACATGATCACGATCATCGCCTCCGCCCGCGAATTCCTCGCCTCCGCCACGGAGAACGCCCGCGACTGGCAGATCTCCCGCAGCGCCGACGGTCACGGCCCCGTGAACCACCTGATCACGCTCGACAACGCCGACTGAGCCTCACAGCAGGCCCCGCGCCTGCTTCAGGGCGAGCATCCGCCCGGCGGACTCCCGCACCCGCTCCGCCTGCTCGGGGGTCTCCTCCGCCCACTGCTGGATCGCATCGACCAGCTGGCCGGCGAGGGATGGATCTGCCGTGAGCACCGCATCCCCACCCGCGTCCAGCAGACGCGTGGCCCGCTCCGCGACCGGCACCGACTGCACCGCCTTGGCGGCGCCGATGTCATCGGTCATCACCACGCCGGTGAACCCCAGTTGCTCGCGCAGCAGCTCGGTGACCACCACGGAGGAGAACATCGCCGGCACCTCCGGCTCGAGCTGCGGGTAGATCGCCGAGGACAGCATCACCGCCTCGGCGCGGGCCGCGATCCCCGCCGCGAAGGAGTCCAGGAACGGATCATCCAGGGTCGTCGTCGCATCCTCGATGCCTTCGGCGGAGAAGTCGGTGTTGCGCTCCACCCGCCCCAGGCCCGGGAAATGCTTGAGCGTCGAACCCACCCCCTGCTCGGCGAGAGCCTCGACGGCCGCCCTCACGCACTGGCCCACGTGCTCGGGATCGGTGCCGAAGCCGCGGTCCAATCCACCGACCGGCTCGTTTCTCCCGCCCAGCTGCGGATCGACCACATCGGCCACCGGGGCGAGATTCAGGTGGATGCCACGAGCGGCGAGATCCTCGCCGATCATCCCGTACGCCTCGCGCACCGCGTCGGGACCGGCGGCCCCGAGCACCTCGGCGGAGTCGGTGCGGCGGGCTGCCTCGCCGCGCAGCATCCGCACCTGCCCGCCCTCCTGGTCCACGGCGATCAGCGGCGGCAGATCCTCTCGCGACTGCTCACGGGCGGTGCTGATGACCGCATCCACCGCGGCGGCCTCCTGCCACACCTGCAGCAGGAAGAACCCGCCCACGTGATGCTCGGTCAGCAGCGCCGGATCAGGGGTGCTGCCGGCGGTGATGCCCACCAGCACCAGCTGCCCGGCGAGCTCACGGTCGGTGAGTTCCTCCAGCAGCTGCTCCGCGGCGCTCGGCGGAGTCGGGGAGGGGGAGGGCTCGGCGCCCCCGGCATCGGAGGAGCCACCGCTGTCGGAAGCACCGCCGGCATCGCTCGCACCGCCGCCATCGGAGGTTCCCGGACCGGTGGGCGGATCCGGCTCGGGTCCGGTGCAGGCGGCCAGCGCGGCCAGGGGAGGCAGGGCCAGCAGATGACGTCGGCGCATGCGGGCAGTCTTCCATGGCCCGCGCATACCTGCCCTGCGCCGTAGGCTGGGGTCATGAGCGTCGCGATCCCACCCGCTGAGCACCCGCACGCCGCCCGCATCGTCGCGGCCACGGGAACCCCACTGGCCACGTGGGTTCAGCGGCTCGATGATCTCGGGGCGCGCGAGCTCGACCACGCCGGGATCGCGCGGGCCCTCATCGAGGGATTCGAGATCACTGACTGGTGGGCGCAGGGCGTGACCGTCGCCTACGAGCAGGTGGTCGGTCGCCGCGTGGTGGGGCAGAGCTGCCGCGGGGACTTCTCCGCCTCCGCCTCCCGCACCCTGGCCGGCACGCCCGATGAGGTGCGCGAGAGCTGGGATGCCTTCATGACCGCTGCGCGCCGCGCCGAGCTCGGGATCCAGGATCCCTCCCTCACCGACACAGAGAAGTGGCGCTACTGGCGAGCGGGCCTCGTGGACGGCTCGCGCCTCAGCGTGAACATCACTGCCAAAGACGAAGGCCGTTCGACCCTCTCGATCGAGCACAAGGGACTTGATGACGCCGATGCGCGGGCCGTCTGGAAAGACGCCTGGAAGCGCACCCTGACCGACTTCACCACCACTCACCAGGAGAGCCGATGACCGCCGATCCCCGCACCCCGCAGCTGCCCGCCCCCGACGGCAGCACCGACCCGCACCTCTGGCTCGAGGACGTCACCGGAGACGAGGCCCTGGTCTGGGTGCGGGAGCGCAATGCGCGGGCCGAAGCGGAGCTGGATGCGGTCGCGGACCCGTCGGACCCCGAGGGTGCTCCGCTCGCGGAGACCCTGCAGCGCGAGATCCGCGAGATCCTCGATGCGAAGGACCGCATCCCCGGCGTCACCGCCCGTGGCGAGCACCTCTACAACTATTGGACCGACGCCGAGCATGAGCGCGGCCTGTGGCGCCGCACCACCTGGGACTCCTACCGCACCGACGAGCCTGAGTGGGAGATCCTGCTGGACCTCGATGCGCTGAACGAGACCGAGGGTGAGGACTGGGTGTGGCACGGTGCTCAGTTGCTGCGCCCCGCTGAGGGTGAGCCCTACCGCCACGCCCTGATCTCTCTGTCCCACGGGGGGTCCGACGCGGACGTCACCCGCGAGTTCGACCTGAAGACCCGCGCGTTCGTCGATCCGGCCGATGGGGGTTTCGTGCGCCCCGAGTCCAAGGGCGGGGTCTCCTGGATCGACCGCGACACCCTGTGGGTCTCCACCGACTTCGGTGAGGACACCATGACCACCTCCGGCTACCCGCGCCAGGTGCGGCTGTGGCGGCGCGGCACCGCGCTCGCCGAGGCGCAGCTGGTCCACGAGGTGCCCGCCACGGACATGTCGGTGTTCATGGGCCATGACTCCACCCCGGGCTGGGAGCGGGACTGGATCATCGAGGCCCACGCCTTCTACGACACGACCGTGCACGTCGTGGACCGCGAGCAGGAGCCGCCCGCGCTGACCGCAGTGGACGTCCCCCGCGACCTCGAGGTGACCGCGCACCGGGACCTCGGCATCTTCTCGCCGCGCAGCGATTGGCAGGTGGGGGAGGACACCTACCCGTCGGGCTCCCTCGTGGTGGGGGACTTCGCCCGCTTCATGAACGGGGACCCCGAGCTGCACATGCTCTTCGAACCCACCGAGACGACGTCGCTCGCGGGCATGACGATCACCCGCACCGCGGTGGTACTCACGATCCTCGAGGACGTCGTGCATCGCCTGGAGGTCCACACCCGCGATGAGCACGGCGCCTGGGTGCGGCGGGACCTCTACCCGGAGCTGAACGGGTCGCTGTCCGTCGCCGCGGTGGACTCCGATGTCGATGACCGCATCTGGCTGACCGTCACCGATTTCATCCGCCCCACCACCCTGTACGTCGGCGACCTCGCAGGCGTCGCCGACGGCGGCGAGCCCGGTGAGCTCGAGCAGATCAAGGCTGCGCCCGCCCGCTTCGACGCCGAGGGTCTCGAGGTCACCCAGCACTTCGCCACCAGCGACGACGGCACCCGCATCCCCTACTTCGAGATCTCTCGCCCGCGCGAGAGCGGGGACGATGCACCCAGCCCCACCCTGCTGTACGGCTACGGCGGCTTCGAGGTATCCCTGACCCCCGGCTACCTGGGCGCGATCGGCAAGGCCTGGCTCGAGCGCGGTGGCACCTACGTGCTGGCGAACATCCGCGGCGGCGGCGAGTACGGGCCACGCTGGCACCGCGCCGCCCTCAAGCAGAACCGCCACAAGGCCTACGAGGACTTCTCCTCCGTGGCGAAGGACCTCATCGAGCGCGGCGTCACCGACCGCGAGCACCTCGCGGTGCGCGGCGGCTCCAACGGCGGGCTGCTCACCGGCAACATGCTCACCCAGTACCCGGAGCTGTTCGGCGCGGTCATCATCCAGGTGCCGCTGCTGGATATGAAGCGCTTCTCCCACCTGCTGGCCGGTGCCTCCTGGATGGCCGAGTACGGCGACCCCGATACCGAGGACTGGGAGTTCATCCGCACGTTCAGCCCCTACCACCTGCTGCGCGAGGACGTGGAGTACCCGCCCGCCTTCGTGCTCACCTCCACCCGGGATGACCGCGTCCACCCCGGTCACGCCCGCAAGCTCACCGCGGCCCTGGAGTCGCTGGGGGCCGATGTGCGCTCGTGGGAGAACATCGAGGGCGGCCACGGGGGCGCAGCGGACAACGGGCAGGCGGCGCGCATGAACGCCCTCATGTACACGTTCCTGTGGCGCACCCTCGGCGGGGCAGCGCGGTGATGATCGGGCGCAAGAAGCCCGGGGACCTCTTCGACCGCGTCACCCAGGACGATCTGCTGCAGTTGCGCAATGACCTCATGACGGTCTACCGCGAGATCGACTCCGCGCGCCCCGAGCTGTTCCCGCTGCGCTACGCCCGCACCACGCCCCGTCGGCGCCGGGAACACCCCCGGAGCGGGACCAGCGGGGCCAGGCCCGTCGGGCCACCCACCCCCGCCCCGCAGGTGCCCGTCCTGCTGCTGCCCGACGGGCCCTCGCGCGCCTCCGTCCTGCCCTATGACGTGCTGCGCCGCAGCCTCGCCGGTAGGGGCCTGGACGTCATCATGATGGAGCACCGTGGCGTGGGCTTCTCCCGCCTGGACGATCGTGGGCAGGACCTGCCCGCCGAGGCGATTCGCCTCGAGGAAGTGCTGCCGGACCTGCTGGCGGTGCTGGACCACGCCCGCGCCGAGCAGGTGGCGGTGGTGGGCACCGGCTACGGCGCCTACCTCGCGCAGCTGCTCGCGGCCCTGCACCCCGAGCGGGTGCACTCCCTCGTCCTGGACTCCCCGCTGACCTCCGCCAGTGATGAGGCGATCGCCCAGCGGGCCCTGCGGGCGCTCTACTGGGAGGGCACCGAGCCCGCGACCGCCCCGACGGCCCGGGCCCTGCGGCGCCTGGCCGCGGACGGCACCGTGGACATCGAGCGGGCCGGGGCCGTGGTGCTGGCCGTGCACGAGCACGGCGGGACGGAGGCCGTCGCCGATCTCGTGGATCTGCTGGCGCATGGCCGCGGCGGCCTCACCTGGTCCTCCGTCCGCCAGGTCCTCACCCAGGGCTGGCTGCAGTCCACCCCCTTCATCGCCGAGTTCGACCTCACCAGTCGTCTTCTGCACACCCAGCTGGGTAGCGGCGCCCACGCCGACGGCGGGCCGCTGGACCCGCTGCTGCTGGCCGCCCAGCAGGCCCGTGCCGTCCCCGATTTCACCGGTGAGCCGTATGACCTGCATGAGCTCTCGCGCCGTATCACCGCGCCGACGCTCGTGCTCTCCGGCAGCCGGGACCTGATCTCCCCGCCGATGATCGCCCGGGAGCTCGCTGCCCGGATCCCCGGCGCCCAGCTGATCCAGATCCCCGGCGCCGGGCATTCCCTGCTGGACACCCGGTCGCGGATCCTCCAGGTGGCCGTCCGCTGGAGCGCGTGCGGGCGCGGGCACCTGTTGCCCGAGCGCGCTGCAGAGCTCGCCGACCTGCCGGCCTCGCCCACGGATCTGGCGCTCACCCGCGGTCTGCAGCTCGCGCTCGCCGCGGAGCGGTACTCGCCCTGGCGTCTGCGCTGGGAATCGGCCCGGGCTCGCCGGGAGCGCGAGCATCGCGAACGCGCCCTGACCAGTGTCCTCGCCCGGCCCGCCGACTCGACGCCATCGACCCCCGCGAGGCCGTCTGACCCGGTGCGCCCGTCGAGGGGCTAGCTCTTCACGGTGACGCCCGGCAGGCACACGACCGCGAACCCGCCCTCGGAGTAGACCGTCTCGTAGGGAGTGCTCCAGCGTTCGGATGCCCACTGCACGGGGGAGCTCGGCGGCTTGCCGCCCCAGGAGAAGGCGTAGTGGTCCAGCAGCAGGCAGTCCGGGCGGCGCTGATTGGGGCCGTGCACCCACTGCACGTCATGGTCCGGGACCGCCTGGGCCATGAGCGTGATGTCCACCGCGAGCACCGTCCCATCGGGCACGGCCGCGAGCGCGCCCGCTGCCGGTGCGGCCCGCCACGTCGGCTCCCAGCGGTCCGGGCGCACCACATCGGCCACCGGCATCCGCGGACCGAGCGCGAGCGTCACCCCAGCCGCGAGCACCAGCGCGATGACCCGCACGGCGCGCGGGGGACGCGGCGCATCGGTGCGCAGCCAGGCTGCTGCCCGGCCGTCACGGCGATCACCGAGCGCATCCAGCAGCGCGGCCAGCGCGATCGGCATGAGCACCGCGTTGTAATGCCAGTACCAGTCCCAGTAGAACTCCACCGTCCCGGTGAAGCGCCACGCTAGGGTGGGGGCCATCAGCCAGATCAGCGGAGAGCGAGCGCCGATCACTCCCGCCGCCAGCAGCAGCATTCCTGCTGTGACCCATTTCTGCAGCGGCCACAGCACCGCGAGCGGTGAGCCGAGATTATCGGTGTAGTCGTACTGCCCACCCGTGTTCAGCGCCGGCAGGATCACGAAGGTTGCCAGCACGAACCACACTATGCCCCAGGCCACGAGTCCCAGCCCCAGGCGGCGGCGCGGGATATCGGAGCGGTAGCGTAGGGCGATGATCCCGCCGAGCAGCGCGACCGTGAGTCCCAGATCCTCCTTGACCAGTACCAGGGGAGCGGCCCACAGCGCGGCGGCGCGCGCCTGATCGCGCAGCAGCGCCGTGAGCGCGAACGCCAGCAGCGGCACCGCCAGCGCGATCTCATGGAACTGGACCGCAGCCGCGGACTGCAGCCCGAAGGAGAACACGTACGCCGCCCCGGCGACTGCTCCCGGCCAGGGGCCCAGGCGGTCGATCGCCACCCGGGTCAGCGGAATCGCCGAGATGCCCAGCAGCAGCGCCTGGGTCCACAGCAGCGCCGCGGGATCCGGCCAGATCCACCACACCGGTGCGAGCAGCGCCAGCAGGGGGTGGAAGTGATCGCCCAGTAGGTTCACCTCATCGCCCTTGATCGGGACGATGGGGGCGCGCAGCTCCCCGTAGGCGCGCAGCAGCTGCGTGAAGATCCCCAGATCCCAGGACTGGGCGATGAGCAGGCGCAGCTGCTGGGTGCCCAGCAGCCCGTACGCGAGGGTGCCGAGCAGCGCCAGCAGCCGGGGCACCCAACGGCGGGCGGTCGCCCCCTGAACAGAAGCGGTCATGCGCGTCAGGCGCTGATCACCACGGGCTTGCCGGTGGTGATCGCCGCGTCGAGGTCCGCGGCCTCCATCCGGGTGAAACGGATCTCGCGGGACTCGACCTCCCACAGCACGCCCACTGCGCCGTCCTCGAGTCCCTGCACCACCGAGTAGTCCAGCGCCCCCGGCTCGAACACGAGGACGTCCTGCCAGGTCGCCCCGTCATCGGCCGAATGGGACAGGGTGCCGCGGCGACGCTCAGCGCGGTCGCGGGCATTGGAGAACAGCAGCTCGCGAGCGCGTGGGTCCGCCGAGTCCGCATCCGGGAAGCGCCGCGCGAGCTGCGCATTGTTCCCCGGATCGACGAAGGTCTCATCGATCCCGCGGTCCTCCCAGCTCTGACCGCCGTCCCGAGAGACCGCCAAGCGGCGGTAGCCACGCCGATGATGGTCGCGGGAGTTCAGCAGGACCGCACCGTCGGAGAGTTCCACGATCGTGGTCTCGTCCATGTCCTCGCCCACCGGTTCGCCCCGCTGCCAGGTCTCGCCCTGATCATCGGAGAACAGGACATAGGAGCGCACCACCTGCTCATCGCCCACCTGCCCGTCCTTCCAGAACCAGCCGGCGTAGGGCTGCAGCCAGCGCCCCGCATGCGGGCCATGCCGCAGCACGATCGACGAGCCAGAGGTGGGGAAGGCGGTGCGCAGCAGCTCCGGCGGATTCGCCACCGCCGTCACCGAGCGGAAGTCCCAGGTGCGCCCGCCGTCATCGGACAGCCCCACCGCTGAACCCAGCACATCGCGGTCATCGTCATCGGTGCCGGCCACCGCATTCCACACCCCGTGGTCCTTGGCGTGGGTGTGGAACATCGCCAGGCGGCCCGTGCGCGGATCCCGCAGGAACGCCGGATCGCAGTACCACTGGCGACCCTCTCGGTCCGCATCGCGCAGGGTCTCGAAGTCTCCCCAGCTGCGGCCACCATCGAGGGAACGGCGCTGCACCAGGCCCGTCGGATCCGGGACATCCAAGCCGGTCTCGCGACCATCGAAAGCAGCGAGCAGCTCACCGCCGCCCAGATCCACGAGCGCGACGATGCGGTAGCGGGCCCAGGGGCCTTCATCGGCGCGGGCGAGGACGCTCACAGCGGGAGCGGAGGGGGCGGGCACAGGGGGCTGCGCAGTGGTGCTCATGGCTCCAGTCTGTCCGATCCACGCGCCGCACGCGAACAGACATCAGGCGAGTTATCCACAATCTCAGGCTCGCCTCAGCCCGCCCCTGAGCCCAGCGAGCACGCCACCCCGTTGAAGCCGTGATTGCAGTAGGCGCCTGGGTTGCGGGCCAGGAACTGCTGATGCTCCGCCTCGGCGGTGTAGTAGACGCCGCAGCCCGCCTCGGCGAGCGGCGAGAGCTCGGTGGTGATGGTGCCGCGACCGGCGGCATCCAGCGCCGCCTGGTAGAGGCGGGCGCTCTCGCGCACCACCTCGCCCTGCGCGGGGGAGGTCCAGTACACGGCTGAGCGATATTCGGTGCCCACATCGTTGCCCTGCCGATGCAGGGTGGTGGGGTCATGCTGCTGCCAGAACTGCTCGAGCAGCGCCCGCAGCACCGACTCGCCGCCGGTGTAGATCACCCGCACCGCCTCCGCATGCCCGGTCAGGGCAGAGAACACTTCGTCATAGGTGGGGTGCGGGGTCCAGCCGCCTGCATAGCCTGCCGACGTGGTGTGCACCCCCTCCACCTGCCAGGCGATCCGTTCGATGCCCCAGAAGCAGCCGCCGGCCAGGATCAGCTCCTCGCTGCCATCCGGCCAGGGCGCCGGATCCTCCGGGGCATCCGGGCCCAGCATGTCGGTGCCCAGCACCAGGTGCTCCCGCAGCAGCGGGTACGGGTACGCGTCGCGCCCCGGCAGGGCGTCCTCGCGTGACACCATCCGCTTCTTGTGCCCGTACAGGAGCTCCATCATCTGCCACATGGGCCCCACGGTAGCGGCGCGGGCTCAGCCCGGCTCTCAGCCGTCCAGCGGGGCGCGCGGCAGCATCGCGACCAACAGCGCGAGCGCTGCGAGCACCGCGGGAAGCATCGCCCACGGCCCCAGCACGACGCCCATCGCCGCGGTGACCAGGGCGCTGCCCAGCACGGCAAGGCCGATCGCCGCTCCGGCGGCGCGCAGCAGCAGCGACCATCCGGAACGGTTCAGCACCCCGTGCACCGGGAACATCGCGGCCGCGGCGAAGGACATATGCGCCACCAGCAGCAGCAGACCCACCGCGGCAGCCAGCCACAGCGGCAGCTGCGGGCGCGCCATCACCGCGAGCACGATCGCGAGCGGACCCAGCAGCCCCAGCTCCGTATCCGGCCAGCGCATCTGCGCCAGCACCCCGATCACCACCAGCCCGGACACCATCAGGGCCCCCAGGTTCGCGGAGAACTGCCCGGACAGCGCGAGCGTCAGCGCCGCGAGAGCGGCCGCTGCGCCGATCAGCCGCAGCAGCCACTGGTGGGAGGAGACCACCCGCAGCTGCAGTAGCTGTTCAGCGGTCGCATCGATGAACCTCGGCGGGCGCGGCATCAGGACCTCCTGCGGCGCGGAGCGGTGCGGGCGGCGGACAGGGACGTGAGGATGGGCGCCAGAGAGCTCGGCCCCTCCCAGGCGGTGACCGGCACCCCCGCCTGACGCAGCTCCGCGATCGTGCCCTGCCGCAGCAGGCGCCGCAGCGCCCACGCCTCCGGCCAGCAGCGCAGCGGGTCCACGCCCTCCGCCTGGACGGGTCGGCCGCGCAGCACCCCCACCTCCCCGATGCTCGGCGGCAGGGTGTCCACCACGATCACATCCCCGCCGAAAGCCACCAGTCGGCCGATCTGGGCGATGACCTCCTCACCCAGCAGCGGGGAGCACACCACCACGAGCGTTCCCGGGCGCACCGACCGGATGCGGTTGACCCGCCGCAGCAGACCATCCGCACGCCCCGCCTGGGCGAGCGCCGAGGTCAGCACCCGCAGCTGCCGCGGACCGGAGCCCACCGGCACCGGCCCGATCAGGTGCCCCAGATCCGTCAGCGCCACCCGGTCGCCCAGCGTCAGATAGTGGCGGGCGATCGCCGTGGTGGCCCGGATCGTCATATCCAGGCTCGTCGGCGCATCCCCCGCGGCCCAGGGCGCCGGGGCGATGTCCAGCGTGGTGTCGGTGACGATGAGGACATCGGTGTCCTGCTCGGTGAACGTCGCATTGGTGTGCAGAGTGCCGGTGCGGCTGGTCACCGGCCAGTTGATGCGATGCAGCCGGTCCCCGGAACGGAACGGACGCACCTCCGCGAGCGCGGTCCCGTCTCCGCGCCGACGGGACAGATGCACCCCGCTGATGCCCAGCGGCGTCGGCACCACCGCCGGGGCGTCGAGCACGACGGAGGTCGGCACCACCCGCACCTCCAGCTCCTGCAGCTGCTGCTGCGCCCGGAAGGCCCCGAAGGGATCGGCGATGAGCACATGGGTGGGACCCACCCGGATGCGGCCCCAGCGGCGCGCTGTGAGCCGCAGCGGCAGGTTGCCCTCTCCGGCGAGAGCTCCGCGCCGCGGCGCCAGGTCCGCCTGCGGGGGCGGCGGGATCGTTGCCGCGGTCAGCATGCCCCGGGGGCCGGGGACCGTGAGGGCAGCGGTGGCGCCCTCCTCGAGGTCCTGGCTGCTCACCCGCAGCCGAGGTGCTGCCAGCGCCGTGTCCTGCCCGCGCGCAAACCGCAGCGCGAGCGCGAGCACCGCCCACAGCACGAGCGGCAGCCCTACCAGCACCAGCTGCTCGCGGCCCAGCAGCACCGCGAGCAGCAGCGCCACGCCACCGGCTACCGCAGCCCGGCGCAGCGCCGGCGTCGGTCCGAGCATCATCACGTCGTATCCCGCCTCAGATCCGTCCCCGCCTTATGACGTGGCGGGCGGCTCGACCGCGGCCGGCACGGGAACCTGCCCCAGCACGGCCTCCACCACGCCGTGGCCGGTGATGTTCTGCAGCCACAGCTCCGGCTTGACCGTTACGCGATGGTCCAGCGCCGGGTGCGCGAGGGCCTTGATGTCCTCCGGCACCACGTAGGAGCGGCCGCGGATCAGCGCGAGCGCCCGCGCGCAGGTGATCAGCGCGAGAGTCCCGCGCGGAGACGCGCCGACGAGCGCATGCTGATGCTCGCGCGTCGCGGCCACCAGCTGAACGGCGTAATGGCCGACGCTGTCCTCTACATGCACCGTCTCCACCGCGGCCTGCACCGCCAGCAGCCCCGCGCCGTCCAGCACCTGGGTGACGCTCTGCTCCTCGCGGCGACGGCCGATGCGCCGCGCCACCACATCCCACTCCTGCTCCGCGGTGGGGTAGCCGAAGGACAGCCGCAGCAGGAAGCGGTCCAGCTGCGCCTCGGGCAGCGGGTAGGTGCCCTCATGCTCGATCGGGTTGGCGGTGGCGAGCACATGGAAGGGGCGGGGGAGAGGCCGGGTGGTGCCTTCGACCGACACCTGCCGCTCCTGCATCGCCTCCAGCAGCGCGGACTGCGTCTTCGGCGGGGTGCGGTTGATCTCATCGGCCAGCAGCAGACCGGTGAACACCGGGCCGGGCCGGAACACGAACTCACCGCTGCGCTGGTCGAACACCTCCGCACCGGTGAGATCCGCGGGCAGCAGATCCGGAGTGAACTGGGCGCGGGTGAACGGCAGCCCGAGCGCCTGCGCGAAGGAACGGGCGGCCAAGGTCTTGCCCAGGCCCGGCAGATCCTCCAACAGCACATGCCCGCCGGCGAGCACGCCGGTGAGCAACAGCTCGAGGGCCTCCCGCTTGCCCACCACCGCGGTCTCCACCGCATCCAGCACGGCGGTCGCGGCCTCGCCCGCCGCCTCGACGCTCAGCGTGGCGGGGGCGTCGGCGGTCCGCTGGCCGTCCGCCGGGTCATCGGGCTCATACATCGGCTCGGTCATCGGTCCCCTTCCTCGCCGGCGGCGAGCTCTCTGAGATAACGGTGCAGGGTACGGCGGTCCACGGGCCGCACGGGATGCTGCTGGGCATCGGCGTTGGCGGCGGAGTCGATCCAGGCGGTGAGGTCCGGGCTGAGCGGCGGGGCATCGGCCGGGCGCTGCGCGGCGATCCGCCCCAGCGTCATCGCCAGCCCTCGCTGTGTCATGCGCCGCCCGGGCAGGGCGCCGTGGACCAGATCCTCCAGGCGGCGCACCCGCTGATCCTGGCCATGCGGCAGGGCATAGTCGCCGTCCAGGTCATAGGCGGGGAAGTCGAGGCTGTCCGACGCTGCGGAGCCGCGGGAGAAGAGCCACCACAGGACCGCTGCGAGCACCGCGAACGTGACCAGATACGGCAGGGGGAACAGCAGCCCCACCATGCGGCCCACCGCGGCGGCCAGCGCGATGACCGCCGCGCAGATCAGCAGACGCAGACTCAGGGCGCGCAGGCTGCGGGGTGTCGATGTCATCGCGCACTCCTCTCCGCCACATCATCCAGCTGCCCCAGCAGCGTCTCCAGCAGCTGCAGCGCCCGGCGTCGGTCCGGCTCGGTCAGCGGCGCCGGATCGAACAGCGCCCGACGGTACAGGTGGGCGATCTCCTGCAGCGCCGCGCGCTCCAGCTCGACCGCCGCGAGCACCGCCACCACGAACTCGAGCGTGGTCTGGGAGGGGCGGCGCCGTACCCCGGCTGCGGCGATCGCCCGCTCCAGGGCCAGCCACGCCGCGATCACGGCATCATGCGCATCCACCACCGCGGAGAGCCGTTCGCGCGCCTCCTCCAGAGCGCTGCGAGCCTGCTGGGTGCTCAGGGCGTCCTGTTCGAGGTCGGCATCGGCCATCCCCGCCTCATCGGGCGCCGGGGCGGCCAGCGCCCGCATTCGCAGCCACACCCAGATGGCGAGCGCCACCAGTGCGAGTGCTCCCAGGCCCAGCAGAACCCGCAGCGCCACGCGACCGCCCGGACGCGGCTGAGGGGCCGGCGGGCTGCTCTGCTCCTGCTCGGGAGCGAGCTCCGGCAGGGACGGCTCCTCGATCTCGGGAGCCTCCCACGTCGGTCCCTCCCCGGTGCCGACGTACCGGACCCCCTCGCCGCGATCTGCGGCGGCGCCGAAGCCCACGACGACCAGCGCCCCCAGCGCGAGGGCGATCAGCAGCACGGCCAGCAGGCGGCGCTGTCCGGAGGCATGCGGCGTCGAGGATCTCTTCATGCGGCTGATCCCTTCATGCGGCGGGCTCCGGGGCAGCGGGGCTGGACGGCCGCGGATGCGGGGAGGTGATGATCACCGACTGCTCCCCGGCGATGCGGGTGAGGATCAGGGTGGCCTGCTCCTCCCCGAAACGGCGGGGCCGCAGGGAGCGGCGCAGCTGCTCGGGCTCCACCGCGGTGCCGCGCTTCTTGATCTCCAGCACCCCGATGCGGTGCTCGCGCAGGTACGAGGCCAGGCGCTTCATCCCAAAGGGCAGCACATCACGCACCGTGTACCCGGCGGCGAAGGGAGTGTGCACCAGACGGTCGCCGGTGAGATGCGCGATCGAGGGGTCCAGGGTGCGGGCCTGAAGCTGCTGGGCGAGGGTGCCGATGAGGCCCGCGCGGATCACCGCCCCGTCGGGCTCATACAGGTGATCTCCCACCGGGCCCGGCACCGGATCCCCGGGGTTCCCGGCCTCCTCGCTCCCCAGATCCATCTGCCGCGCCCCGTCCCGTCCGATCACCAGGGCGCTCGAGCGCACCCCCGGGCGGGCGAGCGGCCCGGTCCACAGCGTCGCCTCGAGCACCTGGCCGTGGAAGGACAGCCACTGCACCTCGGCATCATCCGGCAGCGCCATGCGGTCGATCCCCGGGCCCAGCTTCGCGCCCAGCGGTCCATCCTGCGTGCCGCGCCCCAGGCGCCGCGCGAGATCCAGCACCGCGCTCAGCGGCGGCTGGTACTCCTCGGGATCGTGGAGCCGACGGTCGCGCCCGCGCTGCGGGGCCCGTCGCGCCGGATCCAGCCACACCGCCTCGGTGTCGGTGGGGTCGTGCCCCTCGGCGCGCCCCAGGTGCACACTCGCGCTCGGGAACGGCCGCAGGTTCACCGTCGCGACCGCCACCGTCGCCGGGTCGCGATCCACCGCCCGGACCGTGAGGCCCAGGCCCGCCAGCGCCATCGCATCTCCGCCGATGCCGCAGCCCAGATCGGCGACCGAGGTGACCTGGGCCTGCTGGAACCGGCGGGCGTGCAGCGCCGCCACCGGCAGCCGGGTGGCCTGCTCGAGCCCGGCCTGCGTGAACAGCATGCGCCCGGCGAACTCCCCGAACTTCTCCTGCGCCCGTGCCCGCAGCCGCGACTGCGTCATCACCGCGGAGACCAGCTCTGGGCTGTGCCCGGCCCGCCGCAGCGCCGTGGCTCGCGCGAGGGAATCCTGCTCCCGGTAGGGCGGCAGCGAGTTCAGCAGGGCCCAGCCATCAGGGGTGAGTACCGGCTCCAGCATGGTCTCGCGCATCCGTCGATCATGGCAGAGTCTGCCCGGTCCCCGCAGCGTCCGCTGCGCAGCGGTCCTCGCGCTGCCGCCGTGGATCGAGGGCTGCCGCCTAGGATCGAGGGATGGACGCATGGACCTGGCGCGCCGAGCTGCTGGACGCCCTCACCCCCCGGCCCCGCCCCGTCGCGCCGCTGCCCCCGCGCCAGGCCCGCGGTCTGCGTCTGGCCGCGGATCTGCACTCTCCGGAGCCGATTCCCGCGCTGCCGGTCGCTGCGATGGACGGCTTCGCGGTGCATGCTGCAGCGCTGCTCGCGCAGCTGCCCACCGGCGGTGAGGCCCGGCCGGAGCAGGTGACGGTGCCGGTCGACGGCGATATCCCCGCCTCGACGGCGGGCGTGCGCACGCTGCGGCCCGGCACCGCCGCCCGCATCATGACCGGTGCCCCCGTCCCCCAGGGGGCCGATGCCGTGGTGCCGGTCGAGCGCACCGATGCCCGCCCCGTCGGCCCCGCCCCCGCGCAGGTGCGGATCGACGTGGCCGCTCTCGAGGTGGGCCGACATGTGCGGGCGGCCGGTGAGGAGGTGGCCGACGGGGCGCTGCTGGCCCCGGCGGGGCAGCGGGTGGGTGCGGCGCTCGTGGGACTGGCGACCACGCTCGGGATCCGGAGCCTGCCGGTGCGCGAGCCGTGGCGGGTGGCGGTCGTGGTCACGGGCAATGAGCTGCTCAGCGGCGAGATGATCGCCGCGGACTCGGGGGCGGTGCGGGAGTCGAACTCGCTGATGCTCGCCGCCCAGCTGGATGCCCTGGGCTGCGCTGCCAGCATCCACCGCAGCAGCGACGATGTCGCGGACTTCCGGGCCGTGCTGAAGGCCGCAGCACGCGACGCCGACCTCGTGGTGACTACCGGCGGCATCGGCCACGGCGCCTATGACGTGGTCAAGTCCGCGCTGGAGGGCAGCAGCCGCTTCGCGCACCTGGATCTCAAGCCCGGCGGCCCCCAGGGCTGGGGCTGCCTTCCGTCCGACGCAGCGCCGGGGGAGGCGACGCCGCTGGTGCACCTGCCGGGCACCCCCGTCGGCGCCCTGGCCGGGTTCCACCTGTTCGTGCGGCCGCTGCTGGAGGGGGAGCGGGAGCTGCTACGCCTGCCGCTGCGCGGACAGCTGCCCACGTGGCGCGGCCGGGTCCCGCATCTGCGGGTGCTGCCCGGACGCCTCGGCCCCGACGGGGTTCATGTGGTGCCCGGTGCGCGGCTGATGCCCTACGGCACCGCAGAGGTGCTGATCCTGCTCGAGCGCGACCGGGCGCCCGAGGACCCGGTGCCCGTGGTGGATCTGCTGGCCTGAGCCTGCGGCGCGATGCTGGCGGGGTTCATAGCTCCAGCTGGCGTCGTCGGATCTGCGCGGCCCGTTCCCGTTCGCTGCGGCGTGCGCGACGGTGGGCGCTGACGCTGCGCACGAAGCCTGCGCCCACCACTGCCAGGTACCCCAGTCCCGTGCCGAGCGCGAAGGACACCACGGTCGCCGAGTACAGCAGCCCGCCCAGCAGGGCGAGAGCCAGCACCGCCAGACCCACCGGCCACTGACCGATCCCGCGTCGCCCCAGCAGGTCGCAGGCCAGCACGGCCAGCACGATCCCCGCTAGCAGGGCAATCCAATACAGAACGGTCACGGTCTCACTCTACGAGGGCCCGCGGGTGGACCAGGCCACATCAGCCGGTACAGTGACGAACTGACCTCGTGCGCGGCACCGTTGTGCGCGCACGCCCCCACGGAAGGACTGGACTATTGGCATCGGCGCTCGGGAGGGATCGTGGCTAGGTTCATCACGCTGCGGTTCCTGACGTATCTCGTCCTGACGTTCATCGCCACCAGCGGGGCATACCTCTTGGCCGCGGGCCTGCTGCACCCCGAAGAGGTGCTCTACCCGCCGCAGGCCACGGAGCCCGTGCCGGAAGCGACCGCGCAGCTGTACCTCAATGCGCGCAACGTCAACCCTGACACCCCGCTGATGGAGCGCTACGCCACCTGGCTCGGCGGCGTCGTGCGCGGAGACCTCGGCGTCACCACCGGCACCAACAAGGTGATGAACCCGGTGCTCGACGAGATGAAGGTGCGCGTGCCCATCTCGCTGCGGCTGATCATCCTGGGCACCTCGATCGGCGTGATCCTCGGGATCATCGTCGGCGCCTTCTCCGCCGTGCGCCGCCACAGCCTGAGCGACCGCGCCATCACCCTGCTGTCCTTCACCATCCTCTCCCTGCCCACGGTCGTGGTGATCCTCGTGGTGCAGCAGATCAACGAGATCGTCGGCAACGTCACCGGCTTCAAGCTTCCGGCGCTGAACCCGATCAATCCGCTGCTCGAGGAGGGTAGCTGGGACTCGATCGTCTACCAGGCGCAGGCCCTCGTGATGCCCACGATCGTGCTGGCCCTGTTCGGCATGGCCTCGTACTCGCGGTACATGAAAGTCACCACGCTGGACGTGCTCGGCTCGGACTATCTGCGCACCGCGCGCGCCAAGGGACTGTCGCGCCTGGGCGCGATGCGCCGCCACGGCCTGCGCATGGCACTGATCCCCATGGGCCAGTACCTCGCCTTCGCGGTCGGCTCGGCCTTCGGCGGCTCCCTGTTCGTGGAGCTGATGTTCAACTGGAACGGGATCGGCCGCTACTCCGTGCAGGCCATCCAGATCGCCGACGTCAACGGCACCGCTGCCGTCGCCCTGTACGGCGCGATCCTCACCCTGTTCTCCGCCACCCTCGCAGACATCCTGCAGGGCGCTCTCGACCCCAGGATCCGGTGATCCCGTGACCTCTTCGACCCCCAATATGAAGGACCCCGTCGAGGCCGGCGAGCTGAAGGAGCACCGCCCGGACGCCCTGGCGATGGAGTCCGCCCACAGCCCCGGCGCCGACGACGCCTACGTCGATGACGCCCTGGTGGACGCGGAGCTGGACGCCGAAGCGCCGGAGCGCATCGTCACCATGAGCCGCAGCCAGCTGCTGCGCCGCCGCTTCCTGCGCAACCCGGGCGCCTGGGTGGGCATGATCGGCTTCGGCACCCTGGTGCTGCTGGCGATCTTCGCGCCGATGTTCTACCACTACACGCCCAATGAGACGGACCTGCGCAATGTGCTCAGCGAGCCCAGCCAGTACCACTGGTTCGGGGTCAACGAGTTCGGGCACGACGTCTTCGCCCGCACCATGCAGGGACTGCGGATCTCGATCATCATCGGCCTGGGCACCGCGGTGCTCACCATGATCATCGCCGTCATCGTGGGGACGATCTCGGGATGGATGATCGGACGCGGCCGCCTGGGATCGTTCATCGACATCACGATCGTCAACCTCATCAACCTGTTCCTGGTGATCCCCTCCCTGCTGCTGCTGATGCTGTTCTCCACGCCGCTGCAGCAGTGGCTGGCTGAGCGTCAGGGCGGACTGAACAGCCTGCTGGGCACCACCTTCGAGCTGCGCTGGCTGGTGCTGATCCCACTGCTGGCCCTGTTCAGCTGGATGCTTGCCGCCCGTGTGCTGCGTGCGATGACCCAGCAGCTGGTGCGCACCGACTATGTGCAGGCCGCGCGCTTCATGGGCGTGAACCCCGTGGTGAACACCTGGCGGCACGTCCTGCCGAACGTCGCCAGCTGGATCATCATCGACACCACCCTCGGCGTCTCCGCGGCGATCCTCGGTGAGACCGGCCTGTCCTTCATCGGCTTCGGCATCCAGTACCCGCTGGTGTCGCTGGGGAAGGTGCTCAGCGAGTACAACATCGCGTTCCCGCACACGTGGGTGTGGCCCGCCCTGGTGCTGGGCATCCTCGTGATCTCGATCAATCTGATGGGCGAAGCGCTGCGCGACGCCCTCGACCCGACCAGCGGCTCCAGCCGCCTCTGAGGTATCCGATGACCACTCCTCTGCTCTCCGTCCGGGACCTCAGCGTCTCCTTCCCCTCGGAGGCCGGCATCGTCCGTGCCGTGCGCTCCCTCAGCTATGACGTCCACCGCGGCGAAGCGCTCGCGATCGTCGGCGAGTCCGGCTCGGGAAAGTCCGTCAGCTCCCTGGCGGTGATGGGCCTGCTGCCCGGTTCCGCCCGCGTCAGCGGTGAGATTCACTTCGACGGCGAGAACCTGCTGGCGATGAACGACAAGCAGCTCTCGGATCTGCGCGGCGGCCGCATCTCCATGGTGTTCCAGGACCCGCTGTCCGCCCTGACCCCGGTGTACACCGTCGGCCAGCAGATCGCCGAGGTGGTGCGCATTCACCACCCCGAGGTCAGCCGCGCCCAGGCCAATGAGCGCGCGATCGAGTTGCTGGAGGCCGTGGGGATCCCCAACCCGGCGCGTCGCGCCGGGCAGTACCCGCACGAGTACTCCGGCGGCATGCGGCAGCGCGCCATGATCGCCATCGCGATCGCCAACGAGCCGGACCTGATCATCGCCGATGAGCCCACCACGGCGCTGGATGTGACGATCCAGGCGCAGGTGATGGAGCTGCTCAAGACGGCGCAGGAGATGACCGGCGCCGCGACCATCCTCATCACCCACGACCTCGGCGTCGTGGCGGGCTTCGCCGACCGGGTGCTCGTGATGTACGCCGGCGAGGCTGTGGAGAGCGGCACCGCGCATGAGGTCTTCACCCGGCCCCGCATGCCCTACACCGTCGGCCTGCTCTCCTCCGTGCCGCGCGCCGATGTGGCCGTCAAGGAGCCGCTGATCTCCGTCAAGGGCAGCCCGCCCTCCCTGGTCGCGCTGCCCGACGGCTGCCCCTTCGCGCCGCGCTGCCCGATCGCCACCACGCGCTGCCAGCGTGAGGATCCCGAGCTGCTCCCGGCCCCGCAGGCCGCGGAGGATCACCTGGCCGCCTGCCATCACGCGGATCAGCTCGCCGAGAGCCTGGACATCTACCCGCGCCCCCAGATCGCCGACCCCGAGGTGACGCTGCCGCGCGAGCAGCGGGAGGTAGCGCTCCGCACCGACGGCCTGCTGCGCACCTTCCCGATCTCCAAGGGCGTGCTGGTCAAGCGCAAGCTGGGGGAGGTCCGGGCGGTCGATGAGGTGGATCTGGAGATCCGCCAGGGGGAATGCCTTGCACTGGTGGGAGAGTCCGGCTCCGGCAAGTCCACGACCATCCTCGAGGTCATGCAGCTGCAGAAGCCGCAGAGCGGCACGATCGAGATCGGGGGACTGGACACCTCATCGCTGAATCGCAAGCAGCGCGCCGCCATGCGCTCCGAGGTGGCGATCGTGTTCCAGGACCCGATGGCGTCCCTGGACCCCCGCCTGCCCATCGGCGACATCCTGCGCGAGCCGATGCGCGTGCAGGGCTACTCGGCCGAGAAGATGGACGAGCGGGTGGACTGGCTGCTGCGCACCGTCGGGCTGCTGCCCGAGCAGGCCTCGCGCTACCCCACGGAGTTCTCCGGCGGGCAGCGTCAGCGCGTGGGCATCGCCCGGGCGCTGGCCTGCGAGCCCAAGCTCATCGTGCTGGACGAGCCGGTCTCCGCGCTCGACGTCTCGATCCAGGCCGGCGTTATCAATCTGCTCGATGACCTCAAGAATCGCCTGGGACTTAGTTATCTATTCGTGTCCCATGATCTGTCGGTCGTGAGCCACATCTCGGACCGCATCGCAGTAATGTACCTAGGCAAGATCGTGGAGATCGGAGACACCCGTGCAGTCTTCGAGAGCCCCCAGCATCCGTATACCAAGGCCCTGCTCTCCGCGGTGCCGGTGCCGGATCCGGAGGTCGAGAAGTCTCGGGCGCGGATCATCCTCGCCGGTGACGTTCCCTCTCCCGACAACATCCCCAGTGGATGCCGTTTCGCGGGGCGCTGCCCCGTGTATCGGGATCTCCTGTCCGAGGAGCAGCGCACCCGGTGCTCCTCCGAGCTACCTCAGCTCCATGGCGGAGCGGAAGCGGCTCACGCTGCGGCCTGTCACTTCACGGACATCGCGGCGAAACTCTGACCTGCTGGGACCCGCACCCAGCGCTCGATTAGGAGGAACACTCCATGCGTTTCACCCGACGCTCTGTCCTCGGCGCCTCCGCGGCGACCTCCCTGCTCGTCCTCGCCGCCTGCACGCGCGCCGATGAGGCCGACGGCGGCAACGGGGGCGGCTCCGGCGGCAGCGACGGCGGCGGCGAGTCGATCGCCTCGGACGCCAACGACATCAACGCCCAGGAGCGCAGCGCCCTCGGCGAGGGTGGCGTGCTGCGCCTGACCAACAACGCTTTCCCCGCGAACTGGAACACCTTCAGCTCGGACGGCAACGAGGCCAACACGATCAGGATCTCCGAGACCATGCAGCCGCTGCTGGTCATCTCCGACGCCGCCGGCGTGGTCTCCGCGAACCCCGACTACACCCAGAGCGTGGAGCTGACCGGCGAGGACCCGCAGGTCGTCGAGGTCAAGCTGAACCCGGACATGAAGTGGTCCGACGGCACCGCGCTGGACTGGAAGTCCGTCAAGAACGTCTTCGACGTCATGAGCGGCAAGGACGACGAGTACGCCATCGCCTCCTCCGAGGGCTACAGCAAGGTCGAGTCCGTCGAGCAGGGCGATGATGAGCTCACCGCCGTCATCACCTTCGCGGAGCCGTACGCGGACTGGATGGGCCTGATCTCCGCCATGCCGGATGAGCTGGCCGAGTCCCCCGAGACCTTCAACGAGGGCTGGACGAAGGAGCCCGGCGTGACCGCCGGTCCCTTCAAGATCGGCAAGATCGACGCCAACAACAAGACCGTCACCGTGGTGCCGGATGAGAACTGGTGGGGCGAGAAGCCGCTGCTGGAGCAGATCCTGTTCACCACCATCGAGGACCCGGCCGCGGCCGCGACCTCCTTCCAGAACGGCCAGCTGGACTCGATCGAGACCTCCGTGCCCGCCACCTACACGGTGCTCGAGCCGATGGTGGGCCAGGGGGCGACCCTGCGCACCGCCGCCGGCCCGAACTGGACCCACCTGACCCTCAACGGCGCCGCTGGCCGCCCGCTCGAGGACAAGCTCGTGCGGCAGGCGTTCTTCATGGCGATGGATCGCGAGGAGATCTTCCAGTCCGTCAACGCCGTGATGCCCTACCCCGAGGGCGCGGGCCGTCTGGACAACCACCTGCTGATGGCCAATCAGGAGGGCTACGTGGCCAACGCCGGCGAGCTCGGCGAGCAGGACCTCGAGGGCGCCAAGGCGAAGCTCGAGGAGGCCGGCTACGACGTCTCCGGCGAGTGGGCCACCAAGGATGGCAAGGAGCTGGCCATCACCTACACCTACAACGAGGGCTCGAAGACCAACGAGGCCGTCGCCCCCGTGGTGCAGGAGGCGCTCAAGGAGATCGGCATCAAGATGGACGTGCGCACCGTGCCGCCCACCGACCTGTTCTCCAAGTACGTCATTCCCGGCGACTTCGACATCACCCTGTTCGGCTGGAACGGCACGCCCTTCCTGTCCTCGGGCGATGCGATCTGGAAGACCGGCGGCGAGCAGAACTTCGGCAAGATCGGCGATGAGGAGACGGACAAGCTCATCGAGCAGGCCGCCGTTGAGACCGACCCGCAGGCCCGCCTGGATCTGATCAACGAGATCGACGTGCGCCTGTGGGATCTGGCCGGTGTGCTGCCGCTGTGGCAGGGCTACACCTTCATGATCCAGCACGACGACCTGGCCAACTTCGGCGCGTTCGGCTTCCAGACCCCGGACTGGAAGAACATCGGCTACATGGCCGACTCCGACAAGCTGAACGGCTGATCGGCGCGCAGCTCAGCTGAGCATCACCGAGCGCGGCGCGAGGGAGGAGCCCCCGCGCCGCGCCTCGTCGTGTGGACCCGGCGCGCTGATCCCCGACCTGCGACCGGGTGGGAGAATGGATCTGTGACCACGATCGATCCCGACCTCAGCCCCCGTCATGCCCGCCAGCTGCGCCTGCCCGGCTTCGGTCCCGCCGAGCAGCGGCGCCTGCGAGACGCCCGGGTGCTCGTGGTCGGAGCGGGCGGCCTGGGCGCCCCGGTGCTGTCCTACCTCACCGGGGTCGGCGTGGGGCACCTGACCGTCCTCGACGCCGACCGGGTGGACGAGTCGAACTTGCACCGTCAGGTCATCCACGCCACCGCGGAGATCGGCGAGCCGAAAGCGGAGTCCGCGGCCCGGCGGATGCGCGCCCTGGACCCTGCGGTCCACGTCACGCCGCTCACGCAGACGCTGACGGTGGACAACGCCCTGGACATCATCGCGGGCCATGACCTGGTGCTGGACGGCACCGACAACTTCCCCACCCGCTACCTGGTCTCCGACGCCTGCGAGATCCTCGATGTGCCGCTCGTGTGGGGTTCGATCCTGGCCTATGCCGGGCAGGTCTCCGTGTTCGATGCCGCTGGTGGCAGCGGCGTCACCTACCGCGATGTCCACCCCGTCCCGCCACGACCCGGCGAGGTGCCCTCCTGCGCAGAAGCCGGGGTGCTGGGCATGCTGTGCGGCGTCATCGGCTCCACCATGGCGCTCGAAGCGGTCAAGGTCCTCACCGGGGTGGGGGAGGACCTGCGCGGCAGGATCGCCCTGTTCGACGCTCTCACCATGACCTGGGCGCAGCTGCCGGTGCGGCGAGATCCCTCCCGTGCACCAGTGACCGAGCTTGAGGACCTGACGCTCACCTGCGGGCTACCCGGGGCGGATGCCGGGGACGCACGGGAGATCAGCGCGCGGGAAGCCCTCAAACGGCAGCGGGATGGCGCCTTGCTGGTGGATGTGCGCGAGGCGGAGGAGGTCGCCGGGGGCATGGTGGCCGGGGCGCGGCATCTGCCGCTGGGAGAGATCACCGAAGATCCCGCCGCGCAGCAGGAGCTGGCCGGGGCGATCCTCTACTGCGCCGCCGGGAAACGGTCGGCCGCCGCGCAGAAGATGCTGGCCGGGGTCGGGATCGAGGTGCTGTCCGTGGCCGATGGGTATCCGGCGTTGGTTGCGGCGGGCGCCGACTGACCCACAGGCCAGGGCGCTGCCCGGCAGGCGTCCGGTCGCATCCCGGGGCTCAGCCGCCCGCAAACGGCGGCAGCACGTCTAGGCGGTCCCCGTCGGCAAGCTCCCGCTCGCGGTCGGTGCAGGAGACCGCGTTCAGCAGCAGCGAGGAGCGCTCGACCACCTGGCGGGCACGATCGCTCGCGCCCTCCAGCAGGTTCTCCAGGGCCCCCTGGACCGTGGCGCCGGTGACCTGGGTCTGTGCGGTGCCGAGCTCCGCGGCGGCGGCGGCGAACAGGTGCACGCTGATCAGCGGCGCAGTGGTGGGGGCCGGGGCGGTCTGGGGGGCGGTGGTCTCGGGGGCTGCGGCAGGCGTCTGGGTCATGTCGGTCCTCCTGGGTGCGGTCTCAGCCGCCGATAGCGCTCATGGGGCGCTCGGGCTGGGTGAAGTCGGGGCGGTCCATGCCGTGACCGGCGGCCTTGCCCCAGTGCGCGGCCCGCCAGATCCGGGCCAGGTCCTCATCGGATGCTCCGGCGCGCAGGGCATCGCGCAGCCCGGTCTCCGAGGTGGAGAACAGGCAGGTGCGCACGCTGCCCTCGGCGGTCAGCCGGGTGCGGCGGCAGTCGGCGCAGAACGGGCGGGTCACTGAGGCGATGATCCCCAGCGTCCCTAGCACCGGGGAGTCGGGCCCGGCGGCGCGGGAGCGCACCTGGAACTTCTCCGCGGGCGCGCCCTCGCGCGGCTCCTCGCTGGGGGTGAGGAGGTAGTGCGGAGCGAGCATCTGGTGCACATCCGCCGCGGTGACCATGGCGGTGCGCTCCCAGGTGCGGCCCGCATCCAGCGGCATCTGCTCAATCACGCGCAGCTGCAGGTCCCGCTCCAGGCACCAGGCCAGCAGATCCGGCAGCTCATGATCGTTGATCCCCGGCATCAGCACGGCGTTGATCTTGATCGGATCCAGACCTGCCTCCCGCGCCCCCTCGATGCCCTCGAGCACTCGGTGCAGCAGGGGCCGACGGGTGATCCGCTCGAAGGTCTCCGAGACCACGGAGTCCAGCGACACGTTGATGCGGTCCAGCCCTGCCCGGGCGAGCTTCGCCGCCCGCACCTCCAGGCCGATCGCATTCGTGGTCAGGGAGATCTCGGGGCGCGGGGTGAGCGCGGCGACTCCCGCGATGATCTCGTCGAGGTCCGCGCGGGTCAGCGGCTCACCGCCGGTGAAGCGCACCTGCTGGATGCCCAGCTGCTCCACGCCCACGCGCACCAGGCGCACGATCTCCTCGACGGACAGCAGCTGCTGCTTCTTCAAAAACTCCATCCCGGATTCGGGCATGCAGTAGGTGCAGCGCAGATTGCAGAAGTCGGTCAGGGAGACGCGCAGATCGGTGGCGGTGCGTGCGAAGGTGTCCAGCAGACCGGGCACAGCGGGGCGGTCGCTCGTATCGGGCAGGTGCGGAGACAGCGGGTCCGTGCGCCGCGGCATCGGGATGCCCAGGGGAACCGGGGATGCCATCGCTCACCTCCAGCGCTCATCGGACGTCCATCCAGCATAGGGGCAGTGGGAGATACTGGGCAGATGAGCTCCGACACCCCCGCCCGCGTCCCCGTGCAGGAGCATCAGCAGGACGTTCACGCCCTGCTCGCGCACCGCGCGACCCGTCGGCGGGTGGCGCTTGAGGACCTGCGCCCCGGGGTGGTGATCGCCGCCGATGTGCGCGCGGTCGTCGACGTGCCGTCCGCCGACAACTCCCAGATGGACGGCTATGCCGTGCGCTGTGCGGACCTCACCCCGGCCCAGCCGGTGACCCTGCCCGTCGGGCCGCCGATCGCCGCCGGGGATGCGCCGGGGACCCTCGAGCCCGGGCAGGCGCGCCCGATCATGACCGGCGCCCCCGTGCCCACCGGCGCCGACCAGGTGATCCCGATCGAGGACACCGCCGAGCAGGACTTCACCGCGACCACGGTGACCCTGCCGTCCGGTGCCGCGCAGGCTGGCCGATTCGTGCGCCGCGCCGGCTCGGACACCCGCGCCGGGGATGTCATCGCCCGTGAGGGCACGGCCCTGTCCGCGGCGCGCATCGCCCATCTCGCCGCCTGCGGCGTCGCCAGCGTTGAGGCCCGCGATCCGCTGCGCGTGCTCGTGGTCTCCACCGGCAGTGAGCTCGCCACCCCGCAGCCGGGAGCGCAGCTGCCCCGTGGCGCGGCCTTCGATGCCAATGGGCCCGGGATCGCTGCGGCACTGCGTGCCCTGGGGGCCGAGGTGGTGAACGTCGAGCAGGTGGGTGATGATGCGCCGCGGCTGGTGGACCTGATCCGCCGCCACGCGCAGGCACAGGCCGTGGTCACCTCCGGCGGTGTCTCCGCCGGTGCCTTCGAACCGGTGCGCCAGGCCGCCGAGCTGCCCGGGGTGCGCCTGGTGTTCCCGAAGGTCGCGATGCAACCGGGCGGACCGCAGGGCATCGGCACCCTGGACCGCGACCTGGCCGATCCCGCGGCGGGAGACATCGCCTGGGTCGCACTGCCCGGCAACCCGGTCTCCGCGCTGCTGTCCGTCGAGCTGCTGCTGCGCCCCGCCCTCGGCGCCACCCCCCGCCAGCGCCTCCGCCTGCCCCTGCAGCTCGATGACCCCGCGCGCCCCGAGCCCTCACCCGCCCATCTTGAGCAGTATCGCCGCGCTCGCGTACTGCCCAGCGGTCACGTGCGCCTGGCCGGCGGGCCCTCCTCGCATCTGCTGGGAGCCCTGGCCGGTGCCACCGCCCTGGTCCGGGTCCCCGTCGGGGTGGACGCCCTGCACCACGAAGACCTGGTGGAGACGATCCTGCTGCCGGAAGGAGAACGCTGATGGACCAGCCGAACCCCTCGCCCTCACACCCCCACTCAGAGCACGGCACCGAGCTCAGCCATGTGCGCCCCGACGGCTCCGCCCATATGGTCGATGTGACCGCCAAGAACGTCACCTCCCGCGAGGCCCGCGCCCGCGGAATCCTGCGCACCCGCGCCGATGTGGTGGACCGCATCGCGACCGGTGACCTGCCCAAGGGGGAGGCGCTCGCCACCGCCCGCCTGGCCGGGATCATGGGTGCCAAGCGCACGAGCGACCTCATCCCCCTGTGCCATCCGCTGCCACTCGGCGGCATCGAGGTGGACCTGCACCCCGCCGGGCACCGCGTGGAGATCATCGCGCGCGTGCGCACCCGCGGCGTCACCGGCGTGGAGATGGAGGCTCTGACCGCGGTGAGCGTCACCGCGCTGACCCTGTTCGACATGATCAAGGCCGTGGACCCGCTGGCCCGCATCGAGGACATCGCCGTCATGGCGAAATCCGGCGGCAAGAGCGGGGACTGGACGCGCGAGCAGCGCGAGGCCGCCCGGACGAACTCCTCGGAGGAGGACCGATGAAACACATGCCCGCCCAGCGCAGCGACGCCGACTGCACCGCCCGCGAGGAAGGAGCCCCCGCCCCGACCCTGCGCGGCAGCGCCCTGGTGCTGATCGCCTCGACCCGCGCCGCCGACGGCACCTATGAGGACCGCACCGGCCCGCTGCTCGTGCAGTGGCTGACCGAGCGCGGCCTGGACCCCGTCGAGCACCAGGTTGTGCCCGATGGCCCCGAGGTCGGTGCCGCGCTCGCCACGGCGATCAGCCGCGAGATCGATGTGGTGATCTCCTCGGGCGGCACCGGCATCAGCCCCACCGACGTCACCCCCGAGCAGACCGCCCCGCTGATCGAGCGCGAGATGCCCGGCGTGCTGGAGGCGGTGCGGCGCATCGGCTCTGAGAAGTCTCCGGCCGCTGTGCTCAGCCGCGGCCTCGCCGGGATGGCGGGCCGCAGCTTCGTGGTGAACCTGCCGGGTTCTCGCGGCGGGGTGAAGGACGGCATCACGGTGCTTGATCCGATCCTGGACCACCTGCTCGAGCAGCGCGACGGCGGGGGACACGAATGACCACCGGGCCCACGCCCTTCGGCGGAGACATCGCGCAGCTGCGGGTGCCGGGCGATCCCGCGATGGGGACTGCCGACCAGCGGGTGCGGCACGCCGCGGTGACCGAGGAGCCGGTGAGCATCGCCGTGATGGCCGCGGCCGTCGCCGATCCGCGCTGCGGCGCGGTCGTCACCTTCGACGGGGTGGTGCGCGACCACGACGGCGGCAAGGACGTCGAACGCCTCGAATACAGCTCCCATCCGAGCGCCTCGGCGGTCGCCCGCGAGGTCGCCGCAGAGATCGCCGAGCGCTACCCCGACGTGCTCGTGGCGCTCACCCACCGGGTGGGGCCGCTCGCGATCGGGGAGTCCGCCCTGGCCTGCGCGGTCTCCGCTCCGCACCGCAAACAGGCCTTCGCCGCCTGCGATGACCTTGTGGACACGGTCAAGCGTCGCCTGCCGATCTGGAAGCATCAGCGCTTCACGGACGGCGAGGAGGAATGGGTGGGGGCGCTGGGCTGAGGGGCCCGGAGCGTCCGCGCACACGGATCAATCACCGCGCCGACGCGGCTGTTCACTTATCGGCCACACGCCACCGCTACGGTGCGATCATGCGCATCCTCCACCTGACCGACACCCACCTGTACGGCGATCCGAACGCCCGTCACTACGACCGCATCGACACTGCCGCGGCGCTGCGCGGACTGCTCGCGCATCTTGCGCCCCTGCAGGACATCGACCTCGTGGTCCACGCGGGCGATGCCTCCGAGGATGGCAGCGCCAAGAGCTACGCGCTGCTGCACGAGCTCCTGGACCCCTTCGCCCAGCAGCTCGGGGCCCCGCTCGTGGTCGCCATGGGCAACCATGACGTCTCCACCGTGTACGGCCAGACGATCGCCCCGGGGGAGCAGCGTGCCGAGAGCCAGGACCGGGTGGTGCAGCTGTCCGGCGGCGGTCGCGTGGTGGTGCTCGATTCGAGCGTGCCGGGGGCCGGGTACGGCCATCTCGAGACCGAGCAGCTGCAGTGGCTGCGCGCCGTTCTCGCCGAGCCCGCCGCCGCGGGGACGGTGCTGGTGATCCACCATCCGCCGCTTCCAGCCGCGACACCGCTGCTGGCCGGCCTCGAGCTGGATGGCCGGGATGAGCTCGCTGCGGTGCTCGAGGGCTCCGATGTACGCATCGTGCTGTCCGGCCACTACCACCACGCGATGGACGGACAGGTCGCGGGCATCCCGGTGCATGTCGCCCCGGGGATCACGAACGTCGTGGATCCGCTGGGAGCGGGGGAGAGCGAGCAGGCCCTGGCCCTGTCCGGCGCGAGCATCGTGGAGCTCGGGGCGGGCGCCCCGCGGATCTGGAGCTCCGTGCTGCCGAACGCGGGTGACGCCCAGCGCGATGTCTTCGAACCGGTCTACCGCTTCGAGGAACAGCAGGTGGCGCAGATCCTGCAGGCGGCCGGGCGCTGAGGGGCGCGAGCCGTTCGCCGAGCGCTTAGCACTCGCCTTGCACGAGTGCCAGCGCGGGGCCTAGAGTGAGCGCGTTGGCAGTCGACGGCCGAGAGTGCCAGAGCCTGCCGTCAGGGATCCTCCCGGTCGGACCCGCGACGACGATCGGACCCCGATCCCGCCACCCGAACTCAAGCAGAGTCATCTCAAGAAGGAGTGAGCCGCATGTCGGTCTCCATCAAGCCCCTCGAGGACCGTGTCGTCATCAAGCCGCTCGAGGCGGAGCAGACCACCGCCTCCGGCCTGGTCATCCCGGACACCGCGAAGGAGAAGCCCCAGGAGGGCGAGGTCGTCGCGGTCGGCGCCGGTCGTTTCGACGACAAGGGCGAGCGCATCCCCATGGACGTCAAGGTCGGCGACAAGGTCGTCTTCTCCAAGTACGGCGGCACCGAGCTGAAGTACGGCAACGAGGAGTACCTGGTCCTCGGCTCCCGTGACATCCTCGCAATCGTCGAGCACTGAGCGGAGACCCCATGGCCAAGGAGATCATCTACGACGAGGAGGCGCGGCGCGCACTGGAGCGCGGCGTCGACAAGCTCGCGAACACCGTCAAGGTGACGCTGGGCCCCAAGGGCCGCAACGTCGTCCTCGACAAGAAGTGGGGCGCCCCCACCATCACCAACGACGGCGTGACCATCGCCCGTGAGGTCGAGCTCGAGGATCCCTACGAGAACCTCGGTGCGCAGCTCACCAAGGAGGTCGCGACCAAGACCAACGACGTGGCCGGCGATGGCACCACCACCGCCACCGTCCTCGCCCAGGCGCTCGTCCACGAGGGCCTGCGCAACGTCGCCTCCGGCGCCGCTCCCGCGGCCCTCAAGCGCGGCATCGAGAAGGCCGTCGAGGCCCTCTCCGAGAAGCTCGGCGAGATCGCCACCGACGTGGACACCAAGGAGCAGATCGCGAACGTCGCGGCCGTCTCCAGCCAGGACCGCGAGATCGGCGAGCTGCTCGCCGAGGCGTTCGACAAGGTCGGCAAGGACGGCGTCATCACGGTGGAGGAGTCCTCCACCACCGCGATGGAGCTCGACTTCACCGAGGGCATGCAGTTCGACAAGGGCTACATCTCCCCGCACTTCATCACCGACGCCGACCGCCAGGAGACCGTCCTGGAGGACGCGCAGGTGCTGCTGGTGCAGTCGAAGATCTCCGCAGTGGGGGACATTCTCCCGCTGCTGGAGAAGGTCGTCGAGGGCGGCAAGCCGCTGTTCATCATCGCCGAGGACGTCGACGGCGAGGCCCTGTCCACGCTGGTCGTGAACAAGGTCCGCGGCGCCTTCAAGGGCGCGGCCGTCAAGGCCCCGGCCTTCGGCGACCGCCGCAAGGCCATGCTGCAGGACATCGCGGTGCTCACCGGCGCCCAGGTGGTCACGGCCGATCTCGGCCTGGACCTCAAGACCGTCGGCACCGAGGTGCTCGGTCACGCCGGTCGCGTGGTCATCACCAAGGACTCCACCACCATCGTGGGTGGGGCCGGTGACGATGAGGCCGTGGCCGATCGTGTCGCCCAGATCCGCGGCGAGATCGAGAACACCGACTCCGACTGGGACCGCGAGAAGCTCCAGGAGCGTCTCGCGAAGCTCTCCGGCGGCGTGTCCGTCATCAAGGTGGGCGCGCACACGGAGGTCGAGCTCAAGGAGAAGAAGATGCGCATCGAGGACGCGGTCTCCGCGACCCGCGCTGCCATCGCCGAGGGCATCGTGGCCGGTGGCGGCTCCGCCATCGTCCAGGCCTCCTCCGTGCTCGAGAGCGACCTCGGCCTTGAGGGCGACGAGGCCGTGGGCGTGCGCGCCGTGGCCCGTGCGGTCGTCGAGCCGCTGCGCTGGATCGCCGAGAACGCGGGCCACGAGGGCTACGTCGTGGTGGAGAAGGTCAAGGAGTCCCCGGTGGGCACCGGCCTGAACGCCGCCACCGGCGAGTACGTGGACCTCGCCGCCGCCGGGATTATCGACCCGGTCAAGGTGACCCGTTCCGCGCTGCGCAACGCCGCCTCGATCGCCGGTCTGGTGCTGACCACCGAGACCCTCGTCATCGAGAAGAAGGACGACGAGGAAGACTGACCTCACGGTCAGATCGCAGCAACGGGCGGGCCAGGAGCACCTGGCTCGCCCGTTGCGCATCGGGCTCCCACTAGGATGTCCGTGTTCAGATGTCGAGTCCCGAGGAGCGTAGGTGGCCAGCACATCCGGCCCGGCCGAGCCCAGGGTCCACGACGATCGCCCGACCCGAACCTTCGGGCCCCCGGCCTCCGTCGTGATCGGCACGCTCGTGACCGCCCTCGTGTTCGTGGTGGTCCTCGAGTTCCTCGTGATCATTAGCTTCGTGGGCCAGCGACTGTGGCGTGACGAGGCCCTTTTCCGCGACGCCCTCTTCACCCTCCCCCTGGTGCTGTGGGTGATCGTGGCGGTGCTGGCCACCGCGGTGACGCTGCGCGTGCTGACCGCCTGGTTGCAGGTCGACGAGGAGGGCTTCACCCTGCGCAGTCTCCTGCGCACCCCCCGCACCGCCACCTGGCAGCAGGTGGGCCGCGTGATCGCGGTGCGGGACATCTCCCGCGGCACCAGCGCCGGGGAGATGCTCGACGCCCCCGACACCCTGTACGACGGCGTGTACGTCATGGACCCGGCGGACCGCCGGATGCTCGCCGTCCCCAGCCGCCTGTTCGGCCCGCGCGCCCAGGACATGGTGCTGCAACGCGCCAGAGAAGCGCAGGTGCGCATCGACCACATCGACGCCATCACGCCCGCCGAGCTGCGCCAGCAGGTGCCGCAGGCCATGAACTTCGTGGACCGCCACCCGCAGCTGCTGCTGCTCGCCCTGGTGGCGTTCTACGCGGGCCACAATCTGCTGACCTTCATCGTGTGGGGGCTGTGACCGGGTGAGGGGACGCCGGCCCGCCTCCCCGCTGCCGCAGCGCGAGGGCCTGGACGCGATCTGCTGGACCATCCCGCCCAGCACCCCGAGCGGCCCCGCCCACGACCTTCTGCTGCAGCGCTTCCCACCCCTCGGGGATCCTGCGGCGACACCGCTGCTCGAGCGCTTCGAGGGCGGAGACGTAGTGCGCGCCGACGGCACCGCCATCGCCGCCGAGGAGATGCTGCACCCCGGAGACCGCCTGTGGTTCCACCGTGAGCTCGCCGACGAAGACGTCCCGGACATCGACCTGCCCGTGCTGCTGCATGATGAGCATCTGCTGATCATCGACAAACCGCATGACGTGGCGACGATGCCGCGCGGTGCCCATGTGCGCGCCAGCGCCCTCGCCCGTCTGCGCCGCCTGACCGGCATCACGACCCTGGTGCCGCTGCATCGCCTGGACCGCCGCACCGCCGGGGTGCTCGCCTTCGGGATCGTGCCCTCCGAACGTGCCGCCTACCAGCAGCTCTTCGCCCGCGGAGCGGTGCGCAAGCACTACGAGGCCCTGGTCGAGCCAGGGGAGAGGCGGCCGACGGACGACGAGGGGTCGCTGCCGCGTGACCCCGGCACTCGCATCGCGCTCCGCGACCGCCTCATCAAGCCCGCAGACAGCCTCACCGTGCAGGTCGTCCCCGGCGAGCCGAACGCCCACACCGCTGTGAGTGTCCGCGGCCCGGGCCCGCGGGGCACGCTGCACCTGGATCTCGAACCGCACACCGGTCGCACCCACCAGCTGCGCATCCAGCTATCCTCGCGCGGCGCCCCGATCCGCGGCGAGGACCTCTACCCCGTGCCGCGCCGCGACCCCGTCGGCCCGCTGCAGCTGCTGGCCCGCCGCCTCGCCTTCACCGACCCGGTCACAGGACAGGAGCGGCGTTTCACCTCCACCCGTACCCTGTCAGGGTGAGCAGTCCCAGCCCGGCCGCGACCCCGTCGGCGCCCGCCCCGCGCCGCACCCGTCGTGGGGTGGTGCTCGTGGGACCCTCCCTCGCTGCGCGCTACCGGCCGCTTGTGCTGATGGGCCTGCCCCTGCTCGCGATCCTGCTCAGCCCCTTCGCGGCCACCGCCCTGCAGGCCTGGCATCGCCGCCGGGTGCGCGCCGGCCATGACGGCCTGGTCGAGCAGATCCTGGGGCTCGCGACCGTGCAGCTCGTGCTCGGGGCGCTGCTGCTGTGGGGTCTGTTCGCCCTGTGGGCCCTCGTGCCGCTCGTGCTCACCCGCACCGTCGTGCTGTTCGATGCGGACGCCGGCACGCTGCGCCTGCGCAAGGGGCTGCGCATCACCGACCGGGCCACGCTCGCCGACGTGGACCACGCGGTGGGGGAGGCCGAGCGCGGCGGCATGGCCCTGATCGGCCTGCGCGGACCCGAGCGGCACTGGACCATCCCCGAGGTGGGCTGGGACGCCGCATCCTTCGACGGGTTGCGCGCCCTGCAGGCCGCCGCAGGCTTCACCCCCGTGCCACCACGGGAGCAGATCCTCGCCGAGCACCGCCGTACCCGCGGGGAAGCCCGGAACCGCGAGCTCGCCGCCCGCGTCGGCATGCCCTGGCGCGAGGAATATGCCCAGGACGATGCCGCGTTCCGCACCGAATTTGACCGCATCCGCCGGGTCCTCGGCGGGATCGAGCAGCCCCGGGAGGGCGACCCGACGCCATGAGCACCACCCCACCCCCGCCCGGACCCGACGACGCGCCCGATGAACTGCAGGAGCGTCTGCCCGCGCCGCCCATCGGCCCCCACTCCACCGCCACCAGCCCGCTGGGCATCCCCGACTCCCTGACCATCCGCTCCGAGGCCGCCGCCGCGGTGGGTGCCGAGCTGCTGGCCTCCGGCATGGCCTCCTACCGGGTGCGCACCGCCATGGCCCGCACCGCCCGCGCCCTGGGCCTGGACTCCTTCACCTCGATCGTCACGTACACCGACATCACCGCGACTGCCACGCTGAACGGCCGCTACCGCACCCGCATCACCCAACCGCCGCACGTGGGCGTCAACGTGGACCGCCTGCACCGCACCCAGCGGTACGTCGAACTGCTGCCGGAGCAGGGCACCACTGCCGCGGACGTCTTCGAACAGCTGGCGCGGATCCGTGCCCGCGGTCCCCTGCACTCGAGGACCGTCAACGCCCTGGCAGGGGGTTTCGCCTGCGCCGCCTTCGCGGTGCTGAACCAGGCCGCACCCTTGGAAGCACTCGCGGCGGGTATCGCCGCGGGGATCGGTCAGGCCGCGCGCCGCACCGTACAGCTGCGCGCCTGGAATCACCTGCTGGTCACTCTGATCGCCGCGGTCGTCGCCGCCTCCGTGTACCTCGCGGCGGTCGCGCTGCCCACGGCGACCGGCTGGGTCGCCGGAGGGCCCGGCGACCACATGGGCGGATACCTCGCCGCCGTGCTGTTCCTGGTGCCCGGCTTCCCACTCATCACCGGGATGCTCGACCTGGTCAGATCGGACTTCTCCGCAGGTCTGGCGCGGCTGACCTACGCGGGACTGATCATCCTGGGGGCCGCCGCAGCCTCCTGGACGGTGAGCCTTGCCGTGGGCATCCCCCCGGTCGCCGCGGAGCATCTGGGGCTGCCCTTCGCCGTGGAGCTGCCGCTGCGGGCCGCTCTCACAGCCATCGGCGTGCTGGGCTTCGCGATCCTGTTCAACTCCCCCTGGCGGATCGCCCTGGCCGCTGCCGCGGTGTCGATGATCGCGAACTCGGTGCGGTTCGTGCTCGGGGAGCTGCATGTGCCGGTGCAGCTGGCGACCTTCGCCGCGACCGTGCTGGTGGGCGTGATCGCCTACGTCATCGCCCGCACCCAGCACGTACCGCGCACCTCCATCTCCGTGCCTGCCGTGGTGATCATGATCCCCGGCTACGCCCTGTACACCGGGTTCACGCTCATGAACAGCGGCAACATCGTCTCCGCGGCGATGGTGTGGCAGGAGGCTGTGCAGGTCGTGATCGCCGCGGCCCTCGGCTTGGCGCTCGCACACCTGGCCACCTCGACGGCCTGGCGCTCAGCCGCCCAGCCCAGCTGACGTGACGGAGCGCTCACAGCAGGGGGCGGGCCCGGGCGGCCACCCCCATCGGCCCGCGGATACCATCGATCCATGACGAGCGCGGATCCCTTCGGTTTCATCGGCCTGACCTACGACGACGTCCTGCTGCTGCCCGGCGAGACAGACGTCATCCCCTCCGAGGCGGACACCACCAGTCGCCTCACCAAGGAGATCACCCTCAAGATCCCGCTCGCGAGCGCCGCGATGGACACCGTCACCGAGTCGCGGATGGCGATCGCCATGGCCCGCCACGGCGGCATCGGCATCCTGCACCGCAACCTCTCGATCGAGGACCAGGCCCACCAGGTCGACCTCGTCAAGCGCACCCAGACCGGTCGCATCACCAACCCCGTGACCATCGGCCCGGACGCCACTCTCGAGGACTTCGACACCATCTGCGGCAAGTTCCGGGTCTCCGGGCTGCCGGTCGTGGACGGCGCCGGGAAGCTGCTGGGCATCTGCACCAACCGTGACCTGCGCTTCATCCCCGTGGCCGAATGGGCCACCACCAAGGTCAGCGACGTCATGACCACCGAGGTGTTCACCGCCCCGAGCGATGTCTCCGCCGCCGATGCGACCGCCCTGCTGCGTCGCAACAAGCGTGAGCGCCTGCCGCTCGTGGACGAGGACGGTACCCTTACCGGGCTCATCACCGTCAAGGACTTCGTGAAGTCCGAGCAGTTCCCCGACGCCTCTAAGGACGCCCAGGGCCGCCTGCTGGTCGGCGCGGGCGTCGGCTTCTTCGGCTACTCGCTTGAGCGCGCCGGGCAGTTGCGCGACGCCGGCGTGGACGTGCTCGTGGTCGACACCGCCAACGGGCATGCACGCCTGGCCCTGGAGATGATCGCCCGCCTCAAGGCCGATCCGGCCTTCGCAGGCGTGCAGGTGATCGGCGGGAACGTCGCCACCCGGGCGGGTGCGCAGGCGCTCGTGGACGCCGGGGCCGATGCCGTCAAGGTGGGTGTAGGTCCCGGCTCGATCTGCACCACTCGCGTGGTCGCCGGCGTGGGTGTCCCCCAGGTCACCGCCATTCACGAGGCCGCCAAGGCCTGCGGCCCCGCCGGGGTGCCGCTCATCGGCGACGGCGGCCTGCAGTACTCCGGGGACATCGCCAAGGCCCTCGTGGCCGGTGCCGACACCGTCATGGTCGGCTCCCTCCTGGCCGGCACCGAGGAGTCCCCGGGCGAGGTGGTGCTCGTGGGCGGCAAGCAGTACAAGGCCTACCGCGGCATGGGCTCGCTCGGCGCGATGAGCTCGCGCGGCAAGAAGTCCTTCTCCAAGGACCGCTACTTCCAGGCCGACGTCCCCCGCGACGACAAGATCGTCCCCGAGGGCATCGAGGGTCGGGTCTCCTACAAGGGGCACCTGGGCTCCGTGGTCCACCAGCTCGTGGGTGGCCTGCACCAGTCGATGTTCTACGTGGGCGCGCACACCGTGCCGGAGCTGAAGGACAAGGGCGAGTTCGTGCGCATCACCTCCGCCGGGCTCAAGGAATCCCATCCGCACGACATGGCCGCGATCATGGAGGCCCCGAACTACCGACAGGGCTGAGGGGCGGCGACGCCCAGCAGGGTGGGCACGCCCATGACCGCGGTCATGGGGGTTATCCTCCGCGAGGGCGGAGGATAACCCGGGAGCATGTCGTTCCCGGCGCCCACTAGCGTGACAGCATGAGCACCACCGCCAAGCACCCCAACGTCAGCCAGCCCACTGCGGCCGCGGCCGCCCAGCCCACTGCCAGCGAGCCCGCTGCCGCCCGGCCCACCGCGGCTGCCCCCGCCCGTCGGCCCCTGACCCGCCCCGCCTGGATCCTGGCCCTGGTGGGACTGCTCGGAACGCTCGCGCCGACGCTCTACATCGGCATCACCATCGCGCCGCAGGAGGCCGCGGCCGGGCGGACGCTCCTGGACACACCGGACGCCTACCAGCTCAGCGTGCTGATCGCCGCGGGCTCCCTGCTGCTGTGGGGGCTGGCATCGCTGGTGGCGCTCGGACTGGCGATCGCCGCCCTGGTGCGTGGGGAGCGGCGCCGCGGCCCCATCGGCATCATCCTGCTCACCGTGTGCACCCCCGCGCTGGGGTTCGCCGCCTTCCTGATCTCTATGTTGATCACCGCCGCGCAGCTGTCCGCCTCGCTCTGACCGGGGTGGTCGGCGCCGGGGCGTGACCAGGTGACGGGCCGCCGGGGGCGACATCGCGCGAAGCAGCGGGACCCGTGGGTACTTCTTGCAGTTCTTGCACAGCTACCATCGGGGTATCCGTCCCCGAGCTCGAAGGATCTTCCATGACTTTGCAGCTGCAGCAGACCGTCGGCCCCGCCGTCCGCGCCATCTCCGGCCGCCCCGCGAAGCTCTCCACCCCGTACGAGGCGTGGCAGGGCCTGTCGGCCGCCGTCGTGGAGCGCGTCGCAGGCCGTTGGGAGCGCACCTCGGCCGCCTACCGGGCCGGTCGGCGCGAGCACTACTTCTCCGCCGAGTTCCTCATGGGCCGCGCCCTGCTGAACAACCTCTCGAACCTGGGCCTGGTCGAGGATGCGCGGGAGGCCGTGAGCGCCTTCGGTCAGAACCTCTCCGACGTGCTCGAGCAGGAGCCCGATGCGGCGCTCGGCAACGGGGGCCTGGGGCGGCTGGCCGCCTGCTTCCTGGACTCCTGCGCCACGCTGGATCTGCCGGTCGCGGGCTACGGCATCCTCTACCGCTACGGCCTGTTCAAGCAGCTGTTCGACGAGAAGGGCTTCCAGACCGAGCACCCGGACTCCTGGATGGAGGAGGGCTACCCCTTCGTGATCCGGCGGGAGGAGCTGCAGCGCCGCGTGCACTTCGCGGACATGGACGTGCGGGCCATCCCCTATGACATGCCGATCACCGGCTACGGCACGCAGAATGTGAACACCCTGCGGCTGTGGAAGGCGGAGCCGATCGAGGAGTTTGACTACGACGCCTTCAACTCCCAGCGCTTCACCGACGCGATCGTGGACCGTGAGCGTGCCATGGACATCTCCCGCGTGCTCTACCCCAACGACACCACCTACGAGGGCAAGGTGCTGCGGGTCCGCCAGCAGTACTTCTTCGTCTCCGCCTCGCTGCAGACCATCATCGACGACTACATCGCCGAGCACGGCGAGGACCTCACCGGCTTCGCCCAGTACAACGCGGTCCAGCTCAACGACACCCACCCGGTCCTCGCGATCCCCGAGCTCATGCGCCTGCTGATGGACGAGCACGGCCTGGGCTGGGACGAGGCCTGGGCCGAGGTCACGCAGACCTTCGCGTACACCAACCACACGGTGCTCGCCGAGGCCCTCGAGACCTGGGAGATGTCGATCTTCGACCGCCTGTTCCCGCGGATCACGGAGATCGTGCGAGAGATCGACCGGCGCTTCCGCGAGGAGATGACGGAGCGGGGACTCGACGAGTCGACCATCGCGTACATGGCGCCGATCGACGGCAACCGGGTGCGCATGGCGTGGATCGCCTGCTACGCCTCCTACTCCATCAACGGCGTGGCGGCGCTGCACACCGAGATCATCAAGCGCGAGACCCTCGGCGAATGGCATGCCATCTGGCCCGAGCGGTTCAACAACAAGACCAACGGCGTCACCCCGCGCCGCTGGCTGAACCAGTGCAACCCGCGCCTGGCCGAGCTGCTCACCGAGGTCACCGGCTCCGATGCCTGGGTCACCGACCTCTCGCAGCTCGCCGAGGTCACCGACAAGGCCGATGACGCCGTGCTGGACCGCCTCATCGAGATCAAGCAGGCGAACAAGCGGGACTTCGCCGCCTGGGTGGCCGAGCGCGAAGGCATCGAGATCGACCCGACCGCGATCTTCGATGTGCAGATCAAGCGTCTGCACGAGTACAAGCGCCAGCTCATGAACGCCCTGTACGTGCTGGACCTGTACTTCCGCCTCAAGGACGATCCGTCGCTCGAGGTGCCGAAGCGCGTGTTCATCTTCGGCGCGAAGGCGGCGCCGGGCTACTACCGCGCCAAGGGCATCATCAAGCTCATCAACACGATCGCCGAGATGGTCAACAACGACCCGGCCGTGAACGAGACGATCAAGGTCGTGTTCGTGCACAACTACAACGTCTCCCCGGCCGAGCACATCATCCCCGCCGCGGATGTGTCCGAGCAGATCTCCACCGCCGGGAAGGAGGCCTCCGGCACCTCCAACATGAAGTTCATGATGAACGGCGCGCTGACGCTGGGCACCCTGGACGGTGCGAACGTGGAGATCCTCGACGCCGTGGGGGAGGAGAACGCCTACATCTTCGGCGCCACCGAAGATGAGCTGCCGGAGCTGCGCCGCACCTACAACCCCCACCACCTGCTGGAGACCGTGCCCGGCCTGCGCCGCGTGATCGACGCCCTGGTGGACGGCACCCTGGACGACAACGGCTCCGGCTGGTTCCACGACCTGCACTGGTCGCTGCTGAATGCCACCCACGATCCGGCCGATGTCTACTACGTGCTCGGCGACTTCGCCGCCTACCGCGAGGCGCGCGACCGCATGGCCGAGGACTACGCCGACCAGCGGGCCTGGGCGCAGAAGGCCTGGGTGAACATCACCCGCTCGGGCCGTTTCTCCTCCGACCGCACGATCCGCGACTACGCCGATGAGGTGTGGAAGCTGGAGCCCACGCCGGTGGAGTGAGGCGTGAGGCGTGGGGCGCGCGGGGCGGCAGGGCTGGCCTGTGCTCTGCCTCTGCCCCCCCCCGCGCCCTGCCTCGCCTCGTCCCGCATGCCCTGACCCGCGCCACGCCGCGTGTCGCACGCCGAGTGCACCGATACGTCTCACAAACGAGACATATCGGTGCACTCGGCGTGCTTGAGGCGGCGTGTTGGGCGGGGCAGGCGTGTCGGGAGCGGCCGGGGCCGAGCGTGGGGGCAGTGTGCGGGCTGGGCCGGGGCGTCAGGCCCTGGGCCTACGCTGTTCCCATGAACGCTGCCGCTGATTCCTGGATCGATCGCCCCCTGCTCGGCTTCGACACCGAGACGACGGGGACGAGCGTGGCCGATGACCGCATCGTCACGGTGGCGCTGGTGCACTCCGTCGGCCCGGGCCGGGAGAACGAGACCGTCGCGACGTGGCTGATCGACCCTGGCGTCGAGATTCCCGAGCCCGCGCAGCGGGTCCACGGCATCTCCACCGAGCATGCCCGCACCCACGGCATGCAGCCCGCCCCCGCGCTCGACGAGGTGGCGGGCATGATCGTGGACGCCCTGGGCCAGGATGTCCCGCTGGTGGCCTTCAACATCAGCTTTGACCTGCAGATCATCGAGAACGAGCTGCGCCGGCACTCCCTGCCGACGATCGCCGATCGCCTGGGCCATGAGATCGCCCCGGTGCTCGACGCCCTCGTGATCGACCGCGGCCTGGATCGCTTCCGCAAGGGCAAGCGCACTCTCACCGCGGTGCTGGAGCATTACGGCCTGACCCAGGATGGGCGGCTCCACACCGCGGACGTGGATGTGTCCGCGACGCTCGATGTGCTGCGCGCTCAGGCGCAGAAATTCCCGCAGCTCGCGGAGTCCGCCCTCGCGGACCTGCACCGTGAGCAGATGACCTGGCACCGCTCCTGGGCGGAGAACTTCAATGAGTATCTGCGCTCGAAGGGTCGGACTCCGGACGCGAATCCGAACTGGCCGATGTGATCTCCCCGGCCGCAGGCTCGTCCTGCGCCGCCGGCTCCCGTTCCGCCGCCTCGAGGATCCGCCCCATCGGATCCTCCATCCGCCGCTCATGCTCCGCACGGCGCGCCTGCTCCCAGCGCTCACTGCGCTCCTGCACCCGCTGCTCGACCGCCCTTCCGAGCAGCTGAGCGGCGCCGGTCAGCACCGCCCCGGCGAGCACCAGCGGCCACCCGGGCTCGAGGCCGGACAGGTCACCATCGGCCAGCGACCAGATCCCCAGCACGCCCACCAGGGCGAGCGAGCCCGCCACCCCGAACAGCCAGATCCGATGCATCTGTGCGGAGATCATCGGCGACTCCGAGGGGCCAAACCCACCGGGATCATCCTCCACCCCGCTCCCGGCGGCCTCAGCGCGCAGTTGCAACAGACGCACGAGCGACCAGCCCCCGGCCAGCAGTCCGAGCGCTGCCACCAGCGGAACAAGGAAGCCCGGCTCCCGCGCTGTGCCGCGCTCGGAGATGACCTCGACCGCCGCGACGGCAGCCCAGCCCGCGCCAAGGGCCGACGGCAGCGCGGCCAGCAGGGTCCACAGAGGGGAGCGGGGTGCCGAGCGATCCATGGGCACACCGTAGACGCTGCGCCGTCTCGTCGCCCGCGCGCCACCACCTAGACTGGCCTGCGTGATGAGCGAGATCGAGATTGGCCGGAACAAGCGCGGACGCCGCAGCTACAGCTTCGACGACGTGGCGGTGGTCCCCTCCCGCCGCACCCGGGACCCGGAGGACGTCTCCACGTCCTGGCAGGTGGACGCCTACCACTTCGAGGTCCCCATCTTCGCTGCGCCGATGGATTCCCTCATGTCCCCGGCGACCGCGATCGAGCTGGGCCAGCTCGGCGGCCTCGGCGTGCTGGACCTCGAGGGACTGTGGACCCGCTACGAGGACCCGACCGCCCAGTTCGACCGCATCGCCGAGGCGTCCGACGCCCAGGTTGTCGGTCTCATGCGGGAGATCTACAGCGAACCGGTCAAGCCCGAGCTGATCACCGCCCGCATTCAGCAGCTGCGCGAGGCCGGGGTGACCGCGGCCGGGTCGCTGTCCCCGCAGCGCACCCAGGAGCACTGGAAGACCGTCGTGGATGCAGGCGTGGACCTGTTCTTCATCCGCGGCACCACCGTCTCCGCCGAGCATGTCTCCTCGGGCCGCGAGCCGCTGAACCTCAAGCGATTTATCTACGAGCTGGACGTGCCCGTCATCGTCGGCGGCTGCGCCACCTACACCGCCGCCCTGCATCTCATGCGCACCGGCGCCGCGGGGGTACTCGTCGGCTTCGGCGGCGGCGCCTCCCAGATGACCCAGGAGACCCTCGGCATCTCCGTCCCGCTCGCGAGCGCCGTCGCGGATGTCGCCGCCGCTCGCCGCGACTACATGGACGAATCCGGCGGCCGCTACGTCCACGTCATCGCCGACGGCGGCCTGGGCCGCTCTGGTGACCTGGTCAAGGCCATCGCCTGCGGGGCCGACGGGCTCATGGTCGGCGCAGCGCTCGCCCGCGCCGAGGAAGCTCCCGGCCGCGGCCACCACTGGGGCAGCGAGGCCTACCACCCCACGCTCGCCCGCGGCCACCGCGTCGAGGTCGGCACCGTTGCGCCGCTCGAGCAGATCCTGTTCGGGCCGTCCCTCGGCGCCGACGGCACCACGAACCTTGTCGGCGCGCTGCGGCATGCCATGGCCACCACCGGCTACACCGACCTCAAGGAATTGCAGCGCATCGAGGTCGTCACCACCGTGTGACCGTCGGCAGACCCCTGCCGCTGGCACAATGGCGGGGTGCCGCACAAGGCGGGGCCGACCGGGCCCGCTCGACACGCTCGGGAGGTGGGGCCGATGGAGATCCTGATCGTCATCGCGTTCGTCATCATCTTCGTCATCGGCATGGTGAGGAAAATGGAGGAGCGCGACGAGAGCTCCTTGAGCTCAGACAAGGAGCGGGCAGCTGCTGCCCGTCGGCGTGCGCGCATGGCACGAGAGGAGAAGCAGCGGACGGCGAGGGCGGAGGCCGCGCAGAAGGACTCTGCCCGGCGTGGACCCGTCGCCCCGCTGCGCTACGAGGGACTGGAGAGCCCCGATGAGCCGCCGGAGGAAGAGCCGGAGGCGCCGCTGGTCAGCGTGACCGCGGCGGCAGCGTCCGCGGAGGGGGCCGCCGCGCTGCCGGAGCTGGGGGACGAGGAGACACCTGAGCTCAGCGAGGGCCCGGAGTCCCGCGAGGAGCTGGAACCTGCCGCGGACCTTCCGCCCACCCCGGAGCCGGAGCCGATCCCCATCGTGGTCGACGATCCCGACCCGCAACCCCTGCCGAACCAACAGGACGCCCCGGAGCCTGAGGCGGAGCCCGAGCCGGGACCGGACGCGGATCCCACGCCGGACCCCGAGCCGTACACCACCTCGTACACGTCCGGCTCCAGCTACACGACCTCGTACTCGAGCGGTTCCAGCTACCCGACATCGAACTCGAGCAGTGCGAACCCCACCGCGTCCTACGGATCCCTCGGCTCGGTCTACACCTCGACGTCGGTCTACACCGGCTCCGGCTACAGCAGCACGACAGACACCACAGACGCTGACATTCCAGATACCGCCGCCACAGACACCACAGACACCGAGACCTCAGAGACCGACGCATCTGCCGCCGATGCGGCTGGGGACTCCTCCCGCTGATCCATCGCCTGCGGTCAGGACGAGCGCACCAGCGCGATGATCCCCCAGATCGTGAGGATCAGCGCCAGCAGGCCCAGGACGATCGGGATGATGACTCCGACGCCTGTGCTGATCAGCATGCCGACGACCCCGACCTCCGCCACCGCCAGGGTGGTCGCGCCCTCGCAGTGCACGGTCACCTGCTGATTCTGCGGGCTGATGACCATGTAGACGGATTCGTACTCGACCCCGTCGATCTCCCCGACGCTGAGGGCTGAGTCCTCGCGATCAACGTCGAGGTTCTGGCCGTCGAACTCGCAGGTGGTGGAGGAGGCTTCATCGGCGGGCGCGGCGATGTAGTAGATACTCGCGGCCGAGGTCTCGAAGGTCCCGCCGTCGGGGCTGAGGGGCGCTGGCGTCATCCCCATCAGGCCCACCACGGCGCCGCCCAGGACCGCGATGAACGGCAGCACGAACAGGCCGATCGCATTGGCGATGATGCCCAAAATGCCGAAAATCAGCCGCTTGAGCCCGCGCCGCTTTCGCCGTGGCTGCGGTGCGGGGTAGGGCATTCCGCCAGCGGGCTGCCCCTGCTGGCTATACGGCTGCGAGTACGGGTCGTACGACATGACAAGTCCCCCCGGGGCGCTGGTGCAGATCGGCTTGAGCCTACCGCCAGTGGTGCGCCCCGAGGGGAGTGTCTGTGCTCTTCAGCGCTCCGTGATCAGCTGTGCTGGGCTGCGACCTCAGTGGCCTGGCGGGCGATCGAGAGCTCCTCGTCGGTGGGCACCACCATGACGGTGACCTTCGAGGTGGGCGTGGAGATCACACGCACCTCCTTGGAGCGCTCCGCGTTCTTCTCGAGATCCAGCTCGATGCCGAAGACTTCCATGCCCTTCAGCAGACGCTCGCGCACGATCGCGGCGTTCTCGCCGATCCCGGCGGTGAAGGCCAGAACGTCCAGGCCGCCCAGCACGAAGGTGTAGGAGCCCAGGTACTTGCGCAGCCGGTGCACGTACACGTCCATCGCCAGGTCCGCGACCTTATCGCCGGCCGCGATCGCGTCTTCGATGTCGCGGAAATCGCTCATGCCGCACAGGCCCATCATGCCCGAGCGCTTGTTCAGCAGCGTGTCGACCTCCTCCGGGCTGAGGCCCGCCTGCCGGTGCAGGTGCACGTAGATCGACGGGTCGATATCGCCGGTGCGGGTGCCCATCACCAGGCCCTCCAGCGGGGTCAGGCCCATCGAGGTGTCCAGCGGGCGGCCGCCGCGCACCGCAGAGGCGGAGGCGCCGTTGCCCAGGTGCATGACCACCTGCTTGAGGTCCGAGACATCCCGGCCCTCCGCCGCCAGACGCTCCGCCACGAGCGCGGAGACATAGTGGTGGCTCGTGCCGTGGGCGCCGTAGCGACGCACCTCGTAGCGCTCGGCGAACTCGCGGTTCAGGGCGTAGGTGGCGGAGTACTCGGGCAGCTGCGTGAAGAACGCGGTGTCGAACACCGCCACGTGCGGCACCTGCGGCAGCAGGGCGCGGGCCCCGTCGATCCCGTCGACCGCCGCGTAGTTGTGCAGCGGAGCGAGCTTGCCCAGGTCGTGGATGTCATCGCGCACCTGGTCATCGATCAGCACCGGGGTGGAGAACAGGGCGCCGCCCTGCACCACCCGGTGGCCGACGGCGGTGATGCGGTCATCCTGCAGCGACAGCCCCACCTCGCCGAACAGCTGCTCGACGATGCGCATGGCCTCCTTGTGGTCCGGGACCGGGCCGGAGAACGTCGCGTCCTTCTTGCCCGCGCTGATCTTCGCGCTGCCCATATCCAGGCCCACGCGCTCGACGATGCCGACGGCATCGACGGTGCCGTCCTCGGGTGAGACCAGCTGGAACTTCAGCGAGGACGAACCGGAATTGATGACCAGGACACGGGAATCGATGGCTGCTGTCATGGCAGGGGGCTCCTTGAGAGTGACGATGACCTACGAAGTGGAAAGGACCGATGCGACCCGCGACGGGGCCGCGGCTCAGGCCTCGGCAGGCGCCGAGGCGGCCTGGGCCTGGATCGCGGTGATCACGACGGTGTTGATGATGTCCTCGACCAGGGCGCCGCGGGACAGATCGTTGACGGGCTTGTTCAGACCCTGCAGGACCGGCCCGATCGCGATCGCCCCGGCGGAACGCTGCACCGCCTTGTACGTGTTGTTGCCGGTGTTCAGATCCGGGAACACGAACACCGTTGCGCGCCCGGCCACCGAGGACTCCGGCAGCTTGGTCTTCGCGACCGAGGCGTCCACCGCGGCGTCGTACTGGATCGGACCTTCGACGTCGAGCTCCGGATGGTCCGCGCGGACCTTCTCGGTGGCCTCGCGCACCTTGTCCACATCGGCGCCGGTTCCGGAGGAGCCGGTGGAGTAGGACAGCATCGCGATGCGCGGCTCCACCCCGAACTGGGCGGCGGTCTGCGCGGACTGTGCGGCGATGTCGGCGAGCTGCTCGGCGCTCGGATCCGGGTTCACGGCGCAGTCGCCGTACACCAGCACCCGGTCCTCGAGCGCCATGAGGAACACCGAGGAGACGATCTGGGCGCCCGGCTTGGTCTTGATGATCTCGAAAGACGGCCGGATCGTGTGGGCGGTGGAGTGGACCGCGCCGGAGACCATCCCGTCGGCCTGCCCCATCTGCACCATCATGGTGCCGAAATAGGAGACGTCCTGGACCTTCTCCCGGGCCTGCTCGAGGGTCACGCCCTTCTTGGCGCGCAGCCGCGCATACTCCTCGGCGAAGGGCTCCACAAACTGCGGGTCCTGCGGGGAGACCACACGGGCCTCGGAGATGTCGTGGCCCAGCTGGGACGCCTTGGCGCGGATGGTGTTCTCATCACCCAGCAGGATCAGGTCCGCGACGCCGCGGGCAAGGATTGCCTCGGCGGCGGCGATGATGCGCGGCTCATCACCCTCGGGCAGCACGATCGTCTTCTTCTCGCCGCGGGCACGGGCCAGCAGCTCGAACTCGAACATCATCGGGGTGACCACGGCGGGGCGGCTCACCTCGAGGGCGCTCAGCAGCTCCGTGGTGGGCAGATGCTCGGCGACCGCACGGCGGGCCGCATCGACCTTCTGCTGGCTGGAGGCGTGCAGACGGCCGCGGGACTTGGCCACGCGCACCGCGGTCTCAAAGGTGGACAAGTCCGAGGTGATTACCGGCAGGTCCTGGGGGACACCGGAGAGCAGGCGCTGGACCTCATCGGGCACCTCATAGCCGCCGGTGAGCATGATCGAGCTGAGCGACGGGAAGGTGCCGGACTGCTGCGCCATGACGAGGCCGGGCAGCAGGTCGTAGCGGTCGCCGGGGGCGATCACGGTGCAGTTCTCCGACAGGCGGTTCAGCACATTGGGCAGGCTCATCGCTGCCACGACGGTGCCGATCGCCACGCGGCCCAGCCACTCGGGATTGCCCTGCAGCAGGGTGCCGTCCACCGCATCGGTGAGCTCCTGCACGGTGGGGGCCATGATCACGGGGTTCTCGGGGATCGCGGCGACCACGGCGCCGGGCACCTTCGGGGACACGGCGGCCTTGACGGCCTCCAGGCCGTCCTCCTCGACCCGGTTGATCACCACGGCCAGCGGCATCGCATGGTGGGAGGTGAACTCGGAGTTCGCGACGGCCGCGAGGGCGGCCACCTGGTCGGCGGTGCGGTCCAGGCCCGAGAGCACGAGCACCACGGGGGCGCCCAGGTTCGCGGCGACCTCCGCGTTGAAGGCGAGCTCGGCGGGGTTGGCGAGGTCGTCGTAGTCCGAACCCAGCACGACGAGCATGGAGTAGCGCTCGGCGAGCTCCCGATGGCGCGCCACGATCTTCTCGTGCGCCTTATCGGGGTCGGACAGGACGAGCTGATAGTCCACACCGATGGCGTCCTCATAGGACTGGTCCACGGCGGGATGGCTGGTGAGCAGGTCGACGGCGTAATCACGCGAGCGGTCGGCCTTGACGACGGGGCGGAACACCCCGACACGGTCGGAACGGGAGGCGAGGGTCTCGAGCAGACCGAAAGCCACCATCGACTTTCCAGTCATACCCTCCGGGCTGGCGATGTACACACTGTTGGACACGACTCCCACAATAGGCACCGGGGGCCGACGGAGGAACGGGACCCGTGGGACCGCCTTCCCGCGCGGCATCTGCTACGGGACGGCCCGCCGATGCCGCGCACATCACGTCAGGCCTTGTCGTCGCAGTGCCGCGCAGGTCACGTCTACGGGGTCCGTCCAGGGGCGGGCTCGTAGCATGTCGGCATGCTGCGCGTCGCCCTTCGCCCCCGCTTCCTGGGGCTCCTTGCCCTCATGGTGGCGGCGACCGTGGCCTGCGGACTGCTGGCCAGCTGGCAGTGGGATCGCGCACATCGTGCGTTGAGCGACCGCGACGCGGGCCCCACCGACCGCGGAGCAATCACAGCGCTGATGTCCCCCGGGGATGTTGTGACCAACGAGATATCCGGTGACACCGTGAGCGCGAGCGGACGCTATGCCGAGGGTGAGCAGGTGATCGTGCCCGGCCGCGAGATCGAGGAAACCGACGCCGTCATCGTCGTCACCGCCCTGCTCATCGAACAGGAGGATGGCACCACTGCGCGGCTACCCGTGGCGCGCGGCTGGGTGCCCGCCACCGATGTCACCGGGCCCGATGGCGCCCTGGATGCGAGCCTTGCCCCACCGCCCCCGACGGGGGAGCAGCAGATCCAGGGCCGACTGGAGGCCAGCGAAGCCGCCACCGGCGGTGTGACCGCCGGGATCGCCACTGAGATCGCCACCCCGCTGTTGGTCAACGAGTGGGGATCGCCGATGTATGCCGGGTTCGTCGCGCTGCAGACCCCAGGGGAGGGGCTGTCCGCGATGCCGGATGCCTCCAGCCGCTTCTCCCGCGGCCTGGACTGGCAAAACATCGGCTACTCCTTCCAATGGGTGCTGTTCGGCGGCTTCTTCCTCTACCTGTGGTGGCGCACCGTGCGCACCGCCTACCACGATGAGCTCGCCGACCAGCGCGAGACGGTGGCAGCCCTGGCCACCGCCCCGGACTCTGCCGAGTCCGCCGCTGCATCGCCATCCACCGCGCCTTCCCCGTCCACCGACTCGACCCCGCAGGAGACCTGAGACCGTGCCCACCCCCCGACCGCTCGATGAGCATGCCTGCCGCACCTCCTTCGCCCGCTTCCGCGTGGGCTCGATCGTGGAGGGCATCGCCCTGCTGGTGCTCGTGGCCATCATGGTGATGCGCTACGGCGTCTACGGCGGGGAGGGCCTGTTCACCTCCGTCAGCCCCTTCTGGGATCGCGTCTCCGAGGTGTGGTCCCCGATCCACGGCCTGATCTACATGATCTACGTCATCCTCGCCTTCGACCTGTGGATGAAGATGCGCTGGGCGCTGCCGCGGATGCTGCTGCTCATGCTGTTCGGTGTGGTGCCCGTGCTGAGCTTCATCGGCGAGCGCTGGACCCACCAGCGGGTCGAGGAGGACCTGCGGCGCCGACCCACCCTGGGCGACCTCGGCTCCGGTGCGTCCGACGTAGACTCCATCCCGTGAACGACACCGATCAGCGCCCCGTCCTCGTCGTCGACTTCGGCGCCCAGTACGCCCAGCTCATCGCCCGGCGCGTGCGCGAGGCCCGGGTCTATTCCGAGATCGTCCCGCATTCCCTGCCGGCCCAGCAGATGCTCGCCAAGCAGCCGCGCGCGATCATCCTCTCCGGCGGCCCCAGCTCCGTGTACGCGGAGGGTGCGCCGCGCCTGGATCCGGCGATCCTGCAGGCCGGGGTGCCGGTGCTGGGGCTCTGCTACGGCTTCCAGGCGATGGCCGCGGCGCTGGATGGCACCGTGGCGCCGACGGGAGTGCGCGAGTACGGCGCGACCCGTCTGACCTCCATCGAGGCGGGTTCCACGCTGCTGGCCGGGCAGGACCTCGAGCAGAACGTGTGGATGAGCCACGGCGACAGCGTGAGCGCCCCGCCGAGCGGCTGCGAGGTCATCGCCACCTCTGCCGCCAGCCCCGTCGCCGCGTTCGAGGACCGCGAGCGGCGCCTGTTCGGTGTGCAGTGGCACCCTGAGGTGGGCCACTCGGACCGCGGCCAGGAGGTGCTCGAGAACTTCCTGTACCGCGGTGCGGGCATCGACCCCACGTGGACCACCGGCAACGTCATCGAAGAGCAGGTGGAGAAGATCCGCGCCCAGGTGGGTGAGGGCAGCGCCATCTGCGCCCTCTCCGGCGGCGTGGACTCCGCGGTGGCCGCCGCGCTCGTGCAGCGCGCCATCGGTGACCGTCTGACCTGCGTGTACGTCAACCACGGGCTGATGCGCCAGGATGAGTCCGCGCAGATCGAGAAGGCCTTCGGCGAATCCACCGGCGGGGCGAAGCTCGTGATGGTCGACGCCGAGGAGCAGTTCCTCGCCGCGCTCGCCGGGGTCACCGACCCGGAGACCAAGCGCAAGATCATCGGCCGCGAGTTCATCCGCACCTTCGAGCGCGCGCAGGCGGACATCCTGCGCGAGCAGGGCGTGGTCGAGGGCGACGGGGCCGACGCCCACACGGCATCGGACGAGGCCACCGCGTTCCTCGTTCAGGGCACCCTGTACCCGGATGTGGTCGAGTCCGGTGGTGGCGAGGGCGCGGCGAACATCAAGAGTCACCACAATGTTGGCGGTCTGCCGGAGGACCTGTCCTTCGAGCTCGTCGAGCCGCTGCGCACCCTGTTCAAGGACGAGGTGCGGGCCGTCGGCACCGAGCTGGGACTGCCCGATGAGATCGTCTGGCGCCAGCCCTTCCCGGGGCCGGGCCTGGGGATCCGCATCATCGGCGAGGTCACCAAGGAGCGGCTGGACATCCTGCGCAAGGCCGACGCGATCGCCCGCGCCGAGCTGACCGCCGCTGGGCTGGACCGTGAGATCTGGCAGTGCCCCGTGGTGCTGCTGGCCGATGTGCGGTCCGTGGGCGTGCAGGGCGATGGCCGCACCTACGGCCACCCGATCGTGCTGCGCCCTGTGACCAGCGACGATGCGATGACCGCGGACTGGGCGAAGGTGCCCTACGACGTGCTGACGCGCATCTCCACGCGCATCACCAACGAAGTCTCCGAAATCAACCGCGTCACCCTCGACATCACGAGCAAGCCCCCGGGGACGATCGAGTGGGAGTGAGGGCGCGGTTGCTGTGGACCGCCTGAAGGGCTAGTGTCCCGACTCACATCGGGGCCGCATGCTCTGCAGTATCTGCCCAGAGGTGTGCCTGACGATGAGCGGCGGAGCGATGGCGCAGGCCACCGACGGTACGATCACCACGCAGATCCCAGCCCGCATGGATCGGCTGCCCTGGAGCCGGTTCCACTGGCGCGTGGTGGTGGGCCTGGGCAGCGTATGGATCCTCGATGGCCTCGAGGTGACGATGGTGGGCAACGTCGCCGCCCGGCTCACCGAGGACGGCTCTGCCCTGGACATCTCCGCCGCCTTCGATGAGAGGGACGATGCGGACCTGGGGCGCAATGCCCCGCTGCTGGGGATGTTTCCGCTGCGGATCCGCCACTGGCTGCAGCAGCGCCGCGCCGGGCGCTGAGTCGCGCGGCGCCCCCTCAGTGCTCCGGCGGCTCGAGCAGGCGCGAGGGGTGCGCGGGGGCCGTGGCATGCCAGGACTGGGTGCGCTCGAAGGTGCGCCACCCCATCGCCTCGTATAGCTCATCGGCACCGGTGGGGGAGTCGTCATCCACCTCGAGGTCCACGAAGGTCCGGCCTCGCGCGGCTGCATCCTGCAGCGCCGCGTGCAGCAGGGACTTCGCGATCCCCTTGCCGCGGGCGCTGCGATGGACCCCCAGGTACTCCAGGTAGGTGCCTTCGCCCCGCTCCGGCGTGGCCGGAACCGGCACGGCCACCAGGCCGCCCGCGGGCAGCCAGCGCCCGTCGCGCTCCATCTCCGCGATCCACCACTGGTCCCAACCCGCCTCATCGGGGTTCTCGATCAGGCGCTGGACGAACTCGGCGAAGGACTCGCGGTAGGAGTTGAAGTGGTCCGCGAAGGACTCCTCGAGCATGCGATGCACCGAGCGCACATCCTGCGAGACCGGCAGGCCCGAGGGGTGACGATGCACCGGCCGCACCCGCGTCCCGGGCCGGGGACCGCGCAGCTGCGCGACCTCATCCGGATCCACCGGGCGGCGCATATGCAGCCAGGTCCGCACCATCTCGTACCCACCGGCGGACAGCAGCCGACCCCGCTCGGTGTCCAGCTCGTGGGCGTCAGTGTTCAGCTGGGTGCTGTCCACCCCGCGAGCACGGGCAAAGGAGCCGCCCACCTCCACCGCCCACTCCAGCAGGGCAAGCGCCAGCTCATCGCGATGATCCAGGGACTCATCCACAACCACCTGGACATTCGTCCGCCCGGCGGCGCGATCCTCCACAGCGATCCACCCCACCGGATCCGCATCCACGGCGGGGGAGCCGTCGGCCGCAGCCGGGACAACCACGATCTGGCGGCGCGCCCAGGACTTCAGCCCCACCATGCGCGAGCGCAGACCATCTCGATCCGCCTGACCATCCGGAGTGTGCCGACGGATCGCGGCGGTGGCGAGCGCCGTCACCGCGTCGACGTCGCACTCCAGAGGGACGCGGGTGGTCAGCCGACCCTTCAGAGGTGCGGGCATCGTCGGCGGCATGTGGTCGATCAACAGCATGGACCTATTTTTCCACGGCGCCGGCCATGCTGCCGCCCGAACGAGGGCCCCGGATCCGGTCAGCGCACCAGGTGCCCCACCCCGCCGGTCCAGCCGCGCCCATCGGCCCGCCGATCCGCCACCGCCCGCTCGAGCCGGGTGCGGCGAGGGAGGGAGCGGGCATCCACCGGCGGACGTAGACCGAAGGTGAAGAACAGCGCACCATCGGCCGCGTTCTCCTGCACCGCGATCCGGTCCCACAGCGCCGCGAACCGCGCGAGGTTCGATTCTGGCCCCGTGATCTCGGCGAAGGCATCGGAGATCAGCCAGGAATCGCACACGAACTCGTGGCCGAACCGCGGTGCATCCGGTCCTCGATCCTCCTGCAACTCCGGATAGTGCCCCGTGAAATACGCGGTGGCCGCGGCGAAAGACTCCTCCACGGCCGATGGATCAAGCGGCCCCGTGGCCGGGATATGGGTGCCGAGCACCCAGCGCTCGGGGGCGCCGTGGATCGCCCGACGGTGCAGATCGAACTGCAGGCGCCCCAGGTGCACAAGCCGCCCCGCCCAGTTCAGGCTCACCCAGTTCAGCTGGTGCAGACCCAGCCGCCCGGTGCCGCTGCGATGCACCCGCATCTGCTGGCCGAGGTCCGCGAGCACATGCCAGGACTGCTCGGTGGTGAGGCCGCGCGCGGTATGCCAGGCGCGCACCGTCGCGGTGGAGACCACGGCGGCGAGGATCACCAACAGTCCCTCCCCGGGCAGGAGCCGCTGCTGCAGCGCATCCAGCCGCTCCTTGTCCGCCGCGAGGTCCACCGCCGTCGTCTCGAGCCCTGCCTCGGCGCGCAGCCGGTTCGCGATGGTCGTGACCTCCGCCAGCAGCTCCGCATCGGCGGCGACGGCATCGGCCTGGGGGAGGAGCTCATGAGCGTCAGCACCGGTGATCCCCAGCAGGTCCAGCAGCCCCTCGCGGGAGGGCGCGGTGAGCATCACGCGGACATCGGCGGCGCTCAGTTCCTCCGTGGCGTGCACAGCGCGAGGTGCAGCGGGGGCCGAGGGGGCAGGGGTCACAGGCTCGGAAGCGGGCATGGGCCTACGGTAAGGCCTGAAGGTCCTGCTCAGCGCCCGAGCCGCCTATTACCATGCCCTCATTCCCTTCTGCGCAGGAGTTCCGATGTCCAGCACCCCTGAGATCACCGCTGTCCGAACGGCGTATGCCTTCCCCGGCGCGCGGATCCATCTCGGCGCTCTCGTGGTCGATGAGCAGCCGGATGCGGCTACGCCCGTGAACCTCTCGGTGCCGATGCTGAACCGCCACGGGCTGATCGCCGGGGCGACCGGCACCGGAAAGACCCGCACCCTGCAGATCATCGCTGAGCAGGCCGCGGCAGCGGGGGCGAGCGTGTTCGTCGCCGATATGAAGGGCGATCTGTCCGGCATCGCCGTGCCCGCCGCAGGCTCCGAGAAGCTCGCCGCCCGCGCTGCGGCGCGCGGCCAGGAATGGGTCTCCCGCGCCCCCGTCACCGAGTTCTACAGCCTGGGCGGGCAGGGCCAGGGCGTGCCGATCCGCACCACCGTGAGCGACTTCGGGCCGGTGCTGCTGGCCAAGGTGCTGGACCTCAACGAGACCCAGGAATCCTCGCTGGGGCTGATCTTCCACTACGCCGATACCCAGGGGCTCGCGCTGCTGGACCTCAAGGATCTGCGCTCCCTCATCCAGTTCCTCACCTCCGAGGAGGGCAAGGGGGAGCTGAAGGGCATCGGCGGGATCTCGAGCGCCACCGCCGGGGTGATCCTGCGCAAGCTCACCGCCTTCGAGGCCTCCGGGGCCGATGTGTTCTTCGGCGAGCCCGCCTTCGACGTCCAGGAGCTGCTGCGCTCCGCTGAGGACGGCACCGGGATCCTCTCCTGCCTTGAGCTGCCCGCGGTGGCCTCCCGTCCGGCCCTGTTCTCCACCTTCATGATGTGGATGCTCGCCGAGCTCTACCAGGATCTGCCCGAGGTGGGAGACCTCGACGTCCCCAAGCTCGTGTTCTTCTTCGACGAAGCACATCTGCTGTTCCAGGATGCCTCCAGGGCCTTCCTCGAGCAGGTGGTGCAGACCGTCCGCCTGATCCGCTCCAAGGGCGTGGGCGTCTTCTTCATCACCCAGACCCCGAAGGACATCCCCGCCGACGTCCTGGCGCAGCTGGGCAACCGCATCCAGCACGCCCTGCGCGCTTTCACCCCCCAGGACGCGAAGGCGCTGAAGGCCACCGCCTCCACCTTCCCCACCAGCGAGCATGACCTGACCGAGGTGATCCCGGCGCTGGGTACCGGCGAGGCGATCGTCACCGTCCTGAGCGAAGACGGCGCCCCCACGCCCGTTGCGATCACCGCGATCCGCGCCCCCGAATCCTCCATGGAGCCCGCCGGCGAGGAGGCGATCGCCACGATCGTCGAGGCCTCGCCGCTGCAGGAGCGCTACGGCACGCCCGTGGACCGCGAGAGCGCCTTCGAGATCCTCACCGCCCGCGCTGAAGCGGAGGCTGAACGCATTGCCGAGGAGGAGACGCGCGCCGCCGAGGACGCCGAGCGCGACCCGGAGCAGGCGCCACCGGGCCGTCGGCCCACGAAGAGCTCCCGGCGCACGAAGGACGAGGGGCTCCTGGCGAACCCCGCCGTGAAGTCCTTCCTGCGCTCAGCCGGCACCGTCTTGGGCCGGGAGATCACCCGTTCGCTGTTCGGCACCAGGCGGCGGCGATGATGCTCGACGACTATGAGGCGGCACTGGACGACCACCTCACCGACAGCGAATACGTGCGGCGTTTCATCCCCATCGTCCCGTTCCTGGGGGAGGTGCTGGGCAAGACCTCCGAGGTGGTGCTGCATGATGTGGCGCGCCTGGATGCCTCCGTGATCGCGATCGCCAATGGGGAGAACAGCGGTCGCACGATCGGTGCTCCCGCCACGGATCTCGTGCTGCGCATGCTGCGCGATGGCCGCGCTCACACCGATGACTACGTCACCGGATACCGTGCCTCTGCCGATGGGGGCGGGAAGTTCTTCCGCTCGGCCACGTACTTCTTCCGCCGCCACGGCCGCGTGGTGGCGATGCTGTGCATCAACACCGATGACAGCCTGCTCGAGCAGCTGATCGGTCTGGCCGGGAAGATCAGCGAACGCCACCTGCCGGGGATCACCACGGAGCTCGAGGACAGCCAGTGGCAGGAGAACCTCGCGACCTCCGCCGAGGAGATCGCGGTGACCGCGACCCAGCGGGAGATCGAGCGCCGCGGCGTGCCGCTGGGGGACTTCACCCCTGCGGACCGCCAGGAGGTCGTCGCAGCTCTCGAGAATGAGGGGATCTTCCGGCTCAAGGGTGCGGTGGCTGATGTGGCCGATGCCCTCGAGGTGTCCGTCCCGACGGTCTACCGCTGCCTCCGGGCCGCCCGCAGGCCCAAGTGAGCAAACGTGACAAAAAACTTTTCTCACATAAAAACCGCAGGTCAGGTGTGATTTGAGGGGTGAGGTCGGGACGAAAGGTGTCACGGAGCTGAGAAAAAAGGTCCACCATCGTGGTGTGGTGATCGACCAGCCACCGAGCAGTCGGCACCATCGCCCCCCAGCTCCCGCCGGGGCGACCACCCCGCCGCAACAGCGCGGCCACACCTTCGAGGACGATGATGTCGAGCGCGACCGATACCTCTGCGAGCGTCCCCTCGGGCGCTTCTGATCCCTCCTCCACCCCGACAACCACCAAGGGCAGCAAGGCCCAGGACTTCAGCTGGGTGATCAGCCTCTTCGGCACCGCCGTGGGCGCAGGGATCCTGTTCCTTCCCATCAATGCGGGCGCTGGCGGCATCTGGCCGCTGCTGTTCGTGACGATCATCATCGGCCCGATGGTGTATTTCTCCCACCGGGCCCTGTCCCGCTTCGTGTGCGTGTCCCCGCGCAAGGGCGAGGACATCACCGTGGTGGCCGGCGACTACTTCGGCCCCGGCGTCGGCAAGGCCATCACGATCCTGTACTTCTTCGCGATTTACCCAATCGTGCTGATCTACGGCGTGTCCATCACCAACACCATCGACTCGCTGATGGTCAACCAGCTGGGCCTGCCGCAGGTCCCGCGCCCGATCCTCTCCTTCGTGCTCATCGCCCTGATGATGGCCGTGATGATCGCCGGTGAGAAGATCATGCTCGCCGTCACCCAGTTCCTGGTGTACCCGCTGATCGCGGCCCTGTTCATCATCTCCCTGATGCTGATCCCCACCTGGCACATCGGCGACCTGACCCAGCTGCCCAAGGGCGGCGGCGGCGGTCTGCTGATGACCACCTGGCTGATGATCCCCGTGCTCGTCTTCGCCTTCAACCACTCCCCGGCCATCTCCGCCTTCTCGCTCGCGATGCAGCGTGCGCACGGTGATAAGGCCGCTGAGCGGGCCTCCTGGGTCCTCAAGCGCACCGCGACCATCCTGGTGGTCTTCACCATGCTGTTCGTGTGGTCCTGCGTGCTGTCCCTCGGCGCCGACGGCCTGGCCGCCGCCCGTGAGGCGAACCTCCCGGTGCTGTCCTACCTGGCGAACGTCAACGACACCCCGGCCATCGCCTATGCCGGCCCGGCCATCGCCATCGTCGCCATCGGCTCGTCCTTCTTCGGTCACTACCTCGGTGCCGCCGAAGGTGCGGCTGGTCTGGTCCGCGGCTTCACCCCCGGCGTCTACGAGTCCCTGGGCAAGCGCAAGGTCTCCATCCTCGTGGCGGCCTTCATGTTCCTGTCGACCTGGATTGTCGCGATCCTCAACCCGAGCATCCTCGGCGTGATCGAGACTCTGTCCGGCCCGGTCATCGCCGCGATCCTCTACATCATGCCGATGATCGCGATCCGCAAGGTCCCGGCGCTCGCGCCGTACCGCGGCAAGATCTCGAACATCTTCGTGGTGGTCATGGGCATCATCGCCATCGGCGCGATCCTCGTATCTATCGTCCGGCTGTTCGCCTGATCCACCCCGAGCCGAAGGAAGGAGCTCATCATGACTGTCAGCGTCTTCGACCTGTACTCGATCGGGATCGGCCCGTCGTCCTCCCACACCGTGGGACCGATGAATGCCGGAGCGGACTTCGCCGAGCTGCTGCGCAGCGAGGGTCTGCTGGAGCGCACCGCCCAGATCGCGGTGGACCTGTACGGGTCCCTCTCAGCCACCGGGCAGGGCCACGGCACCTTCGGCGCCGTGCTCCTGGGCCTGGACGGGCATCGCCCCGACACGGTGGATCCCGATGTGGTGGACACGCGCCTGGCCGAGCTGGCCGAGGGCGCCCCGCTCCGCCTGGGCGGGGACGGCCCCGAGATCGTGTTCGGCATCGAGGACATCGGACAGCATCCGCTGACCTTCCTCGAGCGGCACGCCAACGGGATGCGGTTCCAGGCCCTGGACGCGGACGGTGAGGTGCTGCGCGAGCGGTACTCGTACTCGATCGGCGGGGGCTTCGTGGTCCACGACGGTGAGGAGACCGCGCAGACGGAGACCTCCCCGGAGGAGGTCGTGTTCCCCTTCCCCTTCGGCACCGGAGCGGAGTTGCTGGAGCACTGCCGTCGCGAGGGGATGACCATCCCCGAGGTCATGATGGCCAACGAGACGGTGCTGCGCACTCCTGAGGAGGTGCGTGACGGCCTGGCCCGTCGCTGGCGGATCATGGAGGAGTGCAAGGCCAACAGCCTCACCCGCAGCGGGGTGCTGCCCGGCGGACTGAACACCCGTCGGCGCGCTCCGGAGTGGTACTCCTCCCTGCGCGAGCAGGATCCCACGCGCGACCCCCAGTTCTGGGTGGAGTGGACCAGCCTCGTGGCCCTCGCGGTCAATGAGGAGAACGCCTCCGGGGGGCGGGTCATCACCGCCCCGACCAACGGGGCGGCGGGCATCCTTCCTGCAGTCATCTTCTACGCCACCCACTACACGCCGCGCGCCATCGAAGGCTGCGGAGTGCGTCCCTGGGCGGAGCTGACCGAGGAGCAGCGCCGCGCCCGCGAGGACATCGCGGTGGAGTTCATGCTGGTGGCCGGTGCGATCTGCATCGTCATCAAGGAGCTGGCATCCCTCTCCGGCGCGGAGGTGGGCTGTCAGGGCGAGGTGGGTTCCGCCTCGTCGATGGCGGCCGCAGGTCTGGCCCAGATCCTGGGTGGGAGCCCGAAGCAGGTGTGCACCGCCGCGGAGATCGCGATGGAGCATCATCTGGGCCTGACCTGCGACCCCATCGGTGGCCTGGTCCAGGTGCCGTGCATCGAGCGCAACGCCGTGGCCTCGCACACCGCGATCACGGCGGCGCGGATGGCGGTGTTCGAGCACAGCACGCCGATGGTGTCCCTGGATGACGTGGTCCGCACCATGAAGATCACGGGTCTGGACATGTCCAGCAAGTACAAGGAGACCGCGGAAGGCGGGCTGGCGGTGAACGTCGCGCTGCCCGTGTGCTGATCCGCCTCTCCCGCACGTCATCGGCCCCGGACACCTGCTCGGTGTCCGGGGCCGGTACTGCAGCCAGGGTGTGGACGCGCCCGCGCGCCGCACCCGTGACGACTCAGGTCAGCGGCTCACCAGAAGTAGCCGCGCTCGGCGCACAGGGTCGCCACCCGATCCGAGGGGACCCAATAGACGCCCACGTTGTTGAAGTTCGCGGAGTCCGCGATGAGCAGATCGCGGTTATCGTTATAGCCGACGACCGTCGTGAAGTGGTAGATCGTCGAGCCGTTCTGGTAGCCGTTGGGGTAGCTGCCCGGGGGCACCACCCAGTTGCACACGGTCGCGAAGCCCGTGTCGATGTTCGCCTTCACCCGGTCCCAGAACACTGCCTTCTCCTCCGGGGTGGCGTCATTGCCGGCGATCCACTGATCGCGGTACGTGGCACCCGGGATGTTCTGGGTCAGCACCGGGGAGATCGCGCCGAAGTTCGTGCCGTTCTCGGTGGTGCCCAGCTGCTGGGCGAGGGCCTCCAGGCCAGGGGAGCCGGTCTTCGCGGTGATCGCCATATGGCAGGCGCTGGGCCCGCACCAGAAGAAGTTCGGCTGCACCACGTACTCGTGAGGGACAGTGTGATCTGCGGCCTGTGCGGGCGCGGCCAGCGCCGCAGCGCCGAAGCCGGCCAGGACGGTCAGGCCGCTCGCACGCAGCATGTTCCGACGGGTCAGGGTGCTCATCGCGGTGTCCTCCAGGAGGTCTCGGGTGGCCGCTGCTGCGGCTCGGTATGTCTCGTCCTCCACGCTAGGAGCGGACCGCGCGGCGGCGCTTCCTTCCTCGGTGCGAACCTCTCGGTCCTGTCCCTCGCGGGGACCGGGACGAAAGGACGGGGTGTCGAAAGGCGGTGCCGCCCCACCGGTGCGTCAAGGGATACAACTGCCCATGTGCACCTGATCCCGTGGGACGTACCGTCCGGGGCACATCGTTCCGCTCTCCCCTGACCCGAGAGGAGCTCGTATGACCACCCCTCGACCCACCGCGGTGACCATCGACCGCCGCGACGCCCTGCGCACCCTCGGCACCGCCGCCCTGATGGGCGTGGGCCTGGCCGCCGGCTCGGCGGGGCTGTCCGCACCGGCCGTCGCCGCCACGGAGATCACCACGGCATCGACGTACATGGCGCAGAGGAACGGCTACTACTGCGGCCCCACCTCCATTTGGATGACGCTCAGCGCCAAGATGGACACTCCGCCGTCGATCGACACGATCGCCGCGGCGGTGGAGACCGAGGCGTACGGCGCCACCCCGTACTGGACGATGGATGACTACCTGAGCACGACCTTGCCCGATGCGACCTACCGCTTCGAGCAGATCTCCGGGAAGCCCGCGGGCAGCGATGCCGCGAACCTCCTGTGGGATCGCGTGACCCGGAACGTCGATACGGGCTACGCCTCGATCGGCTACTGGCAGGCGGCGCCGAACACCTACCCGACCTGGTACGGCAACCCCAATCGGATCGGCCATTACGTGGTGATCGACGGGTACCGCCCGGAGACCCGCGAGCTGCTCATCGCTGACCCCGCCCGCGACAAGCTGGGCGGATACACCGCGCCGAAGTACTACTGGCTGTCGTTGCAGGAGGTCGCGAACCTCTGTGGCTCCTACGGCGATCGGCCCGCCGGCTACTTCTGGTGACAGAACCTCGCGCAGGAACCACAGCGCCCCCGGACCGGCATGGTCCGGGGGCGTTGCATGTCAGGGATCAGCGGCTCACTTCTTGCCCTGGTTCCAGAGTGATGCGTGACCAGCAGACATGCTGGAACGTGCAACCTCCGTGCAACACGGTTCCATGAAAACGCCCGCCCCGTGCGCGAACACGGGCGGGCATGGACACCACCTGAAACGGAGGCGGGGTCATGCCAGAGCATACCCACGACCATGCAGACCACACCAGGGCACCCCAGAACACGCGGGCGCTCCACAATGCACTGGACGGCATCGCAGGCGACGCGATGACCCGATTCACCAGCACCTGGGAGATCGACGGGGACACGATGACGTGCACCCCCACCGAGCTGTTCCCCACCACGGACGGGCGGGTGATCGACGTGGCCGCCTACACCGAGCCAGACGGACAGATCACCGTCCACGTCCATGACCTCGCACTGGACCTGGAGACCGCCCGTGCCGTCGCACGGCACATCCTCACCCTCGCCACGGAGGTGGAGCAGTGAGCGGCCTGTCACCCGATGCCGTCGAGCTGCTCGGTGAACATGGACTCACGGCCCACCAGTGGGCACAACTCAACGGTGCGCGCGGCCAGTGGACCGGTGACGTCTGCGGCTGCCCCGATCCCCGGTGCGTCGGCTCCCACCATGACGCGGGCGAGGCATGTAGGTGCCTGCCGGTGCTCATCGCTGAGCTGATCCGCGACGGGAGCACTCTCGCGCCCGTCTGAGCCCCCTACGCGGCCCGTAGCGGCCCCAGGGCACCCGAGAGTGTCCCCGGGGCATCTACGGCCCGTCTAGGGGCGCTCAGGCGTCCCCAGCGTGCTCTCTCTACGTCACACGCTCCCCCAGGCATGGGGGTATCAACAGACGGCGGGTAGAGAAGGATCCTCACGAATCGCGCAGACCCGGCGCGGCGTACCCCGTAGGCCACGGGGACGATGAACGGCTAGCGGTCCGCCACTCCGGCGGGGCGCTACTAGTCGTGTCTACAGTCGGATGACGGGTCCAGGGCGGCGGGCAAATCTTTGGGGAAGGGGCACTGATCCGGGAGACCCGTAGGGACCGCTAGCAGTGGCCCGCGCAGCGGGGATCCCATGCAATGACCGCCCCGGAGCCGATCCCATGCAATGCGTCGGCATCCGACCCCATGAAGCCCCCTCCGGGAGTCGATCCCACGGAACGGACCTCATAGAGGACCCCCGCGGGATCCGACCTCATAGAGGATCAGGCGCGCTCCAGGATCTTCCGCACCGTCGCGGGCCACCATTTCCCACCCGTCGCCGTGGGCACCCCATCCGCTGTGAGCTGCTCGCAGATCCCCTTGAGCGTCATGCCCTGCTCGCGCATACCCCGGATCCGCTGGGCGGTCTCATCGGAGAGAACACGGGGCCTGCCGCCGCGGCGCATCCGGTCCCGCACATCATCGGGGAGGGTGGCCATGGCGGCGCGGGTCCGTTCCCCGATGCGACGGCGCTCCATCTCAGCGAACGTGGCAGTCACCTGGGCCATGGCGCGGCCGGTCAGGGTGGTGGTGTCCACTCCGAGATCCAGGCACACGACATCCCAGCGCTGCCGCTCGGCGTCGTCCAGGATCCGTGAGAAGTCAGCGACGGATCGGGAGAGGCGGTCCAGCTTGGACACGGCCAGCACATCGGCGCGGCCTGCCTTCAGGTCGGCGAGGGCCTGGAGCAGGACGGGGCGGCGCGTGACCGTGGAAGCGGAAGCGGCGTCCTCGCGGCGCAGCTCTAGTTCCCAGCCTCGGCGCTCCGCTTCGGCGGTGAGGTCGGCGGCCTGGACCTCGGGGCCGATGTCCTGCTTCGAGGTGGAGACCCTGACGTACCCGATGACCCGCTTGCTCATACCCCGATTATACTAATGGGGTTCCCGTTTTGTATAGGGGTGGTGGGAGACCACACCCGCCACCCCATCACGCACCCCCGCCGCGTACCCCTCCAGTCGAGCGCGCAGCAACCGATCCCCCATATCGTCCGTCGGCTCCAGCGCCTCCAGCACGGCGGTGATCTGTTCGGCGACCTCTAGCGGGTCCGCCTGATCCTCAGTCCTCACCATTTCTCCTCACTGTCAGCACCGGCTATTAGCGCCGGTAGAGCGTATGAATGATCGGCGGCTCCGCCTCATCTGCCGCATATCGTTCCAGTTCCACCACTCCCACCTGCTCCAGCACCTCAGGGCGAACCCATGCGATCCTGCGCTTGAGCGCGAACAGTCCAGACATCGGGATCTCACACATAAACAGTGCACCGTCCCACCCATCACTGACACACCGGCGGGCGTAGACCTCTGCTTCCCCCCGGTTCTTGGTCCAGTACACCCCATGCGCTGTGAGCGGCGTAGCCCCCCGGTATAGCGTCACCATCTCATCGTGACGCGAACGCATCTGCGACGCGAGATACCCGCCATACCGTGCCGACAACTCGGCGTTCAGAGCATCACGCCACTCATACCACCGCACCGACTGCTCCAGCTCCCGGCCCGGCATCCGCCGCCCTCGGTGAGGTACCACTTCAACATCTTCGAGGTGATCTGGATGCACCCGCACCTCATACCCCCGTGGCATGCCGGAGCGAGTGATATGCAACACCTGCTCGGGCATGACCTGAACCCGATAGACAACTGCGTCCAGCCCCGCATCCCTTCGACTTTGTGCATACGACTCTGCGACTGACATATCTGTCGCCCACCAGATCCTGCGAACAGCCTCGGGGGTAGCCCCCCGGTAAAGCGCACGCGGCCACGGACCCGGCATGAACGGACAAAGCGTCTCAGCTCTACGGCCCGCTTCGTGGATCTGCCGGAGCATCAGTTGCTCCGAGGCAATCATGCTGGTGCCAGCATCCTCACCAGATGCACGCAGCAGCCTGTATGTCAGCACCACCGTTTCCTCCACTCTCTCAGGGTCGGGTCGATCCCCGGTGTTCCATGGGTCGGGCCGGTGCGCGTTGATCCATGGGTCGGAGCGCACCGGCCGTCCCTCACTGCTGCTGTTCCCGTGCCGCGGCTAGTGCCCGGTCCAGGGTCTCGTCGGTTGCGTCGGCGGCGGCCTGGAGGCGGTCCGCGTGGTCGGTGAGTCCGTGGGCGCGGGCGGTGGCGAGGTCGCGGGCGTGCTCGTCCAGGTCGGTGAGTTCCGTGGGGGCGTCCTCGCTGGCCTCCAGGTCGCGGCGGGCGTCGGTGACGGCCTGCTCCCACTTCGGGAGGGTGTCGGTGAGGGTGCGCAGCTCGGCGCGGGCCTTGTCCAGTTTCGTGGCCATGGGTCAGTACTCCTTGGTCGGGTCGGTGACGATTGCGTCTCGTAGTACTTCGCTGATCTGGATCTGCTTCCTACGGGGCGGCTGCTTCTGCGTGGCGGGCTTGCTCCAGGACCGGTGAGGCCGGTTTCCCTGGATGCGCTTCAACGGGTGTACGAGGTGACGGTCTCGCGGGCCTGGAGGGCGGGGAGGGCCTCCACGCGGGCGGTCTCGGTGCGCAGACGCTCGGCGACGGCCGGGAGGTGTCCGCGGGTCCAGGCGGCGGAGAGTTCACGGTGAACGTGGGCGTCGGCCTCCGCCCGGGACTCACCTAGGCGGGTTTCGTACAGTCCGGCTAGGTGGGCCTCGCGTCCTCGGTACTCCAGGCGCTCGTGAGGCTCCCAGTGGGCGCGCCATGGGTGGCCGTCCCAGCTTGCGGCCCTGCGGGCTGCTGCCTCGCGGGTGGTGGCGTCGGGGGCGGTGAGCGCTTCGGTGAGGTCGCGGGTTATCGGGTCGCCCTGCTGGTCGGGGTTGGTGAGGGCTTCCCTTAGCTGTTCGGGGGTCAGGTCGCGGTTCATGCGGTCCTCCTGGTGGTGTAGTCGGCTAGTGCGGTGCTGGGGATGCGCCATGGTCCGGTTCCGTCGCGGGTGGCGGCCAGGGTGCCGTCGGCGATGAGGTAGCGGACGCGGCGGTCTGTGACTCCGAGGTGTCGGGCGGCGGTTGCCGTGGTGACGGTCGGGCCATGAGGTGAGGTTTCCTCGGTGGGGATGGGGATGGGTTCCGGGATTCCGCGGGCGGAACGGTGTTGTCGTGCGGCCTCGCGTAGGTCGGCGAGAGCGTCAGTGAGGTCGCGGGCTGCCTGGTGGTGCCCGCGGGCGGCGAGGTCCCGGGCGTGTGCCTCCGCTCCGCGGTAGTCGGCGAGGTTCTCGAAGTACGCGGCGGCGTAGCCCTTGACGTGGGCACCGAGCAGGCGACGGCCAGCAGGCATGACGGTCACTGTGTGTCTCCCGCCTCGGAGGCGCGACGTAGCTCCCGCGCGATCGCGGCATTGAACCGGTCTTCCTGCTCCGGTGTGAAGTCCACATCCGCTACTGCTCGGCGGATCATCGCGACGATCTGCCTGGCCCCCTCCTCACTGATGACTGACAGCCGGGAGTCAAGGTCGAGACGGGCCACAGCGTCCAGGACTTTCAGGGCTCGGTCCATGGCCCGCTCGAACAGGAGTACGTCCCCGCGGATCTGTTCACCTCCCACGAGGGTGGGGGTGGTGTAGTCGGTCAGGGCATCCACCCGATCACGGAGAACGTCTTTCCAGGCGACGACGAGACCGGACAGTTCCAGTAGTTCGCGGTAGACGTCGGCGATGTTCATGGGTGCTCGCTTACCGGTGAGGCGTTCCACGGCCTGAGCTGCCTTGGCTTCTGCGTCCTGCTCGGCGAGGCGACGCTCAGCAGCAGCACGGACGCGGGGTGAGCTGCCGCCGTGGGAGGTGCAGGCGGTGCCGCCGCGGATCGGTGGTTTCTTGCATGGCTGGCCGCTGCTGGTGTGGGCGGTGCATCGGCGGGTCATCGGTCCACCTCCAGACAGTCCCCGTCGCAGCCCGGTTCGTTGCATCCGGGGCAGATCATCGGCTGTTGGGCCAGCAGTGGGGCCACGTCTCCGGAGCTTGGCCCGACTGGCCCGACTGATCCACCCCCCTCGGACTGTTTGTGCTGGTCACGTCCAGTAGGGCCAGTCAGTCCTTTATTCACACTCTCCCCAGGGGGGGCTTGGCCCGACTGGCCCAACTGTGCTTGGCCCGACTGTGCGGACAGACTCCACACGGCCTGCCGGGGGAACCCTTCGGTGCGCGAGAGGACACCGACGACGTTCGCGGCCCGCTTGACCGTCCGCTCCTTATGCCCGGCCTTCTCGGCGTCCCGGATGACTTCCACGCGCGGGGTGCCGGGGTGCATGGATAGGTAGTCCTCCAGCCATTCCGCGGCCTCGCCGAGCGCTCCCTGGACCTCCATGCCGGGGTCGGCCATGGCGGACTTGATCGTCGTCGCGCTACTGCCGTGCCAGTCCAGGCGGCCCGTGATGATCTGAGCTCCGCGCCGTCCTTCGACCTCGCAGGACTCCACGGTGAACACCTCGGACGCGGGGAGGGCCGGCCCCAGGTTGTTCTTCACGGTGCCGAACAGGCGGCGGCGGTCGTCCTCGTCCTCGGGGTCTGCGACGACGGTGGACACGGACCGAGCCACGGCAGTGAACGCCTTGGAGCCCATGACTGCGTTCAACGGGTCGGCGCTGGACTTGTTCAGGTGGATGAGTCCGAGTACGGACATGCCCACCCGGTCGCCCATCGCCACCAGAGGCTCCAGGGCACGGCGCACCTCGGCGTCCTTGTGCGTGTCCAGGTTCTCCAGGCGGGATGTGATGGGGTCCAGGACCATGAGAGCCACATCCCGGGCCTCGGCCTCGCGGGCCAGGGCCGTGATGTCCTTCGGGAGGGACAGGCCGGTCATGAACCCGTCGCTGGTCTCCACGGTGACGTTCAGGACGCGGGACAGGTCGGCACCGGCGGCCATGAGGCGGGGCACGAGAGTGTGCGCCCATGAGTCCTCGGTGGCGACGATGATGACGGACCGCGGCTGCCCGTACAGGTCACCAGGGAGGGTGCCGCGGGTGACCTGAGCGGTGATCCATGCGGCCAGCGTGGACTTCCCTAGTCCTTCGCGGCCAGCCAGCAGGGACAGGTGACCTAGTGCCATGCGGCCCTGCCAGAGCCAGGAAACGCGCTCAGGGACGATGTCGGCGGCCACCTGGACATGGAGGTGGCGGGAGGACTGTTCGCCGTCCTGGACGCTGTTCTGGGTGTCCTGGAGGGCGTGTCCGCACTCGGCGCGGGGCAGGGCGCACGGGTCACACCACACCGCGGTGTCCTGAGAGTAGGAGACGCTCATAGGGCCACCTCCTGCCGGTAGCGGGCGGCGGTGTCCAGAGCCGTGGCGATGGGGCCGCGTCGATCCCGCGGGAGGGGCAGGGGCGTGGTGTCCATGTAGCTGCCCCACGGGGCCGGGGCTGGGCGGCCGTACAGGTTCCAGTCGGAGCACGGGTGCCCGGGATGATCCACAGGCACGGCAGGTCCCAGCTCCAGCAGGCGCGGGTCGTCGTCCCGGTAGTCCACGGGGGCGGGTGTCACGCTCGCGTCCGGGCACCCGATCGGGGTACCCTGGGGGTGGATTTGAGTCTGACTTTCTTTCAGTGCCGCCCTGGTGTTGCTCGCGCCGGGGCGGCTTCTCTTTGCGCTGCTCACCGGGCACCACCCCGCGTCTTCGAGGTGGGGATCGGTGCTAGCGCCTGGTCGATCTCGCGGAGATCTAGGCGGATCTGTCGTGCGCCGATGCGGTAGCCGGTCAGGTCTCCGCGTGCAATGAGGGCGCGAACGAACTTCGTGGACGCGCCTAGGTATTCCGCGGCCTCGGCGACGGTGCAATAACGCTGACGGGTGCTCTGTAGGGGCATGAGAAACGCCTCCGGGCGTGACTACGTGCCCCGGGTCTAAGGGGGCTATGTAGCCGACGCTGGAGGCGTGGGCGCGGTGTACTCCACCGCAGGGGGTGCCGCTAGCACCTGCCTCTAGGGTACAGCAGGGCGCAGCACGGCTAAGGCCGTACCCGTTCAACGGCATTTCGGAACAGGGCAACGTCCACATCGGTGACGCCCGCGGTCAGCAGGCCGCTCAGGACATGCTCAACCCGTGAAGCGGGCGCTCGCGTAGTCCCGCCACGGCCACAGCGGCGGCACGGTGCGAGCTCGAACCGGCGTTCCACCCCGGCAAGAATCCCCGGGTCAGGCTCACCACGCCGATTCTCACCAGCCGCATGGTGGAAAGCGTTAGAGATGCGGCGGGCCTCGCGGGGATCCATGACCCTCTGCCCATTGCGCCGCCAGTAGAACCCATCTCCGCGCGGATCCCGCATTTGCCGGGGGAGCTGGGAACCATCTCCGGGCTCGGAATCGTTCCACGCGCGCGCCTCGCGGGCGGACATAGCTGTCAATCGGCCCCAGTAGGTGCCGCGCCCGTCCCAGCGTGGAAGCTCCACCAGTTCCATGAGGACGGCCCTGCCATGGTCCCCCGCGGCGCACACCACGCGGATGACGTGCCCACCCTTGGTGAGCTGCTCACTCATCATCGATCCGCTCAGCGGTAGCGGTCTGGGGACGTGCCATAGCTATCTCCACCCCCAGGGCGTCGGCGATGCTCCTGTCCCGCTCCCGCGCCGCGTGCTGATAGCGCATCGCCACCTTCGGTGTCGTGTGTCCCAGCCGGGCCATGAGCTCTCGGACCGTCGCACCGGTACCGGCGGCCAGCGTCGCCCCCGTATGCCTGAGGTCATGCGGGCGCACATCCTCCACCCCAGCTCTCGCGGCCGCCTCTTGAAACGAATGTGAGAACGTCGAATAGGGGAGCGGCTTAGAAGGATCAGCCGCGCGGGGGAACGGGTGCCCCCGGCTGCCAGGTGCCGCCCATTCCGTGAGCTGCCGGGCCACGTCAGGATCCAGCGCGGCCGGATAGTGCACGACACGGTTAGAAGCTTTCGTCTTGACCGGACCGACGGCCTCACCGCTGCCGTAGGGAGCGGATGCACTCTCCCTGATGTGTAATGTTCGCGCCTGGGTATCGACGTCCCGGCGGCGTAGTGCCAGCGTCTCACCCGGGCGCAGTGCGCAGAAACCGGCCAGCAGGACGGCGAGACGACGATCAGGATTCATCCGCTCAGCGATCATGACGACTTCCTCCACCGTCAGAGCGTGTCCTTCCCTCCCGGGGCGGACCTCTCCAGCGCCTTTCACGCGAACCGGATTCTGGTTGACCACGCCGTCCTCCACGGCCTGCCTGAACATGCTGGACAGCACGCGGTACGCCTGGGCGCGGGCCTGAGGTTTCGAGTCGGGGAAGGTGGCGAGCCAGCGGCGGACCTGCGCTGTGGTGACGCTGGTCATCGGGGAGGCTGCGAACGTGGGCTTGATCCACCTGGTGTAACTGGACCGGTAGTTGTAGCGGGTGCGCGGGGCGATCTTCAGTGACTCCAGCCAGGCCTCCGCGTACGGGCCGAGGATGACGCTGTCGTCCATGCCTCTCCACTGGCCTGTTTCGAGGGCGGCCCGTTGCACGGCTAGCCATGCGTCGGCGTCGACCTTTGCGGTGAACGTGGCAGGGGCGTTGACACGCTTCCCGTCGGGGGTGAGGTAGGAGGCCTGGTAGCGGCCGCTGGGGAGCTGGCGGACAGCGCCGAATGAGCGGCGGGTGCGTTTTTTCGGTCGTGCCACAAGTACCCTCCCGGTCCCGTGCAATCATCGTGCGATAACAGCAGGGTACAGGAGGGTACTTGTGTCTAATGCACGGTCCCGCTATGCTCCTGATCAGGACCGAAAAATCGGAGGTCAGGCAGCGCTCACGCTATGCCAGCGGCTCACTTCTTGCCCTGGTTCGCGACTGCCTCGGCAGCGGCCTTCGCGGCCACCGGGTCCAGGTAGCGCCCGCCCTTCTCGACGGGCTGGAAGCTCTCATCGAGCTCGTAGACCAGCGGCTGGCCGGTGGGGATGTTCAGGCCCGAGATCTCCTCATCGGAGATGCCATCGAGGTACTTCACCAGCGCGCGCAGGGAGTTGCCGTGGGCGGCGATGAGAACGGTCTTCCCGGCCTGGAGATCCGGCTTGATGCCCTCCTCCCAGTAGGGCAGGAAGCGCGCCACGACGTCCTTGAGGCACTCGGACTTGGGCAGCTGATCGCCGAGGTCCGCGTACTGCGGATCCTGGTCCTGGGAGAACTCGCTGCCGAACTCGATCTCCGGGGGCGGGGTGTCGTAGGAGCGGCGCCAGGCCATGAACTGCTCCTCGCCGTACTTCTCGCGGATCTCCGTCTTGTTCATGCCCTGCAGGGCGCCGTAGTGGCGCTCGTTCAGACGCCAGTCGCGCTTGACGGGGATCCAATGGCGGTCGGCGGCATCCAGCGCGAGGTTCGCGGTCATGATCGCGCGGCGCTGCAGGGAGGTGTGCACCACGTCGGGCAGCACGCCCTCGCGCTTCATGAGCTCACCGCCGACGATGGCCTCCTGGCGGCCCTTCTCGGTCAGCGGCACGTCCACCCAGCCGGTGAACAGGTTCTTGGCGTTCCAGTCGCTCTCGCCGTGGCGGAGCAGCACAAGTGTGTAGGTCATGGCACCAGCCTACGCACGCACCGCGGCGGGCGCACGGGACGGACGGCGGATCTCGCACGCCCGGGACGCGCCAGGAATGCGCCCGGGACGCGCCAGGAACGCGCCCGGGACGCGCCAGGAACGCTACGCGTCGGTGTCGACGAGCACCGTGAACGGGCCGTCGTTGATGAGGCCCACCCGCATCTGCGCACCGAACCTGCCGGTGGCAACCTCCACGCCGCGCTCGCGGATCGCCAAGACCACCTGCTCCACAAGCGGTTCCGCCACCGGGCCGGGTGCGGCCGCGCTCCACGAGGGGCGGCGCCCCTTCTTCGTGCTCCCGTACAGGGTGAACTGCGAGACCACGAGCACCTGCGCACCGGCATCGAGCACCGAGCGCTCGCCCTCCAGGATCCTCAGCTCACAGATCTTCCGGGCGATCGTCGCCGCCTGCTGAGGTCCGTCCTCATGGGTCACGCCCACCAGGGCCAGCAGCCCCTCACCCGTGACCGCGCCGATGACCTCGCCGTCCACCTCGACGCTCGCCCCATCGACCCGCTGCAGCACCGCGCGCATAGCTCAGCCCTGCACGATCTGGTCGATGCGGCGCTCCTGCGTGGGCGAATCATCGCCCGGCGTCAGCTCCGTCGCAGGCGCGACGGGACGCTGCCCGGTGAGCGGGGCTTGGGACTGCGCCTGCGCCTGCGCGAGGCGCTCGCGCGTGGCAGCCTCGGCGCGGCGGGCCCTGGCCACCCACTCCTCGGCGACCCGCACGATCGCCTCGGTGGCGGCCTCCCAGGCGGTCTCCTGCTGCCGATGCGGGCCGGTGGCGAGCGAGAGCACCACGCCGGCCGAGCGCAGCGCCAGCTCGGTGGGATCCACCCGCTCGGAGAAAGTGCGATGCCACGTGCTGATCGCGGTCTCCACCCGCTCCTGCATCGCCCGGTCGATCCGCCCGGCATTGCCGTAGTCCGCCAGCACGCTCAGGTGCGCGAGCAGGCACGCGAGGTCATCGGCCCGTCGGCCCGGGCCCACCGTGTCGATGTCCAGCAGACCCACCACGCGCCCGTCCTCGACGAACACCTGAGCCTCATAGAAATCGCCGTGGACCACGTCATGGGGGCGCATGTCCATCCGCTGCTCGAGCGAGCCCAGGCCCTCGCGGATCTCCCGCACCAGGGCATCCAGCCGCGGCCCGAGCGCCGGCACAGAGGAGGCGACGATCCCGGCGTAGAAGTCCACCGAATCCGTCCACGGCGGCCGCAGCGGCACCGAGTACATCGAGGCCGGCAGGCGGTCCAGCAGCGCCACCAGGTCCTCGCCGCGGCAGGCATCCACGCCTTCGTCGATCACCGCGCGCGAGAGCGGACGGCCCGGCAGCTCCCGCAGCACCACGAGGCCCTCGTGATGCGCCATCACCTCCGGGACCGGCACCCCCGCGGCCAGCAGCCGGTGATGCCGGTCCACGATCTCGCCGCTGCGATGCGGCTGCATCACCTTCAGGAACACCGCCGCCCCACCCTGCGCGGCACGCAGCACCGCGCGGCGGCCCGGACGGTAGGAGACCACGTCGATCGCGATCGGGGCCGACGGATCCGGGCCCAGGTGCACCCCCAGTTCCGCCAGGGTGCGGCCCACGATGTCGGGGTAGCACACGCGCGGCAGCATCGGCAGCCACGGGTCATGCGGATACCGCCAGACCCGCACATCGATGTCCCCGTCGGTCATCACGAGGGTCTGTTCGGCGACGTACAGGTCCTTCTCCTGTTCGCCGATGTGGGCGCTCGCGCCGAACAGCTCCTCGCGGGCGGGAGCCTGCGGCCCATCCAGCTCAGGCCAGGAGACCTGGGTGCGGTACAGCGCCTTGGTGGAGCGCCCGGGCCGATGGTCGACGTGGTCCAGCTGCCAGCTGTGCAGCACACCGCCAGAGTTCCCGACGGCCGCGCCCAGCAGCCCTCCGGCCCCGGGTCCCGTCAGCAGCTCCGAGCCGTCCTGCGTGTGTGACATGTGTGAATCGTTCCCAATATGAGAGGTCGCAGCGCCGTGGAGCGCCTACGATGCGAACATGGCTGATCGTACCGAGAACCTCGTCGGCAGGAACCTCCTGGGCATTCCCGAGACCCGGTTGCCCGAGGACTTTGTGGACGTGCAGGTCGCCGAGGAGCTGGTGGATCAGGACCCGCGCGAGGTCGTGGCCCGGCACCTCGATTCCCCGCTCGCCTGGGCGACCCTGGCCGAGGACGCGCTGAGCGATGGCGATGACATCACCGCCTACGCCTATGCCCGAACCGGCTACCACCGCGGCCTGGACGCCCTGCGCCGCCACGGCTGGCGCGGGCAGGGACCGATCCCCGCCTCCCACGCCCCCAACCGCGGGATCCTGCGGGCGCTGGCGATGCTGGGGGAGACCTCCCGCCGTCTGGGCGACCAGGCCGAAGCGGACCGCATCACCGACTTCCTGCGCGAGGCCGACCCCACGCTGCTGGGCTGAGGCCCCAGGGAGCGGGCGCCCTGATTGCTACGCTGGGGCGCGGTCCTCAGCGGCCGCATCCATCCACCATCTCGTCCCAGGAGTCGCCATGCCCGCCGTCGTGATCGTCGGAGCCCAGTGGGGCGACGAAGGGAAGGGCAAGGCCACCGACCTGCTCGGAGAGAAGGTCGACTACGTCGTCAAACCCAACGGTGGCAACAACGCCGGGCACACCGTTGTGGTGGACGGCGAGAAGTTCGAGCTCAAGCTCCTGCCCGCCGGAATCCTCTCCCCGCAGGTCACCCCGGTGATCGGCAATGGCGTGGTGGTGAACCTCGCCGCACTGTTCGAGGAGATCGCCATGCTGACCAGCCGCGGCGTGGACACCTCCCGGCTGCGGATCAGCGCGAACGCGCACCTCGTCGCCCCCTACCACCAGACGCTCGACAAGGTCACCGAGCGCTTCCTGGGCAAGCGTGCGATCGGCACGACGGGGCGCGGCATCGGACCGGCCTACATGGACAAGGCCGGGCGCCTGGGCATCCGGGTGCAGGACCTCTTCGATCCCTCGATCCTGCGCCAGAAGGTCGAAGGTGCCCTCCGGCAGAAGAACGAGCTGCTGGTCAAGCTGTACAACCGTCGCGCCGTCGAGGTTGAGGAGATCACCCAGGAGCTGCTGTCCTACGCCGAGCGTCTGCGCCCCATGGTGGTGGACACGACGCTGCTGCTCAACGAGGCGCTGGACCGCGGTGAGGTGGTGCTCATGGAGGGCGGCCAGGCCACCTTCCTGGACGTCGACCACGGCACCTACCCCTTCGTCACGAGCTCCAACCCCACCGCGGGCGGGGCCTGCACCGGCACCGGCATCGGCCCCACCCGGGTCGACCGCGTGATCGGAATCGCCAAGGCCTACACCACCCGCGTGGGCGCCGGTCCGTTCCCCACCGAGCTGGAGGACGAATGGGGCGAGCGCCTGCAGCGCGTGGGCGGCGAAGTGGGCGTGAACACCGGGCGGCCCCGCCGCTGCGGCTGGTATGACGCGCTGATGATCCGCCACGCGGTGCGCATCAACGGCTTCACCGACATCGTGCTGACCAAGCTCGATGTGCTCACCGGGATCGAGCAGGTGCCGATCTGCACCGGGTATGAGGTCGATGGTGAGGTCCACCGCGAGATGCCGATGACCCAGACTGAGTTCCACCACGCGGTGCCGGTCTACGAGACCCTGCCCGGCTGGAGCGAGGACATCTCCACCGCCCGCCGGATCGAGGACCTGCCCCAGAACGCTCGGGCCTATGTGCGGCGCCTCGAGGAGCTCGCCGGGTGCCGGATCAGCGCGATCGGCGTGGGCCCGGACCGCGCGGACACGATCGCCGTGCATGATCTACTGCCGGGCGCGCAGGACTGAGATGCCGCCCCGCACCGACCCTGAGGATGGCCGACGGGCGCTGATCGCCTGGGCCGCGGATCCCGCCGCTGCGCGTCGCCCGGTGCTCGCCCCCGCCGTGCGCCACACCCTCGACCTGTTCGCCGCGGAGAATCCCGGTGGCGCCGTCGAGCTGCGCGTTCCGCCGTACGCGGCGGTGCAGGCCATCGCCGGGACGCGCCACACCCGCGGCACCCCGCCCGCGGTCGTGGAGACCGACGCCGCCACCTGGCTGGCCCTCGCCGTCGGGGACCTGGACTGGGAGCGGGCCCGTGCTGAGGGTCGCATCCACGCCAGTGGCGAACGCAGTGACCTCAGCGAGCTGCTGCCCCTGCCGGGGCCGCGCCGCATCGTTCGCACCGCCCGCGACCATGGGGCGCCTGCAGAGGGAGGAGACGCATGAGCGTGCTGGTGGAGATCGCGATCGAGGACGCCGCCGGTCTCGAGGTGGCAGCGCGCGGCGGTGCCGACCGTGTTGAGCTGTGCGTGGACTTAGGCCGCGGAGGCCTCACGCCGCCGCCCGAACTGGTCCAGGAGATCACCGAGCGGGCTGCGGCGCTGGTCGCCGCCCGGGAGGCGAAACCTCACTTCGACGTGCACACGCTCATCCGCTCCCACGCCGGCACCGGAGACTTCCTGGGACAGCCCGCGGAGTTCACCTATGATGCCGCGCAAGTGCAGCTCATGGCCGAGCAGGCCCAACAGTGCGTTGCCGCGGGCGCGGCGGGCGTGGTCATCGGCGCCCTCACCGAGAGCGGCGAGCTGGATCTGTCGTCGGTGCGCACCATCCGCGATGCCGCCCTGGGGGCCGCGACGGATGCGCTGCGCGGAGTGCATCTGACCTTCCATCGCGCACTGGATACTCTGCCCTCCCGGGAGGCTCGCGTCGAGGCGGTGCGGACCCTGCTGGGGGAGGGCTTCCACCGCGTCCTCAGCTCCGGCGGCGCCCCCCGCGCCCTCGACGGGGCGGCGGATCTGCGCGCGATGGTGGAGGCTGCCGAGGAGCTGCTGGATGTGTGCGCCGGCGGCGGGGTGCGCCCCGCCGACCTGCGCGAGCTCGTGGAACGCTCCGCGGTGGCCGATATCCACCTCTCCGCCCGGAGCTCGGCCGCCGCCTCGACCACGACCGTGCCCGCGGCGGCACCCCCCATCCGCACCGACCCCGCCATCGTGGCGGCTGTGGTCGACATCGCAGGAGCGCTGTGACCGTGACGACGCCCGAGCCCACCTCAACCCCCGAGCCAGCCCCGACGCCCGAGCCCGCCCCCGCGCCCGCGCCGACGGATGCCGGGCCCGAGACCGCCCCGGAGGCCGACCGCCCGCAGCCGTCGAGCACGAGCGTGTACGTGCGGCGCGGCCGCACCCCTACCCTCGGCTTCTGGGTGGCGCTGTGCCTGGCCGCCCCCGCCCTGCTGGCCCTGTTCAGCGCCCCCTTCTTCGACTTCTCGGACCTCGGGCAGGTGCTGAACTTCATGCTCATGGCCGCGGTGTTCGTCGGCATGCCGCTTGCGGGCATCGCCGCCGCGATCGACGCCTGGAAGCATCGGCCCCCGAAAGACCGGGACCGCTGATCAGCGGCGATCTGTCCGCCCGGTAGCGAACCCGTCGGCCCCGTGGCGCTGTGGCATCATGGTCCGGTGGCACGCGGCGACGGACGACTCTCCCATGACCTGCTCCCCGGCGAGAAGGGCCCGCAGGACGCCTGCGGTGTCTTCGGCGTCTTCGCCCCCGGCGAGGACGTCGCGAAACTGACCTACTTCGGGCTGTACGCCCTGCAGCACCGCGGCCAGGAATCCGCGGGCATCGCCACCTCCGACGGCTCCCAGATCCTCGTCTACAAGGACATGGGTCTGGTCTCCCAGGTGTTCGACGAAGCCTCGCTCGGCACCCTGCAGGGCCATATCGCCATCGGCCACACCCGCTACTCCACCACCGGCGCCTCCGAATGGGCCAACGCCCAGCCCACCCTGGGGCCCCGCCCCGAGGGCACCGTAGCCCTCGCCCACAATGGCAACCTCGTGAACACCGAGCAGCTGCTGGCCCTGCTCGATGAGCGCGGCGAACGCTCCCGCACCGGCGAGCTCGCGCGCGGCAATACCACCGACACCGCCCTGGTCACCTCGCTGCTGAATACCGAGGGGCCGCTCGAAGATGCGCTGCGGGAGGTGATGCCGCGTCTGCGCGGCGCCTACTGCTTCACCCTCATGGACGAGACCACCCTGTACGCGGCCCGCGATCCGCAGGGCATCCGCCCTCTGGTGCTGGGTCGGCTCGAGCGCGGTTGGGTGGTGGCCTCCGAGACCGCGGCCCTGGACATCTGCGGCGCGAGCTTCGTGCGCGAGGTCGCCCCCGGCGAGATGATCGTCATCGACGAGCGGGGGCTGCGCTGCGAGCAGGTGCTCGAACCGCGCCCGCGCGGCTGCGTGTTCGAGTACGTGTACCTCGCCCGCCCCGACACCCGCATCGCCGGGCGGAGCGTCCACGAATCCCGCACCGCCATGGGCCGCCAGCTGGCCCGCGAGCATCCCGTCGACGCGGATCTCGTGATCCCCACCCCGGACTCCGGCACCCCCGCCGCGATCGGCTACGCCCTCGAATCCGGCATCCCCTACGGCTCCGGAATGGTCAAGAACGCCTACGTGGGCCGCACTTTCATCCAGCCATCCCAGACCATCCGCCAGCTCGGCATCCGCCTCAAGCTCAACCCGCTGCGCGAAGTCATCGAGGGCAAGCGCCTGGTAGTCATCGACGACTCGATCGTGCGCGGCAACACCCAGCGTGCCGTGGTGCGGATGCTGCGCGAGGCCGGTGCCGCCGAGGTGCATGTGCGCATCTCCTCCCCGCCGGTGCGCTGGCCCTGCTTCTACGGCATCGACTTCGCCTCCCGCGCCGAGCTGATCGGCAACGGCCTGGGGATCGAGGAGATCGCCCGCTCGATCGGCGCGGACTCGCTCGGCTACATCTCCACCGCCGGCATGATCGCTGCGACCGAGCAGGACGAGAGCTCACTGTGCACCGCCTGCTTCACCGGCACCTACCCGGTAGCGCTGCCGGAGGACGTCGCCCGCGCCCAGGGCATCACCGACCAGGGCACGACCGCCCCGGCCGTCACCGAGGAGGACGCATGACCCGCCCCGACCCCGCCCCGCTGACCTACGCCGCCGCCGGGGTGGACACCGCCGCCGGCGACCGCGCCGTGGAGCTCATGAAGCAGGCGGTCGCCGCCACCCACGGCCCCGAGGTGATGGGCGGTATCGGCGCCTTCGCGGGGCTGATGGATATCAGCGCCATCAAGGACTACCGGCGGCCTCTGCTGGCTTCTTCGACCGACGGGGTGGGCACCAAGATCGCGATCGCCCGCGCGCTGGATGTCCACGACACCATCGGCCAAGACCTCGTGGCGATGGTGGTCGACGACATCGTCGTGGTCGGTGCGAAGCCGCTCGCGATGACGGACTACATCGCCTGCGGGAAGGTGGTGCCCGAGCGGATCGCCGACATCGTGCGCGGCATCGCCGAAGGCTGCCGCCTGGCCGGCTGCGCCCTGGTCGGCGGGGAGACCGCGGAGCATCCCGGGCTCATGGCCCCCGAGGACTACGACGTGGCCGGCGCCGCCGTGGGCGTCGTGGAGGCCGATGAGCTGCTGGGCCCCGAGCGGGTGCGCACCGGTGACGTCATCATCGGCATGGACGCCTCCGGCCTGCATTCCAACGGCTACTCCCTGGTGCGCGCCGTGATGGACGCTGCCGGGCTCGACCTCGAGCAGCACGTGCCGGAGCTGGGCCGCACCCTCGGCGAGGAGCTGCTCGAGCCCACCCGCATCTACACCGCCGACCTCCTCGCCGTCCTCGAGGACGAACGCACCCGCGGCGCGATCCACGCCCTCAGCCACGTCACCGGCGGGGGCCTGGCCGCAAACCTCGCCCGCGTGATGCCCCAGGGCTTGGCTGCCCGCGTGGATAGGGCGCGCTGGGAGCCCGCGCCCGTCTTCGCGCAGATCCAGCGCTGGGGCCAGGTGCCGCAGCGGGACCTCGAGGGCACACTGAACCTCGGCATCGGCATGATCGCCCTGGTGGGCGCCGAGCAGGCCGATGCGGTGCTGCAGCTCCTCACCGAACGCGGCCTGCCCTCCCGCGTGCTCGGCGAGGTGCTGGCGCAGGAGCAGCTGCCCGAGGCTCACGGTCCGCTCGAGCATGTGGTCACCGGGGCGAAGGGCGTCGAGGGCGGAGCCGTCATGATGACCGGCCAGCATCCCGGCTGGGACTGAGACGTCACGTCGCGCTGGGCCGAGAACGTCGCGCTTGGACCGAGAACAGCGGAAGGGCCGCCCCTCGGGGCGGCCCTTCCGCAGTGTCACGGTGATCCGGCGGCAGCCGGTCAGCCCTCAGCGCCGACGGAGCGACGGGGCGTCCTCATCAGCCCAGTCGTCGCTGTCCTCGTCCCAGCGGTGCTCGTCCGCGGAGTCGTCGGCACCGCGCTTGCCCTGCAGTTCGCGCTGGAGCGCGGACAGGTCCGTCGGCGGGCTGTAGTACTTGAGGTCCCGTGCCACCTTGGTGTGCTTGGCTTTCTGTCGGCCGCGACCCATGGATCTGACCCCCTGTGCTTCGGGTGCCGGGTGGATGTGTCGACCCGGAAGATGGCAATCGTTTCGGTGGCCCAGCCTACATGGTCGCCTGCAGCGGCGGCCACCAGGCACGCGGGGAGGTGCGGCACACCGCAGGAGCGGGCACTAGGGTGGCCTCCGTGAGACCGGATCCCGTGCTCGGCGAGGGCTTCAGCACCCACCGGATCCGCCTGGGCGCCGATGATGAGGGCTCGCTCATCGCGACGCTGCTCCACCGCGACCTGCCGCCTGGCACCGCATACCGCGACCTGCCGGGCGTGCCCATACTCGTGCTGCACGGCTGGTCGGACTACGTCTTCGACCGTGAGCTGCTCGAGCACCTGGGACACGCCGGGCACGATGTGTGGGGCTTGGACCTGCGCAAGCACGGCCGCAGCCTGCTGCCCGGCCAGACCCCCACCGACGTGGATCACCTCTCCCGCTATGACGCGGAGCTCGATGCGGCACTGCGGATCATCGGCCGCGACCGCCCCCCGGTGATCCTCGCCCACTCCACCGGCGGGCTCACCGCCACCCTGTTCGCGCTGCGCCGCCCCGGCGCCGTGCGGGGCCTCGCCCTGAACTCTCCGTGGCTCGAGATGCACCTCGGGCCCGCGGCGCGCGCCCTCGTGGAGGCGCCCGTCCGGATCCTCGCACGGCACTTGGGGAGCCGCCCGGTGCTGCCCGTTGGCAGCCTCCACTATGCGCGCACCACCCACCGCGAGTACGGCGGCGCGTTCGAGTACGACCTCGAGCTCAAACCACCCGGCGGCCACCGGTTCCCCGCCGACACCCTGCGCGCCGTGATCGATGGGCAGCGCCGCCTGGAGGCCTCCGGTCCGCTCGCGATCCCCGTGCTCGTCATGCATTCGGACCGCAGCCGGATCGGTCCCGTCTTCCACGAGAGCATGCGCCGGGCGGACACGGTGCTGGATGTGCACTCCCTCGCGCGCGCCGCCCGCAAACTCGGTCCGCGCGTGCAGGTGGAGGCGATCCCGGGCGCCCGGCACGACGTGTTCCTCTCCGACGCCGATGCGCGCGCCCGGGCGCTCAGCATCCTGGACGCCTGGCTCGCAGAGCGAGCAGCGGATGCCCCTACGATGGACCCCACAGGTTCACCGCACCCGGGGGAGGAGGCCGACGATGAGCCCGCAGCCTGCTGACCTGCGTGCCCAAGCCGCAGCGTTCCGCCACGCCGCAGACCGGCTGACCCTGCTGCGGCTACGGATCGGCAACTCCATCACCGAGCTCTCGCAGTCCGAGGACGAGTGGACCCGAGACCTCGGCGAGCAGGTGCATGACCGCTGGACCCTCACCGAACATCCCGAGCTGGGGCGGCTCGCGAGCGGTCTGCGGGGCACCGCCAAGTGCCTCGAGCAGGCGGCGGTGCAGGCAGAGCGCACCACCGGGCGGCGCCTGGGCGGCTATGCCGGCGCCGGCTTCCTGGGCCGCGGCGCCGAAGCCCAGCACCACGTGCACGATGTCGCGAAGTTCGTCGGCACCCGGCACGGCGCCGAGATCGGCGGCTTCCCCCTGCTGCCCGATACCGCGGGGGCGATGCTCCCGCACCCCTCCCACACCCTGGGGATCGAGACCCCGGACTACGAGGAGGACTGAGCGGAGGACGAGGAGGACTGATCCTCCGGGCCCTTCCGCGCCGCCGGGGCGGCGACGCTGCCCGCGGCTCCCACCGCGCCGGCCAGCAACGGCACGATCAGCATCGCCACCAGCAGCAGAATCATCGCCGCGCCCGCGGATGCCGCCGGCACCCCGAGCGCCACCAGAGCCATCGCCCCGACGGTCTCGGTGATCCCCGCCCCGCCCGGGGTGAGCGGAAGCAGGGCGAGCACTCGCCCGAGCGCGAAGATCGCGACGGTCAGCAGCAGCGGCACCTCCGCTCCCGCCGCTCGGATCGCGAGCACGAGCGCCGCCCACTGGGCAGCGCGGGCCAGCAGCGTCGGCACCACGAGCGGCACTGCGCGGGAGCGCAGCAGCGCGATGAGCGCATCGCGCTGGGTGAGGATCTCCCCTCGCACCGCCGCGGGAACCATGTCACCGGCGCTGTTCAGCAGCGCGGTCAGCACGCCGCGGCGCAGCAGCAGTGCGGTGAGGACCAGGGCGAGCAGCGCCCCGCCGATCGCGATCACCGCCGCCCACAGCCCGCCGGGTAGCTGCAGCTCCTGCGGTGCGAGAGCGCCGGAGAGCGCATAGGCCCCGAATCCCAGCAGCGGGATCAGCACCGAGGTCAGGACCATGTCCACGAGCGAGGCGGCGATGATCCCCGTAGCGAGGGCCCCGAAGGTGAAGCCCGCGCGGGCGAGGAGCCACCCCATGAGCCCCAGCCCGATGGCGGATCCGCCCGGGACCGCGAGCGAGACCGCGGAGGTGACGGCATGGGCGCGCAGGGCCGTGCTGTATCGGGCGCCGGGCAGGGCCGTGCGTACCGAAAGGGCCTCGAGGGCGAGGGCCAGCATCCCTAGCAGCAGCATCGCGGGCGCCGCCCACAGCGGCAACGCGGTCACCGCCGCCCAGATCTCCGTCAGCGTGGTGCCGGTGAGCTTCGGCAGCGCGTACCCCAGCAGCACGAGGACCACGAGAAAACTGAGCACCGCGGCGAGGATCCGGCCCGGACCGGGCCGCGGACGCTCCTCGCCGATCGCCCCGGCGAGGACAGGGGCGGGCAGCAGGGAGAGCGCCTCGAACTCGGTGTGCTCCTCTGCGCTGGGCTCCGTGGTGTCTACCCTCTCGCGGTCGTGGCGCGCGCCGGGGGAGTCATCGGAGCCGGGAGAGCGTGGTGGAGGGGCCGCTGACATGCGGCGATTCTCGCACGTCAGGGGTGATGCGGGGTACGGAGCATTCAGCGACGCGCCCGTACGATGGGGCCCATGAGCTTCCTCTTCTCCCTTCTCGTCGTCCTGCACCTGCTGAGCTGGGCCGTGGCCCTGGGCACCTGGGTGGGCGCCGCCCGCACCCGCACCCCCAGCCCCGGCATGGCGCACGGCCTCGCGGGCGCTTTCGTCATCGGCCTGATCCTCGCCGCGCTCGTGTCGATCACCGGCGACCCCAACCACATGAAGCTCGGCATCAAGGGCCTCGTGGGCCTCATCGCCGTGGTGCTCGGCTACATCGCGAACGCGAAGCAGGAGCGCACCTCGCCCGCCGTGTGGTTCTCGATCCCGCTGGTGATCGTCCTGAACGTCATCATCGCGGTGTTCATCTGAGCCCCACGATCTGATGAGCCCCGTGATCTGAGCGGGCCGTCGGCCGGTCCGTCCGGCCCCGGGCCTATCCTGGGATCCTCATGAGCTCACTGTTCGACGACCTCTCCCTGCCTGACGCCTTCCGCCGCCTGGAGGGCGTGCAGGTGGGCCCCGCGCACTCCGCCGCGGACGCCCCGCGCGAGGAGGATGCCCCGCCCGCGGATGCCGACGTCCCGCCCACGGATGCCGACGCCCCGCCCGCAGATGAGGATGCCCCGCCGCCGGAGGAGGACCTGCCGCCGGAGGAGGACCTGCCACCGGAGGAGGACGGCTGGGTGCCGCCGCGCGAGCAGTTCTCCACCGCGCCGTCGGCGGCCGCCCGCCCAGAGCGTCTGGCCGCCCTCACCGCGGACCTCAACCCCGCCCAGCGCGAGGCCGTCGAACATCGCGGCAGTCCGCTGCTGATCGTCGCGGGCGCCGGATCCGGCAAGACCCGCGTGCTCACCCGCCGGATCGCCCACCTGCTGGCCTCCGGCGAAGCGATGCCCGGGGAGATCCTCGCGATCACCTTCACCAACAAGGCCGCTGCCGAGATGCGCGAGCGCGTGGGGGAGCTCGTCGGCCCAGCCGCACGCAACATGTGGGTCTCCACCTTCCACAGCGCGTGCGTGCGGATCCTGCGGCGGGACGCGCAGGCGGTGGGGCTGAAGAGCTCCTTCACCATCTACGACAGCGCCGATTCTCTGCGGTTGATCACCACGATCGCCAAGGATCTGGAGCTGGACACCAAGAAGCACGCCCCGCGGATGATCGCCTCGCGGATCTCCACGCTGAAGAACGACCTCGTGGACCCGATCGACTTCGCGGATCGCGCCGAGCTCAGCAAGGACGGCTTCGATCGCACCCTCGCGCGGATCTTCACGAACTACACCGAACGGCTGCGGCAGGCCAATGCGGTGGACTTCGATGACCTCATCGGGCTGACCGTCGAACTGCTGCGTGAGAACCCCGCGATCCGCGAGGGCTACCGCCGGCGCTTCCGCCACCTGCTGGTGGACGAATACCAGGACACCAACACCGCCCAGTACCAGCTGGTGCGCGAACTGGTGGGGGAGGACCCGCACGCGGACCTCACCGTGGTGGGTGACTCCGACCAGTCGATCTACGCCTTCCGCGGCGCGACCATCCGCAACATCATCGAGTTCGAGCAGGACTTCCCGTCTGCCCGCACCATCGTGCTGGAGCAGAACTACCGCTCCACCCAGAACATCCTCACCGCCGCCAACGCTGTCATCGAGGAGAACCAGGGCCGGCGCAAGAAGAACCTGTGGACCGACCAGGGCTCAGGCGAGAAGATCACCCTGTATGTGGCCGACGACGAGGTGGCCGAGGCACGGTACATCGGCCGACAGATCGACGCCCTCGTGGACGCCGGTCGCCGCGCCGCGGATATCGCGATCTTCTACCGCGCCAACGCCCAGTCCCGTGCGCTCGAGGATCAGCTGATCCGCGTGGGGCTGCCGTACCGCGTGGTGGGCGGCACTCGCTTCTACGAGCGCCGCGAGATCAAGGACGCGATCGCCTATCTGCAGGTCCTCGCCAATCCGGCCGATGAGATCAACCTGCGGCGCATCCTCAATGTGCCCAAGCGTGGCATCGGCGACCGGGCCGAGGCGGCGGTCGCCATGTTCGCCGAGCGTGAGCGGATCGGCTTCGCCGAGGCGCTCGAACGGGCCGACGAAGCGCCCGGGATCGCGACCCGCTCCCTGAACGCGGTGCGGGCCTTCGTCGCGATGCTCTCGGATCTGCGAGAGATGGCCGAGCGGGGGGACGGCCCGGCGGAGCTGCTCGAGGCGATCCTGCAGCGCAGCGGCTACTACGCGGAGCTGCAGGGCAGCGATGACCCGCAGGATGAGTCCCGTCTGGAGAACCTCGCCGAGCTCGTGGCAGTCGCCGCCGAGTTCGAGGCGCAGCGCGAGGAGATCGCCGCCGCCGCGAGCGAGGCGGAGGACGGTGTGGAGTCCAGCTCCGGCGCCGACTCCGACACCGCACCGGATGCGGAGCTCACCGCCCCCGACGACCCGGAGGCCTCACTCCTGGACGGCTTCCTGGAGAAGGTCTCGCTCGTGGCCGACGCCGACCAGCTGCCCGGGGCGGAGGACCAGTTCGTCACCCTCATGACGCTGCACACCGCGAAGGGTCTCGAGTTCCCGGTCGTGTTCCTCACCGGCATGGAGGACGGCACCTTCCCGCACCACCGCACCATGAGCAGCCCCGAGGACCTCGAGGAGGAGCGGCGCCTGGCCTATGTGGGCATCACGCGGGCGCGCGAGAAGCTCTACCTCACGCGCGCGCAGATGCGCGCCACCTGGGGGCAGAGCCAGTTCATGCCCGCCAGCCGCTTCCTCGACGAAGTCCCCGAGCAGGTGCTGGACGTGGCACGCGCCGGGTCGACCTTCGTCGGCGGCGGGTACAGCGGCGGGGGGTATGGCGCTGGTGGCTACGGTGGCGGCGGGTACAGCTCGGGCGGTTACAGCGGTCGAACCGGCTCGCGCGGCCCGTCGTTCTCCGGCGGCATCGGCGGGGGACGCTCGGATGTGAAGCGCCCCTCGATGGCCTCTGGGCGCAAGCCGCTGGCCGCGGACAAGCTGCCGCAGCTCGCCCCCGGGGACCGCGTCACCCACGACTCCTTCGGCATGGGCACGGTGCTCGAGGTCGCCGGGCAAGCCGAGAAAACCCAGGTGGAGGTCCAGTTCAAGGCCCCGCACGGCGTGAAACGCCTGCTGCTGCGCTACGCGCCGATCACGAAGCTGTAGGTAGCGGAGCCGTGAAAGACACTCAACGCATCAGGGGATGGGCCCGAACTAGCAACGGGAGAGGGCCTAGTGATGGCGGCGCCGTTTAGCAGCTGAACTACCGCATTGGCCTAGAAGGATCGCTGTACGGTGCCGCCGAGCCTGACTGCCGAGACTTAGACCTCCAAGGTCTCACCTCGGAAGAGTGGAGAGCCACCGAGATAAGCCAGGCAACGAGCACCCCTAGTGTGCCACTTCACACTATTGGTCTGCGGTATGGCCAACCCCGCGCTCCTACACAGGCTAAGCTCCATCCTACTCGTGTGGACCCGAGTCGCATGATGACCTGACAGTGTGTTGCGTCCATGCCCTGGTCGCATGCGCCAAATTCCAATTGGCGAGAACTTCCCGTGATTTAAACCTTCGTAGAAACGAGCATCCATGATCCGAAAATGTTTGCGGGAAGCTGCAACTATTGTCGCCATAGTTGCACTTTCTACTACAATTGCAATGCCAGCATCAGCTGAGCCTTCGAGCGAACCGATTCGCGAAACTCTGGCAAGAGCGCCCGAAAGTATTCTTGATGCCGCCGTGCCACTGGAGATCGATTCGGTAGTCGGAGAGGTTTCCAGCGAGGATAAGTCTGTAGTTGTCCGAGAGGATGAGGCCGGCCTCGTTGATATCGATTTGTCCAGACATGATATTGGAATCAAATTGCCAGTTGAGCACTCCGGCATGCGTGATAATCCTGGGAATCCCGAACTGGTCTCATGGGAGGATGGCGGGGGCGTTGTGTACGCCCCTCTGGTATCGCCGGAAGGCGATGTGCAGATAAATATTGTGATCCCCGACTCGACGGCCCCCCGAGAGTATGCGTTCGAGTTGAACATTCCGGATTATTCGGAATTGGAAGAGGTAAATGGATCTTACTTTTTCCTGGGTCCTACTGGCAACGTCATCGCAGGGATAGCCCCGGCTTGGGCGCGGGACGCCAATGGGAAGCCGGTGCCCACCCATTTCGAGATTCACGGCAAAACTGTCGTCCAGGTTATCGATTATAGCAATACGTCATCCTTCCCCGTTGTGGCCGACCCATATCTAGGGAAGAGGCTATTTAAGTCGATTGGGGCGAAGTATGGAAAGTATTATGGGGTCAATACTAATGTCGTAACACTGCAGTTGAGTACATGGGGTTGGGCGGTCTATACGGGATCCGGCTCGGGCATCGGCGGGGTTATAGCTGGGCAGGGGATTCTTAATACTAACGGGTGGAAGGAGGCTCTCGCTAAAGGTGGAAGGGTGAAATCCTTGTTGCTATCGAAGAAAAGCATGCGTCAGCAGTTCTCCTGCCACGCTCTCGGCGCTCTTGGGGCGGGAACTTGGGAGTTAGAGACATTTCGGCCAAATAGGACCAGACACTGGACGTACGGCGTTGCCAAGCATCGCTGCAATTGGACAACGCCCAACTCTCTCTAGGGCGGAAAATCGCACTCACGCGCGACCGGATCGCCGAAATCGCTTGAGACTTATTCGGCCATGGATTAGAATAACGGGATTGCGAAATGGTAAGTAAGAGTTCAGCTTCTGGTGCTGTGTGGAAAGTTGGGTCTATTGGCACCCTGTTGCTTTCTGCGGCGATCTTAATTTTCCTTGGGTGGCGCTATCTTTCTGGCCCGGAAATCACGGTCGAGGATCTGGTGGCGAACAATCCCGGCTTCGGGGCGGCCGATGAGGTCACGGCTGAGTACTGCACTGCCGAGATCGAGTGCGTCGAAGCCTGGGAGACGCCGTACGGCGTGTACATGCGGTTCGACTCCACCGCGGAGGCGACCCACTGGGCCACGATTATTGGCGGCGACGGCGCTCAGTGGAAGACCTTCGTGCTCGATGCCCGCGGCCAGGACCTCACGGACGAGGAGCGTGTCACTGCGGTGCAGGTCCTCCTTGCCTACGACGGAGTCTGAGCTCCGGAGTGAAAGCCTGGAGGGAGGCATCGCAAAGCGCCGCCTTACTACCACAACGTTCTCGGGCGCTGCGGACCGACATTGGTATGCGGCGCCCGAGAACGCGTCAGGGCCGGCAATCCGCAGCTCGAGGTCTGATACTGCCGGGGTGCGCCAGCGCACGCCCTCAGCTCATGCGCTCACCTCGATCAGGGCGCGGGCTCCGCGCTCCATGTCGGAGAAGCTGTGGTTGACCGCGGTGTAGGTGCCGGGCTCGCGGAACACGAGCTCCACGAAACCGCCCTGAGCGGGCGCGAGATCCAGGGCCTGCGAGCCGCCGGCGTTCTCGTTGTCCGGGCGCAGTCGGTACTCGCCCTCCTTGAACACGGTGTCGAACACCGCGCCCACCACGTGGAAGGAGATGCCGCGGGAGGGGCCGGCCGCGAGCACCCACAGCCGCACCCGCTCGCCGACTGTCGCCTGCAGCGGCGCGTGGACGTACTGGTTCGCATGCCCGTTGAACACGGTCGCATCGGGTCGCTCGGCCGCGATCTTCTCCGGGCTCACGGCGTGCGCGGACCCATCGGCCTCCGGCACCAGGTAGTGATCCGACTGCACCAGCACATACTCGCGATCCGCCGCCGCGAGCCCCGTGGGCGGGACGATGAGCGCCCCGAGCATCCCGGCGGCCAGGTGCACGGTCATCGGCATCGTCGAGCAGTGGTACAGCCAGATCCCTGCATGGTCGGTGGTGATCGGGTACTCGAGGGACTCACCCGGCGGGATCGTGCGCATCACCTCGTCGGGGGAGACGGTCCCGGCGTGCATGTCCAGGGAATGGCCCATTGAGCCGTTGTTCACGAGCTCCACGGTGAAGCGCGCCCCCACCTCGCTGCGGAGGATCGGCCCCACCACGGTGCCGCCGAACGTCATGGCCTGCATGCTCACGCCCGGGGCGATCTCGAGGTCTGCCTCGGTGATCTCGAGGCGCACCCGCTGCTCCATCCCCACGGCCTCCGGCAGGCGCGCATCGCGCACCGTGTGGTCCGCACCGGGCTCAGCCTGCAGATCCAGCGGCACCCGGGCCAGCGGGTTCCCGCTGGTCATATCGCCACCATGACCATGGGCCGACGCCTCGCCGCCCTGCGTACCCGCTGAGCCGGCCGCTCCGAGCGCCGTCACCTGCAGCGTCATGCCCATCGCGCGGTGCCCCACGATCGAGCACCAGCCCTCCACATCGTGGCTGATCACGCCCGCCTCGATGGTGGCCTCCTGCCCGGGATCCAGCCGGCCCGAGGTCGCACCGGTGGCGAGCACGAGGTCATGCACATCCACCGGGTCGTCATTGCGCAGCTGGATCACGAGCTCATCCCCGGCCGGGACCTCGAGCACATCCGGGGTAAAGCGCATGTTCGCCATGGACACCGCGAGCGTGGTCGTGTTCCCCGTCGGGGTCACGCCCACCGCCGGGGCTGTGCCGGTGGCCGGCGCGCCGCCCGTCGGCCGATCCAAGGTGGCGCCCAGCGCCGTGACGCCCAGCACCGAGCCGAGACCCAGCAGGGTGCCGGTGAGCGCCCGACGATCCACGGCCGACGGGGTCTCCTCCGCCGCGGGGCTCTGGGGCCGGGACGTCGGGGCGGGCAGCGGCTCCGCTGTGCCGCTGCCCTCGTCCGATGCCTTCCGCGCCTGCGCCGCCGCGCGACGCTCGCGAATGTTCGCCCGCACCGCCCGGCCCATGAGCACGGGGAAGCACAGCAGCACCACGAAGGCCAGCAGCGTCACCGCCACGCGGGTGATCGAGCCGATCGCGGCCGGCTCCACGGTGCCCAGCAGCAGCGTCGCCAGCAGTGCGTCGGCCCCGGTGCCGCCGAGGGTCGTCAGCACGAACACGGCGAGCGCCAGGTTGTACGTCACCACCCGCCAGATCGCGCCGCGGGAGAGCTCCGTGAGGCCTGCCCCGGTGGCGCGGGGCCCGCCGCCCATCGTCACCGGCAGCAGGTGGCTCATCGCCCCCAGCAGCACCTGCAGCACAAAGCCCGCCACGAACGGCGCGGTCAGGCGCTGCACGTCCACGGCCAGCAGGGACGCCCCCAGCAGCCCCTCGGCCGAGATCAGCCACATCATCGCGAGCCCCACTAGCGCCAGGGTGAACCACATGATCCCCGCGCCGATGGACAGCACCGGGAACAGCGGCACGGGCACCCGATGGCCTTGCCGCGCTGACTGCACCGCCAGGCGCACCAGCAGCGCCCCCACCCACAGCCAGGAGGCGAGGTAGAGGAGCATCGCGATCCCGCCCAGCAGTCCTGAGCCCAGCAGCGCCCCGAACACCCCGAGCAGCACCCCGGCACCCATGCCGAACAGGCCCCGGGCAGCGCGCGTGGCCTGCGCGGGGTCCAGGCGGGTGCGCAGCACCGTCGGCCACAGCGTCAGCAGGGTGCCCGCCACCGTGATCCCCACGAAACCCAGCACATTGATGACCTGGTGGGCGAGCAGCAGCCGCCCTTGCCACGGCTCACCGGGGCTGAAGGCCATGACCGCGCCGAGCACCGCGCCGACGGGCAGCAGCAGCGCCGCCCCCTGGTAGGTGCGCACCACCACGGCGAAGCGCGGGGCGAGCGCGGCCCGCAGCTGCGACCCGAGCGAGAGTGCGTACCACACGAGCGCCGCCGCGACGGCGAGCGCCCCGGCCGCCACGAGCCATGGCCAGGTGGGCAACATGCCCGCGATCGTGGCGAGCACTCCGATGGTCAGCAGGCGGATCCGCCACACCTGCTGCGGCCGCGACTCCGGGCCCAGGCGCGTCTTGAGCAGCGCCTCGGTGAAGTGCTGACCCCACACCAGGATCGAGGTGGTCACCAGGCCCAGGGTGACCATGTGGACGATGAGCCAGCGCGACTGCGGCAGCCAGGGATGGATCAGCACCACCAGCACCAGCAGGACCATCCAGACCGACACCGGGCGGGAGGCGCGACGGTGCCAGGAGCGCCGACCCGTCCGCTCCGGCGGGGCCGGGGCGGCGGGGCGGGGAGAGGACCGGTCGAGGGAAGCGAAGTCGGGCATGACCTTCTCAGACGATGACCGCGACGGCGAGGGGGAGACCGTGCGGAGGGCAGGCGGGGATCCCACTGTATGGTCCGCGTCGGCCGAACCGCACGATGCGCCGGGCCGTTCTGCGGCCCTCGACACCTTCCCCGGCCCTAGGCTTGTCGCTGGGCCCGCGCCACCACGCGGTCGCGGCCGCCCGCCCCCGTTCATTCCCCAGGAGCAATACCTCATGCTGATCGGCATCCCGTGCGAGGCAGATCCCTCGCAGGCCGTCGTCTCCGCGACCCCCGACACCGTCGCGAAGCTCATCGCCCTCGGCTACGACGTGGCCGTCGAAGCCGGCGCCGGGGAGCGCGCCGCCTTCCCCGATGAGCAGTACGCGGCCGCCGGCGCGCAGATCGTGGGGGAGGAGGTGTGGGACGCGGACATCCTCACCGCGCTCGACGCCCCGCCGCCCGAGCTGCGCGCCCGCATCCGCCCCGGTCGGCATCTCATCGCGCGCCTGGCCCCCGGGCGCAGCCCCGAGCTGATCGAGGAGTTCGAGCGCTCGGCCATCACGGCGCTCGCGATGGATGCGGTGCCGCGGATCTCCCGTGCCCAGTCCATGGACGTGCTGTCCTCGCTCGCGAACATCGCCGGGTACCGCGCCGTGGTCGAGGCCGCCTCCCACTTCGGTCGCCTGTTCACCGGGCAGGTCACCGCCGCTGGGAAGATCCCGCCCGCCACCGTGTACGTGATCGGCGCGGGCGTGGCGGGACTGGCCGCCATCGGCACCGCGAACTCCATGGGCGCCGTGGTGCGCGCCACCGACCTGCGGCCCGAGGTGGCCGAGCAGGTCGAATCCATGGGCGCTGAGTTCGTGCCGATCCCCGCCGCGGCGGAACGCTCCGCGGACGGCTACGCCAAGGAGATGACCGCCGAGCAGGCCGAGGCCGCCGCGCGGCTCTACACCGCGCAGTTGGCAAGCGCGGACATCGTCATCACCACCGCCTCGATCCCCGGTCGCGCCGCCCCGCGCCTGCTCACCGCGCAGGATGTGGCCGGAATGCGGCCCGGCAGCGTCATCGTGGACATGGCCGCCGCGGGCGGCGGCAACTGCGAGCTGACCGTCCCCGGTGAGGTCATCACCACCGACAACGGCGTGATCATCGTCGGGCACACCGACCTCGCCGGGCGTCTGCCCGCCCAGGCCTCCCAGCTGTACGGGCAGAACCTCGTGAACCTCCTGGCCCTCATGACCCCCGCGAAGGACGGGATGCTGCAGATCGACCTCGAGGACGAGATCGTCCGCGGCATCACCCTCACCCGCGCCCGGATCGACCGCGAGGGCCCCACCCCGCAGGTGGTGGCCGACGTGCTGTGGCCCCCGCCGCCCGTGCAGGTCTCCGCCGCGCCCGCCCCCGCGGCGCCGCCCCCACCGGACCCCACCCCGGTGGAGCCCGCACCGCAGCGCTCCCGCGCCTGGTGGATGATCCCGCTGGCCCTGCTCGGCGCCGCCCTCGTGCTCGCGAGCCCCCTCGCGGTCGCGAGCCACTACGTGGTGCTGCTGCTGGCCGTGATCGTCGGCTTCTACGTCATCACCGCCGTCACCCACGCCCTGCACACCCCGCTGATGAGCGAGACCAACGCGATCTCCGGAATCATCCTGGTGGGCGCGATCCTCCAGATCGGCTCCGCGAACTGGCTGGTCACGGTCCTTGCGTTCATCGCGATCGTGGTCGCCTCGATCAACGTGTTCGGCGGCTTCACCGTCACCCACCGGATGCTCGGCATGTTCAGGAAGGACGCCTGATGACCCCCGACCTCCTCCCGAACATCGACCTACTCACCGAGGCGATCCGCCTGTCCAACCTCGCCTACCTCGCGGCGGCGCTGCTGTTCGTGCTGGCGCTCGCGGGACTGTCGAAGCAGACCACCGCCCAGCGCGGCAACTGGTTCGGCATCGCCGGCATGGTCCTCGCCGTCGGCGCGACGATCCTGCGGGCCGTCGCCGTCTCCGCCGCCGACCCCACCGGGCAGCACCCCGCGGCCCTGACGTTGATGCTGATCCTGCTGGCGATGTCGATCGGCGCCGTGATCGGCGTGCTGCGCGCCCGCACCGTGCAGATGACCGGCATGCCCGAGCTGATCGCCCTGCTGCACAGCTTCGTGGGCCTCGCCGCAGTGCTGATCGGCTTCGGCTCCGCGATCGAGCCGCACGGCATCACACCGGATATGGAGACCTTCCACCTGGTCGAGGTGTACCTCGGGATCTTCATCGGCGCGATCACCTTCACCGGCTCGATCACCGCGTTCCTCAAGCTGTCCGGGAAGGTCAAGGGTGCGCCGTTGATGCTGCCCGCCCGGCATCTGCTGAACCTCATCGCCCTGCTCATGGTGCTGGGGCTCGGCATCCTGTACGTCGGCTCGGGCGGCACCGGAGTGCTGGGCTGGCTGAGCCTGCTGGCGATGACCGGCATCGCCTTGGCGATCGGCGTGCACATGGTCGCCGCGATTGGCGGCGGCGACATGCCGGTCGTGGTCTCGATGCTGAACTCCTACTCCGGCTGGGCCGCCGCGGCCGCCGGGTTCATGCTGGGCAGCCCCCTGCTGATCATCGTCGGCGCCCTCGTGGGCTCCTCCGGCGCCTACCTCAGCTACCTGATGTGCAAGGCCATGAACCGGTCGTTCGTCTCGGTGATCCTCGGGGGCTTCGGGTCCGATGGGGGAGCGCCCGCCGGCGGCGATGACGGTGAGCACGCCCCGCACACGGAGACCAGCGCCGAGCAGACCGCACAGGTGCTGCAGGCGGCGAAGAAGGTCGTCATCACCCCCGGCTACGGGATGGCGGTCGCCCAGGCCCAGTACCCCGTCGCCGATCTGGCGAAGAAGCTGCGGGCCAGCGGCGTGGATGTCACCTTTGCGATCCACCCGGTGGCCGGGCGCCTGCCCGGGCATATGAACGTGCTGCTCGCGGAGGCGAAGGTGCCCTATGACATCGTCCTGGAGATGGACGAGGTGAACGACGATTTCGCCGAGGTGGACGTGGTGCTCGTGATCGGCGCGAACGACACCGTGAACCCCATCGCCGAGCAGCCGGGATCCCCGATCGCCGGGATGCCGGTGCTGAAGGTGTGGGAGGCCGGGCACGTCGTCGTGTTCAAGCGCTCCATGGGCGCCGGCTACGCAGGAGTGCAGAACCCGCTGTTCTTCCACGAAAAAACCGACATGCTGCTCGGCGATGCGAAGGCGAGCGTGGATGCGATCAACGCGGCGCTGTGAGGCCCCCGTGGTGCCGGGCCTCTACGCCTCGTCGTCCGGCGCGGCCTGCTGGGCCCGGCGGGAGCTCGCGTACATGCCGCTCGCGAAGCTCAGCACGGTGATCACGCCCACCGCGATGAGCATCGTGAGCGGGCTGATCGGGATCCCGGCGGCGAACAGCACCCCCCAGATGACCATGAGGGAGACCGCGATCAGCACCGCATCCCGCAGGGCCCGCAGGGTGCGGCCCACCAGGTCCGCCCGCTCGACGCGACGTCCGGCCACCACATAGGCCGCGGCCGCGTCCCGGCGCAGGTCCGCGGTGCGGGACCCGGAGCGGGAGGGCCGACGGTCCTGCCGGGGCTGGTCCTCCCGCGACGCTCGGTCCCGTTCATCCCGCGGCGCTCGATCTCGCTCGTCGTGCGGCGCTCGGTCTCGCGGCTGCTCCCGCCAGCCTTCGTCGATCGCCTTCGAGGCGGCGCGCGCATACCCGCCCGCGCGGTCGCCCGCCCGTCGGACCGCCTGCTTCGCGCCCGGCGCCTGCCGCCGCGCCGTGTTCCGTGCCGCCTTCGCGTATGTCTTCCAGTCAGCCATGGCCGGGCGCCCTCCTCATGTGGTCCCGCCGTCCCCTCAGCGGTCCTCGCGGAAGCGGATGTCCCCGCCGCCGCGCATCTCGCGCCGCGGCGGACGGCGCGAGGCCGTGCGGGCGCGATGCTCGTTCCAGTACGACAGCCCCACGTTCAGCGCGAGCGTGATCAGCACGCTGAACAGGAAGCCGGTGACGGTGCTGCGCACCCCCAGCAGCCGCAGGATGATGAACAGCACCCCGATGGCGACCACGCTGAATCCGAGGTGGTCGCGGATGCGGCCGGCCAGCGAGCGGGAGCGTCGAGTCATCCCGCCATCGTAGACGCGTCCGCGGCGCCGGACACACATGAGATGTCCCGCACATCACCTGCAGGTGAGAGCGGCACCGGGACCTTCGGCGAGGCGCTACGCTGAACATGTTCCCAGGGGCGGCGCCGAGGCCGACGAGGCCTGCCGCCCAGGCCGACACCGAGAGGAAACAGCACCCCGTGGACCTGTATGAGTACCAGGCCCGCGATCTCTTCGCCAAGCACGGGGTTCCCGTGCTCGGGGGAGTCGTCGCGGAGACCCCGGCAGAGGCGAAGGCCGGCGCGCAGCAGCTCGGCACCCCCGTGGTGGTCGTCAAGGCGCAGGTGAAGACCGGCGGCCGCGGCAAGGCCGGCGGCGTCAAGCTCGCGAAGTCCCCCGAGGAGGCGGAGGCCAAGGCCACCGAGATCCTGGGCATGGACATCAAGGGCCACACCGTCCACCGCGTGATGGTCGCCGCTGGCGCCGACATCGCCGAGGAGTACTACTTCTCCCTGCTGCTGGACCGCGCCAACCGCAACTACCTGGCCATGTGCTCCGTCGAGGGCGGCATGGAGATCGAGCAGCTCGCCGTCGAGCGGCCCGAGGCCCTGGCCCGGGTGGCCGTGGACCCGAATGTCGGCATCGATGAGGCCAAGGCCCGCGAGATCGTCGAGGCCGCGAAGTTCGACCCCGAGACCGCCGCGAAGGTCGCCCCGGTGCTCATCAAGCTCTGGGATGTCTACCGCGAGGAGGACGCCTCCCTGGTGGAGGTCAACCCGCTGGTCAAGACCGGCGAGGGCGAGATCATCGCGCTGGACGGCAAGGTCACCCTGGATGACAACGCCGAGTACCGCCACGAGGACCACGCCGCCCTGGTGGACACCAAGACCGAGGACCCGCTGGAGGCCAAGGCCAAGGCGCTGGACCTCAACTACGTCAAGCTCGACGGCGAGGTCGGCATCATCGGCAACGGCGCGGGCCTGGTCATGTCCACCCTGGACGTCGTGGCCTACGCCGGCGAGCAGCACGGCGTGAAGCCCGCGAACTTCCTGGACATCGGCGGCGGTGCCTCCGCCGAGGTGATGGCCAACGGCCTGGACGTCATCCTGGGCGATGAGCAGGTCACCGCCGTGTTCGTCAACGTGTTCGGCGGCATCACCGCCTGCGACGCGGTGGCCAACGGTATCGTCGGCGCCCTGCAGAAGCTCGGCGATTCCGCCACCAAGCCGCTCGTGGTGCGCCTGGATGGCAACAATGTCGAGGAGGGCCGGAAGATCCTGGCCGACTTCGCCCACCCCCTGGTCACCCTGGCCGACACGATGGACGGCGGCGCCGCAAAGGTTGCCGAGCTCGCCGCCGCAGGAAAGTGAGCAGCACACCCCATGTCGATTTTTCTTGACGAGAACAGCAAGGTCATCGTCCAGGGCATGACCGGCTCGGAGGGCATGAAGCACTCCCAGCGCATGCTCGATGCGGGCACCCAGATCGTCGGCGGCGTCAACCCCCGCAAGGCCGGGCAGAGCGTCTCCTTCGACGGCGGCCACGACGTGCCGGTCTACGGCTCCGTGGCCGAGGCCATGGAGGCCACCGGCGCCGACGTGTCGGTGGTGTTCGTGCCACCGAAGTTCGCCAAGGACGCCGCGATCGAGGCGATCGATGCAGGCATCGGCCTGCTCGTGGTGATCACCGAGGGTATCCCGGTGAAGGACACCGCCGAGTTCTTCAACTACGCCAAGGGCAAGGGCACCACCCGCATCATCGGCCCCAACTGCCCGGGCGTCATCAGCCCCGGCAAGTCCAATGCCGGCATCACCCCGGCGAACATCACCGGCGCGGGCACGCTGGGCCTGGTCTCCAAGTCCGGCACCCTCACCTACCAGATGATGTACGAGCTGAGCGATATCGGCTTCACCACCTGCATCGGCATCGGTGGCGACCCGGTCATCGGCACCACCCACATCGACGCCCTCGAGGCGTTCGAGAACGACCCCGACACCCTCGGTGTGGTGATGATCGGCGAGATCGGCGGCGACGCCGAGGAGCGCGCCGCCGCGTACATCAAGGAGCACATGACCAAGCCTGTCGTGGGCTACGTCGCGGGCTTCACCGCCCCCGAGGGCAAGACCATGGGCCACGCCGGCGCCATCGTCTCCGGTTCCGCCGGCACCGCGCAGGCGAAGAAGGAGGCCCTGGAGGCCGCTGGCGTCAAGGTGGGCAAGACCCCCACCGAGACCGCCGAGCTCATGCGCGAGATCATCAAGTCTCTGTGAGCCACCGCGTCGACGCCCCGGGAGCCCCCGCGGTTCCCGGGGCGTTGCCGCGTCGGGATCATCCCGGCGCCATCGGCGCCTTGGTGGCGCTGTTCGTCCTCGCCATCGCCGTGACCTGGTGGCGCAACCCCGGCGGTGTCGTGCTGTCCTCCGATGCGGGTCGGGCCCCGGTCGCGGTTCCGCTGCTGCTGATCCCGTACCTGGCGACGATCCTGCTGCTGCTCGTGATGCCCCGCGGGCGGGGCGAGGCCCGCGTGATCGCCCGTCGGCCGCAGCGGGTGCGGGCTAAGACCCTCGGGCTGCTCGTGCTCGCCCATGTGCTGATCAATGGGCTGGGTGTCCTGCTGCACCTGCTCGCCCGTCTGCTCTGAGGACCCGCTGACCAGCCGTGGCGCCGCTCGCTAAGCTGACCGCACTTACGTCATCCGAGGAGGGCCCGTGTCCGGCGATCTCATCGACACCACCGAGATGTACCTCAAGACGGTGTTCGAACTGCGCGAGGCCGGGGTGGTGCCGATGCGCGCCCGGATCGCCGAGCGTCTGGGGCACTCGGGCCCGACGGTCTCCCAGACCGTCGCCCGGATGGAGCGCGATGGCCTGCTGCATCTGGATGACCAGCGGCGCATCCGCCTCACCGAGCGCGGCGCCGAGCTCGCCGTGGATGTCATGCGCCGCCACCGCCTGGCCGAACGTCACCTGCTGGACGTAATCGGTCTGGAGTACGCGCAGGTCCACGAGGAGGCGTGCCGCTGGGAGCACGTCATGAGCCTCGCGGTGCAGCAGCGGCTCGCCGCGGCGCTCACCCCGCCCTACGTGGACCCGTACGGCAACCCGATCCCGGGGCTGCAGGCGCTCGGCATCGACCCGGCGCACGACGAGACCGGCGCCACCAACAACGGTAAAGACCCCCTCAAGTCACGTGAAGTGCCGCCGACGCTCACCGCGGTGCTTTCCGCCGATGGGAGCGCGCGCGTGCTCCTGGAGCGGATCGGAGAGCGCCTGCAGTCCGAGACCGCGCTGCTCGAGGATCTCGCAGGTCACGGCATCTATCCCGGGGTGTGGATCGAGGTGCGACGGCGCGGCGAGATGATCGGGCTCACCGCTGCCGATGGGCGCGAGCTCACCCTCGAGCTCGACGCCGCCGAGCAGCTGCGCGTGACGCCCCCGACTGGCGAGTAAAGCCCGCGTCAAACTCTCCCCCAGACCCTTCCTGTCCTGCTGACGTCGACGGGGACCCCCACCTAAAGTCGAGGGCGTGTCGAGGCGAGACGGCGCTTCGACGCTCCCCCCGGGAGGCCCCGTACGCGCCCCGGGACGGGATCCGAGTTCGGACCAGCGCGAGGTGCATGCACCGAGGGGCCAGGGAGCCTGACGTGTCAAAGACTGTGAAGAACACCCACCGCCGCGCGATGCGGACGGTCACGCCCGTGACCCGCGCCGGCCGCGTCGGCGTCGGCGCTGCCATGGCCGCTGCGATGCTGCTGGGCGGCGGTGCGAGCGCGACCGCGGAGCCGCAGGCCGATGGTCCGCAGAAGATCGAGACCGCGGTGGCCCCGGCGGTCACCGCCCCCGCGGTGGGCATCCCCTCCGTCGAGAAGGCCGCCGAGGGCGCGACCTCCTCCCTGTCCCCGCTCGCTGGTGCCATCTCCGTCGAGGTCGGCCCCACCGAAGAGGAGATCCGTGCGGCCGAGGAGGCTGCGCGCGAGGCCGAGGAGCAGCGTCAGCAGGAGCAGGCCGCCGCGGAGCAGGCCGAACAGAACCAGACGGAGCAGGGGCAGGACGAGCCCGAGACCCGTGCGGACTCGAACACCGCTTCCCGTTCGGGTGAGCGCTCGAACGCCCAGAACAACCCCTCCGAGCAGCAGTCGTCCGAGAGCTCCGCGCCCGCCCCCTCGCAGGCCGCCGCGGGCAGCTCCATCCTGGCCACCGCCCGCTCCGGCATCGGCACCCCCTACGTCTGGGGAGGCACCTCGCCCTCGGGTTGGGACTGCTCCGGCTTCGTGCAGTGGGTCTACGCCCAGCACGGCATCAACCTGCCGCGCGGTGCCGCCGGGCAGGCTGCGGCCGGCCGGGTGATCCCCCGCTCCGAGGCTCGCCCCGGCGACCTCATCTACAAGCCGGGCCACGTCGGCATCTACGCCGGTGGCAACATGATGGTCGACGCAGGCAACGCCCGCGTGGGCACCTCCGAGCGCAACATCTACTCCGGCAACTGGACCTTCATCCGCATCGGCGGCTGACCAGGCCCACACGCCGTATCGGCCCCGCCCCCGAGACTCATCGGGAGCGGGGCCGCTCCCTGTCTAGGCCACCTGCTGCCCCGCGCCGCGCGGTACCGTGGGCGGGTGTCCTCCGCTCGTGACCTCCTCGCCGCGCTTCTGCTGCTGATCGCGCTCGTGCTCGGTGCCGCCTGGCTGCCCGCCGTGTGGCTGCAGCGCCACGTCATCGCGCAGGACGGGTTCCTCGCGATCACCCAGCCGCTGGCCGATGACCGTGCCGCCCAGCAGGAGATCTCCGATGCGGCGGTTGCGAGTGTTCTCGACGATGACCGCATCCCCGGGTGGATCTCCGAGCGCCTCACCCCGCTGCTGGAGGAGCAGACCGCCAAGATCACCCAGACCGATGCCTACGGAACTGTGTGGGACCGCACCATGGTCAGCCTGCACGAGTCCCTGTTCGTGCCCGGTGCGGAGGAGCTGCAGGTAGACCTGCTGCCGCTGGTGGACCGCATGCTGAGCGGCGCCGAGGGGTTTCTGCCGGTTGAGCTACCGCGTCCCGACTCCGCGTCGGTCACCGTCGCAACGATCCCGGACATCCCGCTGCTGACCCGGGCGGCGGCCCTCGCGCCCTATGCCCCGTGGCTGGGACTCGCCGCCGGGGCGCTCGTCCTGCTCGCCCTGCTGCTGGCCGCGCACCGCCGCGCCATACTGGGCCTGGCGGGCCTGGCGGGGATCCTCGCCGGCGGGGTGGTGTGTCTGCTGGCCGCCCGCATTCAGACGCTGGTCCCGGACCTGCTGGATCAGGCGGCGTTCCTCGGTCCGATCGTGCGGGCCTTCGAGGACCAGTTCGCCGCCGATCTCATGCCCCAGGGCGTCGTGATGCTCGGGGCCGGGGCACTCGTGGCCGCCGTCGGGCTCGTGCTCGTGGGACTCTCCCGGCAGCCCTGAACCGCCGGCTCACCGGGCCGGGATCAGCGCGTGCGCAGCTGCGTCAGCACCATCGAAGCGGTGACCTCCAGCTGCCCGTGCTGCTCTACAGCGCCGAGCTGCTCGGGGCTGACATGGCGGGCGCTCGGCGTCATCGCCACCAGGTCCCGCGCCGCGGCAGGCGGCGCAGTGAAGCTCCAGCGCAGCGGCACGGTCTCGATCTGTTCGAACAGCGGATCCAGCGCCTCATGCAAACGCTCCTCCTTGCGCGGATCCGGCGCGACCATCGTCGGCACCGCCGCCCGCAGCTGCGCCAGATGATCCGGGGCCGGGCGCACCACCAGCAGGGTTCCCCGGTCCCCGAGCACCCGCGCGAACTCGGCAGGGTTGCGCGGCGCAAACACATCCAGCAGCAGATCCACGGACCCATCGGCCAAGGGGAAGGGCCGGAACACATCCCACGCGGCAGCGGCAGCGCGCTCATGCGCCCGGGCCGCAAAGCGCAGCGCCCGGGCGGAGGTGTCGGTCGTGAGCCCGAGCGCCCCCGGCACCGCATCGAGCACCCCGGCGAGATACCACCCGGTGCCGCCGCCCACATCCAGCACCCGTGACGGCGCGCAGGCCGCGGCGCGCTGTGCCAGCTTCTGGCGCAGCGGCTCATAGGCGCCGGTGGCGAGGAAACGGTCCCGGGCCCGCGCCATGTCATCGTCATCCCCGCTGCGGGCCGGCGTGCCGCCGAGCAGCGACACATACCCGGCCCGTGCCAGATCCGCGCTGTGCCCGCGGGGGCAGCGCAGGGTGCGGCCCTGGGCGTGCAGGCCGTCATCACACAGGGGGCAGCGCAGCACCGTCAGCCAGGCGGCGAGGGCAGAGGGGAATGTGGGGCGTCCGGATTCCCCCACGACAGCAGACGAGCCGGTCATCACCACAGCCTACGGGGGTGATGACCGGCTCGCGCCGATGGGGATGCGTCGGGGCTCCCCGGGATCGATGCCGGATCAGATGGCCAGCGCCACCCGTGCACCCTCCCAGATTGCCGAGACCGCGTTGCGGGTCTGCTTCGCATCACCGATGTGGTGGACCTCCGGCACGAGGGTCTGTGCACCCTCGAGCACCTGGCGGGTCTTCACGCCGGGGGCCAGCACGATCTTCGAGCAACCGTCGATGGTGATCTCCTCGCCGTCGCGCTCGACGACGGCGCCCCCGGCAGCGGGAGGTGCGGACGTGGGGGCAGCGGTCATGGTCGGCTCCATCTGGCATGCTCACATCGGCGCCGTGGGCACTCGGGTGAAGTGATCGGGTGGGGAGCCGATCAGCGTCGTCAAGAGTCACACTATCGGCCGATATCAGATCTGCTGGGGGGCTCGCCCCCAGCTGGGCAGTTCTGCTCTCGGGGCAGGGGCGGCCGCCGCAGGACGCCAGCGGGGCGCAGTAGATTGGGGAACGTGACTGATGACGCCCAGCATTTCGATATCGCCCTGGTGGGCTCCGGATCCGCGAACTCCCTGCCCGGCCCGGAGCTGGCCGGATCCTCGATCGTCCAGATCGACCGGGGGGTGGGGCCGCGCGGTGTGTTCGGCGGAACCTGCCTGAACCTCGGCTGCATCCCCACCAAGATGTTCGTGCACACCGCGAACCTCGCCCACACCCCGGCGATCTCCGGGCGCTTCGGTCTCAGCCAGCAGCTGCGGCACGTGGACTGGCTGGCGATCCGCGACCGGATCTTCGGGCGCATCGACCCCATCAGCGATGGCGGTGAACAGTACCGGCGCGACCACCCGGACAATGCGAACCTCACGCTGCTGCGCGGCACCGCGCGGTTCACCGGCCCGAAGACCCTCGAGGTCACCGCCGCCGCGGACACCGACGGCCCCCGGACCCGGCGCATCACGGCCGACACCATCGTGCTGGGCGCCGGGTCACGCCCCGAGCTGCCGCCCATCCCCGGTCTCGCTGAGGCGCAGCCCCACACCTCGGACACCATCATGCGGATCCCCGAGCTGCCGGCATCCCTGGCGATTCTCGGCTCTGGAGTGATCGCCGTGGAGATGGCGCACATTTTCGCCTCTCTCGGGGTGGAGGTCACGCTCATCGCCCGGCGCGACCGGGTGCTGCGCGGCGCGGATCCGGAGATCTCCGCCCGACTCACCGAGATCCTCGATGCCCGGCTGCACCTGGAGAAGAACCTGGACGTGGCAAGCGTGCAGCGCACGGCCGACGGGGTTGAGCTGCGCGGGCCGCGCGATGGCGGCGAGGCCGTGGTGCGTGCCCAGGAGCTGCTGGTCGCCGTGGGGCGCCGCCCGAACTCCGACCTGCTGGATGTTGCCGCGGCCGGAATCGACACCGCCGCAAACGGGCGCGTGCTCGTGGACCCCTATCAGCGGGTCCTCTCCGGAGGCGAGGTGCTCGAGGGTGTGTGGGCACTCGGCGACCTCTCGAGCCCCTTCCAGCTCAAGCACGTGGCGAACCATGAGCTGCGGATCGTGCGCCACAACCTGCTGCACCCCGAGCAGCTGCGCCGCTCGGACACCATGCCGATCCCCAGCGGCGTGTTCACCTCCCCGCAGGTGGCGTGGGTGGGGCTCACCGCAGACCAGGCCCGCGAGCAGGGCCGCAGCATTCGGGTAGCGCGCCAGGACTACAGCGCGATCGCCTATGGATGGGCGATGGAGGACGAGACGGGCTTTGCGAGCATTGTCGTGGATGCCGAGACCACCGAGATCCTCGGCGCACACATCATCGGCCCCGAGGCGACGACGCTGATCCAGATCCTGATCCAGGCGATGAGCACCGGGCAGAGTGCGCGGGACATCGCCGAGACCCAGTACTGGATCCACCCGGCGATGCCGGAGCTCATTGAGAACGCGCTGCTGCAGGTGATCTGACCAGCAGGTGATCTGACGCTGCGCCCCGGGCGGGCAGGATCAGCCGAACTGGCTCTGATCGGCCCCCGGCAGGCAGCTCTTGAGCGGATCCTGCTCGACCTCCGGAGCCTCGGTCTTCTCCGAGGATCCCTGCCCATCGGAGCTCTCCTCCTTGGTGGGCTTCTCCTCCGCAGAGTCGTCCTCGCCGGTGTCCGAGCCCTCCTTACCGGTGTCGGAGTCCTCGGTGTCCTCCTCGGGCGGTGCCCCGGTCTCGGCGGGTTCGGTCGAGCCCGGCTCGGTCTCGCCCTTGACGGACTCCGGGCCGCGCTGCATCGAGTCCTCGATCGAGGCCTGCGTCCACTCCTTGAGGTAGTCCCAGTCGGCGTTGCCGCTGAAGGTGACGTCCTGGGTGATCGGGTGGGAGGTGAAGCCGCCTTCCTTGATCCGCAGCGCCAGCTCCACGAAGGCATCGAGGTTGTTCACCGGCAGGTCCGTGACGATGTTCGTCTCCGTGGCCTTCACCAGCTTCGGGATCGACAGGGCGATCGAGGTGGGATCCGCTTCCTCGGCCACTGCCCGCACGATCCGCTGCTGGCGGCACATGCGGTTGAAGTCATCAGAGCCCTCGCGAGAGCGGGCGTACCACAGGGCGTGGAAGCCATCGAGGGTCTGTTCGCCCGGTTCGATGTAGCCCTCCACCTGCGAGGCGCCACCGCCGATGGGGATGCGCCGCTCCACCACGAGGTCCACCCCGCCCAGGGCATCCACGAGGTCCTCGAAGCCCTGGAGGTTCACCATCGCGTAGTAGTCCATCTCCAGGCCCAGGGTCTCCTCGACGGCCCAGCGGGTGGCGGTCAGCCCCGGCTCCGGATCGCCCTCGAACAGGTCCGGGCGATCCTCCGCCCAGGACCACACGGCGTTGATGAGGTCCTGGTTGGGGCCGTAGTAGCGGAATCCGTCGGGGAACTCCTTGGCCGCGGGGGTGTCCTCGGGGAAGCGCACATGCTCGAGGTTGCGGGGAATGGAGAACAGCGCGGTCTTGCCGGTCTCGGTGTCGATCGAGGCCACCATGATGGTGTCCGGGCGGGTGCCGGTGCGATCCGCCCCGGCATCCTGGCCCAGCAGCATGATGTTCAGCCGCCCCACCCCAGCCCAGGGATCCTTGCCCTCCTGCAGGCGGTGATCCCGCGCGGTGTTGCCCCCGGTGAACACGGCCCTGGAGCCCATCAGGCCCTGCAGCGCCCACAGCGACTGCACACCGCGACCGAAGGGCACCGCGACCACCAGGACCATCACCGCCGCGAGGACGAGCGCGAGGTGCCGCTTGGCGCCCTCCAGGCGCTGCCGGGCGGAGTGCGCGAGATTCGCGGCGATGATCTGCAGCGCCCACACCACCCCGGCCACGGCCAGGACGATCATCGCGGCGATGAGGATCCCGCGGCGCGAGGCAAAGGTCGCTGCGGTGCGCAGTGGGTCGCCGAACAGCAGTAGGCCGCCGACTGCGAGACCGACCACGAGCAGGATCCCCAGCAGGACCGCACCCACGCGGCGCAGACGGGTGGTCAGCAGTCCGGTGCCTGGCACCAGGGAGGTCAGGATCGTCCAGCCGGCGACCTGGGGGAGAGAGCCGACGGGCCCGTGCTCGGTCCGCCGTGCGGCGACGGCCGCAGGCTCCGGGACAGGCGCCGTCTCCGAGTCAGGCTCCGCCTCCGGTGTGGGCTCAGGCTCAGATTCCGGCTCAGGTTCCGGTTCCGGCGCGGACGATGCGCTCCAGGCGTCGACCTCGGCGTCGTGCTCGTGATCCAGCCCTGTCTCGCCGTCGTTCTCAGGCGCGTCCTGCTCCATAGCCTCGGGCGGGAACTCAGGCAGCTGATCCAGCGGAAAGGCGGCCCGGCGTCCGCGCGGCCGCGCGGGCGGTGCAACCGTCTCAATCGGCTCAACCGGCTCAACCGGCTCAACCTGCTCGGCCGGCTCGTCAGCCACCTCGGCCTGCTGGGGCTCCACCTCTGCCTGCTGCGGCTCCACCTCGTCCTGCTGGGGGCCCACCACCCAGGTGCGGCGCTGCGACGCGTGGCCGAAGGCAGCATCGCGCCGCCGCCGCGCCTCCTGATCGGGAAGCGGCGTCGACTGGGCAGGTCGCTCGATCTTGCGATGGCGGCCCTTCTGTCGGCGTCGCCTCGGCATCGAGGACGAGTCCGTCATGCGCTGGGTCCGTTCGTCACGCCCGACATCCTAGGCGGAGCATCCGCGCAACCCTGGCATGCGCTGTGAGAGGCGTGTGGAGGTCCGGAAACGTCGCGCCCCACCCAGCGCCGGATCGCTGCCCGCACATGACTCCATGCGATGCTGGGCCCATGCGCATCATCCACGAGCCGATCACGGATCTCACCTACGACGATTGCTTCTTCCTGCCTCGCCGCAGCGCGGTCACCAGCCGCTTCGATGTGGACCTGGCCAGCGACGACGGCAGCGGCACGACGATCCCGCTGATCGCCGCGAACATGACCGCGGTCAGCGGCCGCCGCATGGCCGAGGTGATGGCTCGCCGCGGGGGCCTGGCGATCCTGCCGCAGGATCTCGCCCCCGAGCGCATCGCCTCGATCGTCCGCAGCGTCAAGAGCCGTGACTTGCTGGTGGACCATCCCCTGACCCTCACGGCCGACGGCACCCTCGGGCAGGCCGCGGACCTGCTGCCCAAGCGCCCCCACGGCATCGTCGTGATCGTCGATGAGCAGCGGCACGTGCTGGGCACCGTCTCCGCCGACGAGATCGCCGGGCAGGACTCCTTCACCCAGGTGGGGGAGGTTCTCAGCGACGACGTGCCGGTGCTGCACCCCGCGGACCTCGAGTCTGAGCCCGCGCAGCTGCACGCCCGCATCGCCGCCACCCACCGGGAGGCCGCCCTGGTGGTGGATGACGATCAGACGCTGCGCGGTGTCCTGACTGCCACCGGGGTGCTGCGCTCGACCATCTACCGCCCGGCCGTGGACAGCGAGGGTCGCCTGCGCATCGGCGTGGCCGTCGGTATCAACGCCGATGTCGCCGCCCGGGTGCGGGACCTCGTGGACATCGGCGCAGACGTCATCGTGCTGGACACCGCCCACGGCCACCAGGACCGCATGATCGAAGCCCTGCAGGCCGCCCGGACGGCGCTGGGCCCCCGCGAGGGCACCGCGGTGCGCCTGGCCGCCGGGAATATCGTCACCGCCGAGGGCACGCGCGAGCTCATCGAGGCCGGGGCCGACATCGTCAAGGTGGGCGTGGGCCCGGGCGCCATGTGCACCACCCGCATGATGACCGGGGTGGGCCGCCCCCAGTTCTCCGCGGTGCTCGAATGCGCCCAGCAGGCCCGCGAGCTCGGCGCCCATGTCTGGGCCGACGGCGGGGTGCGGCACCCGCGCGACGTCGCGCTCGCGCTCGCCGCCGGGGCTTCGAACGTCATGATCGGCTCGTGGCTGGCCGGCACCTACGAATCGCCGGGGCAGCTGCGCACCGATGAGTCCGGGCGCGCCTACAAGGAGTCCTTCGGCATGGCCTCCAAGCGGGCCGTCTCGCACCGCACCGCCCGGGAGGACGCCTTCGCGCGCGCCCGCAAGGGCCTGTTCGAGGAGGGCATCTCCACCTCCCGCATGTATCTCGATGCGGCCGGCGGCGGGGTCGAGGACCTGCTGGACCAGATCACCGCCGGGGTGCGCTCTTCCTTCACCTACGCCGGGGCGGCGGACACCGCCGAGTTCCGCGAGCGCGCCGTCATCGGGCTGCAGGGCGCGGCCGGATACGCCGAGGGTCGGCCCCTGGCCAGCTCCTGGTCCTGAGCGGCGAGGCGCACCCCGGGTAGGCTGGTGCCATGACGACTCTCGTGATCGGTGGTGCCGGGTACATCGGGTCGCACGTGGTGCGGCTCCTGCTGGAGCAGGACCGGGAGGTGGTCGTGGTCGATGACCTCTCCACCGGCCTGCGTGAGCGCACCGCGGGAGCGGAGCTCATCGAACTCGATGTCACCCTCCCGGATGCCCGGGAGAAGCTCGCCTTCCACCTGCGCGCCTCGGGCGCGGACTCGGTCATCCACTTCGCCGCCCACAAGCAGGTGGGGGAGTCCGTCGAGAAGCCGGAGATGTACTGGCACGACAACGTGGGCGGGCTCGCCAACGTCCTCGCGGCCTGCGCCTCCGCCCAGGTGCGCGATGTTGTGTTCTCCTCCTCGGCCGCCGTGTACGGCGTGCCGGATGTGGACCTGGTGACCGAGGACCTCACACCGCAGCCCATCAATCCCTACGGCGCCACGAAGTACGTGGGGGAGTGGATGCTGGCCGATGCCGAGCGCGCCCACGGGATGCGTACCGTGGGGCTGCGCTACTTCAACGTGGCCGGGGCCGGCTGGCCCGAGCTAGCCGACACCGCGGTGATGAACCTTGTGCCGATCGTCCTGGACCGTCTCGCGCAGGGGAAGGCGCCGGTTGTGTTCGGCGATGACTACGACACGCCCGATGGCACCTGCATCCGCGATTACGTGCACGTGCTGGACCTCGCCGAAGCGCATCTGGCCGCCCTGGACTACCTGCGCGGCGAGGACCGCCCGCACCGGGTGTTCAATGTGGGCACCGGCACCGGGTCGAGCGTCCTCGAGGTGATCGAGGCGATCGCCCGCGCCAAGGGCATCGAGATCACCCCGGAGATGGGGCCGCGCCGCGCCGGGGACCCGGCCCGCCTGATCTGCTCGGCGGACCGCATCGCCCAGACCCTGGGCTGGTCGGCGCAGCACGGCCTGGACGAGATCGTGAGCTCCGCCGTCGCCGCACGCGCCGAGTCCTGAGCGGGGGCTCGGCCCCTCAGGTGAGGTAGCGGTAGATCGGGTCGCGCGGGTCGATCCGCTCGATCTCCATCCGCGAGGCCGCCATGCGGGCCATCAGCGGCTCGAGATCCTCCTTCGCGCTGATCTCGAGGCCCACCAGGGCCGGGCCCTCCTCGCGGTTGTTGCGCTTGATGTAGTCGAACAGCACGATGTCATCGGTGGGGCCCAGCACCCGGTCCAGGAAGCGGCGCAGCGCTCCCGGCTCCTGCGGGAACGTCACCAGGAAGTAGTGCTTGAGGCCCTCGTGGACCAGGGAACGCTCGACCACCTCGTTGTACCGCGAGACGTCATTGTTGCCGCCGGAGACTACGACCACCACATCCCCATCGGCCCCCGTGAGATCCCCGAGTGCGCCGGTGGCGACGGCGGAGGCCGCGAGCGCCCCCGCCGGCTCGGCGATGATGCCATCGACCTGGTACAGGGCCAGCATCTCGGTGCACACCGCCCCTTCGTCGACGGCCAGGAGATCCGGTTGCAGCGCCTGCGCCATCGCCAGCGGTGCGGCGCCGACGGTGCGCACCGCCGCACCGTCCACGAAACGGTCCATATCCGGTAACGCGACGGGGCGTCCCGCGCGCAGGGCCGCCGCCATCGACGGCGCCCCCGCGGGCTCGACACCCACGATCCGGGCCCCCGGCAGACGCTCACGCAGCCACGCCCCGCAGCCGCCCAGCAGCCCTCCGCCGCCCACCGGCAGCACCAGCGTGCCCACCTCGCGGCCGTGCTCGAGGTGCAGCTGCTCGGCGGCCTCGAGCGCGACCGTGCCCTGCCCGGCCATGATCCGCGGATGATCGAAGGGCGGGACCATCGTGGCGCCGCTGGTCTCCGCATCCCGGGCGGCGGCCTCCGCAGCATCGTCGAAGGTATCGCCCACCAGCACCAGCTCCACGAGGTCCCCGCCGATCGCGGTGATCCGCTCGCGCTTCTGCCGCGGCGTGGTGCTCGGCACGTAGATCCGGCCGGGAATGCCCAGGCTGCGGCAGGCCCGCGCGACGCCCTGGGCGTGATTGCCGGCGCTCGCCGCCACCACCCCGGCCTCCCGCGCGGCGGGCTCCAGGGAGCCGATGAACAGGTGGGCGCCGCGCAGCTTGTAGGACCGCACCGACTGCAGGTCCTCCCGCTTGAGCCACACCGGCACCCCGGCGATCTCGCTCAGCCGCGGGCACATCTCCAGCGGGGTGCGGCGCAGCACCGGGGCCAGCTGCTCAGCGGCAGCCTCCACATCCGCTGCCGACGTGGGCAGCGGGGTGCGGTCAGCGGACTGTTCGGTGGTGCTCATCAGGCCTCCTTCGCGGGCTGGGGCAGCGCCACCACGAGGGCGGTGGCGATCGCCGCGACGCCCTCCCCGCGGCCGGTCAGGCCCAGGGCGTCGGTGGTGGTGCCGGAGACGGAGACGGGGGCGCCGGCGGCTTCGCTCATCACCGCGACGGCCTCCTCACGGCGGGTCGCCAGGCGGGGCCGATTCCCCACCACCTGCACCGAGATACTCCCAATCCGATACCCGGCCTCCCGTACCCGACGGGCGGCCTCGCGCAGCATCGTCGCCCCGGCCGCACCGGCCCACTGCGGGTCAGCGACCCCGAAATGGGACCCCAGGTCCCCGATGCCAGCCGCCGCGAACAGCGCATCGCAGGCCGCGTGGCAGGCCACATCGGCGTCCGAGTGACCCACGAGCCCGCGCTCGCCGGGCCAGAGCAGCCCGGCCACCCACAGCTCGCGGTCCGCTCCCTCCGGGGCCACAGCGTGCACATCCACGCCGGTGCCCACGCGCGGCAGCGGCATCGGCGCAGTATCGATCGTGCGATCGGTGTTCATCGGGCGTCCTTCCCTCCCGCGGTGCCGGTGATGCGGGCCAGCAGCGTGTCGATGTCCGTGAACGTCTGGGCCGGGTTGGTCTGCAGCAGCAGCGGCATCGCGGAGACCACCGGGATGCCCAGCGCCGGTGGCAGATCCACGGTCGAGACCACGAGATCGGCCTGGAAGTCGGGGGAGAGCAGGTCCATCACGGTGGCCTGCGTGACGTGGGCGCGATGCCCGGAGGCTGCGATGTGATCGCGGACCTGACCGGCGATCAGCGCGGAGGTGGCGATCCCGGCGCCGCACACGACGGCGATGGTGAGCATGCGATCTCCTGACAGACAGCGACAGCGGGCACGGGCGGCAGTCGTCGATTCTGTCACGAGGCGCTGTGCGGTTCCATCATGATCACTGCGGACGTCTACGATGCCGGGGTGAGCCAGATCCGCCGACACCGCCGCCCCCGCCTGCACGGACGGGCCGCTGCCGTGGTGCTCGCCGGGGGCTCTGGCACCCGCGTCGGCGCGGGGATCAACAAGGCCTTCCTGCAGCTGTCCGGCCGTTCCATCGCCGCCTGGGGGCTGAACACCCTGGCCACCGTGCAGGGCGTGGGCCTGCTGGTGTTCGTGGTGCGGCCCGAGGACCTCGAACACGCCCGCTTCGTGGCCACCCGAGAGACCGAGTGCCCGCTGGAGATCATCCCCGGCGGTTCCACCCGCCAGGAGTCGGAGCTGCTGGCGCTGCGGCATCTGGCCGACCGCATCGACTCCGGAGCGGTGGACACCGTGCTGATCCATGACGCCGCCCGTCCGCTGGTCTCTCATGGCCTGGCCTCCGCGGTGCTGCATGCCGCCCGGGAGTCCGGCGGGGCCGTCCCCGGCATCCCCGCCGAGGACCTCGTCGGCATCGCCCCGGGGGAGCGCCTGGCCCCCGGCGTCGGGAACGAGACGATGGTGCGGGTGCAGACCCCGCAGGGTTTTCGGGCCAGCCCGATCCTGGATGCCTATGAGGCGGCGGCCCGGGACGGCTTCGTGGGCACCGACACCGCCTCCTGCGCCGAGCAATACACGGATATCCCCGTGACCTGGGTGCGCGGCGAGGAGACGAACTTCAAGATCACCTACGCGCAGGACCTCCTGCTCGCCCAGGATGTGGTGGCCGCGCTAGGTTTGAGGTCCCGCTGAGGAGGAGCCGATGAGCGTCGAGGAGAGCTACCTGCGCTGCACCGCCTGCAATGAGGAGGCAGAGCACGCGGTGGTGTACGCCGGTCGGTTCGTCACCGAGATCCAGTGCACCGGCTGCGGCGCCGTGACGCGCCTGGACGTCTCGGAGGACTACCTGCCGGACCTGCGCCAGCGCATCAGCTCCAAGCCGCGCCGCCTGCTGCGGCGCCTGCGCCGGGATCCGGGGGAGCTGGCCAGTTCGCTGCCGCGCAGTCTGCTGTCCAAGCCGCGGCGCATGCTCGGCGAGTTCCGCGCCGTGGCTCGCAGCCGCCGCCGCTGAGTCCCGCCCCCGCTGAGCCCGTCAGCTGCGGGCCAGGCCGTGGCGATGCGAGGTGTCCCGGGCCAGCCCCAGGGAGATCTGCGCCTGCCACAGGCTGAGCCGATCCACGATCGCGGCGCCCGCATGGGAGCCGGGCACCGTGCGCACCTGCGCCCCGTGCGCGAGAGCCAGCTGGATTTCGTCAGTCCCCCCATCCGCAGGGGCGGCAAGAACCTGCTCGAGCAGCTCGCGCCGCAGCAGCCGGGGGCTCTGCAGCGTGGCCAGGGACTCGCGGTCCACATTGTGCAGCCCGTCGGACCGCACCGCCTTCACCGAGTCCGTCACGGCCGTGACCGGCACCACCGCATCCACGTCAGCGGTGAGCGCCCCCAGCACCTGCTCGATCACGCTGCGGGGGGTGAGCGCCCGCTCCGCATCATGGATCAGCAGCAGCGGGGCGTCCGTGGCGGCGAGACCCTCACGCAGGGCGGCGGATCGATCGCCCTCGACCCCGCGCACCTGCACCGCCGACGGCAGGGCCTGCCGCAGCGCTGCCAGCGCGGGGGCCGGGGCGAGCACGATGGGTGCGCCGAGACCCAGCTGCTCGAGGGTGTGCAGCAGGCGGTCGATCAGTCGGCTGCCGCCCAGCAGGGTCAGGCAGGGTGCCTCCCGGCCGTGCGCGACTCCCGCCGCCGCCGGGGCCAGGGCCGGAATCAGCGGACGCACCGTCGCCGGGTCGAAGGTCAGTGCCATGGGGTGGGGGAGGTCAGCCAGCTCAGGAGGCGAGGACCTCGTCGAGGATGCCCTCGGCGGCGGTCTCATCGGTCTTCTGAGCCAGGGCGAGCTCGGAGACGAGGATCTGCCGGGCCTTGGCCAACATGCGCTTCTCCCCGGCGGACAGGCCGCGATCCTGATCGCGGCGCCACAGGTCCCGCACCACCTCGGCAACCTTCTTCACATCGCCGGAGGCGAGCTTCTCCACATTCGCCTTGTAGCGGCGAGACCAGTTGGTGGGCTCCTCGATGTACGGCTGGCGCAGCACGTCGAAGACCTCCTCGAGGCCCTCGGAATCCACCACGTCCCGCACCCCCACCATGTCGACGTTGTCGGCGGGAACCTCGATCGTCAGATCACCCTGAGCGACTTTGAGCTTCAGGTAGGTGCGCTCTTCGCCCTTGATGATGCGTGTGGTGACCTCTTCGATCAGCGCGGCACCGTGATGCGGGTAGACGACGGTCTCGCCGACGGCATAGTTCATGTGGGGGTCCCCTTTCCGCAGGCCAGTCTAGCGCGGCCGCTCCTGGCCCGTGCGGTACTCTGTGGACGCTGTCCCGTCCTCTCCCGCCGCCTGCGCGGCACCGAACAGGAGTCCTCTGTGCGTCCCTCCCGCCGTCTCGTGCTCTCTGCCGCTGCTGTGGGCCTGGCCCTGGCCGCCAGCGGTTGCTCGGTCATGTCCCCGACGCAGACCCATGAGTTCTACCAGGCCGGCGACGGCATGAACGCCACCATCGAGGTGGATGGCGCGATGCACTCCGGGATCCGCAATGCCGCGGTCTTCATCGGCGAGGACGGCTCCGCGCATCTGACCGGCACCGCCGTGAACTACAGCGAGGAGCCGGTCACTCTTGAGCTGACCGGCATGACCGCGGAGGGCACCACGGTGTTCTCCACCTCGGTGTCCCTGGAGCCGCAGGGCGTGCAGGAGTTCGGTGCGGGCCAGGGCCAGCAGCTCGTGGAGGCGAATGTGGGCGATGTCGTGCCCGGGGCGGTGCTGCAGCTGGAGGTCGCCGCGGAAGGGCAGAGCGAGACCAGCTCTCTGCCCACGATCACCGGGGACGTGACGTACTACCAGGACGCTGAGGGTTCGGCCGCCTCCGACGGCGGGGCCTGAGCCCCGCCCCGGTTCAGGAGCCGGATTCGAACTTGTAGCCCAGGCCCCGCACCGTCACCAGGTGCACGGGGTTCTTCGGGTCATCCTCGATCTTCGCGCGCAGCCGCTTGACGTGCACATCCAGCGTCTTGGTGTCGCCGACATAGTTCGCGCCCCACACCCGGTCGATGAGCTGGCCGCGGGTCAGCACCCGATCCACATTGCGCAGCAGCATCTCCAGCAGCTCGAACTCCTTGAGCGGCAGCGCCACATCCTGCCCATGGACCTGGACCACGTGGCGCTCCACATCCATCATGATGTGCCCGGCCGTCAGGGGCGCATCCTCCTGCGCCTCCGCGGAGTCCTGGCCGCGCCGCAGCACCGCCTTGATGCGGGCCAGCAGCTCGCGGGAGGAGTACGGCTTGGTCACGTAGTCATCGGCGCCCAGCTCCAGGCCCAGCACCTTGTCGAACTCGTCGTCCTTGGCGGTCAGCATGATCACCGGGACGGTGGAGGTCCGCCGGATCTCCCGGCACACCTCGGTGCCGCTCATCCCGGGCAGCATGAGGTCCAGCAGCACGAGGTCGGCGCCGTGGGCGGAGAAGATGCGCAGCCCGTCGGTGCCGTTGTCGGCCACCGCCACCTCGTAGCCCTCCTTGCGGAGGGTGTAGGACAGCGGGTCGGAGAACGACTCCTCGTCCTCGACGATCAGGATCCGCGTCATCTCATCTGCCCCTTTCGGCACGGTGTTCCATGGCCACGGTACGTCAGGCGTCCGCGGCCGAGGTTGAGGCGGCCGGGGCGGACTCGCCCGCCGGGCGGCCGCCCACGGTGATGGTCTCGGTGCGGCCCATCTCCGGCAGCCGCAGCGTGAAGGTGGAGCCCTGGCCGCGCATCGACCAGGCGGTGACCTCGCCGCCGTGGTCGGTCGCGATGTGCTTGACGATCGCCAGGCCCAGTCCTGAGCCGCCGGTGCTGCGTGAGCGCGCCCGGTCCACGCGGAAGAAGCGCTCGAACACCCGCTCCAGGTTCTCCTTGGAGATGCCGATGCCCTGGTCCTTCACGGAGATCTCCACCATGCCGCCGTCGCGGCGCACCGACACTCCCACGCGGGTGTCCGCATCGGAGTAGGAGATCGCGTTGGAGATCAGGTTCGACAGCGCCGTGGTGAGCATCGCGACCGAGCCGTACACCCGCAGCCCCGGGGTGCCACCCACGGCGATCTCGATCTGTGAGCCGAGCGCGAAGTTGCGGTTCAGCGCGACGGCCTCCTCGACCACCTCGTCGATCTCCACCGGCGTCGCATCGGGCAGGGCGGAGCCGCCCTGCACCCGCGACAGCTCGATGATCTCCTGCACCAGGTGGGACAGGCGCCGGGTCTCGGTCTGCATGCGCTCCGCGAAGCGGCGCACCGCATCGGGGTCCTCGGCGGCGTCCTCCATCGTCTCGGCCAGCAGGGTGATTGCGCCGACGGGGGTCTTCAGCTCATGGGAGACATTGGCGACGAAGTCGCGGCGGGTCTCCTCGACGCGGACCGCCCGCGTGAGGTCATCGGCCAGCAGCAGCGCGCCGCGCTCACCCAGGGCGCCCACCCGCACGTCGATGACCGCGTCGGTGTCCTGCCCGGTCGAGCGGCGCAGCGTCAGGCGCTCATCGCGGTAGCCGCCGTTGCGGCCCACATCGGCGGCCAGCTCCATCAGTTCGCGGCTGGCGAGCCGCGGGTAATCACCCTCGGCAGCGCGGACGATGCCGTAGGAATAGGCCAGCGGCGAGGCGCGCAGGACGTCACCGCTGGAGTCCAGCACGACGTATGCGGACGAGAGGATCGCCAGCACCTCCGCGGCGGCCTCCGGCACGCGCTGCTCCGCGGGGGCGGGGGCCTCCTCGTGGTGCCGACGGTCCGAACGGGCGAGCGCGAGCGTCGCCGCGACGCCGATCACCAGACCGATTGCCGCGGCGAGCAGGAGCAGAGCAGACAGGGGCACTGATCCAGCCTAGATCCCCGCATCGCCTCCCGGGCGCCACGCCCGGCCCGGTGACGCGATGTCCTGAAGCGTTCATGCCAGCTACGCTTCGTGTTCACCAGCCGTCGACCTCCGTTCATTCCGAGTTGCGAGCATCGGCGCTGACGTTCGTACACAGTCAAGGAGCATCACTATGCGCGAGGCGTACCAGAGCGACCTGCGGCACATCGTCGACGACCTGATCGACATGGCCGGGCTGGTCGACACCGCCATCCAGGACGCGTCCACCGCCCTGCTCGAGGGGGACCTCGCCCTCGCCGAGCGGGTCATCACGGCCGATCCCCACATCGACTCCCGTCAGGTCGAGCTCGATGCGAAGGCCGTCGAACTGCTGGCCCGGCAGTCGCCCGTGGCCACCGATCTGCGGCTGCTCGTCGCGACGCTGCGCATGAGCTCGTCGCTCGAGCGCATGGGTGATCTGGCCGCGCACGTCGCCCTGACCGCCCGCCGCGCCAACCCCGAGCTGGCCGTGCCCGAGCGGCACCGCGAGCAGATCGTGCGCATGAGCGAGCTGGCCCGGGCCGCCCTCAAGGATGCCTGCGAGGTCATCGCCGAGCGGGACCTCGCGCTGGCCGCGCAGGTCGAGAAGCGTGACGACGAGATGGACGAGCTGATGCTCGAGATCTCCCGTCAGATCGCGCGCGGCGGCCAGGACGAGTACACCAACGCCCAGATCATCGACATGACGCTGCTGATCCGCTTCTACGAGCGCATCGGCGACCACGCGGTCTCCCTGGTGCGCCGTGTGGGCTTCCTGGTCACCGGCGACGCCCCGGACACCCTCCACCCGGGCGTGGACGTCCCGGAGTTCTGAGACTCAGCCGCGGTTGGAGCGGGGCCGACGGCTCATGGCCCGCTCCAACCCGGCCTTGGTGCCGCGCTGCGCCGCCACGCGCAGCCCCTGCAGCACGAGGCCGGAGATCGTCGTCCACAGCACGATCTTCCAGACCGGGGTCTCATCCTCCGGGTTGCGCACCGCGGAGATCTCTGCCTTCGAGGCCCCTTCCTTCTTGAGCTCCTTGCGGCGCTGCGCAGCGGCCTTCTCCGCGGCCTTCTGCTTCTTCGGGGTGGGGGCCTCCTCCCCGAACACGGCGCCCCACCCGGCGGAGGCCGCCTGGGAGCCCAGGCGTGCGGCGATGAACCCGGCGATGGGAACGGCGATGGTCACGATCGGATTGGCCACGGGGTCCTCCCAGGGGTGAGCGAAGCGGCGTCGGCCCTCAGTAGCGGCCGGCGTTCTGAGCGTAATAGGTTCCCATCGAATCCGTGCGCAGAGCCTCCCGCAGCACGGCCATCTCCTCCTCATCGGTGGCCACCACGCTCGCTCCGCCGCTGGTGGTGGTCGGTTCCCCGTGGGGGACCGAGAGGTAGTAGATGTCTCCGCCGCGGATGGAGCGCAGCGACAGCCCCAGCTGCACCATCTCGGTGGAGCTCAGCCCCGCATCCGTGGTGAGGAACGGGGAGATGGACTCGACCGTGTTCGCGAGCTTGCCGGGGTCGGTGAGAGTGTCGCGGCTGATGAGCTTGTCCGCGATGCCCTTGAGCAGGGCCTGCTGATTGCGGTTGCGCTGGAAGTCGCCGTCGGCGAACTGCTTGCGCTGGCGCACGAACACCAGCGCCTGCTCGCCGTTCATCTGCTGCATTCCCTCGGTGAAGGTGTGGCCGTCCGCGGTGAAGTTCGTGGGCACCTGCACCTCGACCCCGCCGAGGGTGTCCACGAGTCCCTGGATGCCGTCGAAGTCCACCAGGGCCACATGGTCGATCGGCACGCCCACGTAGTTCTCCACCGTGGTCACCGCGAGGCTCACCCCGCCGAAGGCGAGGGCGGCATTGATGCGGTCCTTCCCGTGCCCGGGGATGTCCACGTACAGGTCACGGGGGAAGGACATGACATACACCGCGTCCTTGTCCTCGCTGACATGCACGAGCATCATCACGTCCGAGCGCTGTCCGTACACCCCGGAGGCGGCGGCCGCCTCGGGGGAGCGCTTGTCCGAGCCCAGCAGCAGGAAGTTCTGGCCGCTGCCCTCGACGGGGGCGGGGGCCTCGCCATCGGAGGGGCCGCGGGTGATCTCCACGACGGTGCGCTTCTCATAGGAGTTCTGCAGGCCGCGCAGGTAGTTGCCCACCACCAGGCCGACGCCGAGGACCAGCACGGCCACCAGGCCCAGCGCGATCAGGGCGGCGCGGCGGCCGCCGCGCCGGTCGCGCTGCGGATCCTCGTCCGCGTCCCACTCCGCGGGCAGCTCCAGATCATCGTTCCCGGTCATGCCGACCCCTCTCCGGCGGTGCCGTCGTCGGTCCCGGGCTCTGCCACCCGGGTGTACGCAAGATCCCAGATGAGGCGCCCGGCCCGTCGGCCCTTGGCCTCAAAACCTGTCTTCACCCGACCTGCGAAACGCGGTGCCCAGCCGGTCATCGCCATGGTCTCGGGCACGGCATCGGTGGAGTCCCCGTCGGGCCGCGGGCCCTGCGGGAACAGCAGCTCCAGCTCGGGGCGTGCATCGAGCTGGAAGCGCATGTGGTGAGCGTACTGCGCCCAGTCGGTCGCGAGGCGGAAGGCGGCGCCCTCCCGCAGCAGCGGCAGCACCGCATCCAGGAACGGCGGGTTGATCAGCCGCCGCTTGTGGTGGCGCTGTTTGGGCCACGGATCGGCGAAATACACCCACAGCTCATCGATCGACGCCGATGGCAGCATCTGCGGCAGGGCCCGCTGCGCATCCAGCGGCAGCATCCGCAGGTTCTGCGGCAGGTCAGCGCCGTCCTGCCCGGCCGCCTCCTGTAGCCGCACCAGGGTCTGGGCGAGGCCGGGCGCGTACACCTCGACCCCCAGGAAGTCACGCTCCGGGTGGGCGAGAGCAGCGGCGACGAGGTTCTCCCCCTGGCCGGAGCCGACCTCCACCACGAGCGGTGCCGTCCGCCCGAACAGGGCGGGCACATCCAGCGTCTCCCCGGCGGCGGGCAGCGTATCGCGGTGGGCGCGCGGCGGATCCAGCACGTACTGCTCGGCCAGCGCGTCCCACGCCTGCTGCTGCTCAGTGCTCAGCCGTTCGCCGCGCCGCACGAAGCTGACCACGTCCCGGTGGGGCCGGAGGCCCTTCGAGGTCTGATGCAGCTGCACGGTCAGCCGTCCCGCTGCAGGGTGTCGCCCTCAATGCGGACCGCCACCTCGGGCAGGTGCCGCGTGGCCGGGCCCACGAGCACTTCGCCGGTCGTGGCGTCGAAGCGGGAGCCGTGGCAGGGGCAGTCCAGCTGATCCTCGACCTCGCGCAGGGCGCAGCCGTTGTGGGTGCAGTAGCCAGAGTAGGCGGTGACGTCCTCGCCCTCGCCGCGGACCACGAGCACGAAGGGCTGCTGGCCACCGAAGTTCACGAGCGTGCTGGTGTTCTCGGGGATGTCCGCGAGCGGCACCGCACCGTCCTCGGCGCGCACGGGCGCATTGGTCCCGAAGCCCTGATCCTCGGGGGCGCAGGCCGCGAGGGCTCCGACGCCGGCTGCCGCGGTGGCGGGGACGAGGAGGGCGTGACGACGAGACAGGCAGGGACGTTCCATAGCCACAGGATAGTCAGCGGATGCTGGACAGCATCGGGCCCTGCGCCGGACGTCAGGGGGTTCACACGGCGGGCTCACACATCGGGCGCCTCGACCTCGCGCGGGTCCCACGAGCGCAGGGACCGGGCGCGCCAGCCTCGGGCGGTCACCGCATCGAGGGCCTCCCGCCGCCGGGCCGGGGAGAGCCGGTCCAGGTAGAGCATGCCCTCGAGGTGGTCGACCTCGTGCTGCAGGGCGCGGGCGAGCACCCCGCCCTCGTCCTCCACGACGATCTCCTGGCCCTCGAGGTCGATGCCCCTCACGCGCGCGCCGCGATACCGGGCGGTGGGGAAACCCTCCCCGGGCACGGAGAGGCAGCCCTCGAGGGTCTCCTCATCCAGCACCAGGCCGCCGAAGCGCTCCAGCACCGGGTTGATCACGACGCCGCGGCGCATCTGCCCCTGCCCGTCGGTGCAGGAGTAGACGAACAGTCGCCAGCGGGAGCCGACCTGCGGGGCTGCGAGCCCGGCCCCGTTGGCCGCCGCGCTGGTCTCGACCATGTCGGCCACCAGTTCGCGGATCTCATCGGTGATCTCGCGGACTTTGCGGGTGCGCTGGGACAGGGCGCGATGGCCGACGATCGTGATCGGGCGGACGGTCATGCGGAGGGGTCTCCTTCTTCGGGCGTGCTGGTCACGGGATGGCTCTTGGGCGGGTTCACTGCCAGGGGGTGGGCGGCGTCGACGATCCAGGGGCTGCGCTCGCGACGCAGCGGCCGCTTGGCACGCACCGCCTCGGCGACGGTGCGGCCCAGCTCTTCCGCGTGATCCGCATCCGAGGCCAGGAAGTCCAGGGTATGCCGTGCATGCGGCTGCAGCTCGATGTGATGCCAGGCCGGGATGCCGGACGCGATCTGGCGGGCGCGCAGGAACTCGGCGTCCAGCGCCGCGCCGGAGACCACCACGATGTTCGCCACCCACATCAGCAGCAGGATCGCGATCAGGCCGTTCAGGACGGTCAGCACTTCGGCGAAGCGCGTGGCATATTCCATCAGCCGCCCGGCCAGCAGCGCGGTGCCGAACAGCACGAGCACGCTGAGCACCGAGCCCAGGGTCATCACCCGGTAGCGGGGCAGGCGCACATTGGGGAACAGGTAGTACGCGCCGGAGACCCCGATGATCAGGATGATCAGCAGGATCGGCCATTTCACGAGGTTCCAGGCCTCGAAGGCGATGGTGGGGATGCCGATCAGCTCACCGATGCGCTGCGACGCCCCGCCACCGACGATCAGCATGCCAATGCTGAGCAGCACGACAGCGACGATCAGCACCGTCTCCCCGAACACAATGGTGCGGAACCACAGGAAGGGGCGTCCTTCTCGGGTGTCGTAGACGCGGTGCAGCGCTCGGTGGAAGGCCGCTACGCCGTTGGAGGCCGAGAGCAGGGAGCCGATGGTGCCCAGCGCCAGCCCCCACAGGCCGCCGCCGGCCGAGGACACCGCCTGGATGGCTACGAGGTACGGGCGCGGATCGAAGGTCGGGAAGATCTCCCCGGTGATCTCCGAGATCGCGGTGAGGGTCTCGTGCTCCACCCCGATCAGGCTCATCAGCGACACCACCGCGACGGCGCCGGGGAACAGCGAGAGCACGAGGTAGAAGGTCATCGTCCCGGCCACGTCCCACACCTGGATGTCCAGCAGTCGCATGCGCACCCGGTTCAGCACGTGCAGCACGCTCAGGCGCGGCCGCGGGATCTCGACCTCGCGGGCCATCAGCTGTTCTCGATGATCTCGTCCGGGTCGCTGAGGACGGGGTACTCCCACGGGTCCTCGGGGTCGCTCGGCACGAAGGACGTCATGATCGAGCCGTCGGCCCGGGCGTCGCCGAGCCCCACGGGATGGGTCAGCACCTCATCGGACAGCAGCGGTCCCTGGTCCTCGAGCGGCACGGTGACCCCGTCGGCCGTGATGGTGACCTCCTGCCCACGCACCGTGACCGCGAGCGGCTCCCCGGTCTCGAGGGTGAAGCTGATCGCCTCGCGCACCAGACGCACCCGGAACCGGGAGCCGCGCACCGTCAGCGGGAAGCGCAGCTCCGGCCAGTCGGCCGGCAGGCGCGGGTCGAAGGAGATGCGGCCCTCGTCCTGCCGCATCCCGCCGAAGCCATGCACGAGGGCGTTCCACACCCCGCCCGCGGAGGCGATGTGCACGCCGTCGGCCGCGTTGTGGTGCAGGTCCCCGAGGTCCACGAACAGTCCGGCCCGGAAATAGTCAAGCGCCGCCTTCTGGTGCCCCACCTCGGCGGCCATGATGCACTGCACCACCGCCGAGAGGGAGGAATCACCCGTGGTGATCGGGTCGTAGTACTCGAAGTTGCGGCGCTTCTCCTCGGCCGTGAACTCGCTGCCGCGCAGGAACAGGGCCAGCACTACATCGGCCTGCTTGATCACCTGGAAGCGGTAGATCACCAGCGGGTGGAAGTTCAGCAGCAGCGGGAAGGCCTCCTCGGGGGTGGAGGACAGGTCCCACACCTCCCGCTCCAGGAACCGGTCCTCCTGCAGGTGGATGCCCAGCGTCTCGTCCTTGGCGATGAACATCCCGTCGGCGCATTCGTTCCACTGCTCCACTTCGAGCTCATCGAGCTCGAGCTCCACCCGCAGGGCCTCGTAGGCCGTCGGATCCGCCTCCTGCAGCTCGCGCACCGCCCGGCAGGCGCGGCGCAGGTTGTAGCGCGCCATGACATTGGTGAACATGTTGTTGTTCACCACGGTGGTGTACTCATCCGGGCCGGTCACGCCGTTGATGTGGAAGCTCGCGGAGCCATCGGCCATGTGCCGCCAGAACCCGAGGTCCGCCCACAGTCGGGCGGTCTCCACGAGCACCCGCACCCCGTCGCGATGCTGGAAATCCTGATCCCCGGTGACGTCCACGTACTGCGCGAAGGCGTAGGCGACGTCCGCATCGATGTGGTACTGCGCGGTGCCGGCGGCGTAGTAGGCGCTGGCCTCATCCCCGTTGATGGTCCGCCACGGGAACAGGGCTCCGCGCTGGTTCAGCTCGCGGGCGCGCTCACGCGCCTTGGGCAGCAGGTTGGTGCGGAAGCGCAGGGCGTTACGGGCCCAGCGCGGCTGGGTGAACGTCAGGAACGGGACGACGTACACCTCGCTGTCCCAGAAGTAGTGGCCCTCGTAGCCGGAGCCCGTCACGCCCTTGGCGGGGATGCCCCACTGGTCGGAGCGGGCCGCGGCCTGCGCCAGCTGGAACAGGCACCAGCGGGTGGCCTGCTGGGCGGCATCCTGGCCCGGCAGCTGGACATCTGAGCTGGTCCAGAAGTCCGCGAGGTACTCGCGCTGCTGGTCGTAATGGGTGGAAAAGCCCTCCTCGCGCACCCGGTCCAGAGTGCGCCGGCAGCGGTCGAACAGCTCGCGATGCGGCACGGAGCGGGAGGAGTGGTAGGTCACTGCCTTGCGGACGGTGAGGGTCTGCCCCTGCTCGAGGTGCCCGCGCACCACCTGCCGGCCCAGGTCCGGCATGGTGTCGATGAGGTATTCCATCTCGGCCTCGCACTCCACCTCGTGGTCGGCGCCCACGGCGAGAGTCATGCCGGACTGCGCCACCCGGTAGCCCAGCAGCATCCGGCGCTCGCTGTGCCAGTCCTGCAGCGGCTCGAGCACGCGGTGCGTGAAGTCGGTGGTGCGCCGCGGATCGTCCTTATCGGTGATGGGGGAGGACCCGCCGCCGCCCTTGCCGAAGTCATCGGCCACATCCTGCCGATTGATGATCTGCGAGGAGACCGCCACCGGGGCGGCCCCGTCAAGCATCGTGACCTGCAGTTCCATGAGGGCGAGGTGGCGCTGGGTGAAGGAGACCATGCGCGAGGAGGACACCTGCACGCGCTTGCCGGCCGGAGTGCGCCAGATCAGCTCGCGGCGCAGCACTCCTTCGCGGAAGTCGATCCAGCGCTCGTAGCTCTCAAGATCCGCGATGGTCAGCAGCAGCGGCTCATCGTCCACGTAGAGCTTGAGCACCGAGGAATCGGGGACGGAGATCATCGTCTGCCCGGTCTTGGCGAAGCCGAAGGCGCTCTCGGCGTGGTGGATCGACCAGGTTTCATGGAAGCCGTTGAGGAAGGTCCCGTAGTGGGCGACATCCCGCCCCTCCTCGGGCGTGGCTCGCATCCCCAGGTAGCCGTTCGCGGTGGCGAAGAGCGTCTCCATGACGCCCGGGTCACCGCCGGGCCGGGCTTCCACCAGGCGCCAGGGATCCACCGGCAACCGGGTGCGGTCCACCGGGTCCGCGGGCACATTGCGCAGACGGGTCATGCCAGCTCCTCCAGATCGGAGACCACCAGGGTCGCGCCGGCGCGCGCGAGGACGTCATGCCCCGCCCCGCGGTCCACCCCGATCACCGCGCCGAAACGCCCGGCCGCCCCGGCCTGCACCCCCGAGACCGCATCCTCGTACACCACGCACTGCTCATGCGGGACGCCGAGCAGGTCCGCGGCGTGCTCGAAGGTGTCCGGGGCGGGCTTGCCCGGCAGTCCCTCGGCCCGCGCCACATTGCCGTCCACGATGTGCTCGAAGCGCTCGCGCAGCCCGGCGCTGGTGAGCACCTCCTCCGCATTGCGGGAGGAGGAGACGATCGCCAGGCGCGCCTGCGACCCCAGCGCATCGAGGTAGGCGACGGTGCCGGGGTAGGGCGCGACGCCCTCGGTGCGGATCAGGGTGAGCACCATGTCGTTCTTGCGGTTGCCGAGCCCGCGGACGGTCTCCTTACCGGCGGCCTGGTCGGCGGCGTCGGCGTCCTCCCCCTCGGGCAGCTCGATGCCGCGTGAGGTGAGGAAGGAGCGCACCCCGTCGTACCGCGGCTTGCCATCCACGTACGCGAAGTAGTCCTCATCGGTGTACGGCTCGGTGACCCCGCGCGAGTCCAAAAATCCCTGGAACATGCGCGCCCACGCCCGCATGTGCACCTCGGCGGTCGGCGTGATCACGCCGTCCAGATCGAACAGATGGCCCGTGAAAGCGTCCCGGCTGAAGCTCTGTGCGTCACTCACACCGGTCATGCTACGGGTCCGTCCTGGTGGGCGCGGCGCACCGCGGATCCTGCGCGTCGGCCGACGCTATGGCAGGTCGGCGCGCAGTGGGCTACTCTGCCTGCGTCCGCTCCCGTGCCCGCGCACCGGGGCGGAGCAGCCCGACCTATCGAGGAGACGATGACCCTCACGCAGTCGCTGCCGGTGCTCGACGCGGTGCGCCGCGAGCTCGAGATCGATACCCGCACCAGTCACGAGGGACACCCGCATGTGCAGGTCGTGCTCACCCTCACCACCAATCTCTCCCTGGCCCCCGCCCAGGTGTGGCCGCTGATCACAGACCCGCACGAGCTCGCGCAGTGGTTCGGCCCGGTGCGCGGCCAGCTCAGCGAGGGCTCCGGCTTCGAGTCCCCGGGAGTGGGGGCGTCCCCGGCCGAGGGCACCGTGGTGGAGATCGCCGAGCCACATCGACTGCTCGTGGACTGGCAGCAGCCCGGGGCCGAGGGGCCGCTGCTGGTGCGGCTGGACCCGGAGGACGACGGCACCACCCGGCTGTGTCTGCGGCACAGCGCGGTGATGGACGCTGCGGATTTCGCACGGCGCGGAGCGGCGGCCCTCGCGATCGGCTGGGAGATCGCGCTGCTGGCGCTCGCGGCGCAGACGGGCGGCTGGGCCACCACGTGCCTGGCGCCCGTCCCGACGCCCACCCCGGCGTGGCTGAGCAGTGTCGAGGGGGCGGAGCATCGGCGCGCCTGGGCGGTGCGCTGGACCGCGGAGGCGATTGCCGCGGGCATGGATGAGCAGGTCGCGCGGAACGCGGAGAGCATCGCGATCGCCGAGACCGCGGAGGTTTGACCGCCATCGACGGGCCGACGGCGAGGGTGCTGCGCACCCTCATCCCCTCGGTGTACGCCCCAACCTTCCTGGAGTTCACGGGACTGGCGGCACTGCTCCCACTCGTGCCGCTGATCGCCCTTGACCTGGGGTTCAACGTGCCGCAGTCCGCGGGGCTCACGGTGATCTTCGGCGCCGCCTCCTTCCTGGGGCCGATTCCGGCGGGGCGGCTGATCGCTCGGCTCGGCGCTCGCCCGGCCCTCGTCGGCACCGGGGTCCTGCTGGTCGGTGCGGGCCTGGCGCTGTTCGCCCTGCTGAACGCGGCTCTCGATGCGCCCAGCGGGCCGATGGAGCGCGCGCTGTTCGTGGCGCTGCTGGTGGTCATCGCCGCCGCCACCCAGGTGTGGCAGCTGGGCCGACAGTCGTATCTGGGCACCGCCCTGCCGCCGACGATGCGGGCCCGCGGCATGACCCTGTTCGGTGGGGTGCTGCGCCTGGGAGAGGTGGTCGGTCCGCTGCTCGGTGCGGCGGTGATGGCCAGCTGGTCGATCCCCGCGGTGTTCCTGCTGTTCGCGGTGGTGGTCGGGGCTGGCACCGCGCTCATCGCGCTGTTCCTCCCGCCGGGGGAGCGCACGGTGCGCACCGCAGGGCCGGGGCGGAAGCTGCCGCGCAGCCCGGCCCGTCGGCGCCTGGACCGGGCGGTGCTGGCACGGATGGTGTCCGTCGGCGCGGGGATCGCACCGGTGATGATGGCGCGGGTGAACCGCCCGGTGATCGTGCCGCTGCTGGGGGCGGCGCTGGGCCTGGACGCCCTGTGGATCTCGATCGTCTTCGGGGTCGGGGCGTCCGTCGAGATCCTGCTGGTGGTCCCGGCGGGCACGCTCATGGACCGCTATGGCCGGGCCGCCGCGGCGGTGCCGTGCGCGCTCGGGCTCGGAGCCGGGTTCGTGCTGCTCGCGGTGCTGGGCACGCTGCTGGCGGGGCGGGGTGAGGCGGCAGCCGTGGTCGCGCTCGTGGTGCCGATGCTGCTGATCGCGGTGAGCAACGGCCTGGGGTCGGGGATCGTGATGACCCTCGGGATCGATGTCTCCCCGGTGCATGGGCGGACCGGCTATCTCGCCTGGTGGAACACGATGCTCGGGGGCGGGCGGCTGGTCGCGCCGCTGCTGGTCTCCGGGATCACGCTGCTTGCGCCGGTGGCAGCGGCCGGGGCGGTCACCGGGGCACTGTGCCTCGCCGGAGGAGCGTGGCTCGCACGCACACTGCCCCGCGTCACACCCTCCGGCGGGGTGCGCGGGAGGACGTGACGCGGGGCAACGTGGTGAGAGGTCGGCTCAGGCGGCCTTGGACTCGAGGGCACCCTCAGCGGTGCTCTGCAGCAGCTCAGTGGCCTCATCAAGGGAGATGTCGCGGGCGATCGCGACCTCGGAGGCCAGCGGGCCCACGGCCTGGCGCAGCAGATTGCGCTCCGCGAGGGAGGAGGGCACGCCGCCGGAATCGCGCATGATGTTGCGGATCACCTCGACGCGGTCGCTGATACGGCCGGTCTGCAGCTGCATCTGCAGGGACTTGATGCGATGGGCCCAGGACGCCTTCTTGGTGGGGATCTCGATGGGCTCGGCGAGCTTCGCGATGAGCTCTGCGATCTCCTTCTCGGCCAGCAGCGGGCGCAGGCCGATCACGTCCTTGCCGTCGGCGGGGACGGAGATGCGCATCTCGTCGCCGATGACCTCCAGGTCCACGTAGTCCCTTTCCTCGCCGCGCACAGTGCGGGTGCAGGTGGCCACGATGCTGACGGGGCCATGGACGGGGTGGGTGAGGACCTCACCGATCTTCGGGGCGGGGGTCGCGACGGACAAGCTCTTACCTCCTGGGTTGACCTGTGCGCCGCCGGTACCCACGGCCCTGGTGGGGTCGGGGCGGCCGCGCGGCGTCCACGGTCGCAGGACCGGGGGAGTGGAAACGTCGGGGCGGCTCGAGTGCCGCTCGGCCTGCAGGTACAGGGTGGCGGCACCTACGTCGGCGCCTCTCTATGATCTCACGGATCTGACACGAAATCTAGAGGGTGACGTCTCACAGTGTGAGAGGGGCGTGGGGGTAGGCGGTGTGGGTGGGGCAGGTCGAGAGCGCGTCCGGTCCAGATCGGGGCGTGTCGGGGCAGATCGCGAGCGCGTCCCGTCCAGATCGCGACCATCGTCGGAGGAAGCAGCCCACTCTCATGCGGTGCAATGGGGCGGTGCTTCGACATCATCGAACCTCCGCGCCGTCGCTCTCCACCACGCCAACCGATGTGGCAGTGGTGCGCTTCGACGGCGTGGGTGTGGTGGCCGATGAAGCGGTGATGCTGCTGGAGGCGAGCGGCTCCGTGGCGGCCGGAGAGGTGCTCGCCCTGACCGGCGCGAACGGCAGCGGCAAGACGACGCTGCTGCGCGTGCTCGCCGGGATCCTCGAACCCACGGCGGGGGAGGTGCGTATCCTGGGGCGCCGCCCCGATGACCGCGACCGCGGATTCCGCACGGCGCTCGCCGCGCTCATCGGCCCGCCGCAGACCTCGCGCGATCTCACGGTGCGGGAGCATCTGCAGTTCATCGCCGCGACCTGGGGGACGGCAGCGGCGGAGGCGGAGCAGCAGGCCGATGCGCTGCTGGAGGAGTTGGGAGTCACGGCGCTTGCGCGGCGATTCCCGCATGAGCTCTCGAGCGGGCAGACGCAGCTGGTGTCCCTCGCCCTGACCCTCGCGCGTCCGGCGCAGGTACTGCTGCTCGATGAGCCCGAGCAGCGGCTGGACCCCGAGCGGCTGGGGCTGGTCATCGCGGCGCTGTGCTCCCGGGCGCAGGCGGGGGTTGCTACGGTTCTCGCCACGCATAGCCCGCGGCTGCTTGAGGAGCTCGCGGATCGCCGGCTGCACCTCGAGGGGGAGGTGTGAGCGACCCGCTGGGGCCGGCCCGGCAGGTCTGGGCGGGGCGCGCGAGTGCCCGCAGCGCCATGGACCTGCTCTATATCGTCTACCTCACGGTGATGACAGTGCTGGTGTTCGGGGCGCCGGCCCTGCGCAGTGCGGGACTGTTCCTCGCGCGGCCGGATGTGCTGCCGGTGCTGCTGGATGCCCGCACGCCCGGGATGCTGATGGCGGCGCTGCTCGGCGGGGGCGCGGCGACGGTGCTGGTGGGGGCGGTGCGCGGTCCGGCACTGCTGGCCCCGTTCCTGACCGCGACGCTCGCGGCGGGACCGATCTCGCGCCGACGGGTGCTGTGGCGGCCCCTCGCTCGGTCCCTGCTGGCGCTGGTGGCAGCGGGGCTGCTGCTCGCCGGCGTGGTGGGGGCGACACTGCTGGGTGCCGGGTATGCGGAGCCGATGGGGCTGGTGGCCCTCGGGGCGGTGGCTGCCGGGGTGGCGCTGCTGCTGGGCGGAGCGTGGCTGGCCGGCCAGCTGCTGAGCTCGCGCGGCCGTGGCGTGGTGGCGGGCCTGCTCACGCTTGCGGCGGTGGGGGCGTGGCTGCTGCCGCCATGGGGCTGGACGCTGGCCGATGGGGTGCCGTGGGCGCTCGCCGCTGTGCTCGGCGGGGCAGGAGCGGTGGCGGCGGCGGGGTCGGTGCTTGCGCTCGATCGGCTGCGGGGGTGGGTGCTGCTCGAGCAGGCGTTGCGCTGGCAGAGCGCCACAGGCATGGTGACCAGCGGTGATGTGGCGGGTGCGGCGGGGTCGCTGCGGCCGCCACCGAGCACGGGCCGGAGCCTTCGGGCGGTTGGCGGCGGGCCGCTGACGCTGCTGTACGTGCGCCGGGACGTGGTCGGCTGGCTGCGCAGCCCGGAGCGGACGCTCGGGGGTCTGGCGGGGGTGCTGCTGGGCGCGGGGCTGCTGGTCGTGGCGCAGGTTCTGACGGGGCCGCTCGGAGTGGGGGCGATGCTGCTGGGTTCGCTCGCGCTGTGGGTGGGGACGGGGCCGTTCGTGGACGGGATCCGGCATGGGGTCGCGACGCTGGGGGCACCGGCGCTGTTCGGCCAGCGCGCCGGGGTGCAGGTGCTGCTGCATGCTCTCGCCCCGACTGGGGTGCTCATGCTCGGGGCGTTGGCCGGTGGGGTGGCGGGCCTGCTGGCACTGGGCGCGGAGGGCGTGGGCGGAGGGAACGTGACGCTGCCCGTGCTGATGGTGCCGGTGCTGCTGCCGGTGTTGCTGGTGCCGGCGCTGGTCGCGGGGCGGGCGCGGGATGCGGCGAAGGGACCGATGCCGCTGAAGCTCATGACGCCGATGCCTACTGCACAGGGCGATGGAGCGGTGCTCGGAATGCTCGCCTGGCAGTCGGACGCGGTGCTGCTGGCGCTCGCAGCCGGGGCGGTGCTGTGGGGGCTGGTGACGCAGGTGGGGGCGCTGGCACTGGCTGGCGGGGCGCTCGTGGCGGTGCTCGCGATAGCGGTGATGGCCCGCGCGCGGTTGCGCGAGCTCGGGGCGTGAGCGGTGCGGGACTGCTGGGACAAGCCCGCCCAGCTGGTTCCGCGGACGGTACTCAGGCGACCGGCCGCGCGCATACTGCAGGTGGCCGGTCGTCAGAGTGCCGTTCGTGGATGGGGCTCGGCGAGAGCGGTGCTCTCAGTACGGCGGGTGCTCGGGGTCGTAAAGCGGGGCAGCGGGGCTGGGTGGGTCTGCGGCTGGCTCGCTCTCTTCGTCTACCGCTTCACCCCGTGCTCGGCGGTGGGCGTCTTCCTCGCGTTCGAGGTAGGAGTTCCAGATAACCCGCAGGTGGTCGCCGAGCTCGCGGGTGACGAGGTCGGTGTTGCGTGCGGTTTCGGTCAAGGGGCGGCTGCGTCCGCGGGTTCGGGCAGTCCAGGTGGTCACCCCGGTGTTGGGGTCGCGGATCGGGTCGATGAGCCCGAGGGTTTTCAGCCGGTGATGGCTGTAGCAGAGCCGGTGGAGGTTCTGGGGGCTGGTGGGGCCACCCCGGTCTGGATGCTGGTGGTCGAATTCTTCGATGTGGTCACTTTCGCCGCTGGTGGTGACGATCGTGGCGCAGCCGGGGACTGCGCAGATCGGGTCGATCTGCCGCAGCAACTCCTGCATCGACCGACTCACCTGATA
>NZ_PNHL01000005.1 GCF_002871795.1 Brachybacterium sp. UMB0905 | reverse complement strand
GGGCACCGCCAGCAGAAGCACGGTCTCGGTCAGCTGGTCGCCACTCTCCATCATGCGCCGAGGTTACCAGTCGGGCGTGCCGTAAACGGTCGTTTGTGGCACGGGCCGCGCGGCCCGTGTTGGTGCTTCGTCTCTCCGGACCGCCGCGCGCCGAATAGCTGCACCGCAAACGGCCACACGTCGCAACCGGGACCGCGGCCAGGCTCCGTCCTAGGCGAGGATGGGTTCATGATTCGAGCAGCGGTGTTTGACCTGGACGGCGTTGTCCGGCACTTTGATCCCGATCACGTGCGGGCGATAGAGCGTCGCCATGGGGTTCCTGAGGGTGCAATCGAGTCCTTCGCGTTCGCGCAGCCCCAGATCGAGGACGTCACTACCGGGCGCATCAGGCGTGCCGCCTGGGTGGAAATGATCGCCCAGCACATCGGCAACGCCGCCGCGGCGGCGGAGTGGGGCTCCCAGCCCTCGCAAGTGGACCCAAACATCCTGGATCTCGCGGCGGAGTTGCGCGCAGCGGGCATCGTGACCGCGATCTTGACCAACGGCACCGACACGATCCCCGCGGAAGCCGCTGAACTCGGCTTGGTCAGGCACTTCGACCCGATCTTCAACTCCTCCGCCATCGGGTACATCAAGCCGGATATACGCGTCTTCCATTACGTGCTCGATCAGCTCGGGCTCGACGCCCAGGAGGTGTTCTTCACCGACGACTCCGAGCGCACGCTGCAGGGCGCCCAGGCCTGCGGCATGCACGCCCATCACTTCAGGGGCATCGGCCCGCTCCGCGCCGCACTCGCACAGCATCAGCTCGTTGCGCGGGGAGGCGCCGAACCCGGACGCTGCGGCCCACGCAGGTTCGGATGACCCGCGCTCTGTGTCGGGGAGTCCCCGAGATGATGCTCCGGGCGGCACCGTCACGGTGGGGTATACCCCACTGAGACACGCGGCGCCGAAGCGCCGCCCCTGTTTCACAACGTCCACATCTCCCCAGTGGCACAGCTGTGCCGTAAGCTCTAAGAGCCACTAGGACACAGTAGGGAGGTGGCGACCATGACCGACCAGCGCGTCCGATTCCGCGACATCAAGCCGTACTCCATCGTCGACTCCCTCGACGAGCTCACCGGCCCCAGCACCGGATGTGCCACCCTGCCCGTCGACGTCCACTGGTCCGGCCCACAGTCCACGTTCAACCTCCAGGACCGCGAAGACCTCCAGCGGGCGTACCAGTCGATCCTCTCCAACGGCCGACCCGAGCACCTGGTGAAGTTCATCAACAAGGACCCGTTGCTGGCGGTGTGGCCGATCCTTGCGCTGGACCGCCGTGTGCTCGACCTGTGGTGCGGGCAGTTCCTGGAGATCGCGGCCATCCGACGGGAGTTCTAATGAGCAGCCAACCGTCCGAGGGGCGCTGCCGCGCAGCCAACACCAACCCGCAGCGCAGCCCGCGAAACCGGCAGCGAGGAGAGCCATGAACGCTAACCATCCCCAACATGGGCAGCGCATCGCGTACGTGCGCGTCTCCTCCATCGACCAGCACCCCGCCCGGCAGCTCGAAGCCGTGGGGGAGTGCGACCACATCTTCACCGAGCACCAGTCCGGCAAGAACGTCGGGGACCGCCCCCAGCTGGCCGCCCTCATCCGGCACGTCCGCCCCGGCGACCTCGTTGTCGTTGCCTCCATGGATCGCCTCGCCCGCTCCGTCATCGACCTCAACAGCATCGTCCAGCAGATCACCGGCGACCCCGCCGACCACACCGACGCGGAGCCGAGGAAGGGCGCCAGCATCGAGTTCCTGAAGGAGCGGCTACGGTTCGATCCCGGCGCCGTGGACCCCATGGCAGCGTTCCAGCTGAACATGATGGGTGCGTTCGCTCAGTTCGAGCGCGAGCTGATCCGCCAGCGGCAGCGTGAGGGCATCGACGCCGCGAAGAAGCGCGGCGTGTACGTGGGCCGCAAGCGAGTCCTCACTCCCGAGCAAGTCCGTGAAGTCCGCACCGCCGCCCTCGAAGGCCAGCCCAAAGCCCAGATCGCGCGTGACTACGGGATCAGTCGATCCACGCTGTACCGCTACCTCGAGACCCCGCGGCTACCTCTCCAGTAGCGCAAGGCCGCGCCATTGTCGGCACCACATCTATAGGCTACCCTATAGCTAGGTTGATATGAGAGGAGGTGGTCGCGATGACGACGACGAGTGATGAGCTGCGCACGGTGATCGTGAGCCGCGCGCGGATGAACGTGGCCACGCTGGACTATCGCCGCAGTCTGAAACGCGCATCGGCTGCTGGGTACTCGCAGAGTGCAATCGCGCGGACAGTCCGCATCTCTCAGCCGTCAGTGAGTGAAGCACTGCATCGGGCTAGTGGCCTGATGGACATTCCGGAGGGGTTCGCGGGCGCTGGCCCATACGAGATTTGCCAGCGGTACACCGCGGGGGAGCTCGAGCGCGACGAGGTGGTCGCCCAGCTGGCGAGGTGGTCGTACACACCAGATGTGCGTTCTGAGGTCTTGGCGGACCCACTGCGGGTCGATCAACCCGGAGGTTGGGGAGAGGTTGAGTCAGCCCTCGATGACGGCTTGATCGACGATGAGCTGGTCGATGCCGTCCAGGCGGAACAGGAACGTCTCGGACTGGATTGAGATGCGAGAGCATGGCGTGAAGCGTCCTGGGTTTGGTTCCGAGTCTCAGCAAGGGGAATCGGAGTATGCCCTGAGAAGTTCAGTCCCGAGCTGCGTGACCGTGCCGTCCGGATGATCTACGACCGCCAGGCGCGTGAGGGAGGCCCGCGCGCAGAGTCGATCCGTGCCATCGCGCCCCAACTCGGTGTCGGCCTGGAGACCCTGCGGATCTGGTGCAACCGCTACGGCCCCACGGAACCAGTCACCGGCAGCGGCGATTCACTTGGGGAGGGGAGCTGGCGCTTGCGCCGCGAGCTGGCTGAAGCTCGCCGTGCCAACGAGATCCTCAAAGCGGCCTCGGCTCTTTCGCCGCGGAACCAGGCCGCCCCACGACGAGATGATCCGGTTCATCGACGAGCACCGCGATCAGTTCGGGGTCGAGGCCATCTGCCGCGTGCTCAGCGCGACAGAATGTGGCTTCATCACCTCCCGCGGCTACCGGGCCGCCAAGGCACGCCCCGCCTCGGCCAGGGCGCTGCGCGATGAGGTTCTTCTCCCGGAGCTCCAGCGCATCCATGCCGAGAACTACAGCGTCTACGGGGTGCGGAAGATGCACCACTCGATGCACCAGGAGGGCTGGGACGTGGGCCATGACCAGGTCGCCCGCCTCATGCGGGCAGCTGGCCTGAAGGGCGTGCGGCGTGGCCGGAAGCCGGTCACCACATACCCCACTCACGTGCCCGATGCCCGCCCGGACCTCGTAGAGCGGCGCTTTACTGCAGACCGACCGTATCGCCTGTGGGTTGCTGACATGACCTACGTGCGGATCCTCGCCGGATTCTGCTACGTCGCGTTCATCACCGACGTATGCACTCGCAAGATCGTCGGCTGGGCCGTCTCTTCCACGCTCCACACCGACGGCCTGCCCCTGCTGGCGCTGGAGCACGCACTGCTGACCAGCGGCGCAGTCCGCAGCAAGAGCGGACTGATCCATCACAGCGACCGAGGAGCCCAATACGTTTCCCTGACGTACTCCGACGCGCTGATCACTGCCGGGGTCACCGCATCGGTCGGCTCCGTCGGAGACTCCTACGACAACGCCCTGGCCGAGACAGTCAACGGCCTGCTCAAGGCCGAGCTGATCCACTCCCAGCGGATCTGGGAGTCCATCCAGGCGGTCGAGATCGCCACCATGGGCTGGGTCCACTGGTGGAACACCGAGCGTCTGCACGAAGCTCTCGGCTACCGCACCCCCGCAGAAGTCGAAGCGTCCCACACCCACACCACGACGACTACGCCCGCGACCGTCTAACCACGGAACAAAACCCAGGGTGCTTCATGTTCCGCGTCGCGCTCTCCGACGAGGAGCTCGCCCGCATCGACGCGCTGGAGACCGGGGAGCGCGGCGGCCCCGACCCCGACGCGATCACGCTGGAGACCTTCACCCGCGAGATCCCGGAGGCCTGGGAACGGCATACTGGATGATCGGACCAGCACGTCCGCCGGGCCGCAGGGGGCGGCCCGCGACCCCGCATCCCTCAGGAGACTCCTCATGCGCCACGCCCGCGCCGCCGTTCTTCTCGTCCCCGCCCTCGCGCTGACCCTCAGCGCGTGCGGCGGCGGGAACAGCGCCTACTGCTCGACCCTGACCGACAACTCCGACGTCTCGGCGACGGTGTACACGGCCGTCGTCCCGGGGATGGTCACCTCGGAGCAGGTGGACGAGCGGCTCGCACTGCTCGAGCAGGTCCAGGACGATGTGCCCGAGGAGCTCTAGGAGGACTTCACCACCTGGCAGAGCTTCCTCGAGGAGGTCGGCCCGAAGCTCGAGTCCGAGGATCCTGCGGACATGACCGCCGTGATCGAGGTCGCGGACGACGAGGTCGACGCCGCGGGCGAGGCGCTGGCCGACCACTACACCGGCACCTGCATGGACTGATCCCCATGACGGGGTGCCCTGGCAGTTCCTCCCTCTGCTCCGCCCGTCGCCGTACCGTGGGCGCATGGACCATCGAGCAGAGGTGAGCGACTTCCTGCGCACGCGCCGTGACCGGATCACGCCCTCCCAGGCGGGGATCCTCGGCGGCACGCGTCGACGCGTGTCCGGGCTGCGTCGCGAGGAGGTCGCCGCAGCTACGGGGATCAGCGTCGAGTACTACGCCCGGATCGAGCGCGGCGACCTGCGCGGCGTCTCCACGGAGGTGCTGGACGCGCTCGCCCGCACCCTGCTGCTGGACGAGGCGGAGACGGACCATCTCCACGACCTTGCCGAGGCCGCGGGGCCGTCGGCCCGGCGTCGACCTCGTCCGGCCGAGCAGCCCTTCCCCGATTCTCTGCAGCGCTTCGTGGACGCGGTCTCCGTGCCGGTGTGGGTGCGGGACCGTCGCATGGACGCGGTGGCGACGAATCCCCTCGGCCGTGCGCTGTACGCCCCGGTGCTCGAGGACCCCGCCGCGCGCGGGAACACGGCGAGGTTCGTCTTCTTCAGCCCCGCCTCGCGCACCTTCTTCCCCGACTAGGAGGACAACGCCACCGGCATCGTCGCGACGCTGCGCACGTACGCGGGCCAGTCCCCGCGCGACAAGCGGCTCAGCGACCTCATCGGCGAGCTCGCCACCCGCAGCGACGACTTCCGGGTGCGCTGGGCCGCGCACGACGTGCGCCACCACCGCACCGGTCTCAAGCGCATCCGCCACCCCGAGGTGGGGGACCTCGAGCTCGGCTACGAGGCGATGGACTTCCCCGCCCATCCCGACTGGTTCATGTTCGGGTACACCGCCGCGCCCGGCTCGCCGAGCGAGGAGCGGCTGCGGCTGCTGGGCAGCCTCGCGGAGGAGACCTCAACGGGTACTCGGACCGACGCCGTGGAGAAGCTCTGACCTCCGGTCCGCGTCACGGCGCGTCGTGTCCCTCGGGGGTCTCTCCGGTGGGGTCGAACAGAGTGCCGTCGGCAACTCGTCGGGTGAAGTTCGCCAGCGCGTGGTCCCGGAGCTGACCGAGCCCGGCGAGGTGCGCGGACGCCGCGACCTGCAGCGGGAGCGTGGCGCGGTGGAGCATCGCCCGTCGTGTCGTGTCCGCTGAGCTGAGCGGTGCCAGGCGGGATACGCCATGGAAGCTGATCAGCGGCGCGATGTCGATCGCGGGATCGCCCAGGCAGGCATGATCGAGGTCGATGACCGACACCGCCCTGCCCTCGGACCACAGGATGTTGTGCGGGCCGAAGTCCCCGTGGCAGAGGGTGGGCTCCACGTGGCTTTCCGCCTCGAGCACGGCCTCGACCCGCTCGGCGGCGACACGGCGGCCGTAGGGCTCGAGTCGCGGGCTCAGGTCCCGGTGCACGATCTCTGCCCAGCCGTCACCGCCGCACCACGCTCTCACCGGCGGCAGCGTGCCGCATCCCGAGGACGCTTCCCGGAGCGAGGTGAGGATGTCGGCATAGGCGGAGACCCGCTGGGCCGAGCACTCCGTCAGATCTGCGGCCGGCGAGCCCGGCACGGTGGTGAGGCAGGTGATCCATGTCCGCGCAGGCTCCGCCCAGTGCGGGCCATCGAGGACCTGCGGGATGGTGAGCGGAAGCCGAGACGCGTCCAGGGTCACGAGCGCGCTCGCCTCCCGCCGGCTGCGTTCGCGCCCGCGGCGGCCGAGTGTGGCGCGGAGCGACGGACCGTCGGGGGCGGTCAGCACGAGATGGAAAGCGCCGTGATGCAGCCTGCCCTCGGCCCACCGGTAATCCGGCCATCGGGACATCCCCGCGTCAACGAGGGCCTCTCGCGCAATGGTCACCGCGCCAGGGTAGCGCCCGACGATGACCAGGGGCGTCGCCGGGCCGAGACCCGCAGCGCGACGAGGGCCGACCATGCACGAGGACGGTCCGTCGAGCGCGTCCGTGCCTCAGCTAGCGGCGGCCTCCTTCGGCGTCTCCGCGGGCTCCTCCGCGAGGCGCTTCGCCAGCGGGATCATGCCGAGCCCGATCAGGGTGAGCACCGCGCAGATCATGAAGATCCCGCGCTGGCCCAGCAGCGGCAGCGCACCAGCGGCGATGATCGGTCCGGACAGCACCGCACCGACGCGCCGGGCGTTCATGAACAGGCCCGTGGACATCCCCGCGCCCGGGATCAGGTCCAGGAACAGGGCGAGACCGATCCCGGAGATCGCGGCGAAGCCGAGCGCGTTCGGGATCTGTAACACGAGCAGCAGCACCGGCTCGGAGACCAGCATCAGCCCGGCGTAGTAGACGGCCGAGAGCACGGCGCCAACCGCGACCAGGGTGAGGTGCGAGATGCGGTCGCCGAGGCGGCCGATGATCATCAGCGCCGGCACCTCGAGCGCGGCGGCGACGCCGAGCACGATCCCCGCCCACATGACGCCGAGGCCCACCGTCTCGGTGACGTACAGCGCCATGAACGTCATCGCCGTCGCATTCGTGGCCTGGAACAGCACGAACGCGCCGATGATCACGACGGTCGCGGTCCGGCTGCCGGGCGGCAGGGTGTGCGGGGAGCGGGTCGGCTCGGGCGTCTCCGCGGCGGCGGAGCGGTGCTGCCGCATCATCACCGCGGTCGTCACGATGTTCACCACCGCGATCACCACCAGTGCCAGCAGGATGCCGCGTGCCCCGGCCGAGCCGATGATCGCGGTCGCGAGCGGCGGCCCGCCCATCCAGGCCGCGGAGATGATCGCGCGGGTGTCGACGATCGTGGAGGTGGCCGCGCCGACGTCCCGCAGATGGGCGAACAGCATCGTGGTGCCGAGCCCCGCCGGGCCGCCGAGGACCACCAGCGCCACCGTCGCGAGCGGCAGCGTGCTCACCGCGGCGAGCGCTGCGGCCAGCGCGATCGTCAGCACCGCAGCGGCCATCAGCATCGGCAGGTAGGTGCGACGCCGGTCCGCCCAGGCGGGCAGCACGATCGAGGCGATGAAGCCGCCGGCGTTGTAGATCGCCAGCGACCAGCCGATGTCGGCGGTGGAGGCGTCGTACAGCGTGGCGAGGATCAGGGCGAGCGCGGGGCTCAGCAGCGAGGAGTGCAGCCCCCACAGCAGCGCCGCCGACGGCACGAGCAGGCAGGAGGCGAGGGGGCGCCGCAGGGCGTCGGAGGGCATGGAGATCCTTCATCGTTCGGAGGTAGAGCTCCCGGCACGCTATGCCGCCGCCGTCCTCGCCGGAAGGAACTGCCAGGGCACCCCTCAGCTGCGACGCGCGAGCAGGCTGATCGTGTTCGGCAGCCGCCCGTCCCAGGCGGCGGCCAGCTCCTCGCCGACGACCGCGCTTCGCGTCCGGGGATCGATCGTGCCGGCTCCGGGCTCAGCCCCCGTCGGCAGCGCGAATGGTCGCGCCCGCGTTGTTCACCACGGCATCGATCCGGCCCGCCCGATCCCTCGCGTCCCTCCGGTGATGAGCGCCAGGCGGTTTTGCATGGCGCCATCGTAGGGCGGCTGGCGCACGTGGCGCCGTTAGGGGTGCGCGCAGGACGGACCTGGTGGACCTCCTGAGCGCCTCACATCCGAATCTGGATCTTCACATCCGTCGGGCGTCCCTCGAGGAAGCGCTCGAACGCCTGGACCGAGTCGTCGAAGGCGAAGGTCTCCGAGACGAAGGGGGAGAGGTCCACGGCGTCGCTCGCGGCGAGGTCGATCGCCTTCTGGTGCACGTTCGCATAGCGGAACACCGTCTCGAGCGAGACGCCGCGGCTCTGGGCGGTGGCGATGTCGAAGGGCACCGGATCCACCGGCATGCCCACCAGCACGATCCGCCCGCCCGGCGCGGGCAGCGACCACAGGGCCTTGTACGCGGGCGCGGCGCCGGTCGCCTCGAAGACGACCTGCGGGCCCCAGCCGCCGGTCGCGTCGCGCACCGTCTCGCCGAGGTCCTGCTGGGTGGCGTCGACGGTGACGATGCCGTCGATCCCGTCGAGCAGCGCAAGCTTCTCCGGCAGGACGTCGGAGATGAAGACGGTGCTGGCACCGCCGGCGAGCGCGGCGAGCGCGGTCATGATCCCGATGGTGCCGGCGCCGACCACGGCGGCGACGTCTCCGGGGGAGATCTCCGCCTTGGTCGCGGCGAACATGCCGACCGCGAAGGGCTCGATCAGCGCGCCCTCGGCGAAGCTCATCGACTCCGGGAGCCTGTAGGTGTAGGCGGCGGGGTGGAGAACCTCGTCGGCGAGGCAGCCGTGGACGGGCGGGGTCGCCCAGAACTCGACGCCGGGATCGACGTTGTAGTTACCCTCCTTGACCGCGCGGGAGGTGGGGTCCGGGATGCCCGGCTCCATGACCACGCGGTCGCCGACGGCGAGATCCGTGACGCCCTCGCCGACCTCGAGGACGGTGCCGGCGCCCTCGTGGCCGAGGATCATCGGCGCCTCGACGACGAACGGGCCGATCTTCCCGTCGGTCCAGTAGTGCACGTCGGAGGCGCAGATGCCGACGGTGTGCATCGCGATCCTCACCTGACCGGGGCCGGGAGCGCCGGGCGCCTCGACCTCCTCGATCGATATCCGGTTCTTCTCGTGCAGCACCAGCGCGCGCATGCGGGGCTCCTTCTCTCGAGCGGTTCGTGCCCTGAGCCTGTCATAGCAGCCTGAAGGGGAGGCGAGGAGCGACAGCGCCCCTCGTCGGCACCTCCGCTCCATGCACCCGCGCGTCGCTCAACCACCCGTTCGCCCCATGACCCCGATCGTCTGTCACACCCCACCCCCAGACTTCGTATACATGTTCGACGGAATGAGCTGCACGCCTTGTAGGGCACCCACCTTCGGCGTAGTGTTCGAACGGACTTTCGAACACGGGATCGATGATGCGAGGTCAATGGCGCGGGAACACTGACGCAGACCGATGGCACCGATCGATGGCGCAGATCGATAGAGAGCAGCGATGAGCACCGGGAGGAGGAGCACGATGAGCACTGCCCTGCAGGCCACGGCTGGGGAGGCGCCCACGCAGCGCGAAGACCGCACGCAGCGTCTTGCGCGCGCCCGCGCTGCCCTGGGAGCAGCCGAGCGTTCCGCTGCCCGCTGGGGCGGGCGGATCGACCGCACCGCGCTGCGACCGCTTCCGCGCACCGGCTCCGCGGGCACCGCCGCATCCCCCGGCTCACCCCTCATCCCGGCGCCGGCCGATGACGGGCTCGGTGCTCGCCTGCCCGTGCCGGAGCCGCTCAGCGGCCTGTTCCCCCGCGGGAGCCTGCGAGCGGGCAGCTCTGTGGCGGTGGGCGGTGCGGCGAGCACCTCGCTGCTGCTGGCCCTCGCCGTCGCTGCGGCCGGGGAGGATGCCTGGTGCGCGATTGCGGGGATGGCGGATCTGGGGCTGCGCTCAGCCCTGGATGCGGGGCTGGATCCCTGCCGTCTGGCGATCGCCCCGGCTCCGGGGGAGCAGGCCCCGCAGGTGCTCTCGGCCCTGGCCGACGGGGTAGGCGTGCTGGTGCTGGGCCCAGACCTCGAGCTCGCCCCGGCCCTGTGGCGCAGCCTGCTCTCTCGCGCCCGCACTGCGGACACCCTGGTGCTGGCCGCCGCCCCGCCTGGACGCGCCGACATCACCCTGCAGGGGGTCTGCCAGGGCTGGACCGGGCTCGGCACAGGCTCCGGGCGGCTGCGGCAGCGTCGGGTGGAGATCACCGCCCAGGGCCGCGGCATCGCCGGGACGCGCATCGCCCAGGTGCTGCTGCCGCAGGTGCAGGGCATGCTCGCCGCCGACCCGCGGGCCGAGCGTGCCCAGCCGGAGCAGGCCGCGGCCGCAGAGCGCTCGGGGCTGCAGCTGGTGCCCGCCCTGCGGAGGGCCGGATGATGAGCGCCGACGCCGCACCGACCCTCCCGGACGCGCCAGCTCACCCGGCTCCATCGGCCGCGCCACACCCATCGGGCGCTCCGCAGACCGCTGCGACCCGCACGGTTGCGGTGACGGTGCCGGACTGGCCGCTGCTGGCCGCGCTGGAGCGTCACCAGCGCCGGGTCGAGGAGAGCGCCCCGCCCATGGAGCGGCCAGGTGCGGAGAAAGGTGCGCAGCAGAACGGAACGGGGGCGCAGAGCACCGCGCTCCCGCCGTCGCTGGATCCCGCCATCACCCCGGTGCTGCTCATCGACCAGCATCGGGTCACCCATGCGAGCCCCGCGGCGCGGGCGGCCGGGGCCATACCGGGGATGCGGCGCCGTGCGGCCCGGGCGGCGTGCCCGGATGCGGTGGTGCTGGAGGCGGATCGGGAGCAGGAGGCCGCCCTGTTCGAGCTGGTCGCCGCCGCGGTGGATACGGTCGCTGCCGGGGTGGACGTGCTGCGGCCCGGGGTGCTGCTGATGGCTGCGCGCGGCCCGGCCCGCCACCACGGCGGGGAGGAGCACCTGGCCGAGCGGATCCTCGATGCGGTCGCGGAGCTCACCGGCTGGGACTGCTCGGTGGGGATCGCCGATGGGCCCTTCGCCGCCCTGCTCGCCTCCGTCCCCGGGCGGATCATCCGCCCGGGCCGCAGCGCCGACTACCTGGCCCCGCATCCGATCAGCGCCCTCGTGCACGCCCCCGTCGGCCCCGGCTGGGGGCACCGCGGCCAGCCTGCCGCCACCCGAGCGGAGCGGCCGCTGGACCTCGCCGAGACCGTCGACCTGCTGCAGCGCCTGGGGATCACGACCCTGGGGGACCTCGCGGCGCTGCCGCCCGCGGCGGTCGCAGACCGCTTCGGGCCCGATGTCGCCGCGCTCCATCTGCTCAGCCGGGGTCTGGAGGCCGCACCGCCCGCCGCGCATCATCCCGCCCAGCCGCTCGAGGTGGAGAGCGTGCTGGAGACCCCGCTGATGCGCACCGATCAGGCGGCCTTCATAGCCCGGCCCCTCGCCGAGCAGCTGCACCAGATGCTCGGAGGGCGCGGCCTGGTGTGCACGCGGCTGCGGATCCTCGCCACCACTGAGAACGGTGGGGAGATGGAGCGCACCTGGCGGCACGACGGAGCGCTCAGCGTGGCCGACGTGGTCGATCGCATCCGCTGGCAGTGCGACGGCTGGATCACCCGGGCCCGGCTCGGCGGGGCGGCGACCGGCGCGATCACCCGCATCACCCTGCAGCCGCTGCAGCTGACCCCGGCGGGCCAAGCCGCCCCGGCGCTGTGGGGCGGGGCGGGGGAGTCCGCCGAGCGGGCCGCCCGCGCCCTCGCCCGGGCACAGGGCCTCGCGGGGGAGGAGGCCGTGCAGGTCCCGGCACTGATCGGTGGGCGGCTGCTGGCTGCGGAGGCGCGTCTGGTGCCGTGGCGCAGCGAGAAGCCGGAGCATCGGCCGGGGCCGTGGCCGGGATCCCTGCCCCGCCCGGTGCCCGCCACCGTGCTGCGCAGCCCGCCACCCATCGAGCTGTTGGATGCCGACGGGGACGCTGTCGTGGTGACCGCCCGCGGGCTGCTGAGCGCCGCCCCGGCGCAGCTGCACGTGCCCGCCCCGGGGGCGCCGCCGCTGCAGCGGGCCGGGCTGCGGGCCGGATCCGCCCATCCGGTGCTGGCCCACAGTGCCCCCACCGTGATCGATGAGCGCTGGTGGAGCCGGGAGGGGCATCGCGGGGCACGGCTGCAGCTGGTGGTGCGGGCCGCGAGCGGCGAGGAGACCGCCGTGCTGGCCCTCTCGCGCACCGGGCAGTGGAGTCTGGAGGGGATCTATGACTGAGTCTCCCGCCCGCCCCGGTCAGCGCGGAAGGCCCCGCTGATGGCCGGCTGGTTCCTGGGGCCACCCGCGTGGAAGGACCTCGAGGCGATCCTCTCGGACCGTCCCGCTGAGCTGGTCAGCCCACCAATCATCGTCGAGCACACGGGGGCGCCGCCGCAGGACGGGTATCAGCCCTCCCTCGCGGTGGAGTACGCGGAGCTGCACGCCCACTCCCACTTCAGCTTCCTCGACGGCTCCTCAAGCCCCGAGGACATGGTCGCGCAGGCCGCCCGCCTGGGGCTGACGGCCCTCGCGCTCGTGGACCACGACGGGCTGCCGGGGGCGGTGCGCTTCGCCCGCGCCGCCCGGGAGGAGGGGATCGGCACCGTGTTCGGCGCGGAGCTGACCCTGGGACTCGAGCCCGGCGCCGTCCAGGCAAGCACCACCCCCGTCATCTCCGCGCCCCGCACCGGGGTGCCGGATCCGGGCGGCGAGCATCTGCTGGTGCTCGTGCGCGATGAGACCGGCTACCGGCAGCTCGCCGCCGCGATCGCCCGCGCCCACCTGGACTCCCGCACCAAGGCTGCGCCGCGCTACCGCCTGGCGGAGCTGTCGCGGATCGCCCGCGAGGGCCACTGGCAGATTCTCACCGGCTGCCGCAAGGGCGCCGTCACCCGCGCCGCCCAGGAGCAGCTCGCGATCGGGGACCTCGAGGGCGCCGCCCAGGCCGCGGCCACGCAGATCACGCGTCTGCTGGAGCTGTTCGGGGCCGGGAACGTCGCGGTGGAGCTCGTGGCCGGCGGTGGAGGTCAGGCCGATGAGCTGCACGACGCCCTCGCCCAGGCCGCCCGCCTGGTGCGCGAGGAGCAGGGCCTGGATGCGATCACACTGCCGCTGGTGGCCAGTACGAACGCGCACGCCGCCCGCCCGTCGGACACCCACCTGGCCGACGTCCATGCCGCGCTGCGCGCCGGGGTGCCGCTCGAACAGGCCGACCCGTACCTGCCCTCGCATCCGCGGCACCTGCGCAGCGGCGAGGAGATGACCCAGCTGCTGTCCCGCTACCCATCGGCCATTGCGCAGGCGGCCCGGCTGGGCCGGGACTGCGCGGTGGACCTGCGACTGCTGGCCCCCGATCTGCCGCCCTTCCCGGTGCCGGCCGGGCATGACGAGGCCAGCTGGTTGCGCGAGCTGGTGGAGATCGAGGGGAGGGAGCGCTACGGGCCGCGGCCCAGCGGTGAGCAGCCCGAGCGGATCCCCGGGGCGTGGGCGCAGATCGACCATGAGCTGCAGGTCATCACCGATCTGCATTTCCCCGGCTACTTCCTCATCGTCCACGAGATCGTGGACTTCTGCGCGGGGGAGGGGATCCTCGCGCAGGGCCGCGGCTCGGCGGCGAACAGTGCCGTGTGCTACGCGCTGGGGATCACGGCGGTGGAGCCCGTCTCCCACCACCTGCTGTTCGAACGCTTCCTGGCCCCGGAGCGGGATGGCCCGCCGGACATCGACCTGGACATCGCCGCGGACCGTCGCGAGGAGGTGATCCAGCACGTGTACGAGCGCTACGGGCGGGAGAACGCCGCGCAGGTCGCCAACGTCATCACCTACCGTTCCAAGCTCGCGGTGCGCGATGCCGCCCGGGCCCTCGGCTACGACACCGGGGCGCAGGATGCCTTCTCCCGGCGGATCGAGCGCTCCTGGTCCTCCCTCGCTGAGGCGAATATCCCCGCCGATGTGCTGCAGCTCGCCCAGCAGCTCCGCGATGCGCCGCGACACCTGGGCATCCACTCCGGGGGGATGGTGCTGTGCGACCGGCCGGTGATCGAGGTGTGCCCCGTGCAGTGGGCGGCGATGGAGAACCGGTCGGTGCTGCAGTGGGACAAGGATGACTGCGCCGACGCGGGGCTGGTGAAGTTCGACCTGCTGGGGCTGGGGATGCTCACTGCGCTGGATCATGCGCTCGCCCTCATCGGCGAGCACCACCGGCAGCATTTCGAGCTGCGCACCCTCCCGCAGGAGGACCCGGCGGTGTACGACATGCTGTGCGCCGGGGACAGCATCGGCGTGTTCCAGGTGGAGTCCCGCGCCCAGATCTCCACTCTGCCCCGGTTGAAGCCGCGCGAGTTCTACGACCTCGTGGTGGAGGTGGCGCTGATCCGTCCCGGTCCCATCCAGGGCGGCTCCGTGCACCCCTACATCCGCCGCCGCACCGGCGAGGAGCCGGTCACCTACATCCATCCGCGGCTGGAGAAGTCCCTGGGCCGCACCCTGGGGATCCCCCTGTTCCAGGAGCAGCTGATGCAGATGGTGGTGGACATCGCCGATTTCACCCCCGCTCAGGCTGATCAGCTGCGGCGCGCTATGGGCTCCAAGCGCTCCACCCAGAAGATGCTGGCGCTGTCCGATGCGCTGTTCACCGGGATGGCCCGCCACGGCATCACCGGGCAGGACGCGCAGGCGATCCACCGCAAGCTCCTGGCCTTCGCCAGCTACGGCTTCCCTGAATCCCACGCCTACTCCTTCGCGTACCTGGTGTACGCGAGCTCCTACCTCAAATGCCACTACCCGGCGGCGTTCACGGCGGCGCTGCTGCGCTCCCAGCCGATGGGGTTCTACTCCCCGCAGTCCCTGGTGGCCGATGCTCGCCGCCACGGCGTGGTGACCCGCGGACCCGACGTCCTGGTCTCCCGGGCCCGCACCGATCTGGAGACCGACGCCGAGCATGCGGGCTACCGGGTGGATCCGCCCGGGCCGCAGGTGCAGGGAGAGCAGGCTGCCCGCGGCCCGGCGATCCGCCTGGGCCTGGATCAGGTGCGCGGCATCTCCACCGACACTGCCCAGCAGATCGTCACCGCGCGGGAGCGCGGCGGGCCCTTCACCTCGGTGCCGGATCTGGCCCGGCGGGTGCGCCTCACGGCGCGGCAGCTGGAGGCCCTGGCGACCGCGGGGGCGCTGGATCAGCTCGCCTCCTCGCGGCGGCAGGCGCTGTGGGCGGCCGGGGCTGCGGCGCAGGAGTCCCCGGACACGCTGCCGCATCTGGCGGTGGGGGCGCAGGCGCCGATGCTGCCGGGGATGAGCGATGCGGAGCTCGCCGCCGCGGATGCCTGGGCCACCGGGATCACCCTGGATGAGCATCCGATGGCGCTTGTGCGGGCGCAGCTGAGTGCGGAGGGGATCCGGGTGATCACCGCGCTGCAGGAGGTGGAGGACGGTTCGCGGCATCGCGTCGCCGGGGTGATCACGCATCGGCAGCGGCCCGCGACCGCCGGGAACGTCACCTTCCTCAGCCTCGAGGACGAGTCCGGGATCCTCAACGTGGTGTGCTCCCAGGGGTTCTGGGTGCGGCATCGGGCGCTGCTGCGTACCGCGCGGGGCGTCGTCCTGCGGGGTGTGGTGGAGAACCGCACCGGGGCGGTGAGCCTCCTCGCCGACGACGTCACCGCCCTGGACCTGCCCGCTGCGGGCAGGTCCAGGGACTTCCGCTGACCCCGGAAAGGACCGCTCAGGCGGCCGCGGGCAGCGCCGTGGCGTCGATGTGGTCCGCCTTATCGCTGCGCCGGGCGCCGCGGGAGACCACCAGCGTCACCAGCAGGCATACGAGGCCGCCGGTGAGGATTGCGGCGAGCGTCCCGGAGGTGCTCACGAGGGATCCGCCAAGCGCCGCATGCACGAGCCCCTCCGTGACGAAGGACAGCGGCATCAGGGAGCTGAGGGCCTGCAGCAGCCCCGGAGCGGTCTGCACCGGCAGGATACCCACCAGGGTCACTACCTGCAGGACCATCAGCACGACCGAGGCGATTCGGCCGATCCGATCCCCGAGCAGCGCCAGCAGCGTCTGGTGCAGCGCCGCGAACATCAGCGCGCCCGCCAGGGCGATCAGCCCCACCGACACCGGGGAGACGGGGGAGATCCCGACGATGGTCAGCACTGCCAGCACCGCCACGGTCTGCACCACGGCGATCGCGAGCGCGGGAGCGAGCGAGCGCAGCACCACCTGCCACATCGGCAGGGCCCGGTCCAGCAGGCGCCGCTGCAGCGCCGGCAGCAGCAGGAAGGTGCCGAACGCGCCCAGCCACAGCGCGAGCGCGGTGACGAAGGGGAACGTCGCGGTGTCCGCGCCGCTGGCCTCGTTCTGGCGGGTCAGGGAGGTGCCGACGGGGTCGGCGGCCATCTCACCCATGCGCTGGCGATCCGTTTCGTCGTACGACGGGGCGGCGTCGGCGCCCTCTCGCAGCCCGTCGGCGAGCTCGTCGGAGCCGTCGGCGAGCTCCCCGGTGCCGTCCGCGAGCTCTCCGGCGCCATTGGCCAGGTCCCGGGTGCCGCCCGCGAGCTGGCGGGAGCCGGAGGCGAGCTGGTCGGCGCCCATCCCGAGCGCATCGGCGCCCTGGGACAGCTCCCCGGTGCCCTCCGCGAGCTCCACGGCACCATCGGCGCTGGCGCGAGCGCCCTCGGCGAGCTGCCCGGTACCCCCGGCCAGCTCATCGACGCCGCCCGCGTACTGGGCGAGCCCATCGCGCAGGCTGGTCACGCCACCGACGAGCTGCCCGGCGCCCGCGGCGCTCTGCCGCGCCCCGGTGGCGAGTTGCTGCGCGGAGGCGGTCAGTCCCGGGTTCTGGGCGGTGCCATCGCCCTCGAACGCCAGCTGCAGGCCCTCGCCGTAGGCGACGATGCCCTGCGTGCCCTGCACCAGGCCCGGCTGCTCGGCGGTGCCGTTGATGCCATCGGCCAGCTGCTGGGTGCCCTGCACCAGGCCGGGCTGCTCTGGGGTTCCGTTGAGCCCATCGGCGATGCCCTGCGCCCCGGCGGCAAGGCCCGGGTTCTCGGGTGTGCCGTCCCCGGTGACCCCTGTGGCGAGCGCCTCGATGCCTCCGACGAGCCCGGGGTTTTCGGCGGTGCCGTCCCCGTTCAGGCCCTCGGCGATGCCCTGCGCTCCGGCGGCGAGCCCCGGGTTCTGGGCGGTGCCATCCCCGTTCAGGCCGGTGGAGATGCCCTGCACTCCCATGACGAGGCCGGGGTTCTCGGCGGTGCCATCGCCGTTCAGGCCCTCGGCGATCCCCTGGGTGCCGGCGACGAGCCCGGGATTCTGGGCGGTGCCGTCCCCGTTCAGGCCCTCATCGACGCCCTGCGCGTAGGCCAGCAGGCCCTGGGCCTGCAGGCATTCCGGCGATCCGGGGGAGGCGCCGCACAGCTGATCGGCGAGCCCCTGGGCGGTGGCGACCATGCCGGGATTGAGCATCGTGCCGTCTCCGTTGATGCCCTCGGCGAGCTGGGCGGTGCCCTCGGCGGTGCGCTGCGCCCCCTCGCCGAGCTCGCTCATGCCGTCGGCGATGCCGCTCGCACCGTCGGCCATCTCAGCGGTGCCGTCCGCGAGGTCCTGAGCACCCTCGCCCAGCTGGGAGGCGCCGGCGGCGAGCTCCGTCGCCCCCTCATCCAGCTGGGTCGCGCCGTCGGCGAGCTGCTGGGCGCCGTCTCCGAGCGCCGCGGCACCATCGGCCGCCTGCTGCGCGCCCTCCCCGAGGGTTTCGGTGCCACCGGCGACCTGCCGGGCGGTGGGCAGCAGTCCGGGGTTCTGGGCGGTGCCGTCGCCGGTCACGGCCGTGCCGGCCTGGGCGACGCCGTCGGCGTACTGCTCCAGTCCGCTTGCGAGCTGCTCAGCGCCGCCCTCGAGCCCCGGGTTCTGGGCGGTGCCGTCGCCGGTCACGCCGTCGGCCAGCTGCTGGGCGCCATCCAGGAGACCGGGCTGTTCGGCGGTTCCGCGCATCCCGTCCTGGAGCGCGGCCGTGCCGTCGGCGAGCTCCTCGGTGCCATCGGCGAGGGTGTCCAGACCACCGGCGAGACGATCGGCGCCGTTCGCGGTCAGACGCGTGCCATCGGCGAGAGACCACACGCCGTCGCGGAACTCCGCGGTGCCATCGGCGGCCTGGGAGGCACCGTCCGCCAGGTCATCAGCGCCATCGGCGAGCTCACCCGTGCCATCGGCGAGATCCCCCGCACCATCGGCGAGCTCCTCGGAGCCGTCGGCGGCCTCCCGCAGACCATCGCCGAGCTTGTTGAAGCCCAGGTACAGCCCATCGAGGTACTGCTCGGCCATCTGCCCGCCCATGGTGGAGGCGGAAGCCTCGGCCACGGCGGCGCCGACCAGGGAGTTGATCTGCCCGGAGGCGTCGTTGGTGGTGACCTCGATGATGGCGGGCGTCGCCTCGGGGGTGCCGATGGTGGCGAGGTCGCGGGAGAAGTTCTCCGGGATCACGATGACGGCGGAGTAGGTGCCATCGGCGAGCCCCTCCTTCGCATCATCGTGGCTGGTCAGCTGCCAGTCGAAGCCCGTGGTGTCGGGGGCGTCGGCGTCCTCGAGCGTGCCGGGCTGAGTAAGCGCACCGGCGAGCAGCCGGCCGAAGGGCACCATCTGGGTGTTCCCGTCGGCGTCGGTGACCTCGGCCCCCTCATCGAGGTTCACCACGGCAGCGGGCACGGCATCCAGGCGGTCCACGCGTCCGCTGAGGGCCCACAGGCCCAGGGCCGCCACCAGCACGGGCAGCAGCAGAACGACGAGCAGGGTGCGGGGGTGGGCCAGGCGGGTCATACGAGAGCTCCTTCACGGGAGTGGTCGGGGGAGCGCTGGAGGGTTAGAGCTGTCAGGCGCCGCGGGTCACGCAGCGTGCGGTGCAGGTGCTGCTCGGCCGGGGAGGTGCCCTCGACGCGGGAGCCGACGATGATCGTGGCGCCGGCGGCTAGCAGCGCATCGAGACGTTCGACGAGCGCGTCATCCTCTGCCGCGGCGGCATGGGCGAGGTCCGCAAGGTCCTCGATGATGATGAGCTCGCGGCCCAGGTTCCGGGCGGGCAGAGCGGCCAGACGCCGGGCGACAGGAGCCCCGGCACCGATCCAGTGAACGCGCGCCTGCATGGCCGGAAGGTCATCGGGGGCGATGCGGTCATGTACGGCGAGGATCCCGGAAGTGGGCTGCAGCCGCCCACCGGCGAGCGCGAGGAAAGCGGCGCGGGCTGCGTCATCGCTGGTGCGGGCCACCAGCAGCTGGCCGGGGGAGAGGGTGCCGGTGAGGGGGCCGATGGTGCCGTCCTCCCCGATCAGCGGGGCGATGGTGTCCTCCAGGCGCAGGGCGTGCTCGCCGTGCTCGGCGCTCCAACGACGATGCTCGAGCACACCGGCGAGGCCCTCGCCCTCGACATCCACGACCGGCAGGCGGCGATCCAGCCAGGCCGGCAGGCGCCATGCACGCTCGCCCAGGAGGGCCAGGACAGCCGGGACGAGCGTCATGCGCACCACGAAGGCGTCGACGAGCACGCCCACTGCCAGGGCGACCGCGATGGGCTGCAGCATGAACCAGCCGCTGGTGACGAACCCGGCGAAGACGGACACCATGATCAAAGCGGCGGCGGTCACCACCGGGGCGTTGGCGGTGAAGCCGCGTTCGATCGCGCCGCGCGCATCACCGGTGTGCACGTACTCCTCGCGCATCCGCGAGACGAGGAACACCTCGTAGTCCATGGCCAGGCCGAACAGCACGCCCATGACGATGATCGGCATGAAGGAGACCACCGGCCCGTTGACGTCCACGAACAGCGGCCCGTTCAGCCAGCCGTACTCGAACACCATCGCGGTGGCTCCGAAGGCGGCCAGCACCGAGAAGATGTAGCCGATCGAGGCTTTCAGCGGCACCCAGATGGACCGGAACACGAGCATCAGCAGCACGAGCGACAGCCCCACCACGAACAGCGCGAAGGGCAGTAGCGCGGCGGAGAGCTTGTCGGTGACGTCGATGCCGATGGCGGTGGAGCCGGTGACGGTGATCTCGCTGATCCGCAGCTCCTCTTCCCAGGCCGGGGCGCTCTCGCGCAGGTCCCGTACGAGCTGCTTGGTGCTCTCGTCGGTGGGTCCGCCCTCGGGGATCACCACCACGACGGCCATGTCGGCGCCACGGTTGGGAGTGGCGATCTGGATCTCCTCCACCGAGCCGAGATCCACGATGTTGTTCTCGAGGTCCTCGACCACACCGAGGGGGTCGGTGGAGTTGATGATGTCAGCGGTCACGAGCAGCGGCCCGTTGTAGCCGGGACCGAACTCCTCACTGATGAGGTCGTAGGTGACGCGGGCGGGGGAGCCGGAAGGCTCGGTGCCGAGGTCCGGCAGGGCGAGCTCGAGGTCCTTCACGGGAACGGAGACGGCCCCGATGCCGATGATGACCAGCACGATGGTGAGCGCGGGAACCTTGGTGACCAGGCGCACCCAGGCAAGTTTGAAGCCGCCGGGGGAGTGCTGCCCCTCAGCATCGGCAGGCAGGGCGCCGTCATGCTGGGCCATCAGACGGCGGATCCGACGGGGGCGCAGGCGCTCACCCAGGATCCCCATGAGCGCTGGCAGCAGGGTCAGCGCCACCACCACGGACAGTGCGACGGTCGCAGCGGCGGCCACACCCATGATGGTCAGGAACGGGATCCCGGTGATGAACAGGCCCACCAGGGCGATCACGACGGTCAGTCCCGCGAAGATGACGGCGCTTCCGGAGGTCGCGAGGGCCTTGCCGATGGATTCGCGCACGTCATCCCCGCGCGCGAGCTGGTCGCGGTGACGGGAGAGGATGAACAGGGCGTAGTCGATGCCAACGGCGAGGCCGAGCATGGCCCCGAGCGCCGTGGTGACCGAGGGGATCGAGATCCCGGCGGAGAGCGCCATGAGGGAGAGCATCGCGATGCCCACCCCGGTGATGGCGGTGACGATCGGGATGACCGCGGGGACGAAGGACCGGAACACGATCGCGAGGATGATCAGGGCGACGATGACGCCGATGATCTCGCCGGCCCCGAAGGGAATCTCTGCGCTCTGGAGGAACTGCCCGCCCGCGTGGATCTCCAGGCCGTCGGAGTCCGCCTGGGAGACGAGGTGCTGGATCTCCTCGACCGCGGTCGCGGGGTACTCCCCGACCTGACCGTCCATCTGGAACTGCGCGACCATCGCGGTGTCATCGTCGTTGCGGGTGCCGGGGGAGATCTCACCGAAGGGGTCGGGTGCCTCGGCAACCCCGTCCACCTCCGCGATGTCTCCCATGAGCTCGGTGATCTCCGCGCGGTGATCATCGATGTCGCTGCCGTCGCGGGTCACGAGCACGACCTGTCCGGAGGTCCCGGCGAGCTCGGGGAAGCGGGTGGCGAGGGTGTCCAGGCCCTCCTGGCCCTCGGTACCGGGGATCTCGAACTCGGTGGAGAAGCTGCCGCCGAGTCCCGCCGCCAGGGCGCCGCTGAGCAGGAGCAGAACGGTCCACACCGCGACGATCTTCCAGCGCAGTGCGGCCATGGTGCGGCCCAGGCGGTAGAGCGATGAGGACACGGGACCTCCAGGTCACGACGGGAGAGATGAGACGCCGCGAGGCGCGGCTGGTACCGCGCCGGGACAGACTCGAGACAACGATGCATTCGATACGCGATCGTATCGGTCCGATACTATCGGCCCTGCCGAGCCGTCTTCAACGGCACCTGTCCGGAGGTGAGGCACCTCCTTTCCCTGTGATGCGCCGCGCGCGCATCCGCCCTGTGACCGACCGCGGGGCGCCATAACCGATCTGGAGATGCGATGACCGAGGTGGAGAACCCATGACCGAGCTGGAGATGCGATGACGGAGCTGTTTGAGCCGCTGCCGGAATCCGCCGCCACGCGCCGCAAGGAGAACACCCGCACCCGCCTGGTGCGGGCCTCGCTCGATGTCTTCGTCGACAAGGGGATCGACGCGGCCACCGTCGATGACCTGGTGAAGGCCGCCGGCTTCACCCGCGGCGCCTTCTACTCCAGCTTCACGCACAAGGAAGAGGTGTTCCTGGCGCTGTTCGATGAGGTCACCACTGAACTGCTGGCGATCGCCGATGCCGCCGTGGGCCGCGCGATGCAGGGTGATCCGCATGGGGCCGGGGAGGGCGTGGATATGCGGCAGATGCTCGCGGTGTTCGAGGGGATCCGCCCCTTCGGGCGACAGTGGTCGCTGCTGTACACCGAGGCGACCGCCCGCTCCTTGCGCGACGCTGAGATGCGGGCAGCCCTCGCCCATCAGCTCGGGAGGATGCGCGAGCGCATCGGGGCACTGCTCGAACATCGGATGGCGGAGACGGGGGAGCGGGCGCTGCTGCCCACCGCGGATCTCGCCCAGCTGCTCACCGGGATCTTCATTGATCTGATGCTGCGTGAGCAGCTCGAAGGGCGCGATGTCACCGACGTGGCAACCACCACGATCCTCGGCACCCTGAAGGCCTTCGTGGCGCTGCGGGAGAGCTGAACACCCCACCGCATTCCTCCCAGGCCCGGCGGCTTGCGACGCATCTCGGGATCGCAAGGACGAGCACGGCGGGTACTCTGCCCCGGTGACTTCGCACAGCACTTCTCCTACGACCGAGACTCCACCGCACTCTGGACGCCCGGTCGGCGCTGTCTACGCCGACCGGGGCTCCTCGCACTTCGACATCCTCCTGGCCGCCATGGTCACCGTCGTGATCCTCTCCGGCATCGGCGCTGCGAAAGGGGTCAGCTTCGGCACCATCCCGGGCATCGGCTTCGAGGTCATCACTGACGGCGGCTTCTTCCTCTTCCCCCTGGCGTATGTGCTGGGGGACATCATCACCGAGCTGTACGGGCCACGGGCCGCTCGTCGGGCGATCTTCACGTCCTTCGTCGTGAGTGTCTTGGCCTCTGTCTCCTATCACGTGATCATCGCTCTGCCGCCGTTCCCCGATGAGTACGGGCTGGCCAAGCAGGCCGCGCTCGAGGTCGCGCTCGGGCCGGTGTGGATCGTGGTCCTCGCGGGCCTCGCGGGCTTCCTCGCGGGGCAGACGCTGAACTCCCAGGTGGTCTCGCGGATGAAGAACCGAATGGGGGAGCGGGGCCTGGTGGGGCGCCTGCTGACCTCCAGCGGCCTCGGGGAGCTCGTGGACACGATCATCTTCTGCTCGATCGCGTCGGTCGCCATCGGCATCACGACCCTCGAGCAGTGGTTCGAATACACACTGCTGGGCTTTCTGTACAAGGTGCTGGTTCAGTACGCGATGATCCCGGTGACCAGTGCCGTGATCCGCTGGCTGAAGCGCACCGACCCCACCTACCAGCGTCGGCTCGCCGAGGTGCAGCGCCTCGACGGATGATGCCTCCGCAGCGCCGGGCGCACCGACGAAGGTCGCACGGACGATGACCGTTGCGGGCAGGCGCGAGGCGGCGGGCGCGGGAGAGTGTGGAGCCATGGACACGACGACTCCCCACCCCGCGCCTTCGCCGGCCATCGACCCCCTCGAGACCTCCCCGTCGCGCCCGGCGGCGACCACCGTCGAGGACACCCGTCCCTTCGGCGCGCATCTGCGGATGAGCTGGTGGAAGCCGCTGGTGATCATCCCGGTGCTGCTGATCGCGATGTTCGTGCTGCAGTTCGGCGCCACGCTCGTGGCGATCCTGGTGGAGACGGCGGCCTTCGGACGGGATCCGTTGGACATGACCCTCTCGCCGCTGATGATGGTGGCGGTCAATCTCAGCCTCGCCGTAATGGGGCCGCTCGCCGTCGGGTTCACCGCCCTGATCGCCCGTGTGCCGTGGCGCTCCCTCCTCGCCTCCCCGCGCCGGATGAGCATGCGCCGCTGGGGCGTCTTCACCGGGGCCTTCGCGCTGCTGGTGCTGGCGATGCTGGGGGTGTCGGCGCTGCTGGTGCCCGAGATGGCCGGGCTGAAGGGCTTCGCGATCACCGGCACCACCATCGGCCTGGTGCTGGTGGCCCTGCTCACCACACCGCTGCAGGCCGCCGGGGAGGAGCTGATGTTCCGCGGCGCGCTGGTGCCGACCGTGGCCAGCTGGATCCGCGCCGCCAAGCCCGCGCTGATCGTGGGCATGACCGCCTCGAGCGTCGTCTTCGGCCTGGTGCACATGTCTCTGGATCCCTGGCTGCTGAGCTACTACACCGCCTTCGGCCTCTGCATGGCGGCGATGGCCGTGATCAGCCGGGGCCTCGAGGCCCCGATCGCCTTCCACGTCACCAACAACGTGATCATGATGGTGGCGGGCGCGCTGTTCGCCGACGGGCAGGGCCTTGTCATCGATCGCTCCGTGGGCATGGGCGGGCCGTTCATGCTCCTGGCCATCGCGGTGGACCTGCTCGCCGTCGGCGTAGTGTGGATGTACGAGCGCCGTCAGCGCTCCTGAGACGCGCTCCTGAGACGCATTGCGAGGGAACCCATGCCGCTGCAGGACCTGACCGCCGACGCCCGCGACCTGCACCTCCGATGAGCTCTGGCACCGGGGCCGGCGACGGTGTGGGAGCACCTGGTGGCGCGGGAGAGACTCCCCGAGTGGCTCGGCACACCGCTCGAGGGCCCATCGCACACCCCCGGAACGCTCGTGATCGACCACGGGGACGGCACGCTGTGCACGAGCACGCTCCTGGAGGTCGACCCCGGAGAGGGACTCGCCATGACCTGGCAGTTCCCCGAGGAGCCCGAGACGCGCCTCGAGGTTCACCTTCACGCACGGGCTGGGACGACGGGGACGGTGCTCGAGCTCGTGCATCGAGGGCTGGGGGAGCTGACGGACTCCTACGGCCCGGGCTGGACCACCCGCCTGACCTTCTTCGAGGCCTCGCTCGAGGGCAGTCCGCTTCCCCTCGACCAGTTCTGGAACCTGTGGAGCACCGTCAACGGGCTCGGCGCCCGGTAGCACAGCGTGGGACGAGCAGCTCCGAGAATTCGCTTCAACATCGGCTGCTGACGGACCTAGGATGAGAGCTTCGAGCCGGGCGAGATCCCTGTGGATCCGCCTGGCTCGACGCATCCCCACCCTGTCCTGCGCGAGTAGAAAGGCCCTCGTGTCCACCGCCGACGACACCCCGCGCGAGCACACCAGCCCGTCGGACCCCGTGCCCACCACCACCGGGTCAATCCCGACCACCACGACCGGGTCGATTCCGACGATCACCGGCGGGATTCCCACCATCACCGGGGCGATTCCGGTGCTCGAGGATCCCGCGGATCAGGAGTTCGCGCAGCTGCCCGGGGAGGATGAGCTGCAGGGCACGCGCGGGAAGGTCACCGCTTTGGTCATCGCGGTGCTCACCACGCTGAGCGCGATCGGCCCGCTGGCCACCGACATGTACATCCCGGCCTTCCCGCAGGTCGCCTCGGATCTGGCGAGCAGCGCGGCGAGCATGCAGCTGACCCTGACCGCTTTCTTCATGGGCGCCGCCGGGGGACAGGTGGTCGCCGGACCGCTCTCGGATCGGCTCGGTCGGCGTGCACCGCTGATCCTGGGCATTCTGCTGGCGCTGCTGGGTTCGATCGGCTGTGCGCTGGCCCCGTCGGTGGAGCTGCTGCTGGTGATGCGCGTGCTGCAGGGGATCGGCGGCGGATTCGGCATGGTGCTGGGACGCGCGGTGCTGATCGATATGACCGACGGCCCTGAGCTGTTCCGGATCATGAACATCATGCAGGGCGTGGGCGGTATCGCGCCGATCGTCGCACCCTTACTGGGCGGCATGATTCTGCTGGTGGGCCAGTGGCGCGAGATCTTCTGGGTGATCGCGGGGATGTCGCTCATCTCCCTGGTGGGCGTGCTGTGGCTGATCCCGGAGTCCCTGCCGCTCTCTCGTCGGCATTCCGGCGGGTTCCGCACCTTCCTGCACAACACGGGCGTGCTGCTGCGCCGCCGCACCTTCGTGGCCTACATGCTGGTGAACGCCTTCTCGGCCTTCGCGCTGATGGCATATGTGTCCGCCTCCAGCTTCGTGCTCCAGGAGATGCTGGGCTTCAGCTCCACCGGGTATTCCATCGCTTTCGCGATCAACTCGGTGGGCATGATGTCGATGTCGCTGCTGTCGGCTCATCTGACGCGCACGATGCACCCGCGCCGCCTGATCCGAGCGGGACTGACGGTCGTGACGCTCGCATCCTTTGCCCTGCTGATCGGCAGCCTGTTCCTCGGCACGCCGGTGTGGATCGTGCTGCCGGCGTTCTTCTTCACCGTCGCGCCGCAGGGACTGATCTTCGGCAACGGCGGGGCGCTCGCCTCGAACGAAGCGCGCGAGTTCGCCGGCACGGGCTCGGCGATGCTGGGGCTGGGCTTCTCCTTCGCGGCCTCGTTCGCGGCGCCGCTGGTGGGCCTCGGCGGGACGCACACAGCGCTGCCGATGGCGATCGTCATGGTCGGCGGCGCGCTGCTGTCGATCCTGTTCTTCATCCTCGCCGGGCGCGGGAGCGTGACGGCTGACGTGACAGGGGCTCAGAGTGAGACAGCCTGAGTCCCCAGCTGGCGTCGGACTGAGATTTTTGGCGCCTGCGCTGGACCGCGCGGAGGCAGGCGCCGACTTTGCCCGCGCCATGATCTCGTGCGCGTCGCGCCGCGTTGGGGCATCCGCGGTGGTGACCGTCGACCGGAAGGCCGCACGCGCAGTGGGATGGACGCTGTTGGGTGCGGAGATTCGATAACTCTCCGTAGCGAGCCGATAATGTACGTTATGTAAAGTGTAGTGGAGGGAGTCAACCCTCCAGACGGGCCACCCCTCCTCTGTCACCGGTAGACCGTCGAGCGATGATCGATGGCGACGATGGTGACCACGTCGGAGATCCGATAGATCACGCGATAGTCGCCGCGTCGAGCACTATGCAGTCCCTCCAGCTCGAACCGCAACGGCTTACCCTCCCGACGCGGGTTCTCGGCGAGCGATCCGTAGGTGAACTCGACGGCCGCAACGGCGACTTTCTCCGGCAGTTTCTGGATGGCACGCGTGGCGGCCGGCGACCACTCAATGCCGAAGGTTTCGCCGTTCATCGATGCAGTAGGTCGAGGATCTCGTCCTTCGTGTGCGCTGTCCCGCCGTCGGCGGCAAGCTCTGTGAGGCTCTGGCGAATCTCCCCCATGAGCTGCGGTCGGCTCATGATGTCCAGCGTCTCCTCCAGGGCTGCAAGATCGTCGGCGCTGATCACCACGGCGGCAGACTTCCCATGCCGAGTGATCGTCACGCGCCCACGCTCCCGCTCTACGTGATCCACCACTTCGGACAAGCGGTTCTTCACGTCACGCAGGGCCATGGCCGATTCGATAGTCATGGCTACAAGTGTCGCCATTGTGTACGGGGGGTGGGAATCCTTCCTGCCCCGTGTCCTCCTCCCCCTGGTCCGCTGCGGCGCGCATGATGGAACCAGTCCCCTTGCCTGGAGCCGCCGATGACCCCGCCTGCCCCTGCTGCGCTCCCACCACCGGAAGGCTGACCGATGACGCTCATGACCCCCTGGGGCGAGACCCTGGATCTCACGCACCCGTTGCCCGAGCATCCCCGCCCTCAGCTAGAGCGCGAGACCTGGCTGTCGCTCAACGGGCCCTGGGAGTACGCGATCACGCCCGCGCGGAGCACCGCCGCAGCCACGATCCCGGGCACGTGGGATGGCGAGATCATCGTGCCCTTCTCCCCCGAGACCGCGCTCTCCGGCGTCCAGTGCACCGTCACCCCCGAGGATGTGCTCTGGTACCGCCGCCGCCTGCACCTGCCCGAGTCCTTCACCGGGCAGCGGGTACTGCTGCACTTCGGCGCCGTGGATCAGGACTGCACGGTGCTGCTGGATGGCGTCGAGATCGGCTCTCACCATGGCGGATACCTGCCCTTCACGGTGGAGCTCACCGAGCACCTCTCCCCCGGCATCGCCCACGAGCTCGTCGTACGGGTCCGCGACGTCACCGACACCTCGTATCGTTCCCGCGGGAAGCAGTCCTCGCGCCCGCACGGCATGTGGTACACCGCCCAGTCCGGTATCTGGCAGAGCGTGTGGCTCGAAGCAGTCCCCCACACGTTCATCCGAACGCTGCAGCTCACGCCACATCTGGCGGACGGAGAGGTGGAGGTGCACCTCGAGATCGATGCACCGGACCGGCCGACGACCGGCGGCGGTCCATCGAGCCTGCGCGCCGAGGTGACGATCACCGCCCCCGACACCGGGCAGGCCGTCACCGCGCACGTCCCCGTCGGCACCCCCACCCGGATCCCGCTCACGACGCCGGTACGGGCGTGGTCTCCTGAGGACCCCTTCCTCTACGACGTCGAGGTGCGCTGCGGCGATGACGTGGTGCACTCCTACGTCGGGATGCGCTCGGTAGGGCTTGGGCCCGATGCGCAGGGCCGCAACCGGCTGCTGCTGAACGGAAAGCCCTACCTGCATCTGGGGCTGCTGGATCAGGGGTACTGGCCCGATGGGCTCATGACCGCCCCCTCCGATGCGGCGATGGTCTTCGACATCGAGCTCGCGAAGGACCTGGGCTTCACGATGCTGCGCAAGCACATCACGATCGCGCCGGACCGCTGGTATCACCACTGCGACCGCCTGGGGATGCTCGTGTGGCAGGACATGGTCAGCGGCGGCTCCACCTATCACCCGGCCGTGATCTCCGCTCCGGCCATCACGCCGCTGCAGCTACCCGATCGCTGGCATCGCCTTTTCGGGCGCACCGACGCGCTGGGCCGCGCGGAGTTCCGGGCGGAGCTGCGCGGCACGGTCCAGCATCTGCGCGCCCACCCCTCGATCGTGGCGTGGGTCCCGTTCAACGAAGGCTGGGGGCAGTTCGACGCCCTCGACATCACCGCGGAGCTGCGGGAGCTGGACCCTACGCGCCTGATCGACCATGCGAGCGGCTGGCACGACCAGGGCGGTGGGGACATGGTCTCCCGCCACGTCTACTTCCGCCCCTACCGCCTCTCCCCAGCGGATGCCCGCGACCCCCGCGCGGCGGTGCTCAGCGAATACGGCGGCTATAGCGTGCATCTGCCCGAGCATGCGTGGAGCGATCGCGAGTTCGGGTATCGCCGCTTCCCCTCCCTTCCCCAGTTCCAGCGGGCCTTCATGGATCTGCAGCGCCGACAGGTGCTCCCGGCGCTGCGCGAGGGTCTTGCCGCAGCGGTGTACACGCAGCTGTCGGACGTGGAATCTGAGGTGAACGGCCTGGTCACCTATGACCGGAAGGTTGTGAAGGTGGATCGGGAACGGGTCCGCGCCGTCCACGCCCAGCTGCAGGAGGCTTTCGAGCATGCGGTCCGCGGTACCGCCCCACTCCCCCGCCCTGTGCCGGTCAGTGAGGAGGAGATCATCGCGCCGGTCTCGCTCACAAACGCCGCCGGACTGCTGAACCCGCAGGCCGTCGGCTTCACGCGCACGCCCCTGCACCGCACCGATGCCCTCGCACCCCGCTTCTCCGGCTCGCGCCGCCGCCCCTCCTCCTGGGCGCGCACCAAACGCTGGGAGTACTGGGCGATCACCACCGACGCCCACATCGTGGCCCTGGTCATCTCCGATATCGACTACGCCGGGGTGCCGAGCCTGTGGGTGCTGGACCGCGAGACCGGGGAGGAGATCTCCTATGAAGCCGTGACCCCGTTCGGCCGCGGGATGACGCTCCCGCCGACGTTCGGGGACGGTTCGGCCCGGGCACTCACCCGCGCCTTCCAGCTGGGGGTCGATGAGGTGCCCGGCGGAACGCGGCTGCGGGCCCGCTCCGCGCGGATCGAGCTGGATGTCATCGCGCGCAGGCCCGCGGGCCATGAATCCCTGGGCGTCGTGGTGCCGTGGGACGACCGGCGTTTCCAGTACACGGTCAAGGACGCGGCGCGGCCCGCCGATGGATGGCTGCGCATCGACGGAATCACCCACCCCATCCCGGCCGGACAATCCTGGGCGGTACTGGATCACGGGCGGGGCCGCTGGCCGCACCGGGTGCACTGGAACTGGGGAGCCGGGACCGGGCGCCTGGCCGACGGCCGCGCGCTCGGCATCCAGGTGGGCGGCCGGTGGACCGACGGCTCCGGGGTCGTGGAGAACGCCCTGCAGCTCGACGGCCGCCTGCACAAGATCAGCGAGGAACTGGTGTGGGACTACGACACCGAGAACTGGATGGCGCCGTGGCGGATCTGGGGTGAACGGCTGGACCTCACCCTGGTTCCGTTCCACCTCAAGCAGTCCCACACGGACCTCGGGCTCGTCTCCTCGCACACGCATCAGTGCTTCGGCACCTGGTCCGGGACCGCCTGGACCGATGACAGCGAACGCCTCGAGATCGCTGGCATCACCGGCTTCGCGGAGGACGTCCACCAACGGTGGTGAGGGGCCCGAACCCGGCCCGACGAGGGTGACGGCGGATCGATCGGGCGACCGTCAGCGGGGCGTATACGTCCAAAAGCGCCGGGCCAGCACGGCGATGACTGCCATCGCCACGACCACGATCACCCCGCCGATGAGTGTCACTGGCGCCGCGCCGCCCGGGGTGCCGACGATCCCGGCCGCCCCGCCGTGGACGACATCGGCGATGCGCGGTCCCCCGGCGACGACCACGATGAACACGCCCTGCAACCGTCCGCGCACCGCCGGGGACGCGGCCGAGAGCAGCATCGTCTGCCGGAACGCTGCGGAGGCCATATCCGCAGCGCCGGCGACTACCAGGGCGCCCACGCCGATCGCGAGCCAGATTCCACCGCTGCCGTTGGCGAGCATCGCGGCGGCGCCGAACACGGTGATGCCCAGCCCCCAGATGGCGATCGCCAGAACGATGGTGCGGCCGTGGCGGCGTACGCGGGAGACCCAGCCGGAGAACACCCCGCCCAATACGGCGCCGACGGGGATGGCGGCGAACAGCAGTGCGAAGGCGATGCCGCCTGCGGCGGGGCCTCCGAAGTCCACATGCGCGATCTCGGGGAACAGGGCTCGGGGCATGCCGAAGACCATTGCGATGATGTCCACGACGAAGCTCATGAGCAGCAGTCGATGCCCGGCAAGGTAGACGAGTCCCTCGATCACCGAGCGCAGGCCGACAGTCCCGCTCGAGCCCGCGCCGGGCAGGGCGGGCAGGTGCACGACGGCCCATAGCGTCGCCAGCAGCGTCACCGTGTCGATCGCATATAGCCAGGTGAAGCCGGTGAGAGGGAGCAGAGCCCCGGCGACCAGCGGGCCAGCGATCCCCCCGGCGTTCATCACCGTCATGTTCAGGGAGTTTGCGGCCGGCAGCAGGTCCTCGTCGAGGATCTCCGGCAGCAGCGCGGTGCGAGCAGGCTGGTTCAGGGCGAAGAAGCCCTGCTGGATTGCGAACAGCGACAGCAACAGCCAGACGTTCCGTTCCGGCAGCGCGGCCTGCACCGTGAACAGGGCGCTGGTGGCGATGAGTCCGAGCGTGGTGATGAGCAGCAGGGTGCGCTTGTCGAAGCGGTCGGCGAGCGATCCGCCATATAGGCCCAGGATCACGAGCGGCACTAGGCCGAACAGTCCGGCGAGCCCGACGTAGGCGCTCGAGCCGGTATCGACGAAGATCTGCGCGGGCACGGACACGACGGTCAGCTGCGCCCCGATGACGGTGATGATGTTGGCCGTCCACAGACGGCGGAAGTGCGGGGAGGACTGCAGGGGTCGGGTGTCCGCGAGAAGTCCGCGTCGCTGTCCTGCCACCGCTTGTGCTCACCCTGTCCTGTGCTGCCAACGTCCCGCCCGGTGGCGGACCGCTGGGATCCTACTCCCGCGGCGCACGGGGCCGGGCAGCAGTCTGCTGGGGCACCCTACGGCCGATGGTGCGCTGCGGGGCCGTCAGCTCGTGAACAGCGGCAGCAGCTCCCGCAAGCTGCTGATAGGGCGGTCCGTCGGTGGCTCCAGCGGGATGCCCGGAGTCACGAGCAGCCAGCCCCGCACCCCGGCGGCTTCCGCTGCCGCGATGTCCGCGGGCCGGTCCCCCACCGCGATCGCCTGGTCTGCGGGGAGGCTGTGCCGACGTAGAAGCTCGCGGATCATCTCCGGGTCCGGTTTGCGGGCGAACCCATCGGGCGCGCACACCATGTCATCGATCGGCAGCTCCAGCGCGTCCAGGAGCGACTGCGCGCTCTGCCGCTCGCGGTGGGTCGCCACGAGGTTGAGACTGTCCGCGCGGTGCACCGCCTCGAGCAGGTCACGGGCGCCGTCCGCCACGGGTGGTGGGCTGGTGCGCCAGTGGATCTTGGTCGCCTCGTAGGCGGCGCGAAGCTCCTGCTCGGGAACTCCGTGCCGTGCGGCAAGGGTGCTGATGGCATGGGAGCTTGAGATGCGCGTGAGGGTCGCGACCTCATGCAGGAGCTGCGCCGTGGGGTGCGCTGTGAGCGCCCCGGCCAGGGCCCGGTCCACATCGGGGTAGGTGTCCACGAGCGTGCCGCCGAGGTCCCAGATCAGTGCGCGCATGCGCCCAGTGTGGCAGGGGTGGCACCGATTGGGTGTGCCGCGGCGACGGGGTGTTGACTGCGGGGCGTGCCTGTGATCGATGAGCTGCTGACCCTGTCGCTCGCGTCCCTGCTGCTGCTCCTGGCCCTCGCTTTCGTGGCCGGGTGGGTAGATGCGGTGGTGGGCGGAGGCGGCTTGATCCAGCTGCCGGCGCTGCTGACCGCGATGCCGAGCGACGCACCGACCGGCGCAGTGCTGGGCACCAACAAGCTCGGGGCGATCGCCGGGACGGCGGTGGCCGCTGGCACGTACGTTCGGCGCATCGCCCCGGTCGCTGGGACGGCGGTGCCCCTGGTTCTCAGTGCACTGGCCGGCAGTGCAGCCGGGGCTGCGAGCGCCTCCCTGCTGCCCCGTCCGCTGCTGACCCCCGTCGTGCTGGTGGCGGTCCTCGGGGTCGGCACGTACACGGTGGTGCGGCCGCGCCTCGGACTCGAGCATGCCCCGCGCCATCAAGGCAGCGCGCAGTGGCTGCGTGCGGGTGGTATCGGTGGCGGTGTCGGGTTCTACGACGGGGTGCTGGGGCCGGGCACCGGCAGCTTCTTCATCATCGCGCTGGTCTCGCTGCTGGGCTACGGGTTCCTGGAGGCGAGCGTGCATGCGAAGCTTGCGAACCTCACCACGAACCTGGGGGCGCTGCTCGTGTTCGGCCTGCAGGGGCATGTGTGGTGGCTGCTCGGGGCGCTGCTGGCGCTCGCGAACATCCTGGGCGGCTATCTAGGCGCGCGCCTCGCACTGCGCCTGGGCTCCGGGTTCGTGCGGGCCGTTTTCCTCATCGTCACCGGCTTGCTCGCCCTACGCCTCGCGGTGGACTCCCTGCAGCTGCTGCTCTGAGCGGTCCCTTCTCCCCTGCGCGCTCTGGTCCCCGCCCTGTCTGCTCCCCCGCCCTGGTAGCGCCGCCCACTGTGCTCCCGGGAATAGATCCGGGCCGTGGGGGGTTGAGAAGGCTGTACGTCTCGCCGCGCAGCGCGGCTTTGTCCTGGAGGTCTCATGGATCCCACCACCCTGTTCAGCTACGAGCGCCACGTGGATTCCCGGTCCCTGAACGGGCGCACCCTGCTGGTGACCCTCGGCGCCTACTCCGATGCCGGTGAAGCCCAGCGGCTGATCGACGATGAGCTGCTGAACAGCCTCTCCAGCCGCGTCGTGGGACGCCTGGATATGGACCAGGTGTATGACTATGCCGGGCGGCGCCCCGAGGTGACGCTCGAACTGGACCACTTCGTGGATTACGAGAAGCCGGAGATTCTCCTGCATGAGGTCACCGACCTCGCCGGAGAGACGTTCTTCCTGCTCACCGGCCCGGAACCGTCCTTCCAGTGGGAGCGCGTGGCTGGTGCCCTGCAGATCGTGGTGGAGCAGCTGGGCATTGAGAAGGTGCTGCTGCTGCAGGGCTTCCCCGCCCCGGTGCCTCACACCCGCGAGCTGCCGGTGACCCGCTATGCGGGGGACCCGGATTCGATCCAGGTGCGCCGCCCGATGCCCGGGATGTTCCGGCTGCGTGCCCCGTTCACGGCGCTGCTCACGATGCGGCTCGCCGAGGGCGGGCATGACGTGGTGGGTCTGACGGTCCACGTCCCGCAGTACCTGCACGAGATGGCTTACCCCGACGCGGCGCTGGCGCTGCTGAGCGCCGTCGCCGAGGAGCACGGCCCGCAGCTGCCGCTGCGTGAGCTCGAGTCCCAGGCCACGACGGTGCGGGAGGCGGTGCAGGCCCAGATCGATGCGCAGCCGCCGCTGCAGGAGATGGTGGCCGGGCTCGAGCAGCGCTTCGACCGGATGATCACCTCCGGGGCGGGGGCGGAGGTGCCGACGGCCGAGGACATCGCCGCGGAGGTCCAGGAGTACCTGGCGAGCTTCGAGCACGACGATCCGCAGCACCCTGACGCCGGGGAGAACACCTCACGTGAGCAGGGGCCGCCGGATTCACCGGATGAGGATCTCGGACCGACGGACAGGCCCGCCGACGACGCCTGACAGCGTCCGCGGGAGCAGGTGCCGACCAGAGGGCCTCGCTGCTGAGCGGTTCCCCGCTGCTCAGCGCAGCGCCAGGCGCTACTCGTGATCCTCGCGCGGCAGCTGCGGGTCCACCACCGCGGTGACCTGTATCCCTGTGAGCTGCAGATCCCCGTTCAGCGTGGTCATGAACGCGGTATCGGCCGCGTCTTGCCCGGTGGCGATGCGCACCATCGACTCCCGCGGGGCGAGGTGCGTGGCATCGACCACCAACCAGCGGTTCTCCACGAGCGCCTCCACCACGAGGTGGAAATCCATCGGCGCCAGACCCGGCGCATAGACGGCTACGCAGCGGGCGGGGATGCCGCTCGCCCGCAGCAGTGTCGCGGTCAGGTGCGCATAGTCCCGGCACACGCCCTGGCGGGCCAGGTATGTCGAGCGCGCGGAGTCGGTGATGGTGCTTGAACCGGGCACATAGTCCAGATGCTCCGCCACCCACTGCACCACGGCATCGACGGCATCGGTGCCCTGGGCGGTGCCCACCACCTCCGCGGCCGCCCGCGTGAACTCGTCGACCTCGCAGTAGCGCGAGGGCCGCAGATACGTCACCGCATCGCTGTCCTCCACGACCGGTTCACCGGCCGCGGTGATGTCACGTGCGGCATACACGATCTCCACCGATCCCTCGGGCAGGGCGCTGAGCAGATGCATGCGGTTGCCGTAGCGATCCCGGGACTCCTGCGCTGTGATGGTCTGCCCATCCCCCGTTGTGACCTGCAGGCTCTCCTTCCCCACCGGTGTATCGGCCACTGCCACCAGCAGCGCGACGTCCGTTCCCTCAGCCACCTCGGCCCGCATCCATGCCCGCACGTGTCGTTCCATAGCTCCAGTGTTCCGCCTCACGCGCCCTCCGGGTGCCATCTGCCGAGTTCGAGGCGGGCACCGCGTTGCCGGGGTGTGACGGAGGACATAGGCTGGTGAGGCTGCTCGACCACCGTTTCTGCTGCCATCCGAGGTGACCCGCCGTGGAGATCTCCGTCCAGCTGTACAGCGTCCGCGAGGCGCTCGCCGCCGATCCCGCCGCCACCATCGCGCGCCTGGCTGCGATGGGATTCACGGCCGTAGAGCCCTTCGGCCTCATGGAGCATGCCGAGGTGCTGCGACCACTGCTGCGCGAGCATGACCTGCGCGCCCCCTCCACGCATGCCTCCCTGCTGGGCGCCGAGGATCCTGAAGCCGTGCTGCGCACCGCCGCCGCGATGGGCATCACCACCATCATCGAGCCCTACCACGACCGCGAGGCCTGGCAGGAGGAGTCCGATATCGCCGCCACCGCAGAGCGGCTGAACGAGCTCGCAGGCATCGCCGCGATCCACGGTGTCCGGGTGGGCTACCACAATCACGATGCGGAGACCCGCCCGCACGCCGACGGCCGCTGCGGCCTGGAGATCCTCGCCGACCGCCTGGATCCCCGGGTGGTGCTGGAGCTGGACACCTTCTGGTGCGCGGTGGGCGGCACCGATCCCGCCGCCCTGCTGGGCACCCTGGGACAGCGCGTCCAGCTGGTCCACCTCAAGGACGGCCCGCTCACAACGACCACGAAGGACCAGCTGCCGCTCGGCGAAGGCGCGATGGACGCGCCCGCGATCCTCTCGGCCGCGCCGTGGCTCGAGGTGGGCGTCATCGAGTTCGACGACTACGACGGTGACGTCCTTCAGGCCGTGGAGCGCTCCCGAAAGAACCTCGTGGACATGATCCGCGACGGCCGCGACTGAGCCCACCGACTGAGCCCACGACTGAGCCCACCGACCGCCTGGGCCCGGCGCCGCACACCGTCGGCCCCGTGCCAGCCTGATCTGAGGAGCACTGCGATGACCAATCCCACCGATCGTCCGCTCGGCGTGGCCCTGATCGGCTACGCCTTCATGGGCCGCGCCCACTCCCAGGCCTGGCGCAGCGTCGCGGCAGCCTTCGACGTCCCAGCGGTGGAGCGCCGCGTCATCGTCGGCCGCGATGAGCAGGCCGTGGCGCAGGCCGCTGAGCGGCTCGGCTGGCAGGAGCATGCGACCGATTGGCGGGAGGTGATCGCCCGTGAGGACGTGGACATCGTGGACATCTGCACCCCCGGGTTCCTCCACGAGGAGATCGCGATCGCAGCGCTCGCGGCCGGTAAGCATGTGCTGTGCGAGAAGCCGCTGGCCAATGACACGGCCGGGGCTGAGCGCATGGCTGCGGCAGCCCGCGTGGCCGGCCAGCGCGGGCAGGTCGCGGCTCTGGGCTTCACGTACCGCCGCGTTCCCGCCCTGGCTCTTGCCCAGCAGATGTGCGCACAGGGGAAGCTCGGGACGATCCGCCAGGTCCGTGCAAGCTACCTGCAGGACTGGCTGGTCGATGAGGACGCACCGATGACCTGGCGTCTGCGGCAGGAGACCGCCGGCTCCGGGGCGCTCGGCGACATCGCCTCCCACGCCATCGACCAGGTCCAGCACCTCACCGGACAGCAGGTCACCACGGTGCGCGGGCGCCTTGCGACCATGGTTCCCGAGCGCCCCGGCGAATCGGGCCCCGAAGCGGTCACCGTGGATGATGCCGCCTGGGCGACCCTCGAGCTCTCCGGCGGGGCGCTCGCCTCGGTGGAGGTCTCCCGCATGGCCACCGGTGCGAAGAACCAGCTGCGCCTCGAGCTGTACGGCACCGACGGGGCGCTGCGCTTCGACCTCGAGAACCCCAATGAGCTGTGGTACCTCGATGCCACCGCGCCGATCGCCCAGCAGGGCTTCACCCGGGTGCTGGTCACCGAACCGGAGCACCCCTACCTCGAGGGCTGGTGGCCACAGGGCCACGTGCTGGGATGGGAGAACGCCTTCACGAATCAGGCCCGGGACCTGCTGCTGGCGATCCGTGACGGCGATCCCACCGGTTTCACCCCCACCTTCGAGGACGGTCTGGCGCTGCAGCGCGTGCTGGATGCGGTGATCGCCTCTGACGCCGCCGACGGCGCCACCGTCAGCCTGTGACCCCGCCACCACCCCCGGCCTACCACTACCAGGAGAGACCATGCCGCACCCCCATACTCTGTTCACCGGCCAGTGGGCTGACCTCACCCTCGACGAGGTCGCCGGGCACGCCGCCCGCTTCGGCTACGACGGGCTGGAGATCGCCGTCTCCGGCGAGCACCTGGACGCCAGCCGCTGGGACGATGACGACTACATCGCCGAGCGTCAGGAGATCCTCGCCAAGCACGGCCTCAAGGTCTGGGCGATCTCCAACCACCTCAAGGGCCAGGCGATCTGCGATGACCCCATCGACTTCCGCCACCAGGCGATCGTCGGCTCGGCCGTCTGGGGCGATGGCGACCCTGAAGGGGTGCGGCAGCGCGCCGCCGAGGACATGAAGAACACCGCGCGGCTCGCGCAGAAGCTCGGTGTGAAGACCGTCGTCGGGTTCACCGGATCGAAGATCTGGAAGTACGTGGCGATGTTCCCGCCGGTCTCCCAGGACGTGATCGACGAGGGCTACCAGGACTTCGCGGACCGCTGGAATCCGATCCTCGATGTGTTCGACGAGTGCGGGGTGCGCTTCGCCCATGAGGTGCATCCCTCGGAGATCGCCTATGACTACTGGACGACGCAGCGCACGCTGGAGGCGATCGACCATCGGCCGGCCTTCGGCCTGAACTGGGATCCCTCGCATTTCATGTGGCAGCAGATCGACCCGGTCTCCTTCATCACCGACTTCGCGGACCGCATCTACCACGTGGACTGCAAGGACATCCGCGTGAACATCACCGGGCGCAACACCCGGCTGGGCTCCCATCTGCCCTGGGGCGATCCGCGACGCGGCTGGGACTTCGTGTCCTTCGGCCGGGGGGACGTGCCATGGGATGCGGCGTTCCGGGCGCTGCGCTCGATCGGCTACGACGGGCCGATCTCGATCGAGTGGGAGGACGCCGGGATGGACCGCCTGCACGGCGCCCAGGAGGCGCTCGAGGTGCTCCGGTCCCTGGACTACCCGCCGGCGGAAGGGTCCTTCGACGACGCCTTCAGCAACCAGAGCTGACCCCATGCGGGATCACGAACCGACCATGCACCAGCACGAACCGACAGAGCGCCAGGAGGAACCGACGGAGCGCCAGCAGATCGCCGACTCGTTCGAGCAGCTCGGCCCCGAGGCGCCGACGATCCTGCCGGGCTGGGGTGCGAGCGAGCTGCTCGAGCATCTGCTGCTGCGTGAGCGGCATGCCCTGGCGCTCGCCGGCTCTCTTGTGCCCGGGCCGCTGACCGGCTTCGCGCTGCAGCGCCGTCGGCGGCAGCTGGCGGAGCTGTCCTTCAGCGAGCGGGTGCAGCTGCTGCGCGAGGGCCCCGGGCCCCTCTCCCCCACCGGGCGGATCGATCAGCTCACCGGGGATGGGGAGCTGCTGATCCACCACGAGGATCTGCGACGCGCGCAGAGCGGCTGGGAGCCGCGCCGCCTGTCTGCTCGGCGCAGCGCCGACGTGTGGCGGACGGTCCGGCGGATGGCGCCGGTCATGGCGCATATCCCGGCTCAGGTGACGCTCGTCTCTCCGCTTGGCGGTCTGCGTCTGGGATCTCGCTGGCGGGACGGGTCGCTGCGGGTGCACGGGGACGTGATGGAGCTGCTGCTGTGGGTCAGCGGGCGCGATGAGGTCGCGCGGGTGCGCATCCACGGGGATCCGGTGGGTCTGCAGGCGCTCACGGAGGGCCGACGGGGAGCGTGAAGGTCTGGGCATTCCGGGGCGGCTGGAGCTGCTGAGAGCTCGGGTGGCTCAGCGGTCGCGGGCGCGCCCGGAGCGGCACGGGCGCGTTCTGTGCCGCACAGGCGTTCAAGCAGAGCCTCACGAACGCCTACGGCACCTCACGGGCGCTCGAGCAGGAACAGCCGGGGATGGTGGCCCTTCTGGAAGAAGCGGTGTTCGCGGAGCGACCGCCATCCCGCGGCGCGTTCCTCGAGCACCCGGTGCATGCGGGTGATCTCGTGGGTGAGCACCCCCAGGCGCGCGGTCGGGGCGGCCAGCTGCGCGGCGCGCTCGAGCAGATCCGCGAGCAGATCTTCATTCGTGGCGTGCTCACCGTGCAGCGTTCCCCAGGGCGGGTTCGTCACCAGGCGCGTGAAACCGCCCTCGAGCGGCACCTCGCGCACGTCGCCCTCGATCCAGTCGATCCGGCCCTTGCGCCGAGCGGCGCGCTGATGGGTCCGGGCGGCATCGAGCGCCACCGCCTCCAGGTCCACGCCGACCGCCCTGGCCGGGGCCACCTGGTGCAGCTGCTCGATGAGGAACGTCCCCGAGCCGCAGGTCAGGTCCAGCAGGTCATCGTCGGCGCCCACGTGCAGCAGATCCAGAACCGTCGCGGCGATGGTGGCGTTGACCGCGCCCGGGTAATTCACGGTCCGCCAGGCCCTGGTCGCGAGCGGCCGCGGCGTGGTGCGCAGCAGCACCTGCCAGGTATCGCCCGTCGGCCCACGGCGAACGCGCGCCACCAGGTCCCCGTCATCGGGATCCTGAGGGATACCAGCCCGCTCGGTGAGGGCTGCGACGAGGCGCTGCATGTCCGGAGTGTCCGCCCCGGCGGCCTCCAGACGCAGGCCGTGGAAGCGCTGGCGGGGTCGCTGCCGGGCGATGTCCTGCAGAATCTCTCCCAGACGCTGCTGCACGGAGGTCTCCAGCAGCTCCCGGGGGCGCCTGGCCGGAATGCTCAGGGTGCTGTACGCGGCGACCACGCGGCGCAGGGTGCGCACCGCGTCGAGGTCCTCCGCGCTGAGTGTGAGTTCGGTGGGGCCGATGCTCTGCGCCGGTCCGAGCTGCTCCGCTTCGGTGAGGGCGCTGTCTCCGCAGCCGTCGAGCACCTCGAGCACCAGGTCGTGGCGCATCTTCCCTCCGTTCCGGGGGCTGCCGGGCCCCGCGTGGGCACCCTATCGTCACGGCGGTCCGGCGAGGTCCTCGGGGTCGGTAGACTCGCGGTGTGTTCATCGTGAGTGTGTGTTCTCTCAAGGGCGGGGTCGGCAAGACGTCCGTCACCCTGGGCCTGGCGTCCGCTGCGCTGCACCAGGAGGTGAACACCCTGGTGATCGACCTGGACCCGCAGGGCGATTCGACCCTCGGTCTGATGGGCGAGCCGGCCACGGGCCTGGATGTCGCCGAGGTGCTCTCCTCGCCGCGCACCGAGACCGTGGATCGCGCGATCCAATCCACCCCGTGGGCGGATGATGCGGCGAGCCACCTGGACATCATTCCCGGCAGCGGGCGCTCGGCGGTGCTGGACTCCCCCACGCCCACCACGAAGGAGCTGCTGCGCCTGCACCAGGCACTGGATAAGCGCACGCACCAGTACGACCTCGTGATCATCGACTGCCCGCCGTCGTTGAATGGGCTGACGCAGACGGCGCTGGCTGCCTCGGACCGGTCGATGGTCGTCTCGGAGCCCGGCTTCTTTGCCGTCACCGCGGCGGATCGGGCGCTCAAGCTAACCCGAGAGATGCGGGAGGACGGCATTGCGCCGCGCCTGCTGCCGCTGGGAATCGTCGTCAACCGGTACCGGCCGCGGTCGGTCGAGCACCAGTACCGTCTGGCGGAGCTGCGGGAGCTGTTCGGCGATGCCGTGCTGGAGCCGGTGATCGAGGAGCGCGTGGGCCTGCAGCAGGCGCAGGGCGGCGCCGTTCCCCTGCACCGCTACGAGGGGGCATCGGGCAAGCGGCTCACCGCGGACTTCGATGCGTTGCTGCGCACGGTGCTGGACTCGCGACAGCACTCCTGAGGTGGCGTCGCGGCACCAGACACGGCACCACGCAGACGCGGCGCCGCCCAGGCACGGCGCCGACAACATCGACAACAGCGACGCGGCCCGTCCCTTCCCCGGGACGGGCCGCGTCGGCGAGTGATGCGGGTGGTGCTCAGCCGGCCTGGCGGGAGCGGCGGCGGGCGGCGAGCTCGTCCTGCAGCGCCAGGGCCGCGTCATCGGCCGGGTTGACACCGGGCAGCGACAGCAGGTCGTTCTCGACCTCGCGCCACACGCGACCCACGGCGATGCCGAACACGCCCTGGCCGCCCTGGACCAGGTCGAAGACGTCCTCGGCGGAGGTACATTCGTAGACGGAGGCGCCATCGCTCATGAGGGTGATCGCGGCGAGGTCATCGATGCCGCGCTCGCGCAGTGCGCCGACGGCGACACGGATCTGCTGCAGGGACACGCCCGTGTCGAGCAGACGCTTGACGACCTTCAGCACGAGGATGTCGCGGAAGCCGTAGAGGCGCTGGCTGCCGGAACCATGGGCGGCGCGGACGCTCGGCTCCACCAGGCCGGTGCGTGCCCAGTAGTCGAGCTGGCGGTAGGTGATGCCCGCGGCCTTGCAGGCGGCGGGGCCGCGGTAGCCGAGCTCGCCGGGGGTGTCCACGACATCGTCGAAGAGCACACCCTGTGCGGGTTCCGCGGGCACAGTGGACTGCTCGGTGCGTTCGTCACCGCGAGTGGTGTTCACAGCTACCTCCGGGTCTGGGCTCTCCGAGGGGGAAGGATGAGAGCACTCAGGCCAGGGTAGCGCGCGCAGGCAGGCGCGGGGGCGCGGCACGCCCACTGAAGGTCACGGACAGATGACGGGCAGGCAGCTTGACACCGGATCCTCCGGGACGGCGCGCGGCGGGTCAGGGCTGTCGCAGCGTAGTGCGCAGTAGTGCGGCATGCAGGGAGTTCATCGATTCGGCGAGGTCACGCGCGAGGTCCTCCGCCTCCCCGCGGGCCGCAGCGTCACCGGAACGGCTGCGCGGCCGGGCCACCGAGCGGATCATATGGGCCTCGCGCTCCGCGGAGGTGCGCACCATCACCAGATGCCGGGGATGCAGCCCGACGTCGGCCAGCGCGCGAGCCGCCCGCACGATCTCCAGCTCGGCCGCGCCGTAGAAGAGGGCATCGGCCTGAAGCATCCCGAACTGTTCGAGCTCGGTGAGGAAATCATCCTCCACGGCGGCCTCACGCAGCAGACCGCGCCGGTCCAACCGCACAGGCTGCAGGGTGGCGCTGGGGCCGGGACGGGAGGCGATCGAGGTGACCTCGCTGTCCACGCCGTGCTCGAGCAGATGCTCCTTGATGACCTTGAGCGGCCAGAAGCGATCCCGCTGGGCCCGCAGCACGAACTGCAGGCGCTCCACGTCCTCGCGCGAGTACTTGCGGTAGCCCGATGGGGTGCGCGAGGGCTGGATCAGGCCCTCGGACTCCAGGTAGTGGAGCTTGGAGTGCGCGAGGTCGGGGAACTCATCGCGCAGCAGCTGCAGCACCTGGCCGATGCTCAGCCGGGCACCACCGGCCGCGCTCTGCCGCGAGGCGGATGCCGCCACCGGCTCAGGCCGTCCCGTGGAACGGGTGGTACGTCAGCCGGTACTTGCCGATCTGGACATCCTGACCGGACTCCAGGCGAGCCTCATCCACGCGCTCACCGTGCACATAGGTGCCGTTGAGGGAGCCCAGGTCCCGCACGACGAAGCCCTCGCCATCGCGCACGAAGGCGGCATGCTTGCGAGAGACCGTCACGTCATCGAGGAAGATCTCGCTCTTGGGGTGCCGCCCGGCCACGGTGGTGTCGGAGTCCAGGAGGAACCGTGCGCCCAGGTTCGGGCCCTTGCGCACGATCAGCAGGGCGGTGCGCGGGGGGAGGTTGTCGATGGCGCGGTGATCCTGCGCCGACAGGCTCGGCTCCTGCTCCTCCAGCGGGTCGCTGGGGGAGATCGCGCTGAGCTTCGACGTGTGGTCGAGATTCGCGTCGTTCCACTCGGTGTTGTCTGCCACCGCGCACCCCTTTCCTTCATCGCCACGCGCCCGGGTCATCCTCACCGCGGGGTCGAGCCCCTCTATCCTCGCATGTCGGGCCCGGGCATTGGTCCCTCAACAGCGAGGACAGGCCAAGCCTTGACGATCATTTGACCGGGCTGGCGTGCTCCGGTTTTTGGGGAGTCACCACGGCGTCGATCTGGATCTCCTCCTCGGCCGCCACGGCGAGGGTCCCCCCGTCGGAGGCCACGGAGTCCGCGGCGCCACCTGGAATGCGCAGGGCGGGCTCCATCACGGCCGGATCACCGATGGCGAGCACCGTGTACGGCGATGCGATAGAGACCCCATCCACCAGCAGCGCGCCATCCGGTGAGGTGGTGATGGAGGTCGAGGCGATCACCCGGACCTCGCCGATCTGGATCACCTCCGCACCGGCATTGCGCAGCTCCTGCACGACACCCAGCAGCGTTGAGGCCTTCACGGCCCGCTCGGGGTCCGCGATGGAGACCATCACGCCGCGGCCCTGGGCAGGCACTGTGCCGGCGAGGATCTCGAGATCGTCCAGGCGTTTGCGAGCGGCCTCGCGGGCGGCCACGGCCCCTTCGTCATCGCTCTGCAGGGTGCGCAAGGTGCTGTCGAGCTCCGCATTCTCCACCTCGAGGTCGGAGACGTGCCGCCCGGACTCGTCCAGCAATCGCACGAGCTCCTGCTGGGAGACCCCTTCGAGGGAGTCATCATCCTGACTGACCTGCACCGCGAACGTCATCCCCAGCAGCAGGCAGAGGATTCCCACGATGGCCTGCGACCAGTTCGCACGCGGCGCCAGGGTGCCGCGCAGGCGCCGCCACACCAGCCGCTGCTGTTCCCGGTCCGCCGGGATCCGCGTCCCGTCGCTCATGACCGGAACAGCTGTCGGCGGATCGCCGCAGCGTTGGAGAAGATGCGGATGCCCAGCACTACGATCACGGCGGTGGACAGCTGCGGTCCCACCCCCAGCTGGTCGCCGAGGAACACCAGGAATGCTGCGATGAGGACGTTGAACAGGAACGAGGTGATGAACACGTGCGCGTCGAAGGCGCCGTCCAGGCTCGCGCGCAGACCCCCGGCCAAAGTGTCGAGGGCGGCGACCACGGCGATCGGCAGGTACGGCTGCAGGAAGACCGGTACATCCGGCTGCAGCCAGATGCCGAGCAGCACACCCAGCACCAATCCGATGATGGCGATCACGAGGGGTCCTCCTGAGTCTGGTCGGGGGCGGGCTGATCCCCGGCCTCCGGGACCCGCGCAGCTTCGCGCAGCGTCCCGATGGGGCGGGCGGGAACGGTCAGCTGGTCCGGTGTCTCCCAGCTGACGGAGATGCCGTAGCGCGTGGTGAGCTCATCGAAGTACGCGCCCGCTTCGCCGGCGGTAAAGGCCTCCTGCAGCGCGGTCGTCTCGCCGAGGGCGGTGATGCGGTACGGCGGGGATAAGGGGCGGAAGTCCACGAGGATCGCGGACCCTGCGGTGCGGATCGCGCTCGTGGCAGAGATCCGCTGGCCGTTGACTGCGATCGCTTCCGCCCCCGCTGCCCACAGGCCGTTCACCGCGACCTGCACATCGGCGTCCATGACGCGATTGATCACCCCGGAGCCGGAGGCTGAGGGCAGCGGTGCGGAGTCCTCGAGCACGAGGACGGCGCCGGGGCCTTCCATGGCGACGGCCGCGCCGGAGCCCTCGGCCTCGGCGAGTCGTTCGGCGGAACCGGAGTCCTCCCGTTCGAGCACGGTCTGCTGGTGCTCAGCGATCTGCCCTTCGAGCTCTTCCTGCAGCGTCTCGAGCTCCGCCACCTCGGCGCGGCTGTCGCGCACTTCCTGCTCGAGCAGGGCCCGCGGCCCATCGGCGGAGGTGGCCTCGGCCCGCAGATCGGCCACCGCGATGACGACGGTGAATCCCAGGGCGATGGCCAGCAGCAACGTCACCGTGCGAGTAGCGGGCGTGTCCGGAGGCGTCGGCTCCGCGGCGGGATCGTTCTGCGCGCGCAGCGGATCGACCTGGTAGGGGTCGGCGGTAAGGGCGCGCAGCAGCGACGTCGGCGAGTACGGCGTCTCACCGTGCAATGTGGTCCGCGTCGGCCGCGACCTCCACCCAGTTGCGCGCATACCAGCAGACTAGGCCGGGATGCGCAGCAGCGTGGGTCGAACCGCGGGCAGAGGTCCACGCCGCCGGACATCACACCTGCGGGACATCGAGGTCCTCCCCAAGCAGCATCGAGAAGTCCGTGCGCCCTTCATCGGGCGCCTGCGGCGCCCGGGCCAGGATCTGGAAGCGGGACAGCGTTGCGGTGAGCGGGCCGTGCCGCATCTGTTCATGGAGGGATTCGAGGACTTCGCGGTGGCGGTCGACATCAAGGTCCGCGGGAGCATCCCAGGGCACGCGCCGCAGATAGGCGAGCAGGCTCGCCACATCGTCGAACTCGTAGTGGCCATGGAACGGCTCGGCCCGGTCCACGCGCAGTCCTGCCGCGGTGAGCTCGCGCACCGCGCTCTCGAGGCTCACCTCCTGTTCGTGCGGCGGCATTCCGAAGGCTGCGCGGATCTCATGGAGGTCATCGGCGCCGACCTGCTGGGTCAGCAGCACGCCGTCGGCCCGCAGGACGCGGGCGATCTCGGCGGGGTCGTAGGGCTCATGCCGCGCGAGGATGAGGTCGAATGCCCCCGCTTCGACCGGCAGCAGCGCGCCGGGCTGGTCGGCGTCATAGCGCGCCACCTCGATGCCGAGCGGCGCGAGACGCTCGCGGGCGATGGGGAGGTTCGGCTCCCAGCCTTCCGTGGCGAGTGTGCCGTCGGGCAGCAGCGGGGCCAGCTGCGCGAGCATCTCTCCCCCGCCGGTTCCCAGGTCCAGTACGCGATCCGCCATTGCGGCGAGGTTCTCCACCTGGGTCTCCCAGCGCCAGGGCAGCTGGCCCTCCCGGTAGCCGGTGATGCTCGAGAAGTCCCAGCCCGAGGGCTGCTCGGCGAGAGCGTCCCGCCAGTGCTGCAGTGCGTTCTCGTCGACCATCGGCTCCTCCTGCGGTGGCGTGCGGCGCACGGGATGTGCACCGGGCTCACGAACCTCACTATCGCACCGCGCCCCGCGCCGCTGGGGACGACACAGGTGCCGCAGGTCACGCGCTCGTCGATTCGCTTTTCGCGTCGCTGCGGGGGTAAGGTATCCCCTGGTTCTCCGGCGACGGAGAATCCGCGGGCTGTGGCGCAGTTTGGTAGCGCACTTGACTGGGGGTCAAGGGGTCGTGGGTTCAAATCCCGCCAGCCCGACGCAAAAGAAGGCCGCTGACCAGTTGAAATACTGGTCGGCGGCCTTTGTCGTCTGGTGCCGCTCAGGGATCCGTGGGCGACGGCGCCGTCGGCCCCTGCGCCCAGTCGACATCGCTCACGTCGAGCAGGCGTGCGAGGTCCAGGAGGAACGCGGTGACGGTCTCGCGCTCGGCAGGGGTCAAGCGACTGACGGCTTCCACCCGTCGGGACTGCACGGCGCCGACGGTCCGCTCCGCGGCCGCGCGGGTGGAGGGACTGATCCGCACTACCACGGTTCGCCGATCCGAGGGGTGCGGCTCACGCGCCACATGGCCAGCCGCCTCGAGGCGGTCCAGAAGCTTGGTGGTCGCTGCGCTCGAAAGCTCCAGGCGCCGCGAGATCGCACCGGGCGTGGCGAGCTGACGGGTGTTCTCGCACATGATGAGGAAGTGCAGGGCGCGCATATCCGTCGAGCCGAGCTGCATGTAGCGCGAGGAGGCTTCGCTGAGCTCGCGTTCGGCGTCCCGCAGCTGCGCCATCGCGCCCATGAGGCGGTCCACGCTCTCGATGTCCTTGGGCCGCAGCCCATGGGCTGCACTCAGCAGGCCCGCCGGGTCACTTCCGCCCAGGGTGTACTCCGCGGGCGCCGTCGGGGCACGGTCCTCATCGGCGCCAGCGGAGGGGGTCATCATGGCGGGATCCTACCCAGGCCTACCAGCCCGGTAAGTTCTCTCGCCGGGAGAGAGACCTATGGGAGACTGGGGCCGCTCCCCCGCCGTTCCAGGAGGCCCCGATGTCCAAGCGCACCCGCCCCGACGGGCCCACCCACCGGGTGCAGAAACTCGCTCCCCCTCGCTGGCTGCGGATCGTCATCCCCACTGTCCTGATCCTCGTGTGGCTGATCGGCGCCTCCCTCGGTGGCCCCCTGTTCGGCCGCGTCGGCGAGGTCTCGAGCGATGACCGCACCACCTACCTGCCCGAGTCGGCAGAGGCCACCCAGGTGCAGGAGCTGGCCGATGACTTCCGAGACAGCGATGCCCTGCCGCTGTTCGTCGTGATCACCAGCGACCAGGAGCTGGATGAGCAGATCCTCGAGGAGCTCGCTGCGGCCGCGGAGAACCTCGCGGATCTCGAGCTCGTGACCGAGGACGTCTCCCCGCCGCTGCCCTCCGAGGACGCCCTCGCGGCGCAGATCATCGTGCCGCTGGATGCCGAGGCTGATCCGGGCGAGGGCATCGAGGCGGTGCAGGGATCTCTCGCCGAGGACCTGCCGACGTCCCTCGCGGTGCACGTCGCCGGGCCCGCGGCGCTCAGCGCAGACCTCTCCGATGCCTTCGCCGGTATCGACGGGCTGCTGCTCGTGGTGGCGCTGGTAGCGGTCGGGATCATCCTCGTGATCGTCTACCGCTCGGTGCTGCTGCCGATCCTCGTGCTGTCCACCTCGATGTTCGCCCTGTGCGTGGCGCTGCTCGTGGTGTGGCAGCTCGCTGCGCGGGACGTCCTGCTGCTGTCCGGGCAGACCCAGGGCATCCTGTTCATCCTGGTGATCGGCGCGGCCACGGACTACTCGCTGCTGTATGTGGCGCGCTACCGCGACGAGCTGCGGCACGCCCGTGATCGGTTCACCGCCACGAACCGGTCCATCAAGGGCGTGCTCGAGCCGATCCTCGCCTCCGGTGGGACAGTCATCGCGGGCCTGCTGTGTCTGCTGCTGTCCGATCTGCGCTCCAACTCCACCCTGGGCCCGGTGGCCGCGATCGGGATCGTCTTCGCGATGGCATCGGCGCTCACCTTCCTGCCCGCTTTGCTTTATGTCACCGGGCGGGTGGCGTTCTGGCCCCGTCGGCCCCGCTTCGATCCGGAGCTCGGGTCCGATTCCACCGACCCGGCCGAGCACGGGATCTGGGGCAGGATCGCCCAGTGGGTGCCTCGGCGCCCCCGCCCCCTGTGGATCCTCACCGCGCTGGTCCTCGCGATCGGCTGCGCCGGGGCGCTGCAGCTGAAGGCCGACGGGGTCCCGCAGTCCGAGTTCGTGCTCGGCAGCTCAGCGGCCCGCGAGGGACAGGCGGCCCTGTCCGAGCACTTCCCAGGCGGTGCCGGCTCGCCCATGCAGGTCATCGCCCCGAAGGAGGAGCTGCAGGAGATCGCGGATCTGCTGCGGGAGATGGACGGCGTGAGCGATGTGTCCGTGACCGCGGCGGACTCCCCCAGCGGAGCGGCCCCTGTGACCGCCGATGGGATCCAGCCGCTCGGCCCGCCCGGCACCCCGGCCCCGGAGCCGACCGTCGTCGACGGACACGTGCTGCTGCAGGCCACGCTCGACGCTGCGCCCGACTCCGCGGCAGCGGAGGACGTCGTCCGCAGCACTCGCACCGAGCTCGCGTCCCAGGGCCATGACGCCCTGGTGGGCGGGGAGACAGCCACCGGGGTGGACACCAATGACACCTCCGCAGCGGACCGGGCGCTCATCATCCCGGTGGTGCTGGTGGTCATCACGCTGATCCTCATGCTGCTGCTGCGCTCAATCCTGGCGCCGCTGCTGCTGATCGCCACCACGGTGCTGTCCTTCGGCACCGCGATGGGCGTCTCCGCCCTCGTGTTCAACCACCTGCTGGACTTCCCGGGCGCGGATCCGGCGGTGCCGCTGTACGGTTTTGTATTCCTGGTGGCCCTCGGGATCGACTACAACATCTTCCTCATGACCCGGGTCCGGGAGGAATCGCTCATCCATGGCACCCGCGAGGGCGTGATCCGCGGTCTCGCGGTGACCGGCGGGGTGATCTCCTCGGCCGGGATCGTGCTGGCCGCGACCTTCGCGGCACTCAGCGTGATCCCGATCCTGTTCCTCGTGCAGCTGGCGTTCATCGTCGCTTTCGGCGTGCTGTTGGACACCTTCGTGGTGCGCACCCTGCTGGTCCCTGCTCTGGTGCTGGACTTCGGCAAGGTGGTGTGGTCGCCCTCAGCACTGTGGCGGCGCGGCGAGCCGTGACCGGTGACGTGCCGCGCCGCCTGCCGTCGGCAGGTCAGAAGACGGGCCGCCCACCGGTGACCCCCAGCACCGTGCCGGAGACGTAGCTGGCCTCCGCGGGGCACGCGAGGAACACGAAGGCGCCCGCCACCTCCGCGGGCTGCCCGGCGCGACCAAGCGGCGTGTTCCCGCCGAATGCCGTGTAGTCCTCGGCCGTGCGCGTGGCGACGTTCAGCGGCGTCCAGATCGGCCCTGGAGCCACCGCGTTGACGCGGATCCCGCGCGGGCCGAGGTCAGCTGCGAGGTTGACGGTGACGTTGTTGATCGCCGCCTTCGTCGCCGCGTAGTCCATCAACGGGACCGAGGGGTCGTAGGACTGGATCGAGGTGCAGTTGATGACCGATCCCCCGGCGGGCAGATGCCGCGCCGCCTCCTGGGTGATCCAGAACAGCGCCTCAAGGTTCGTGGTGAGCGTGCGGTGCAGGCGCACCGAATCGATGCCGTCGATGCCCTGCGGCTCCCCACGCCCCCACTGGAACGCGGCATTGTTGACGAGGATGTCGAGCCGTCCCAGCCGTTCGACCGTCTCGCGGACCAGGGAGCGGGCGAGCTCCTCGTCCTGGATGTCGCCGGGCAGCAGAAGAGCGCGACGCCCGGCGTCTTCGACCCAGCGCCGGGTCTCCTCGGCATCGTCCTGCTCATCAGGGAGATAGGAGATCGCGACATCGGCGCCCTCGCGGGCATACGCGATCGCGACGGCCCGGCCGATGCCGGAGTCGCCGCCGGTGATCAGAGCGACCAGTCCTTGCAGCCGCCCATGTCCGCGGTAGGAGCTCTCGCCGTGGTCGGGGACGGGGATCATGGCGGCCGTGGAGCCGGGCGGATCCTGGTTCTGGGCGGGGAAGGAGGGCTCTCCCTGCTCGGTGCCCAAGGCCACTGCGCTCTCCTGCACGGCAGGGTGCAGCACCGAGGCGGGGTCGTCGGACTGAGGGGCGGGGTGCGATGAGTCCTGAGGGGTCATCATGCGGGGCCTCCGTGAATCTCGGGGTGGACCTCCCACGCTAGGAGCACCGCAGCGCCCTGTCACCATCGCTCGCGATCGACTGGTCGGTTTATGCAGTAAGGGCCGGTGACGTCGTGCGACGTCACCGGCCCTGCGGGGTCCGAGACGGGATGCTCAGCCCTTGACACCGCCGGCGGCGGCGAAGCCCTGGCCGAGACTCCGGCCCAAGAACAGGTACAGCGCCACCACGGGGATCGAATAGAAGATGGAGAACGCGGCGAGCTGCCCGTAAGCCACCTGCCCGTACTGCGAGGAGAACGTGTACAGCGTCACCGCCGCGGGCAGGTTCTCCGGGCTCAGCAGCAGCATGAAGGGGACGAAGAAGTTCCCCCACATGCTCACGAAGGTGAAGATCGTCGCGACCGCCAAGCCGGAGCGCATCAGCGGGATCACCACCGACCACAGGGCCCGGAGCACGCCGGCTCCCTCGGTCCACGCGGATTCCTCGATCTCCACCGGCACACCGTCCATGAGCCCCTTGGTGAGGAAGATGGCGTATGGCAGGGAGCTCGCGCCCAGGAACAGGATCGCCCCGGGCATCGAGTCGATCAGGTTCACCTGCACGAACAGGGAGTAGACGGGGATCATGATCGCCGTGATCGGCAGGCCGGTGGAGAAGATGATCGTCAGCAGCAGCGGCCGCTTGGCCCGGAAGCGGTAGCGGGACATCGGGTAGGCGCACAGGATCGCCGCGCTCATCGTCACGAGCGTCGCGCCGCCGCACAGGATCAGCGAGTTCAGCAGCGGGCGGAACGTCGTCTCGGCGTTCCAGATCGCCTGGAAGTTCCCCAGGCTCCAGCTTGTCGGCCAGGAGATGGCCAGCGAAGCTTCAGTGTCGAAGCTCGCGAGCACCACCCACAGCAGCGGGATGAGGAAGCTCAGGCCGATCACGAGCATCGCGATCGTGCTCGCGAGCGCCGCCCCACTCGCCCGCCCGCCGCGGTGCGAGCGCAGGGTCGTGGAGCTCGAGGTGTTCGTCGTCGGGGTCTCCGGTGTGGTGGCGGTGCTCATCGCTTGTCCTCCTCCGGCAGCAGGCGCAGGTACACCAGCGAGGCCGCGGCCCCGATCAGCAGCAGCAGGAGCGCCACGGCGGTGCCGTAGCCCAGCTGGCCGTAGGAGAAGGCCTGCTCGTACATGTACAGCGGCAGGGTCTGGGACTGCCGGGCCGGTCCGCCGCCGGTCATGATGAAGATCAGCCCGAAGACCGACAGGGTCTGCAGCGTGGTCAGCATCAGGTTGGTGGCGATCGCGGGCCGCAGCAGCGGCACGGTCACGGAGCGGAAGCGCCGCACGGGCCCAGCGCCGTCCAGGGCCGCCGATTCATACACGTCCCCGGGCACGGAGCTCAGCGCCGCGGAGTACACCAGCATGGAGAACGCGGCCCCGCGCCAGATGTTCGCGAAGGAGACCGCGATGATCGGGGCGCTGAACAGCAGATCCTGCGCGGGCAGTCCCACCGAGGTGAGGATCAGGTTCAGACTGCCCTCGTCGGCGAAGAACGTGTACAGCAGGTAGCCGGCCACGACCTCGGGCAGGATCCAGGCGGCGATCACGATGGAGGTCACCACGAAGGTCACCACACGGTTCGCGCGTTCCATGAGCAGGGCCAGCAGCATGCCCAGCACGTTCTGGCCGATCACCGCAGAGATGATGGTGAACATCAGGGTCAGCAGCACCGAGTTCCAGAAGTCCCCATCGGTCAGGGCGTCGGTGAAGTTCTGGAAGCCGACGAAGGAGGTGTTCGCGGCGCCGTCGCCGCGGATCGCGGAGTCGGTGAAGGCGAGGTAGAGGGAGTACAGGATCGGGCCCAGCATGAAGCCGAGCAGCAGCAGGGCCGCCGGCAGCATGGGCAGGGCCCGGATCGGGGTCAGACGGTCGCCGAGCCGGCTGCGCCGCTGCGGGGCGGTCCGGTTCGGAGCCTCGGCGTAGGCGGTGCTCATCAGCTGGCCTCCTGCACGTTCTCGGGGCCGACGATGTCGGTGACCTTGGCGTCGTACTCCGCCGCGGCCTGCTCAGGGGTGCTGCCGGTCATGACCGCCTCCATCGCCTCCTGGATGGCGGAGGACACCTCGGGGTAGGCGGGCAGGGCCGGGCGGTAGTACGCGGTCTCAAGCAGCTCTGTGAAGTACTCGACCGCCGGGGAGTAGGAGCGGTAACGCTCGTCCTCGGCGACGTCGGCCCGCACGGTGATGTGGTTGTCGGCGATCGCATAGTTCACGAGGGTCTCGGTGGAGACCAGCTTCTCGAGGAAGCGGAAGGCGACCTCGCGATCGGTGACGTGCTCGGGGATGGACAGGCCCCAGCCGCCGGCGAGGGTGACGGTCTTCGTACCGCCGCCGTCCTGGGTGGGCATGTCGGCGAGCCCCATCACGTCGGTCCATTCGGGCCAGGGCCGACCGGCGCCCTCACCCCAGTTCTGGGAGATCCACGAGCCATCGAGGAGGATGCCGAGCTTGGCGTCCGGCAGCAGCGAGGTGTAGATGCTCTCGGAGATGTTGGGGTCCAGGTGCTGGGCGGTGCTCGCGGTGAGGTCCTCCTCGAAGAGGGTCTTCAGGAAGGTCAGGGAGTCGATGAAGCCCTGGCTGCCCAGGACCCATTTCTCGGCGTCCTTGTCGTAGAGGCCGGTGCCGTCTCCGGTGCCGTACAGCAGCATCTCGAAGCCCTGCATGGAGGCTTTCTCGCCCTGCGGGGTCCCGGCGAAGATGAACAGCGGGATCGCCTCGGAGTCGGAGTCGCGGATGGCTCGGGCGGCCTCGAGGATCTCCTCCCAGCTGGTGGGCTGCCAGTCATCGGGCAGGCCGACCTGCTCGAACACCTCGCGTTGGAACCACAGGGCGCGGGTGTCGGTGGTGATCGGGATGCCGTAGATCTCGCCGTCCTCCCCCGTGACGGCTTCCTTGGAGGCATCGGCGATGTCATCCCAGTTCTCGAAGCCCTCCACGAGGTCGGTGATGGGCTGGAGGTATCCGGCGCCGACGTCGGACAGCAGGATGAAGGAGTCCTCGTAGACGAGGTCCGGGCTGGTGCGCGGCGAGCTCATGAGCAGCTCGTTCTTCGTGAAGTAGTCATTCTCGGCGGCGACGATGGGCACCAGATCGACGACCAGCTCGGGGTTCTCGGCAGAGAACTCCTGGGCGGCGGTGGAGATCCATTCCTGCTTGATGGTGCCGGAGCCGAATTGCTGGAACGCGATGCGGATCGTGTTCGCATCGCGGCTGCCGCTGCAGCCGGCCAGCGCCGTGAGCGGCAGCAGTGCCGCTGCCCCCGCGGTGAAGCGGAGGAAGGAGCGACGGTCCGGGCCGGACCGGGGTGGCGTAGCGGGATGCACGAGCACCTCCTGGGATCGGGTACGTTGCACCCTACGTCATGAGACGCCGGTCACAGCGGAGGGGACGGCGTATGGACGCCGACAGCGCGGCAGGGGCGAGGTGATCCTCTCGGCGGGGGGCGATCTGGCAGAGCGGTCGGTCAGTCGCGTCGGGCGGCGCGGCCGACGCCCTGAGCACGCTCGGCATCGGCGTAGCGCATCCCGGCGGGGACCTGGGCGAGCTCGAACCAGGCCGCGGCCCGCGGCAGCAGCCGCACGTCCTGCCAGGGGATCTCAAAGTCCTCCCCCTGCCACAGGGTCAGGGCGATCTCCTCACGGCGCCCCGCCGCGACGAGGGCGAGCCGGCGCAGCCGCGACAGCGGGTGCGGTGAGGGGCGCGCGGCATCCGGGATCGTCAGGGTGCCGCCGAGGTCCAAGGGCCAGACCGTCTCGCCCCAGTGCAGGGCACAATCCTCGGGGCTGCCGATGATCACCGCGGGCAAGCGCAGATCCGCGGGGCCGACGGGGGCAGGGGCGATCGGGGTGCCGCGCTGCAGCACCTCGGCATCCACCCAGGCACCCGGCAGCAGCATCCGTCCCCCGCAGCTCACATCCACCAGCACAGCGTCAGCGAAGGGCAGCAGCGGGCCAGGGAGCTGACCGGCGCGCACGAGGTCCCGCCGCGGTGCCGCGAGCACCCGTACGACAGCCTCATCGCCGGGGCGATCGGACAGGGGGATCCGCACGCGGGTGCCCGGCAAGGGCAGGCCGTTCACCACCGAAATCGTGCCGCCGGGTCGTCGGACAGCGCGATCTGCAGCTGCTCGCGGAAACGAGGATTCAACGGCGGCAGGTCTGTCAGCGGCGCCCAGCGTGCCGCGGTGTTCTCGCCATCTGCGGGATACGGCTCCTGGGCCGGGTCCGCCTCGCACAGGAAGCACAGGTCCAGGTACTGGGCCTGGTCACCATTGGTGTAGGTGACCATCGGGAGCGTGCGGACATCGGCCAGGCGCAGTGGGGTGCACACGATGCCGGTCTCCTCGGTGACCTCCCGGGCTGCGGCGCGGGCGGGCTCCTCCCCGGGGTCCAGAATGCCGGTCACCGGGGTCCAGGCGCCGTTGTCCGCGCGACGCACCACGAGCAGCTGGGTGCGTGCGGGGTCCACCACCATCGCGCTCACGCCGGTGAGCCACAGCGGGGCGTGGCCGATGTGCTCGCGCAGGGAAAGGATGAACTCCGGGGTCGAGATGACGGGCCTCCGTTCAGGTGCCCAGCAGGGGGATGAACGCGGCCCCCATGATGAGCACGAAGAACCCGAAGTACACGAGGAGGAACAGCAGCAGCAGGCCGAAGATCACCCAGAAGAGGATCCACCCCACCTTGTTCATCGTCCGTGCGGACGCCGGGTCCGAGTCCATCAGCACGAGCGCGATGATCCCCATCACGGCAGGAATCGTCCCACCGCACAGGAATCCCACGACGATCAGCGTGATCGCACTGCGCTGGATCGCGCTACGGTCGGGCGCATAGCCCCCCGCCGGATAGGTCATCGTCTGCTGTCCCCTCTCCCCTGACGCTGGACGTCAGTCCCTGAGCTCGCGCCCGTGGGCGTCGGTCCGGAAGGCATCCGCCTTGGCGAGGATCATGATGCCTTCGATCAGCCCCCACCAGGTGCCGACACCGCACGTCACCAGGGTGACGACGATCTGGATGATGCCGATGGTGGTGTATCCCAGCAGGAAGCGGTGCACACCGAAGCCGCCCAGGAAGATGCCGAGCAGACCCACCACCAGTCGGCTCTGCGGCTCCCCGGGTCCACCGGCGGGCTGGCTGGCCGGGGCACCGGGCGCTGCGCCGGCGGGCTGACCGGCTGGGGCGCCGTAGGGCGTCGCGGCGGAGGCACCGGAGGCCGGCGACCACTGCTGGCCGCCCTGATTGTACGGATCGGAGGGCTGCTGACCATAGGGGTCTGCGGCCGACGGCTGCGATGCGGAGCTCTGCCCGTAGGAATCCGCGGATGGCTGCTGGCCGAACGGATCGGCGGACGGCTGCTGCGGCGCGGAGCCCTGCCCGTACGGATCGGCGGACGGCTGCTGGCTGGCAGCGTCCTGCCCGGCTGGCTGCTGACCATACGGATCCGCGGCGGGCGGCTGCAGCGCAGAGCTCTGACCGTACGGGTCGGAAGAGGACGGCTGCTCGGCGAAGTCCTGTCCGGTGGACTGGAGCCCGTAGGGATCGGGGTAGGACTGCTGGCCATACGGGTCTGCGGCGGCCTGCTGGTCCGCGGCATCCTGCGGTGCCTGGCTCTCCTGCTCACCAGGAGGCTGGGCCCACGGATCTTGGGAGGGCTGGGCGTCGTTCCAGTTGGTGCTGTCACCGGGGTTGCTCATAGGCCCCACGATACGGGGTGCGCTCGCCTGCGCGCACACCGCGCCCATCGGCCGCTCCACCCGGTGCCGTCACCGCGCTGAGCGAGGTGTCGTGCGGCGGTTCAGCGGCGGCGTTTCTCGCGGATCCGCACCCCGATGACGATCGGCGAGCCCGGGAAGGAGAAGTCCTCCCGCAGGCGCCGCTCGATGAAGCGGCGGTAGCCGTGCTCCAAGAAGCCGCTGGCGAAGATCACGAACCGCGGCGGGCGGGTGCGGGCCTGCGTGGCGAACAGGATGCGGGACTGCTTGCCGCCGCGCAGCGGATGCGGATGCGCCGCCACGAGTTGCCCCAAAAAGGCGTTGAGTCGGCCCGTGGGGATGCGGCGGTCCCAGGATTCGAGGGCGGTCTCGAGCGCTGGCACCAGCTTGTCGGCGTGGCGTCCGGTGAGGGCGGAGAGGTTCACCCGCGGCGCCCAGGCCACATGCCCCAGGTCCCGTTCGATCTCGCGCTCGAGTGCGGCCCGTCGGTCCTCATCCAGCAGATCCCACTTGTTGAAGGCCAGCACGAGGGCGCGCCCGGACTCGAGGACCATGTCGATGATCTTCAGGTCCTGCGTGGACAGCGGCTCCTGGGCTTCCAGCAGCACCACCGCGACCTCCGCGCGATCCAGCGCTGCGCGGGTGCGCAAAGAGGCGTAGTAGTCCGCGCCCTGGGACTGGCCGACGCGGCGGCGGATCCCCGCGGTGTCCACGAAGGTCCATTCCTTGCCGCCGAGGGTGATCTTCTCGTCCACCGGATCACGGGTGGTGCCGGCCACATCGTCGACCACCACGCGGGTCTCCTTCGCCAGCCGGTTCAGCAGCGAGGATTTGCCCACATTGGGGCGGCCGACGAGCGCCACGCGTCGCGGACCGTGATCCACGGGCTTGCCGCTGCCCTCTTCCGGGAGGGCTTCGAGCACGGCATCCAGCAGGTCACCGGAGCCGCGGCCGTGCAGGGCGGAGACGGGGTGCGGCTGCCCGAGTCCGAGATTCCACAGGGCCGCGGCCTCGAGCTCGCCGCGCTCATCATCGACTTTGTTGGCGACCAGCACGATCGGGACCTGGGCGCGGCGCAGCACCTTCAGCAGCTGCTCATCGGTGGTGGTGATGCCGACGTTCGCGTCGACCACGAACATGACCACATCAGCCAGGCCCACGGCTGCCTCGGCCTGCTCGGCTACCCGGTAGGCGATGCCCTGCACACGGTCCTCCCAGCCACCGGTGTCCACCAGCCAGAAGTCCTGCCCCGCCCATTCGGCCTCATAGAACACGCGGTCGCGGGTCACGCCCGGCACGTCCTCGACGACGGCCTCGCGGCGACCGATGATCCGGTTCACCAGGGTGGATTTGCCGACGTTCGGTCGGCCCACGACGGCGACGACGGGAAGCTTGCGCTCGGGGGCGTGCAGCTGCTCCTCCCCGAGCTCCTCGGCCAGCAGCGCGAGGTCCTCTTCGTCGAGGTCGTAGTCGTCCAGGCCCGCGCGCAGCGCCGCCTCGATCTCCGCATCCGTCGGCCCCTCGGCGGGGGCGGGATCCGCCGGGGCCGCGGAGGGTGCCAGCGTCGGCGCCTCCTCATCGGCCATCGTCTCCTGCTCCTCGGCGGTGCGGTCGTCGAGCTCTGCTTCTGCCGCGGCGACGAGCGCGAGCACCGCCTCGACGACATCGGGCAGATCCAGGCCCGTCGTGTCCAGGGTGTGCACGCCATCAGCGGCGGTGTGGAACTCGGAGACCGTCGCATCATCCCGGTCGCGCCGCAGCACCTGGTCGGCCATGCGCTCGCGGGTCTCCGGGCTGTCCTCGAGCTGCAGCTCGGCGGCACGGCGGCGCATGCGCTCTTCATCGGAGGCGGTCAGCAGGATCCGCAGGGAGGCGTCGGGAGCGACGACGGTGGTGATGTCCCGGCCTTCGGCGACGCAGAATCCGCGCTCGGCAGCGGTGGCGAACAGCAGCTCGCGCTGGCGGCGCTGCAGGATCGCCCGCACCAGCGTGTTGGTGGCGACGGCGGAGACCTGCTGGCTGATGCGCTCGGTGCGGATCTGCTCGGTGATATCGGTGCCCGCGACCACCACGGTGGCGCCCGACGGGTCGGTGCCGAGCTCGAGGTCCAGATGCTCGGCGACGTCGGCGACGGCCTCCCGGTCCTCGAGCGGCACGTCACGATCCAGGCAGTACCAGGTCACCGCGCGGTACATGGCGCCGGTGTCGAGGATGCCGCCGTCCAGAGCCTCGGCGACCAGGCGGGAGACGGTGGACTTGCCGGAGCCGGCCGGGCCGTCGATCGCGATGGTGATGCCCGCGGGGGCGGTCAGGGGCGCGGTGCTGTGCATTCCTCCAGGATACGTGCCGAGTGCGGCGGATCAGGATCCGACGACGCTCCAGCCGCGCGCCGTGAGCTCTCGCGTGAGCAGCTCCTCACGGGCGCTGTCCACCGCGAGGTGCCCCAGGCCCACTTGGCGGCCCAGATTGTGCTCGAGCCGGAAATCCTCGAGGTTCACGCCGATCTCGCCCATCTCAGTGAACAGTCGACCGAGCTCACCGGGCCGGTCTGGGACGAGCACGGTGACGGTCGCGAAGGCATCGGAGGCACCGCCGTGCTTGCCGGGGATGCGGCGCACGCCACGGTTCCCATCGGCGACCAGTGCTGCGAGGGCGCGCCGGGAGCCGATCGCCGGATCGGGGTCCCCCGGCAGGGTCTCGAGGGCGGCGAGGATCTCCTCGAGCCGGTCGCGGACCTGCCCCAGCACCTGGCCGACGGCCTCGGCGTTCGCCCCCAGGATCTCCATCCACAGGCGCGGATCGGAGTCGGCGATGCGGGTGGTGTCCCGCAGCCCCTGACCGGCCAGGGCAAGAGCCGCGTCATCCGGCTGAAGCAGCGTGGTCGCGAGCAGGCTCGAGAGCACCTGCGGGACGTGGGAGACATGCGCGACGGCGGCATCATGCTGGGCGGCAGACATCGTCACCGGCACGGAGCCGATGGCGGTCGCGAGGCCCTGCAGCACGCCGATGGCCTCCGGCGCGGTGGTGGGGTGCGGGACGACGACCAGGGGGCGGCCGCGGAACAGGTCGCCGCGGGCGGCGATCACCCCGGAGATCTCGCGTCCGGCCATGGGATGAGCGCCGATGTAACGGGTGAGCTGCGCGGGCTCGACCGCGCGCGCCACTGCGTCGAGGACGACGCTCTTGACGCTCGCGACATCGGTGACCAGTGCCGTCGGCCAGGTGGTGAGGGCCCGGCTGACCAGCTGCGCGGTGGCATCCGGGGGCGCGGCGACGATGACGAGGTCCGGCTCGGCCTCGTCATCGGCAGCGGCATGTCCCACGCCGAGCTCGACCGCGAGCGCGGTGGTGCCCGGGGAGATGTCCTCCACCTGGACGTTCGCTCCGGCGGCCCCGAGGGCCATCCCGAGGCTGCCGCCGATGAGGCCGGTGCCGATGATCCGCACCGTCTGCGGGACCAGGCCGCCGGTGCTCACATCCCCACCTCCGCCATGAGGGTGCCGAGCTCCTTGCTGCTCAGCTCCCGGGTGTCGCCGGGGGCGAGATCCGCGAGCAGGACGGGGCCGATGCGGGTGCGCACGAGGGCGGTCAGTTCGAAGCCGAGGGCGGAGAACATGCGTCGCACGATGCGGTTGCGGCCTTCGTGCAGCGTCACCTCGACGATGGCCTCCTGACCATCCTGGGCGATGACGCGGGCACGATCGGCACGTGCGGGACCGTCCTCGAGCTCGATGCCGTCCTTGAGGGAGCGCACCAGCGAGCGGGGCGGCCCGCCGGGGGCGTCGAAGCGGCACACGTAGGTCTTCTCGACCTCGAAGCTGGGGTGGGTCAGACGATGCGCGAGCTCGCCGTCATTGGTCAGCAGCAACAGCCCTTCGGTCTCATAGTCCAGGCGCCCCACATGGTAGAGCCGCTGGTCATAGGCGGCGGTGAACTCGGTGAGGTCGCGCCGTCCCTCCGGGTCGCTCATCGCCGAGACGACATGGCGGGGCTTGTTGAGGGCGACGGTGAGCTTGGTGTCATCCAGCTGCAGACGCCGCCCATCGACGTGGATAACCTGCTGCGCCGGGTCGATCCGCACACCCTGCTCACGCACCACGGCACCGTCCACGCGCACACGGCCCGTCGCGATCAGGGCCTCGCAGGCGCGGCGGGAGCCGAAGCCCGCGCGGGCCAGCACCTTCTGCAGCCGCTCCCCGTCCTCGACGTGAACATCGGCCATGCCGTCCGCGTCGCGTGCGGCGGCCGGTCGCGGCGCGCCGTCCCCATCGCGCAGCTGCACACGGCGCGGCGGCGTGAAAGCGCTGCGGCGGCGGCTGTGACGCTGCTTCGCGGGACGAGCGCTCCCGTCGGCCCCCGTGCGAGGCCCCGACGCCCCGGCGCGAGGGCTGCCGCCCGTGCCCGCGCCGCTGCTGCTCTTGCCGGCTCCGCTGCTGCGCCCGCGTCCGCGTCGGCGTCCCTGCTCGGAGGACATCAGGCTGCGGCGCCGCGGGAGATGAGCTCGCGGGCGAGCTGGCGGTAGGCGTCGGCGCCCTTGGTGGAGGAGGCGTAGGAGATGATCGGCTCCGCAGCCACCGAGGCGTCGGGGAACTTCACCGTGCGGTTGATCGTGGTGTGGAAGACCTTGTCCGGGAACGCCTCCACGACGCGCTGGCACACCTCGCGGGCGTGCAGGGTACGCGGGTCGAACATCGTGATGAGGATGCCGTCGAGATCCAGCCGCGGATTGATGCGGTCCTGCACCTTCTCGATGGTCTCCACCAGCAGTGCCACACCGCGCAGCGCGAAGTACTCCGCCTCCAACGGGATGATCACACCGTGGCTCGCGGCCAGGGCATTGACGGTCAGCAGGCCCAGCGAAGGCTGGCAGTCGATGATGATGACGTCATAGTCATCGGTGACCGGGCGCAGCACCCGGGCGAGCGCCATCTCGCGCGCCACCTCGTTGACGAGGGTGACCTCCGCGGCGGAGAGGTCGATGTTGGCCGGCAGCACGTCCAGACGCTCGGTGGAGGTCTCCTGGATCACCTCGCGCACGTCATGCCCGCGCTCCATGAGCAGGTTGTAGACGGTGACCTCGAGGTCGTAGGGGTTGATGCCCGTTCCGGCGCTCAGGGCGCCCTGAGGATCGAGGTCCACCAGCAGCACCTTGCGCCCGAGCTCCGCGAGGGCGGCCCCGAGGTTGATGACGCTCGTGGTCTTCCCGACCCCGCCCTTCTGGTTGACCATCGAGATCACACGCGCGGGACCGTGGGAGTCCAGGGGCGCCGGCTCCGGGAGCTCCGGCATCGGACGGCCGGTGGGGCCGAGGTCGATGTCCAGCTGCTGGGAGGAGGTCTCTCTCACGAGGTTGTCCTGTCGTCGGCGTTCGGTGATGCGAGCACGTGCGCCGTGTCCCGGGGGCCGGCGGATCTGCGGTCCCAGCCCGGGAGCTCCGGCTGGCGGCCGGGGCGCATCGTCGTGCCGGGCAAGTCTACGCCCCTCACCGGGCACGCGGATGAGCGGCCGCGTGGGCTTCGCGCAGGCTGTCAACGGTCACCTGCGTGTACAGCTGCGTGGTGGTCACCGAGGCGTGACCCAGCAGCTCCTGCACGCTGCGCACATCGGCGCCGCCGTGCAGCAGATGCGTGGCATAGGAATGGCGCAGGGTGTGGGGGCTGATCGGCTCAGGCAGGTCGGTGAGCTCGGCGTCGCGGGCGGCGCGCTGCACCACCTGCCAGGCGGCCTGGCGGGTCAGCCGGGTGCCGCGGGAGCCGAGGAACACCGCGGGGGTGCCCTTCCCGTGCGCGGCCAGCGCCGGGCGCCCTCGGGTCAGATACGCCTCGAGCGCGTCGAGGGCGTAGCTGCCCACGGGGACCACGCGCTGCTTATCCCCCTTGCCGTGCAGCACCGCGGAGCGGGCGGCATGGTCGACATCATCGACGTCCAGGCCGGTGGCCTCGGAGATCCGGGCGCCCGTGCCGTACAGCAGCTCCAGCAGGGCCCGGTCGCGCAGCGCCCGCTCGGTCGCATCGCGTCCGGTGCCCGGCCGTCCCGCGGCCTCCAGCAGCGCCTCGACCTGGTCGATGGTCAGCGGATGCGGGAGCCGACGGGGCAGCGCGGGACTGGGCACGAGCCGGGAGGGGTCGCCGGTGGAGGAGACCCGTTCAGCATCGAGGAAGGCATGCAGGCCGCGCACCGCTGCAAGATTCCGCGCGGCCGACGCGGCGGCGAGGGCCGGACGCCCGTCTCCCCCGCTGCGCAGCACCTGCACCCAGCTGCCGAGCGCCCCGGGATCCACCGTGCTGACGTCGAGGTCCTCGGTGGCGAGGTGCGTGAAGTACCGGGTCAGGTCCCGGCGGTAGGCGGCCAGGGTGTTGTCGGACAGCCCCCGTTCGACGCGCAGATGCCCGAGGTACTGCTCAAGGAGGCGCCGGTCCAGCGGGCGCAGGGGATCCGGCGGCCCGGAGGAGGCGCCGGTCCGGCTCACAGCTGGACGAAGGGGTCGATCGCGAGGGCGACGAACAGGATTGTGAGGTAGGTGATGGAGCCGTGGAAGACGGTCATCGGACCGAGCGCCTTGCCGACCAGACCGCGGCGCACCCGCAGGGCGTAGCGCACCACGAGGTAGGCGAACCAGGCACCGGCCAGCACCGCAACGGTGCCGTACACCCAGCCGGTGTGGCCCAGCGGGATGATCGCCAGGCTCGCGGCGATCATCGCGGCGGTGTGGCCGATCATCTGCAGCGCGACATTCCGGCGGGTCGAGACGACCGGGAGCATCGGCACCCCGGCGCGCTCATAGTCGCGGGAGAACTTCTCCGCGAGCGGCCAATAGTGCGGCGGGGTCCAGAAGAAGATGACGGCGAACAGCAGCACCGCGGTCCAGGAGACGGAGCCGGTGACGGACGACCAGCCGATCAGCACCGGCATGCATCCGGCGATCCCACCCCAGACGATGTTCTGGCTGGTGCGGCGCTTGAGGATCATCGTGTAGAAAACGACGTACAGCGCGATCGCAAGAGCCGCCAGCGCCGCAGACATCCAGTTCACCAGCAGGCCCAGCCACAGCACGGAGATCGCCGAGAGCACGAGCCCGAAGATCAGCCCGTTGCGCGGGGAGATCTCCCCCGTCACGAGCGGACGGTTCCGCGTGCGCTTCATCTTCGCGTCGATGTCCCGGTCCAGGTACATGTTCAGCGCGTTCGCCCCGCCAGCGGCGAGGTACCCGCCGATGATGGTGGTGAGGATCAGCAGCGGGGAGGGAAAGCCCCCGGCGGCGAGGAACATGGTGGGGATCGTGGTGATCAGCAGCAGCTCGATGATGCGCGGCTTGGTCAGCGCCACATAGGCGCGCAGCACGCTCGCGCCGCTGCGGTGGGGCGACGTCTGCCCGGTGCCCGGGAGGCGAGCTTCCTCGGTGGCGGTCACCGCCCACCGTCCTTCCTCTGACTGTCGGTCTCAGTCCGGCTATCGCGGAGACTGCAGCATCGGCAGCAAGCGCAGATGCTGTCGCGGTCGATAGACCTCATGGACCAGGCCAGTCTAGGCGAAGGTCCCGGCCGCAGGTCGCAGCGCTGCCCGTGATCGTGAGCACCGCACAGTCGGGACGGCAACAGCGCGACGGCAACAGACGGGAGCGATCCTGGCGATCTCCCGTCGCACGACTAAGGTGGAACCGTCACCGGCGAAAGGAAGCATCACCTCATGAGCACCACGTTCAAGGCACCCGAAGGCTGGACCGAGCTGGACCGCACGGCGGTGGACACCGCGCGCGTGCTCGCAGCCGACGCCGTGGAGAAGGTCGGCAACGGCCACCCCGGCACCGCGGTGAGCCTCGCTCCCGCCGCCTATCTGCTCTACCAGCGCATCATGCGCCACGACCCGACCGATGCGAACTGGCTGGGCCGCGACCGGTTCATCCTCTCCGCCGGACACTCGAGCCTGACCCAGTACATCCAGCTGTTCCTGGGCGGCTTCGGTCTCGAGCTCGATGACCTCAAGGCCCTGCGGACCTTCGGTTCCAAGACCCCCGGCCACCCCGAGAACTTTGTGACCGACGGCGTGGAGATGACCACCGGCCCGCTCGGGCAGGGCATCTCCTCCGCCGTGGGCTTCGCCATGGCGCAGCGCCGCGAGCGCGGCCTGCTGGACCCCGAGGCGGCCCCCGGCACGAGCCCCTTCGACCACTTCACCTACGTCATCGCCTCCGATGGTGACCTGCAGGAGGGCGTCAGCTCCGAGGCCAGCTCCCTGGCTGGCACCCAGGAGCTCGGCAACCTCATCGTCATCTGGGACGACAACGAGATCTCCATCGAGGGCGATACCTCGATCGCCTTCGGCGAGGACACCGCTGCGCGCTATGAGGCCTACGGCTGGGACGTGCGCACCGTGGACTGGACCCAGGGCGGCTCGGAGTACCTCGAGGACGTCGCCGCGCTCGAGCAGGCGATCCTGGAAGGCCAGAAGGTCACCGACAAGCCGACCTTCATCCGTCTGCGCACCGTGATCGGCTGGCCGATCCCGGAGCTGGCCGGCTCCCACACCGTGCACGGCGCGAAGCTCGGCACCGAGGCGGTGGCCGCGCTCAAGGAGCTGCTGGGCTTCGATCCGAAACAGGACTTCGCAGTCGACGAGAAGGTCCTCGTGCACACTCGCGCTCTCGCCGAGCGGGCGAAGGCCGAGCGGGAGCAGTGGGAGGAGTCCTACCAGGCCTGGCGCAGCGCCAACGCCGAGCAGGCCGCGCTGCTGGACCGTCTGCAGGCCCGCGAGCTGCCGGAGGGCTTCGCCGAAGCGTTCCCCACCTTCGAGGCCGATGAGAAGGGCATCGCCACCCGCGCCGCCTCCGGGAAGGTGCTCGAGGCCCTCGCCCCGGTCATGCCCGAACTGTGGGGCGGCTCCGCCGACCTCGCCGGCTCGAACAACACCACCATGAAGGGCGAGCCGTCCTTCCTGCCCAAGGACCGCTCCAGCTCGGAGTTCTCCGGCACCCCCTACGGCCGCACCCTGCACTTCGGCATCCGCGAGCACGGGATGGGCGCGATCCTCTCCGGGATCGCCCTGCACGGCCTGACCCGCCCCTACGGCGGCACCTTCTTCCAGTTCGCGGACTACATGCGCGGAGCGGTGCGCCTGGCGGCGCTCATGAAGACCCCGTCGACCTACGTGTGGACGCATGACTCCATCGGCCTGGGCGAGGATGGCCCCACCCACCAGCCGGTCGAGCACCTCGCGGCCTACCGCGCGATCCCGAACCTCTCGATCGTGCGCCCGGCCGATGCGAACGAGACCGCGCAGGCGTGGAAGGCGCTGCTGGAGCGCGATCACGGCCCCGTCGGCCTGATCCTCTCCCGCCAGGCCATGCCCACCTTCGACCGCTCCGAGTACGCGAGCGCCGAGGGCCTGGCCAAGGGCGCGTACATCATGAAGGAGGCCTCCGCGGACCCGCAGCTGATCCTCATCGCCACCGGCTCGGAGGTGCAGCACGCCGCTGCGGCGCAGAAGACGCTCGAGGCCGAAGGGATTCCCACGCGCCTGGTGTCGATGCCGTCGATGGAGTGGTTCGAGGAGCAGGACGAGGAGTACCGCGAGTCCGTGCTGCCCGCCGCGGTGACGGCGCGCGTCAGCGTCGAGGCCGGGATCGCGATGCCCTGGCACAAGCTGCTGGGTGCGCACGGCCGGGCCGTGTCCCTCGAGCACTACGGTGCCTCCGCGGATGCGAACACCCTGTTCACCGAGTTCGGCTTCACGCCAGAGGCCGTGGTCGCCGCGGCGAAGGAATCCCTCGCCGCCGCCCAGGGCTGAGCTGAGACGGGGCGGGGACGCCCGCTGCGGCCCCGCCCCGTCGGCCCTGCGCTCCGGCGCTGTTCACCGTCCGCTCCCGATCTTCGCCGTCCGCTCCCGATCTTCGCGGCGCATCGGTCCGATCCATCGGCCGCTGCGCCCGCGCTGCGCTCCTGGACCGCAGACCGCCCATCACACCCCGCTGCACGGAAGGACGCCCCATGACCCAGAACCCCCGCACCCAGGCCCTCACCGACGCCGGAGTGGCCATCTGGCTCGATGACCTCTCTCGCTCCCGCCTCGCCACCGGCAACCTGCGCGAGCTCATGGACACCCGCAACATCGTCGGGGTGACCACGAACCCATCGATCTTCCAGGCCGCGATCTCCGGTGCCGAGGACTACGACGCCGATATCGCCCAGCTCGCCCGCGACGGGGCCGATGTCGAAGCCGTCATCGAGAAGCTCACCACCGACGATGTGCGCACCGCCGCGGAGCTGATGCAGGACGTGCACGCCGCCACCGACGGCTACGACGGCCGGGTCTCTATCGAGGTGGACCCGCGTCTGGCCCATGAGACCGAGCGCACCATCGAGCAGGCAAAGCACCTGTTCGAGGTGGTGGGCCGCGAGAACGTGATGATCAAGATCCCCGCCACCGAGGAGGGGCTGCCGGCCATCACCGCGGTCATCGCCGAGGGCATCAGCGTGAACGTCACCCTGATCTTCTCCGTCGAGCGCTACCAGGCCGTCATGGAGGCCTACCTCGACGGCCTCGAGCAGGCTGCCGCGGCGGGCAAGGACCTCTCGCGCATCCACTCGGTCGCCTCCTTCTTCGTCTCTCGAGTGGACACGGAGATCGATGCCCGTCTCGAGCAGATCGGCGGCCAGGCCCTGCAGCTGCGCGGACAGGCCGGGGTGGCCAACGCTCGCGCCGCCTTCGGCGAGTACCTCGAGGTCTTCAGCTCCGAACGCTTCACGGCGCTCAAGGACCAGGGCGCGAACGTGCAGCGCCCGCTGTGGGCCTCCACCGGGGTGAAGAACCCCGAGTACGCCGACACCCTGTACGTGGACCAGCTCGTCGCCGATCCGTGCGTGAACACCATGCCGGAGAAGACGCTCGAGGCCGTCGCCGAACATTCCTCCCCCGCCGCCGCCCTGGATACCGGGGCCGCCCAGGAGGCGGAGGAGCGTCTGCTGGCGATCGCTGATGCCGGCGTGGATCTCGCCGACGTGTTCGCCGTCCTCGAGACCGAGGGTGTGCAGAAGTTCGAGAAGGCGTGGCTGGAGCTCATCGAGACCGTCACCGCCTCCGTCGAGGCCGCTCGCGCCTGACCGCCCGGCGGCGGCTCGCCCCCAGCGGGCGGGCCGACGCCGCGCGCTTCCCCCTCCTGCCCGGACCTGCGGGTCCCCTGTCCTGGAAGGACCCTCGTGACCGACACGACCACCCCGTCGGCCCCGGACGGCGCGGCCAATCCGCTGCGCGACCCCCGGGACCGACGCCTGCCGCTGATCGCCGGACCGTCCTCGATGGTGATGTTCGGCGTCACCGGCGACCTGGCGAAGAAGAAGCTGCTGCCGGCGATCTACGACCTCACCCACCGCGGGCTGCTGCCGCCGAGCTTCGGTCTGGTGGGCTACGGGCGGCGTGACTGGTCCGACGAGGACTTCGCGCAGTACGTGAAGGAGTCCGTATCCGAGCACACGCGCACCGGCTTCGACGAATCCGTCTTCGAGCAGCTGCGCGGCGGCCTTCGGTTCGTCAAGGGCACCTTCGATGACTCCGCTGCTTTCGAGAAGCTCACCGAGGTGGTGGGCGAGCTGGACCGCACCCGCGGCACCGGCGGCAACCACGCCTTCTACCTCTCGATCCCCCCGGCCGCGTTCCCGCAGGTGTGCTCACAGCTGGCGGAGTCCGGGCTGAACACCGCCCAGGACGGGTCCTGGCGGCGCGTCGTCATCGAGAAGCCCTTCGGGCATGACCTCGCCTCCGCGCGCGAGCTCAATGACGTGGTGGAGCAGGTGTTCCGCCCCGAAGACGTGTTCCGCATCGATCATTACCTGGGCAAGGAGACGGTGCAGAACATCCTGGCGCTGCGCTTCTCCAACCAGCTGTTCGAGCCGATCTGGAACGCCAGCTACGTGGACCACGTGCAGATCACGATGGCTGAGGACATCGGCATCGGCTCCCGCGCCGGGTACTACGACGGGATCGGCACCGCCCGGGACGTCATCCAGAACCACCTGCTGCAGCTGCTGGCGCTGACCGCAATGGAGGAGCCGATCAGCTTCGAGGCCGCGGATCTGCGGGCGGAGAAGGAGAAGGTCCTCTCCGCGGTGCAGCTGCCCGATGATCTCGCGGCCCATACCGCGCGTGGCCAGTACGTGGCCGGCTGGCAGGGCGGCACCGAGGTGCGCTCCTACCTCGAGGAGGACGGCATCGAGGAGGACTCCACCACGGAGACCTTCGCGGCGATGCGCCTGGACATCGCCACCCGCCGCTGGGCCGGGGTGCCGTTCTACCTGCGGGCCGGCAAGCGTCTGGGGCGCCGCGTCACCGAGATCGCGGTGGTGTTCAAGCGCGCGCCGTTCCTGCCGTTCCGCTCGACCGACACCGCGGATCTGGGGCAGAACGCGATCGTCATCCGGGTCCAGCCCGATGAGGGCGTGACCATGCGCTTCGGCTCCAAGGTGCCCGGCACCCAGATGGAGGTGCGGGACGTGACGATGGACTTCGCCTACGGCATGAACTTCACCGAGGAGTCCCCTGAAGCGTACGAGCGGCTGATCCTGGACATGCTGCTGGGCGATCCGCCGCTGTTCCCCCGCCAGAAGGAGGTGGAGCTGTCCTGGCAGATCCTGGATCCGGTCATCGAGTTCTGGGCCGAGCACCTGGACCCCGCCCCCTACCGGCCCGGCACCTGGGGCCCCGAGACCGCGCACGAAATGCTCGCCCGTGATGGGCGTACCTGGAGGCGACCGTGATCACCACCCTGACCGACACCACCGCATCGGCGATCGACAAGACGATGATCGAGATGCGGGAGACGTTCGGCGCGAACACCATCGGCCGCGTCCTCACCCTGATCATCGTGGCCACCGGCGATATCGAGAAGCCGCTCGAGGCGGCGGTCGCGGCGAGCCATGAGCATCCCGCCCGGGTGCTCGTGGTCGATGCCGAGCCGGAGGCGGAGACCTCGGGCCTGGATGCCGAGATCCGGGTGGGCCGCGACGCCGGGGCCGGGGAGATCGTCATCCTGCACGCGCGCGGGGACGTCATGTTCTCACTGGACACCCTGGTGATGGCACTGCTGCTGCCGGATGCACCGATCGTCACCTGGTGGCCGGAGAACGCCCCGTCCTCCCCCGTGCACGATGTGCTGGGCTCGATGTCCCAGCGTCGCATCACCGACTCGGCTGCCTGCCCGGATCCCACCGGGACCCTCAAGCGGCTGCGCCACGGCTACGTCAGCGGAGACAGTGACTTCGCGTGGGCGCGCCTGACACGCTGGCGTGGGCTCATGGCGAGCGCCTACGAGGTGCCACCGGTCAGTGTGCCCACGGCGATCGAGGTCAGCGGCGCCCCCGGGAATCCCTCGGTGACGCTCATGGCGGCCTGGTTGCACCTGACCCTCGGCGTGAAACCGACCATCACCGCGGTCGAGAGCAAGGACCACGAGGGGCCCGGCGTGCAGGGGGTGACGCTCACCCGCGAGGACGGCACCATCTCCCTGCAGCGCGTGGATGACACCTCGATCCGCATGTCCCTGCCCGGGGACGAGGAGGGCCAGCATGTGACGATGCCGCGCCGCACCCTCGCCGAGCTCATCACCGAGGAGCTGCGGCGCCTGGACCCCGATGAGGTGTACGGCGAGGTGCTCGCCGCGGCCTTCTCCTCCGTGGACGGCAACGCCACCTACGCGCAGGACAAGCCAGAGCCCACCGATGTGGTGCGCCCCGACGCCGATGCGGTCGCTCAAGCCGCCGCCGAGGACGCCGCCGCGAAGCTCGCCGCTGCCCTGAAGGAGCGGGCGCAGGCGCATCTGGTGCTCACCGGCGGCACCGTCGGCACGAAGGCGGCTCTCGCGCTGCCGTCGGCCCTTGCCGCCGCGGATGTGGAGCTCGAGCATCTGCACCTGTGGTGGGGCGATGAGCGGTTCGTGGCGCCCGCCAGCGAGGACCGCAATGATGAGCAGGTGCGGGAGGGGCTGCTCAGCGAGCTGGTCGATGCGGGGCTGCCGCTGCGCAACGTGCACCCGATGCCCTCCCCCGCCGATGGCATGTCCCTCGAGGACGCCGCCGCGTGGTACGGGCAGCAGCTGGACCAGATGGGCGGCGATGAGCCCTTCCGCACCCGGGGGCAGGCGTTCTTCGACGTGGTGTGGCTGGGCGTGGGACCCGATGCTCACGTGGCCTCCCTGTTCCCGAATCACCCGGATCAGGAGGATGTCGCCGCCAGCGCGATCCCGGTGCGCAACTCCCCCAAGCCCCCGCCGGAGCGAATCTCGCTGACCTGGCCGGTGCTGAACTCCTCGCGGCATGTGGGTCTGCTGGTGGCCGGCGGCGAGAAGGCTGAGGCCGTCGCGGCCGGGCATGGGAAGATCGACCCGCGCCGGGTGCCGGCCTCCGCGGTGCGGGGCCTGGAGAGCACCACCTGGTTCCTCGATGAAGCGGCGGCCGCGCAGCTGTAGAACGGGGCCTGAACGCGACGGCGCCCGGTGACCGTCCTGGTCACCGGGCGTCGGTGCGTCAGAGCAAGTTGCTGCGTGAGAGCAGTGTGCTCAGAGCATGGTCTCGAGGATGCCGAGGCCGATGGCGCAGGCGCCCCAGCCGACGGCGAAGCCGACGGTCAGGCGGTTGAGGTTGCGCTCGGCCACACCGGAGGCGCTCGCAGAGGAGGACACGCCGCCGCCGAACATGTCCGACAGGCCGCCGCCGCGGCCCTTGTGCAGCAGCACCAGCAGGATCGTGATCAGGCCCAGCACGGCCAGAAGCACCTGCAGGATGGTCTTCAGCAAGGACAGATCCACGGGCGGGGTCACCTTCCTCAGAGCGGGCACGGACCGATCCAGCATACGTCACGCAGGCCCGCTCCCCCGACCTCGCTCGAGGCGAGATCCCCCACGTCGGCCGGGCCGACCCGCCACGCTGGTCCAGTGACCCTGGCGCGCCTCTCCCCGCCAACCCGCCTTTCCGTTCCAGCGCCTCCGCCGTTCTGTTCCAGAAAGTGGAACAAAACGGCGGATTCGCCGGGGTAGCGGGCGCAGGGCACCGCGGGGGCGGCGTGACGCAGGGGGCCGGGCGCAGGGCACCGCGAGCGCGGGGCGCAGCACCCCTGCGCACACAAACAGGGCGGGCGCGGCGTGTGCCGTGCCCGCCCCGTCGGGGTCAGGGAGCTCAGCCCTGGAAGCCCGCGATCTTCGCGAACTCTTCGGCCTTGAGCGAGGCGCCGCCCACGAGGGCGCCGTCCACATCCTGCTTCTCCATGAGCTCCGCAACGTTCGCGGACTTCACGGAGCCGCCGTACAGCACGCGCACCGCCCCGGCGACCTCCGCGCCGTAGATCGCCTGCAGCGCTTCACGGATCGCGGCGCACACCTCCTGGGCGTCATCCGGGGTGGCGACCTCACCGGTGCCGATGGCCCACACCGGCTCGTAGGCGATGACGATCTGCTTCGCCTGCTCCGCGTCCAGGCCCTCGATGCCGCCCTCAAGCTGCGCGAGGGTGTACTCGACGTGCTTGCCGGCCTTGCGCTCCTCGAGCGGCTCGCCGACGCACAGGATCGGGGTGAGGCCCGCCGCGAAAGCAGCCTTGACCTTGTTGTTGGTGATCTGCTCGGTCTCGCCGTGGTACTGGCGGCGCTCCGAATGGCCGACGGCCACGTATGTGCAGCCGAGCGCCGACAGCATCGGCCCGGAGACCTCACCGGTGTACGCCCCGGACTCGTGCTCGGAGATGTCCTGCGCGCCGTAGGCGATCGGCAGCTTGCCGGCCTCGACCGCGGTCTGCACGGTGCGGATGTCCACGAACGGGGGTAGCACGACGGTCTCGACCTTGCTGGTGTCGACGTCCTTCAGCTGCTCGCCGAGCTCCTCGACCAGGGCCAGTCCCTGCTTCCAGTCGAGGTTCATCTTCCAGTTGCCCGCCATCAGCGGGGTGCGGGTGCTCACTTGGTGCCCTCCTCAAGGATCGCGATGCCCGGCAGCTCCTTGCCCTCGATCAGCTCGAGGCTCGCACCGCCGCCGGTGGAGATGTGCGAGAACAGGGACTCGTCGAAGCCCAGGTTGCGGACCGCGGAGGCGGAGTCGCCGCCGCCGACCACGGTGTACCCCTCGGCCTGCGAGAGGTGCTCGGCCACAGCCTTGGTGCCGCCGGCGAACGCCTCGAACTCGAACACGCCCATCGGGCCGTTCCAGAACACGGTCGCGGCATCGGCGATCTTCTCGCCGAAGAGCTTCGCGGTCTCCGGGCCGATGTCCATGCCCTCCTGGTCCGCGGGCATCTGATCCACGGGGACCGCGGTGGCCGGCGCATCGGCGGAGAACTCGGGGGCCACCAGGGTGTCCACCGGCAGCACCAGGTCCACGCCCTGCTGCTTGGCACGCTCCATGTACTCGGCGACGACCTCGACCTTCGACTCATCCAGCAGAGAGTTGCCGACCTCGTGGCCGAGGGCCTTCTGGAAGGTGTAGGCCATGCCGCCGCCGATGAGGATGCGGTCGGCCTTGCTCAGCAGGTTGTCGATCACGGCGAGCTTGTCGGCGACCTTCGCGCCTCCGAGCACCACCACGAAGGGGCGGGCCGGATCATCGGTGACCTTGCGCAGGGACTCGACCTCGCGCAGCACCAGCTCTCCGGCCGCGGCCGGCAGCTCGGTGGCGAGCTCGTAGACGGAGGCCTGCTTGCGGTGGACCACGCCGAAGCCGTCGGAGACGTACGCATCGCCCAGGGCGGCGAGCTCGGCGGCGAAGGCGCGGCGCTCGGCCTCATCCTTCGAGGTCTCCCCCGGGTTGAAGCGCAGGTTCTCGAGGATCGCGACCTGGCCATCGGCCAGCGCCGCGACGGTCTCCTTCGCGGAGGCGCCGACGGTGTCGGTCGCGAAGGCGACGTCCTGGCCCAGCAGTTCGCCCAGGCGCGCCACGACGGGGCGCAGGGAGTACTTCTCCTCAGGAGCACCCTTGGGGCGTCCCAGGTGGGAGATGACGACGACGCGGGCGCCGGCCTCGACCAGACGGGTCAGGGTGGGCAGGGCGGCGCGGATGCGGCCGTCGTCGGTGATGGTGGTCCCGTCCAGGGGGACGTTGAGATCGGCGCGGACCAGGACGCGTTTGCCGCGCAGGTCGCCGAGGGAATCGATGGTCTTCAGCACCGGGTGCTCCTAGCTGTCAGCTGACATGGGGGCCGCGCTGTGCGCGGCCTGCGGTGGAACGGGCCGGAGCCCGCCGGAGGCCGACCTCGCAGGTGGCGTCCGACGGGCTCCGGGATGATCCGTGTCGTCGCGGGCGACGAGGCGGGAATCAGAGGGACTTGCCCACCAGGGCGGCGAGGTCCACCAGGCGGTTGGAGTAGCCCCACTCGTTGTCGTACCAGGAGACGACCTTCACCTGGTTGCCGATCACCTTGGTGCAGCCGGCGTCGAAGATCGAGCTGGCCGGGTCGCCGACGATGTCGGCGGAGACGATCGGGTCCTCGGTGTAGGTGAGAACACCCTTGAGCGGGCCTTCAGCAGCCTTCTTCACCGCAGCGTTGACCTCCTCCACGGTGACCTCACGGGAGGCCTCGAAGGTGAGGTCGGTGGCGGAGCCGGTGGGGACCGGGACGCGCAGGGCGTAGCCGTCGAACTTGCCCTTCAGCTCCGGCAGCACCAGGGCCACGGCGGCGGCGGCACCGGTCTTGGTGGGGATGATGTTCAGGGCGGCGGCGCGGGCGCGACGCAGGTCCTTGTGCGGGCCGTCCTGCAGGTTCTGGTCCGCGGTGTAGGCGTGGACGGTGGTCATGAGGCCCTTGACGATGCCGAACTCGTCGTTGAGGACCTTCGCCAGCGGCGCCAGGCAGTTGGTGGTGCAGGACGCGTTGGAGACGATGTGGTGCTTCTCGGCGTCGTAGTCGCCGTCGTTCACGCCGATCACGAAGGTGGCGTCCTCATTCTTCGCCGGAGCGGAGATGATGACCTTCTTGGCGCCGGCCTCGATGTGGGCCTTGGCGGCGGTCGCGTCGGTGAAGCGGCCGGTGGACTCCACGACGACATCGGCACCGAGCTCGCCCCACGGCAGCTTGGCGGGATCCTTCTCGGCCAGGGCCTTGAAGGTCATGTCGCCGACAGTGATGGAGTCCTCGGAGTAGGTGACCTCCTCCGCCAGACGACCCGAGATGGAGTCGTACTTCAGCAGGTGCGCGAGGGTCTTGTTGTCGGTGAGGTCATTGACGCCGACGATCTCGATGTCAGCCTTCTGCTCGAGCGCGGCGCGCAGGAAGTTACGGCCGATACGACCGAATCCGTTGATTCCGACCTTGATGGTCACGAGTTCCTCCTCGATCCGCAGTGGTGTTGCGGAATTATGGATATGGCGCGCACGCCCTCGTACGCTCGGACGGCGCCGGTCGGACCGGCGTCCTGCAAAAGCCTATCAATGATGCGGATCGGGCGACGGAGGAAGATGGTCCTCATCCACCCCGTCTTCGGTGCCTGGGATCCCCATCTCCTCCGCGCGCTTGTCCGCCATGGCGAGCAGGCGGCGGATCCGCCCTGCGACAGCGTCCTTGGTCAGCGGCGGATCGGCCAGGCGCCCCAACTCCTCGAGCGAGGCCTGTCGGTGCTCGAGGCGCAGATTCCCCGCGGCACGCAGGTGGTCGGGCACGTCATCGCCGAGGATCTCCAGCGCCCGCTGGACCCGCTGTCCGGCGGCGACCGCCGCTCGGGCGGAGCGGCGCAGGTTCGCGTCGTCGAAGTTCGCGAGCCGGTGCGCAGTGGCCTTGACCTCGCGGCGGGAGCGGCGCTCTTCCCAGGTGCGGGCCGTCTGCACCGCCCCCATCCGGGTCAGCAGCAGGGAGATCGCATCGCCGTCGCGCAGGACCACACGGTCCGCCCCGCGGGCCTCGCGGGCCTTGGAGGCGACGCCCAGTCGGCGGGCGGCGCCGACCATCGCGAGCGCCACCTCGGGGCCGGGGCAGGACAGCTCAAGGGCGGAGGAGCGACCCGGTTCGGTGAGCGTGCCGCGGGCCAGGAAGGCGCCGCGCCAGGCGGCTTCCGCATCGACCATCGCCCCGCCGACGACGACGGGCGGCATGCCGCGCACGGGTCGGCCGCGGGCATCCAGCAGCCCGGTCTGCCGGGCCAGCATTCCGCCTTCGCGCTCGACCCGCACGATGTAGCGGGTGGTGCGGCGGATGCCGGAGGGCTGCATAACCGCGAGCTCGGCGCGGTGCCCGTACATCTCGGCGATCACAGCGTGCAGGCGCCGAGCCACCGCCGCGGAGTCCAGCTCGGCCTCCACCACGATCTTGCCCGCCACCAGCTGCAGCCCGCCGGCGAAGCGCAGCATCGCAGCGGCCTCGGCCTTGCGGGCCGAGGGCCGGGTGATCTCCAGATGGCTGAGCTCCTCCTTGGCCTCACCGGTCAGCGCCATGGGTGTCCTCCTCGGATGCGGGGTCGGTGGTCCCGGCGGGACGGTCCTCCGTGGCGGGGGCAACGGAGGGGACATCGCCGTAGACGTCGTCGAACAGGTCACGGTACGCGGCGGCCAGGCGCACCGGATCGTGGAGCGGCTGGCCGTCGCCGACGCTGACCTGTCGCAGCAGGGTGCGGATTCCCATCTCCGTCGCAAAGTCGACGAGCTCCAGGGAGTCGTGCAGGACGGTGGGGTCCGCGACGAGGGCGTCGAAGCGGCAGCCGGGCGCGTACTCGGTCAGCACTCGCAGCAGGTCCGTGCTGGTCATGCCTTCTGCTTCCTGCATGCCGACGGACAGGTTCGCGGTGATGCAGCGCCGGGCAGGGCTGGTGCGGATCGCCTCGGCGATCTCGGGGATCATGAGATGGGGCAGCACGGAGGTGTACCAGGAGCCGGGGCCGACGATGATCCAGTCCGCGCGGCCGAGCGCCTCGATGACCTCCTCGGATACGCGCGGCCGCGGCGGGTCCAGGCGCACGTCGAGGACCTCCCCATCGGCGGTGGCGACCTGCCACTGGCCGCTCACGGTGCGTTCGGTGCCGTCCGCATTGCGCACGGTGGCCTCGATGTCCAGCGGCTCGAGCGCCATCGGCAGAACGCGTCCGCGGGCGCCCAACAGCTCAGCCATCTGGTCCAGGCCCTCCACCGGGTCCTCGAGGATCTGCCACAGCGCAACCATGAGGAGGTTCCCGAGGGCGTGACCGTTCAGCTGGCCGTCGGTGCGGAAGCGGTGCTGGATGACCTCGCCCCAGATGGTGCCCCACTCGGAGTCTTCGCACAGGGCCGCGAGGGCCATGCGCAGGTCCCCCGGGGGCAGCACGGGCATCTCGGTGCGGATGCGTCCGGAGGAGCCGCCGTTGTCGGCGACGGTGACAATGGCGGTGAGATCGTCGGTCAGCAGCCGTAGGGCCCGCAGGTTCGCGGCGAGGCCGTGGCCGCCGCCCAGAGCAACCACGCGGGGTGGCCGATGGGCGTCGTCCCGGCGGCTGCGGCGCCCGCCGATGGCCCGCTCACCGGAGGGGCGGGGATGGCGCTGGGGGCGGGGCACGATGCTCATTCGCGCCCCAGATCTCGGTGACGCACCCGCACCGGATGCCCGGCTGCACGCAGCGCCTCCCCGAGGCGTTCGGCGATCGCGACGGAGCGGTGCTTGCCACCGGTGCAGCCGATCGCAAGGGTGGTGAAGTGCTTGTTCTCCTCGCTGTAGCCGCGCAGGACGGGTGTGATCATCTCCAGGTAACGGTCGAGGAACTCCGCGCCGTTGGCGTCGGCCAGCACGAACTGGGCGACCTCGGGGTCGGTGCCGCGTTGGGGGCGCAGCTCGGGCACCCAGTACGGGTTGGGGATGAAGCGCACATCGCTCACGTGGTCGGCTTCCAGGGGGATGCCGTACTTGAAGCCGAAGGACAGCACGGTGACGGTCAGGCGCTGCTCGTCGTGGCTGCCGAAGGCGGCGCGCAGCTTCATGGTCAGCTCGTGGACGTTCAGCGGGGAGGTGTCCACCACGAGGTCTGCCATCCGCCGGTACGGGGCGAGCATCTCGCGTTCGCGGCGGATGCCCTCGAGGACCCCCTCCTCGCCCTGCAGAGGGTGGGGGCGGCGCACCGAGTCGAAGCGGCGAACCAGGGTGGGTTCATCGGCGGTCAGGAACAGCACGCGCAGCCGCACCTCGGCCTGCCGCAGCTCGGCGATGACGTCGGGCAGTTCGGAGAAGAACGGTCCGGAGCGCGGGTCCACGACGACGGCGAATCGGGTGTCCTCCCCGTCGGCGCTCGCGCGCAGCTCGTAGAGGGTGGGGATGAGCTGGGGGACGATGTTATAGCTGACGTACCAGCCCATGTCCTCCAGCGCGTGCGCGGCGGTCTCCCGTCCGGCGCCGGCCAGGCCCGTGATGATCACGACGTCGCCCTGCGGCGGTGCGCTGGAATTCTCGCTCCCGTGGGACACGTGTGCTCCTTCTCGGTGGCGGGCTCGATGGCGGGGTGCTCGTGCGGTCGCTCAGGGATCGAGGATCTCGCCAGTGGCGGTGTTGACCGCGACCTCGGGCGCCCCGTCCGCGGCGGTATCCGCGGAGGTGGTGGCCTCCGGGGCCTGCTGGGATCGTAGCGCGGTGCTGATCTGCTGGGCGAGCGCAGGCCCGATCCCCGGCACGTCGGTGAGCTCTTCGACCTCGGCCTCGCGGATCGCGCGGACGGTCACGAAACGGTCCAGGAGGGCGCGGCGCCGGGCCGGTCCCAGGCCCGGGATGCCGTCCAGGGCGCTGGCCTGCATGGCGCGGCCGCGCTTGGTGCGGTGGTAGGTGATGGCGAAACGGTGGGCCTCATCGCGCAGGCGCTGCACGAGGAACAGGGCTTCGCTGGTGCGCGGCAGGATGATCGGGTAGTCCTCGCCGGGCAGCCAGATCTCTTCGAGGCGCTTGGCGATCCCGGCCAGGGCGATGTCGGTGATGCCGAGCTCGTCGAAGGCCCGCTGGGCGGCGGCGACCTGGGGCGGCCCGCCGTCGACGAGGATCAGCGCGGGCGGGTAGGCGAAGCGGCGCGATTCCTCTTCGGTCTGCTCGGGCGGGTCGAGATGGTGGCGCAGGCGCCGCGAGATGACGTCGTACATCGAGGCGGTGTCATCGCGCGCCGCCTCGCCGCGCACGGAGTAGCGGCGGTATTCGCTCTTCTTGGGCAGCCCGTCCTCGAACACCACCTGGGAGCCGACGACGTTCGTGCCGTGGGAGTGGGAGATGTCGAAGCATTCGATGCGCAGCGGCGGCTCATCCAGTCCCAGCGCCTCCCCCAGGTCCTCGAGGGCCTTGGTGCGGGCGGTGAGGTCGCCGGTGCGTTTCAGGCGGTGCAGCCGCAGTGCCTCCTGGGCGTTCTCCCCCACGGTGGCCAGCAGGTCTCGTTTCTCGCCGCGCTGCGGGACACGCAGATCCACGCGCGGGCCCAGCAGCTCCTGGAGCTGTGCGCGGTTGCTGGGCAGGACCGGGACGAGCACTTCGCGGGGCGCGTCGGCGTCGGTGTACAGCACGGTCAGGGCACGTTCGATGAGGTCCGGGGCGGTGGATTCATCGAGGATCTCCGCGGTCCAACCGCGCTGACCGCGGATCCGGCCGCCGCGCACGTGGAACACCTGGATCGAGGCCTCCAGCTCGTCCTGGGCGAGAGCAATCAGGTCCGCGTCCGTGGCGTCGGAGAGCACCACGGAGTTCTTCTCCATGACGGTGGTGAGGGCCTGCAGGTCATCGCGCAGCGTCGCGGCGGTCTCGAAGTCGAGGGCGGCGGCGGCCGCGCGCATGCGCTGTTCGATGCGGCGGGTGTACTTCTGGGTGTTCCCGGCCATGAAGTCGCCGAACTGCTCGGCGAGCTGGCGGTGCTCGTCCTCGGAGATCTCTCCGGTGCAGGGAGCGGAGCATTTGCCGATGAAACCCAGCAGGCAGGGGCGGCCGGAGCGTTCGGCCCGGCGGTACACGCCAGCGCTGCAGGAGCGGATGGGGAACACCCGCAGCATGAGGTCCAGGGTCTCGCGGATCGCGCCCACCTGCGGGTAGGGCCCGAAGGTGCGGTCACCCTTGGCGCGGGGCCGACGGGTGATGTGCACCCGCGGCACCCGCTCCCCCATCGTGATCACGAGGTACGGGTAAGACTTGTCGTCGCGGAACTTGACGTTGAACCGCGGGTCGTACTCCTTGATCCACGTGTACTCGAGGGTGAGGGCCTCCACCTCGGTGCTCACCACGGTCCATTCCACGCTCGCGGCCGTGGTGACCATCCGCCGAGTGCGCTCATGCAGCGCGGAGAGGTCCTGGAAGTAGCTGGTCAGACGCTGGCGAAGGCTCTTCGCTTTGCCCACGTAGATGACGCGGCCGTGCTCGTCGCGGAACCGGTACACCCCCGGGCGGGTGGGGATGGAGCCGGTCGCGGGACGGTAGGTCGCGGGATCTGCCATGGGTGCGGTCAGCCCTCAGCGCCGCGCCCGGCGAGCATACGGGCCAGGAACTGGCCGGTGTAGGAGCCCTCCACCGCTGCCACCTGCTCGGGGGTGCCGGTGGCGACGATCTGCCCGCCGCCGGCGCCGCCCTCGGGGCCCAGGTCGATGACGTGGTCGGCGGATTTGATGACATCGAGGTTGTGCTCGATGACGATCACAGAGTTGCCCTTGTCCACGAGCCCGCCGAGGACCTCGAGCAGTTTGCGCACGTCCTCGAAGTGCAGGCCCGTGGTGGGCTCATCGAGCACATAGATGGTGCGGCCGTTCGAGCGCTTGTGCAGTTCGGAGGAGAGCTTCACGCGCTGCGCTTCGCCGCCGGAGAGGGTGGTGGCGGACTGGCCGAGCTTCACGTAGCCGAGCCCCACATCCACGAGGGTCTGCAGCTGGCGGCGGATCGCGGGGACGGCATCGAAGAACTCGAGGGCCTCGGAGATGGACATGGCCAGCACCTGGGCGACGTTCTTGTCCTTGAAGTGCACCTCGAGGGTCTCGCGGTTGTAGCGCTGTCCCTTGCACACCTCGCACTGGACGTACACGTCCGGCAGGAAGTTCATCTCGATCTTCAACGTGCCGTCACCGGAGCAGGCCTCGCAGCGCCCGCCCTTGACGTTGAAGGAGAAGCGTCCGGCGGTGTAGCCGCGCACCTTCGCTTCGTGGGTCTGGGCGAACAGGGTGCGCACCCGGTCCCACACGCCGGTGTAGGTGGCGGGGTTGGAGCGGGGGGTGCGGCCGATGGGCGACTGGTCCACATGCACCACCTTGTCCAGGTGCTCGAGGCCTGTGACGCGCTTGTGCTTGCCCGGGAGGATGCGGGCGCGGTTCAGCTCCTTGGCGAGGACCTTGTAAAGGATCTCGTTGACCAGGGACGACTTCCCCGAGCCGGAGACGCCGGTGACGGCCGTCAGCACGCCGAGGGGGAAGGAGACGTCCTGTCCGGTGAGGTTGTTGGCGCGCGGACCCACCACGGTGAGCATGCGGTCCTTCTGGACCGGGCGGCGCGTCTTCGGCAGCGGGATCGTGAGCTCCCCGGAGAGGTAGCGCCCGGTGAGGGAGTCGGGGTTGCGCTTGAGCTCGGCGACGGGCCCGGAGTGGACCACGCGGCCGCCGTGCTCGCCGGCCAGGGGGCCGATGTCCACGATCCAGTCGGCGGCTTCGAGGGTGTCCTCGTCATGCTCGACGACGATGAGGGTGTTGCCCAGGTCCCGCAGCCGCTCGAGAGTGGCGATGAGGCGTTCGTTGTCGCGCTGGTGGAGGCCGATCGAGGGCTCATCGAGCACGTACAGCACGCCCACCAGGCCCGATCCGATCTGGGTGGCGAGCCGGATGCGCTGTGCCTCGCCGCCGGAGAGGGTCGCGGCGGCGCGCGCGAGCGTCAGGTAGTCCAGGCCCACGTCGAGCAGGAAACCCAGGCGCGAGCGGATCTCGCGCAGCACCTCATCGGCGATCACCTTCTCCCGCACGCCCAGCTCGAGGTTCTCGGCGAAGGCGAGGGCGTCGGCGATGGACATCTCGCAGACTTCGGCGATGGACTTCCCGCCGACGGTGACGGCCAGCACCTCGGGCCGCAGGCGGGCGCCCTGGCAGGCGGGGCAGGGGACCTCGCGCATGAACTGTTCGTAGCGTTCCTTGGCCCAGTCGGACTCGGTATCGCTGTGGCGACGCTCGAGGAAGTGCATGACGCCCTCGAAACCGGTGGAGTACGTGCGCTCCCGGCCGAAGCGGTTGCGGTACTTGACGTGGACCTTGAAGTCCTTGCCATGCAGCAGGGCGTGCCGGGCGCGCTGCGGCAGGGCCCGCCACGGGGTGTCCATCGAGAAGCTGAGCTCCTCGGCGAGGCCAGCCATGACCTCCTGGTGGTGGTCGGAGTGCCCCATGGTCCAGGGGACGATCGCACCGTCGGCGAGCGAGAGGTCCTCATCGGGGATGACCAGTTCGGGGTCGACTTCGAGGCGCTGGCCGAGGCCCGTGCATTCCGGGCAGGCGCCGTAGGGGGCGTTGAAGGAGAAGGTGCGCGGTTCGATGTCGTCGATCGCGAGGGTATGGCCGTTCGGGCAGGCGCGCTTTTCGGAGAAGCGACGTTCCCGGCCGGGGTCCTCGGAGTCGAGGTCCACGAAGTCCGCCACGAGGATGCCCTCGGCGAGCCGCAGCGCGGTCTCCACGGAGTCGGTGAGGCGACGGCGGGCATCGGGCTTGACGGCCAGGCGATCCACGACCACCTCGATGGTGTGCTTGTAGCGCTTGTCGAGGGTGATGTCCTCATCCAGGCGACGGTTGGTGCCGTCCACGCGGGCGCGGGCGTAGCCCTGGGAGCGCAGGGAGCTCAGCAGGTCCGCGTGCTCGCCCTTGCGGCCCTGCACCACGGGGGCGAGCAGCTGGAAGCGGGTGCCCTCGTTCTCTTCGAGGAGGATGTCCACGATCTGCTCAGCGGAGGTGGAGGAGACCGCTTCCCCACAGGTGGGGCAATGCTGCTGGCCGGTGCGGGAGAACAGCAGGCGCAGGTAGTCGTAGATCTCGGTGATGGTGCCGACGGTGGAGCGCGGGTTGCGGTTGGTGGACTTCTGGTCGATCGACACCGCTGGGGACAGGCCTTCGATGAGGTCCACGCTGGGCTTGTCCATCTGCCCCAGGAACTGGCGGGCGTAGCTGGAGAGGGACTCGACGTAGCGACGCTGACCTTCGGCGAAGATGGTGTCGAAGGCCAGGGAGCTCTTGCCGGAGCCGGACAGGCCGGAGAACACCACGAGCTTTCCGCGGGGGATGTCGATGTCGATGTTCTGCAGGTTGTGCTCACGCGCACCACGCACTACCAGGGAATCAGTCACCGGGCCATCCTAGGGGCGCGCCCCCACATCGAACAGTTGTTCGGACGTGGGGTGCGACTCATACTGGGGTCATGGCTGATCACGAGTACACCGGACATGTTGAGCCGGGCGGCGAGCCCGTCGCCCGCGACCTCGAGCATCTGCAGATCCGCAAGCTCTCCGTCGGGAGCATGGACAACAACGCCTATGTGCTGACCTGCCGGTCGAGCGGGGCGCAGCTGCTGATCGATGCGGCGGCGGATCCGGATGCACTGCGGCGGATGATCGCTGCGGGCTCGGAGCACAATGCCGTGGACATGGTGCTGACCACGCATCAGCATCACGACCATGTGGGGGCGCTCGCGGAGATCGTGGAGGCGACGCGGGCGCGCACGGCAGCGGGCGCCGCGGACGCGACGGCGATCACCGAGCAGACGGGGGTGCGGATCGACGAAAAGCTGGCCGACGGGGATGTGCTGCGCGTCGGCGAGGTGGAGCTGGAGATCATCGCGCTGCGCGGCCACACCCCGGGCTCGGTCGCCGTGCTCTACCGCGGCGGGGCCGACGGCGATCACCTGTTCACCGGGGACTCGCTGTTCCCCGGCGGCGTGGGCAAGACGAGCGGCCCCGAGGACTTCGCGCAGCTCATCGATGATGTGGAGCAGCGGATCTTCGACCGTCTGAAGGACTCGACCTGGGTGTATCCGGGGCACGGGGATGACACGACGCTCGGCGCGGAGCGCGGGTCCCTGCCTGCGTGGCGCGAGCGGGGATGGTGACCTCTCCCCCGTCGGGCGCCGCCGCGCCCGCCCCGGCGCGGTGCGTGCTCGGCCGCGCGGCGGACGGAGCGGTCGTGCTGCGCGAGTACGCGGCCGACGGCTCCGCCCTCGGCGAGCGGACCCGCGCCGTCCAGGAGCTCCCCTCCCTCGTCGCTGAGCTCGAGGCCGCGCACCGGCCGCGCTGGGTCTGGAGCGACGCCACCGCCTGGTACCCGCGTCTGCTCGGGGCCGGGGTCACCCTCGAGCGCTGCCACGACCTGCGCCTGGTGCACCGGATCCTGCGCCATTCCGAGCTGGTGACGGAGCCCGGTCCTCTGCGCGAGGCGACGGGGTGGGACACACAGCTCGAGCCGGAGGAGACGCGACGCGACCTCGGCGCGACCCTCTTCGACCTCGACGCCCGGCCATCGGCCGCCCACGGCGTGCCCGACGGGATCGAAGAGACCTGTGCGGAGCTCGAGCGGCAGCTCTCGGCGATCGCGAGCGCCGAGGACCCGACGCGGCTGCGCCTGCTGCTGGCGGCGGAATCCGCCGGGGCACTGATCGCGGCCGAGCTGCAGGCGGCGGGGATCCCCTGGGACGTGGCCGAGCACGACCGGATCCTCACCGAGGCCCTGGGGCCGCGCCCCTCCCCCGGGACGCTCCCCGCGCAGATGGTGCAGGTCGCCGCCGAGGTGCGCACCGCCCTCGGGGACCCGACCGTGTCGCTGGACTCGCCGCCGAAGCTGCTGCGCGCCCTGCACCGCGCCGGCATCGACGTCTCCTCCACCTCCCAGTGGGAGCTGCAGGAGCACGAGCATCCCGCGATCGCGCCGCTGCTGCGGTACAAGAAGATGTCCCGCCTGCTGACCGCCAACGGCTGGACGTGGCTGGACGAGTGGGTGCGGGAGGGCCGCTACCGGCCCGTCTACGTGCCGGGCGGCGTGGTCACCGGGCGCTGGACCTCCAGCGGCGGTGGGGCGCTGCAGATCCCGCGTCGGCTGCGGCCCGCGCTCCGTGCCGATCCTGGCTGGCTGCTGGTCAGCGCAGACGTCTCCCAGCTCGAGCCGCGGGTGCTCGCCGCCATGTCCCGCGACGCGGCGATGATCGAGGCGGCGGCCGGGAAGGACCTCTACTCGGGCATCGTCGAGGCGGGAGTGGTCGCGAGCCGACAGGAGGCGAAGATCGGGGTGCTCGGCGCCCTGTACGGCGGGACCACCGGGGACAGCGGTCGCGTCGTGCCCCGGCTCCGCCGCACCTTCCCCGAGGCGATGGCGCTCGTGGACGGCGCGGCTGCGACCGGGGAGCGCGGCGGGACGGTCACGACCTGGCTCGGCCGCTCCTCCCCCGCCCCCGAGCCCGGCTGGGTGCAGGCGCAGCGCTCCGCGAACGGTCCCGACGCGGGCGCCGGCGAGCAGGAGCGGGCTCGTCGCTCGGCCCGCGACCGCGGCCGGTTCACCCGCAATTTCGTGGTGCAGGGCACCGCCGCGGAATGGGCGCTGTCCTGGATGGCGGCGCTGCGGCTGCGGCTCGCGCAGCTCCCTGAGGTCGCCCCCGACGAGCGGGCCGGCGCCTCGGGACCGGTGTTCGCCCCCCGCGCACACCTGGCGTACTTCCTGCACGACGAGGTGATCGTCCACGCCCCCGCCGAACAGGCCGAGGCTGCGGCCGCGGCGATCCGCGAGAGCGCCGACGCCGCGGGACGGTTGCTCTTCCCCGGTAGCGCGATCGACTTCCCGCTGGACCTCACCGTCACCGAGCACGCCGGCGAGGTGTGAGCGGTTCAGCCGTAGTGATAGCGGCAGGCGGCGATGCGGATGTCTTCGCCCGCGATCTTGTAGACGAGGCGATGTTCGTCGGTAATACGCCGTGACCAATACCCGGCGAAGTCGTGCTTCAGGGGTTCCGGCTTTCCGATGCCCTCGTTGCCGTTACGGCTGATGTCCCGCAGGAGGAGGTTGATCCTTTTCAGCACGCGGCGGTCCTGCGCCTGCCACCACAGGTAGTCCTCCCAGGCAGCCTCGCTCCACACCAGAGGCATGTCACTCCTCGTCGATCAGATCTCGGACCGTCCCCTCGCCGCGCTCGAGCTCCTCCATCGCCGTGAGCAGCCGCCGGGCATTGGCGGGCGAGCGAAGGAGATACGCCGTCTCGCGCAGCGACTGGTAGTCCTCGAGCGACACGATGACCGCGGACTCACGACCGGACCGGGTGATCACGACCTCCTCACGGTCATCGACGACTCGATCGAGCACCTCGGCATACCGTGCCCGAGACTCGCTATAGCTCATGGTCTGCATCGGGGACTCCTTCCAGCTGTCACCTACACATCACATACGTACAGAATATTGTACGCCATGACGTCAAGAGGTCGATGCTCAGCATCCTCTTACCAGCGCCCACGAGCACGGCGGTGCGTCCACCCTCGAACCCACGGGCGAGGCGTGAGGGTCCGTGCACAATGGCGCTGTCCCGTGTCACGTTGTTGGCAGGATTATGGGGCCAGCAAAGTTGGGGGTGTCGGGGCTGGCGTGCCCGAGGTGGACGTCCAGGGGCCGGTTCCAGGCGATGGCCTCGTGGGGCCGCACCGTGTTGTACTCCAGCCTGTACTCCTCGGAGTAGCAGGTCAGCTCCAGGGCGTCGTGGATCTCTTCTCGGTAGAGCCGTTCGTACTTGAGGGATCCGAATCCGCGTTCTCGTGAACCGTTCTGCCCGGGAGACTTCACGCGGGTGCGGACGTGCCGCCACCGAGGCCGCCGCCGTCGGGGTGATCTGCGGGCCCCTCACCATCGGGCTGATCCCCACCGTCACGGCGCTGGACGTGCCCGCGGTGCGCGAGGCGCGCCGGCGTACTCGGGATGACGGCAGGATCGAGATGCGTGCCGTGCGAGGTCTGCGAGGATACGCTCGACCATCTGCTCCTCGTCGAGCTCTTCGCTGAGGACCTGCTCCCCCGGGACGCCGCGGGTACTACGCGCCGGGATCCTCAGGGGCCAGCGCGGCGAGCTCCTCGAGCAGGGAGTCCATGCGTCGAGCGCCCAGCAGCGGGCTGAGCGGCTCGGAGAACCAGTGCTCCCAGAGCTCGTCGAGCTGTGCCGCCGTGGGCGCGACACCGGTGTCCAGCAGCTCCGCGATCGACTGCGCCTCAGGCTCGTACTCGTCCTCGGGCATGCCGTCCGTGCCCGGGGCGAGGCCCATCGGATCCTCGCGGGTCAGGAGGGCGAGGACTCGCGCCTGCGTCGACGTGGTGCCCGGCGCGGAGCCTCGCTCGTCGAGCAGGGTCGAGGCCAGGGTCACCGCGCCGGTGGCGAGGCCGATCCAGACGCGCGGCGCGGGTACGCCGCGGCGCCGGAGGAAGCTCTCTGCCCCGCGGTCCAGTCGCAGACCCGCCACACCCGCCCCGGCCATCAGGCCGCCGAGGGCGAGCGAGAGCGCGGTCTCGAGCCCCGTCGGCGGCCGCAGGGCGTGAGCACTCGGCTCGTCCTCGGCCGACAGGACCAGGCGCCGTTGCTGCGCCAGGAGGCTGACGCCGGTGGTCAGCACCGCAGGGAGCACGACATAGCCAGCGCGCACCAGGCGCGGGAGACGGTGCACAGGGATCATCCCGAGGCCGGACGCGGCAGCCGTGCCGACGACCAGGGACACGATGCGGGAGCGCTGGGACTGTGTCACGGGGTCCTCCTTCTCTCGCCGCGGGCCCAGCCGCGCGCCACGGGGCGTGGCGTGCCCTCTACGCTATCGGGCGACGGACGACGATCGTCGGTGCCCGGGGGTGACCTTCGACCGTGCCTCGGCAGATGAGGGAGGATGGACCGATGCGCCTCTGGTCACTGCACCCCCGCCACCTCGACCGCCAGGGCCTCACGGGCTGCTGGCGGGAATCGCTGCTGGCGCAGGCCGTGCTCGCCGGGCGCACTCGCGGGTACCGCTCCCACCCGCAGCTCGAACGGTTCCGGGCCCAGCCCGCCCCGCTCGATGCCGTGGGCACCTACCTCGAGGTGCTCGCCCGGGAGGCGACCGCTCGCGGCTACCGCTTCGACCTCTCGCGGATCGACCGCCGCCCCGAGGAGCTCACCGGCTACGCGCCGACGGATGCCGCAGCCGGCGTGCCACGGATCCCCGTGACCCGGGGACAGGTCGACCTGGAATGGCGTCATCTGCTCGCCAAGCTCGCGCAGCGCAGTCCCGGGAGTGAGGCGCTCACCGCAGCGCATTCCGCGCCGACGGTGCATCCGCTGTTCACCGTGGTGCCGGGTCCGGTCGAGAGCTGGGAGCGCGCGGCGGATCCGGAGGGCTGAGCGCGATCCGCAGCCAGCGCGAGAGGGGCGCCCCATCCGGGACGTCCGCGAGATCGGTGCGCAGCCACCGGGCCTCGCGCAGCTCGGGGTGGTGCAGCAGCACCTTCACTCCGAAGGTGCGCGGCCAGCGCACCCGCCACCAGACCCGGCGCAGCCGGTGCCCGGCGGTCAGCGCGGCGCCCAGAGCCCGCCCGCGCCTCGTCGTGATCGGCTCAGGACCGCTGCACCGCCCGCAGCTCCTTCTTCAGCTCCTGCACCTCATCGCGCAGCCGCGCCGCAACCTCGAACTGCAGGGATTCGGCGGCCTGGTGCATCTGGGCGGTCAACTCGTCGATCATCCCGGTGAGAGCACCGACGGGGTCATCGCCGAGGTCCACTTCGCGGCCGCTGATCGCATCGAGCGCATGGGCGCGGGCCTCGTCGCGGCGCACCCGGTCCCGCCCCTCCTTCCCGGCGCGGTAGTCGGTGGCCATGAGCGTTTCGGTGTCGATGTCCTCGCGGGCCAGCATGTCGGTGACGTCCGCGATGCGTTTGCGCAGCGGCGTGGGGTCGATGCCGTGCTCGGTGTTGTACGCGATCTGCTTCTCGCGGCGGCGGTTGGTCTCGTCGATCGCCTCCTGCATCGAGTCGGTGATCGTGTCGGCGTACATGTGGACCTGGCCGGAGACGTTACGCGCCGCCCGGCCGATGGTCTGGATGAGGGAGGTGCGCGAGCGCAGGAAGCCTTCCTTGTCGGCGTCGAGGATCGACACGAGGGACACCTCCGGCAGGTCCAGGCCCTCGCGCAGCAGGTTGATGCCCACCAGGACGTCGAACTCCCCCAGCCGCAGGGAGCGCAGCAGCTCCACGCGGCGCAGGGTGTCCACATCGGAGTGGAGGTACTGCACGCGCACCCCGTTCTCCAGCAGGAAGTCGGTGAGGTCCTCGGCCATGCGCTTGGTGAGAGTGGTGACCAGGACACGTTCATCGCGCTGGACGCGCTGCTCGATCTCTTCGCGCAGGTCATCGATCTGGCCCTTCACGGGCTTGACGATCACCTCGGGGTCCACCAGGCCCGTCGGGCGGATGATCTGCTCGACCACGCCGTGGGAGCGGTCCAGCTCGTATTGGGCGGGCGTGGCCGAGAGGTAGACGGTCTGGCCGGTGCGCTGGGTGAACTCCTCGAAGGTCAGCGGGCGGTTGTCGAGCGCGCTGGGCAGGCGGAATCCGAAGTCCACCAGGGTGCGTTTGCGCGAGCGGTCTCCCTCGTACATCGCGCCGATCTGCGGGACGGTCACATGGGACTCGTCGATCACCAGCAGGAAGTCTTCGGGGAAGTAGTCCAGCAGCGTGTTCGGCGGGGTGCCGGGGCCGCGGCCGTCGAGGTGGAGGGAATAGTTCTCCACCCCGTTGGTGGTACCCATCTGGCGCAGCATCTCCAGATCGTGCGTGGTGCGCATGCGCAGCCGCTGGGCCTCCAACAGCTTGTTCTGCCCTTCGAGCTCCGCAAGCCGCTCGGCGAGCTCGTCCTCGATGGTGCCGATCGCGCGGGCGAGCCGTTCGGGGCCGGCCACGTAGTGGGAGGCGGGGAAGACGTGGATGTGGTCCTCCTCCCGGATGACCTCCCCCGTCATCGGGTGCAGGGTGTACAGGGCATCGATCTCATCGCCGAAGAACTCGATGCGCAGCGCGAGCTCCTCATACATCGGGATGATCTCCACGGTGTCGCCGCGCACCCGGAAGGTGCCGCGCTCGAAGGCGATGTCGTTGCGGTCGTACTGCATATCGACGAAGCGGCTGAGCAGCTCATCGCGGTCCAGCTCGTCACCGCGCTTGAGCTGCACCATGCGGTCCACGTACTCCTGCGGGGTGCCCAGGCCGTAGATACAGGAGACCGAGGAGACCACCACGACGTCGCGGCGGGTCAGCAGGGAGTTGGTGGCGCTGTGGCGCAGTCGCTCCACCTCGGCGTTGATCGAGGAGTCCTTCTCGATGTACGTATCCGACTGCGGGACGTACGCCTCCGGCTGGTAGTAGTCGTAGTAGGAGACGAAGTATTCGACCGCGTTGTGGGGCAGCAGCTCGCGGAACTCGGCGGCCAGCTGGGCGGCGAGCGTCTTGTTGTGCGCCATGATCAGCGTGGGCCGCTGCACCTGTTCGATGAGCCAGGCGGTGGTGGCGGATTTGCCGGTGCCGGTGGCGCCCAGCAGCACCACGTCCTGCTCGCCGTCGTTCAGACGCTGGGCGAGCTCGGCGATCGCCTGCGGCTGGTCCCCGGAGGGTTGGTACTGGGAGACCACCTCGAAGGGGTGCTCGGCACGGACAAGATCGGTGACAGGGCGCATGGTCTCGATGCTACGTCCGGGGGCCGACGGTGAGCTCATCGATGCGCTCGAGCGCCCGGGCGGCGCGGTGGCGCAGATCCTCCAGGGTGCCGGTGTTGTGCAGCAGCAGGTCCGCGCGGCGGATCCGCTCCAGGTCCGTGACCTGCGCTGCCATGACAGATTCGGTGTAGGTGCGGTCGCGGCCGCGGTTCTGCTCGACGCGGGCGATGCGGTCCTCGCGCCGAGCGAGAACCGCGACCACGAGGTCGTAGTCGCGTTCGCGGTGCTTCTCGAGCAGCAGCGGGTTGTCGTGGACGATGATCCGCTCCCCCGCGGCGAGCGCCGCGGCCTCGGCAGCGCGCACGGCCTCGTCCACCCGCCCCAGCACGATCTGTTCGAGGTCCGCGCGGGCCTGCGCATCGGCGAAGACGAGCCGGGCGAGGGCCTGGCGGTCGATCGTGCCATCCTGCGTGCGGTACTGCTCGCCGAAGCGGGCCACCGCCTCCTCCATGCCCGCACCGGGCTCATCCAGGACGCGACGGGAGTATGCGTCGAGGTCGATGACGGTGAGCCCCGCCTCTCGCCACAGCTCGGCGACGGTGGATTTCCCGGACCCGATGCCGCCGGTGAGGCCGATGCGCCGCAGGGATGCGGGTGATGCGGTGCGGGGCGATGCCATCGAGGTCCTTTCGGGGCGGGCGATGCGGGCACGGGAAGCACATCGCGGGGTGCAGGTCCACGGTAGTCCCCGCGGCCCGTCGGCCACGGGTACCCGTCGGCCCGGCACCCCGGCACCGGATGTATGGGGTGCGCGGGGTGCCCAGGGTGAGCGGGGTGTTTGTGGGGTCGATGGGTGGGCGCTGGGTTCAGCGAGCGTAGGGGCCGGACTCGGAGACCTCCTGCCAGCGCGCCGCGGGAGTGGTGAGCGCGAGGATGAGGGCGAGCAGGCCGTGCAGGGCTCCGAGCAGGATCCACATGGTTGACCCTTCAAGGACCAGGCCGAGGATGGCGGCGAGGGTGTAGCCCACGTGCAGCCCGCCGTGGATCCCGGCGGCCGCCCACACTGAGCGCATCCGCAGAGCGAGCATGCCGGCGCTGAGGGCGAAGCCGAAGGGAACCGCGAGGTGCAGCACGTGCTGCACGGCGCTCGCCCTGCTGCTGGTGCGTGCCCTTGGCCTGTGACTGACCTGCCGTGACGTCCGTGACGCGCAGTGTGCCCGCGGGGCGTGCAGCCACTACCGTGAAGAGGTGGATCCCCTCGACCTGCTGGTGAACAACGACCTGCTGCGCGTGCTGGACCTGCTGGGTGTGTTCATCATGGGCGTGGCCGCGGGGGCGCTGGCCTCCCGCCTGAACTTCGATGCCGTGGGCTTTGCGGTCATCGGCATCGCCGCGGGGCTCGGCGGCGGCCTGGTGCGCGATCTGATCCTCGACTATGGGGTGCCGGCCGCGTTCTCCGGGCCCTGGTATCTCGCCTGCGCGCTCGGCGGGGCGATGTTCACCTTCTTCATCAACGCCGACAGTTCCTGGTGGCGACGCATGATCACCGTCCTGGACATCCTCGCGATGGGCCTGTGGGCAGCGACGGGCACCGCGAAGTCCTTCGGATTCGGCCTCGATGTGCTGCCGGCAGTGCTGCTGGGCGTCACCAGCGCCGTCGGCGGCGGAGTTATCCGCGACGTGCTCGTGGGACGGATCCCCGCGATCTTCGGCGGCGGGCCGCTGTACGCCACGGGCGCCCTCATCACCGCCCTGCTGACCTGGGGTGTGTTAGGGCTGCAGCTCCCCTCGGCCACGGTGCTCATCGCGGTGGCGGCCGGTTCGCTGCTCGCCGGGGTGGCGGCCTGGCGGCGCTGGAGCCTGCCCGCCCACAGCGAATGGCAGGTCACCATGTCCGCCACCCAGCTCAAACGGCTGGTGCGTCGGACCCGACGGGACGAGCGCCACCGTGTGGCCCTGGAGACCGGGGCGATCCCGGTGGTCGATGCGACCGTCGATGACCTCGCCGAAGATACCGTGACCTGGGATGAGGACGCGATGGATTTCGAAGACCGCGTGTTCCATGAGGATGACCCGGTGGTGGGCCTGGACGAGGAACCGTCCCCAGAGCGCGAGGAGGGGGACGACCCCGAGGCGGGGCAGACGGCACCCCGCTGAGTCCCCACGGTCCTGCTCAGGGCCGCAGCAGCTCCAGCATTCGCGCCACATCCGCGACGTCGAGCTGACCGGGCGCGGATGCCTCCCCCACCTGGGCGAACGTCGCGGCGGAGCCGAAGGTCTCCGCAGCCACGCGGCTGACCGCTCCGAGCGTCCCCATGGAGATCGCGATGTGGGGGCCCTCCCCGTCGGCGGCGATCTCACTGCTTGCGGCGAGCAGGGTCAGCACCTCTTCCGGGCTGCGCGGCGTCACCGCGATCTTCGGGATGTCCGCACCGCGACGCCGCTGCTCTCGCAGGATCCGCGTGATCTCTCCGAGGGGCGGGGTGGCGTGGAAGTCATGGAAGGAGCCGACGACGGGGATGTGCCGTGCATGCGCTGCCGCGATCACCTGCGCAACCGTCTCAGCGCCGCGGGCCGTCTCGATATCGACCAGATCTACGAGGGCCTCATCCTGCGCCGTGCTGGCCTCAATGAGAGCGCACAGCAGCGCGGAAAGCTCACCGTCGGGCAACTCCCGCTGCCCGCCTTCCGCGGCGGTGCGCACCGTGACCAGCAGCGCCCGCTCCTCCCCCATCTGTGCGCGCAGCTGCGGCAGCATCGCGAGCACCCGTTCTCGATGCTCCGCAGCATCGGCCTGCGGTGCGAAGCAGTCCACCCGCCATTCCAGGATCCGCGCGGGGCTCGCACAAGTGGCAATAGCCTGCGCGCGCAGCGCGTCGTCGTCGGCTCCCACCAACGGGACGATGATCTGAGGGCGCCCGGCACCGAGCTCGAGACCGCGGACGCTCACGGCTGTGTTCCTGCGGTCCGCGGCGGTGGGCACAGCCGCTGTGGGAGTGGAACGGGCGGTCATAGCGCTCCGATCAGTCCGCGGTGACCGCGGCATAGGCGGCCAGCAGCAGCGCCGGATCCGGTCCCTCGAGCCGCGTGACGGCTCCAATGCGGTCCAGCACCACGAAGCGCAGCAGTCCGGCGCGTGTTTTCTTGTCCCGCTTCATGGCGTCCTCGAGCTTGGGCCACTGGCGATCCCGATACGTGGTGGGCAGCCCTAGGGAGGTGAGGACCGCCCGGTGCCGGTCCACCTCCGTCTCGGAGAGCTTTCCGGCCAGGTGGGACAGCTCCGCGGCGAACATCATGCCCACCGCGACGGCGGCGCCGTGGCGCCACTGGTAGCGCTCATTGCGCTCGATCGCGTGCGCGAGGGTGTGGCCGTAGTTGAGGATCTCGCGCTGCCCCGACTCCTTGAGATCCGCGGAGACCACCTCGGCCTTTACACGGATCGCCCGCTCGATCACCTCGCGGAACGCCGCGCTGGTGACGTCCAGGACTGCTGCCGGGTCCTCCTCGACAAGCTCGAGAATCCGCTCATCGGCGATGAAACCGGTCTTGACCGCCTCGGCGAGGCCCGCCGCGATGTCGTTCCCGCCGAGCCCGGCGAGGACGTCGAGATCCGCGAGAACCGCGATCGGCGGGTGGAAAGCACCCACCAGGTTCTTGCCCTCGGCCGTGTTGATGCCGGTCTTCCCACCCACCGCGGCATCGACCATCGCCGCCACGGTGGTGGGGATCTGCAGCACGTCCACGCCGCGCAGCCAGGTCGCCGCGACGAAACCGGCCAGGTCCGTGGCGGCGCCGCCGCCGAGGCCCACGACGAGATCCTGCCGGCCCAGGCCCGCCTGGCCGCAGACACCCCACAGGAACCCGGCGACCTGCGCGGTCTTGGCTTCCTCTCCATCGGGCACCTCGGCGGCGAAGGCCTCCCGGCCGGTGTCCGCGATCGCGGCGCGCACCTGCTCGGCGACGTCCCGCAGGCTCGGCTGGTGGATGATCAGGATCTTGCGGGCGCGATCGGGAATGGCTGCAGGCACCTGGCCCAGCAGGCCGCGGCCCACCTGCACGTCATAGCCGCCGGTGGGGGTGGTCACGGGGATGGTGGTGATGCTCACGATGTCTCCTCCTCGTGGCTGGGCGTGATACGGAGCCCGGTCGTGGGGTCGCTGTTGGGCTCGGGGCGGTGGTCGGCGCTGTGCTTTTGAGCGGGTGCGGTGCTGCGGCCCATGGTCTCGATGATCGCCCGGGTCACGGCGGAGGCCGCGCCGTGGCCGGCATCGACCCGCCAGCGGGCCAGCTTTCGGTGCACGGGGTCGCGCTGGGCAGCGAGCTCGCGCCAGCGGGCCATGGGATCGGGGCCGGTCAGCATGGGGCGGCCGCGGCCGTGACCGATCCGCCGGCGGGCAGTGCGCTCGTCGACGTCGAGCCACACCACGGGGTGTCCGGCCAGCAGTGTCTGGGAGCGCGGGTCCATGGCCGCTCCCCCGCCGAGGGCGAGCACCCCGGGGCATTCCTGCAGTGCACGCTCCAAGGCAGCATGCTCGATCTCTCGGAAGGCCTGCTCTCCATCGACCGCGAAGATCTCGGGGATGCGCCGGCCCTGCTGCTGTTCGATGAGATGGTCGAGGTCCGTGAAGGGGATCTGGAGGCGGCGGGAGAGCTCCCGGCCCACGCTCGTCTTCCCTGCTCCCATGAGCCCCAGCAGGATGATCTGGGGGCCGTTCACGAGGCGGGCGCTTCGCCGGGGCCGACGATGCGGCGCTGGCGCTGGACGGTCGCGGCGAGGTGCTCGCGGATCTCGGCGACGCTGTCACCGCCGGTCTTCTCCAGCAGCGCGTCAGCCAGGGTCAGGGCCACGACAGCCTCGGCGATCACAGCAGCGGGAGCCACGGCGCAGGTGTCCGAGCGCTGGTGGTTGGCGCTCGCCTGCTCACCGGTGGCGACGTCGATGGTGCGCAGGGCGCGCGGCACGGTGGAGATCGGCTTCAAGGCGCCGCGCACGCGGATCACCTGCCCGTTGCTGATGCCGCCTTCGATGCCCCCGGCTCGGTTGGCTGCGCGGGCAGTGCCGAGCTCCGCGGCCGGATCGGCAAGGATCTCATCGTGCGCCACAGAGCCGCGTCGAGCCGCGGTCGCGAAACCGTCGCCGATCTCCACGCCCTTCATCGCCTGGATCGACATGATCGCCTGGGCGAGACGGCCGTCCAGGCGCCGGTCCCACTGCGTGTGGGATCCCAGGCCCACGGGCACCCCGTACGCGAGGACCTCGACCACGCCGCCGAGGGTGTCGCCGTCGGCTTTCGCCGCGTCGACCTCCTGCACCATGGCCGGGGAGGTGGCGGCATCGAAGCACCGCAGCGGGTCCTCATCCAGGCGCGGAGCATCATCCGGGGTGGGCAGCGCAGCATCCTCCGGCACCCGCACCGCGCCGACGGACAGGGTGTGGGAGACCAGGCGAATCCCAGCGGCCTGCTCGAGCAGGGCGGCGGCGATGCGTCCGGCGACCACGCGAGCGGCGGTCTCGCGGGCGCTCGCCCGCTCCAGCACGGGGCGTGCCTCGGTGAGGTCGTACTTCAGCATCCCGGCGAGGTCCGCATGGCCGGGGCGCGGGCGGGTCAGCGGGCGGTTACGGGCGATCTCCCGCTCATCCCCGGTACCGGCGTCGATCAGCAGGTCCTCCGGCGGCACCGGATCGGCGCTCATGACCTTCTCCCATTTGGGCCACTCCGAGTTCGCGATCTCAATGGCGAGGGGGGAGCCGATGGTCCTGCCGTGGCGCAGGCCGCCGTGGATGCCGATGACGTCCTGCTCGAACTTCTGGCGGCTGCCGCGGCCGTGCCCCAGGCGCCGACGGGCGAGGGCCTGTCGAAGGTCCTCGCTGGTCAGCTCGATGCCGGAGGGGACGCCGTCGAGCAGAGAGATGAGGGAGGGGCCGTGGGATTCCCCGGCCGTGAGCCAGCGCAACATGCCCCCGATCCTCTCACGCTCCCGCCCTGGCCTGCGGCCCCGTCCCGCACCCCGAGCCCTGCGCCACGTGACCAGTGCCCGCAGCGGGCCCCGCGCCCCGTGACGTGCGCGTCGCGCTGTCCTCCACAGCGCGCTGTCCTCCCCGCGCTTGCTCTCCCACGCGCTGTTTTCCACGACGCGCTTCTCTCCACGACGCGTTCTCTGGTGTTCCGGACCAGTTTTGGTACACAGGGCGCCAGAACGCGCAGAGGGGAGTGAGTGAGGGGCGCCCCAAGACAGCTCTGCGGCCCGGCCCCTGGGTGGGGGCCGGGCCGCAGCGGGATGCTCAGGGAGCGATCAGTCGGCGCTCAGATCAGTTGCCGGTGAGCTTGGCGCGCAGGGCCGCCAGCGCCTCATCAGAGGCCAGGGTGCCCTCGTCCGAGGAGCTCGACTGGTAGGAGGCCTGCGTGGGCGCGGACTGGCCACCACCGGCCGGGGCCGGAGCGTTCGCGGACTCCTCATCGGCCTTGATGGCCTCGGCGACCTGGGCCTTGTGAGCGGTCCAGCGCTCGTAGGCGGCCGCGTACTGGGCCTCCCACTCCTCGCGCTGCGCCTCGTAGCCCTCGAGCCACTCGTTGCTCTCCGGGTCGAAGCCCTCGGGGTACTTGTACTCGCCGTTGGCGTCGTACTCCGCGGCCATGCCGTACAGGGCCGGATCGAAGGTGGTGTCGTCGCCCTCGGGGTCCACGCCCTCGTTCGCCTGCTTGAGCGACAGAGAGATGCGGCGACGCTCGAGGTCGATGTCGATGACCTTGACGAACACGTCCTGATCCACGGTGACGACCTGCTCGGGCAGATCCACGTGGCGCTGGGCCAGCTCGGAGATGTGCACCAGGCCCTCGATGCCGTCCTCGACGCGCACGAACGCACCGAAGGGCACGAGCTTGGTGACCTTGCCCGGGACGACCTCGCCGATGGCGTGGGTGCGGGCGAACAGCTGCCAGGGGTCCTCCTGGGTGGCCTTCAGGGACAGGGAAACGCGCTCGCGGTCCATGTCGACGTCGAGCACCTCGACGCTGACCTGCTGGCCCACCTCGACGACCTCAGACGGGTGGTCGATGTGCTTCCAGGACAGCTCGGAGACGTGCACCAGGCCGTCCACGCCGCCGAGGTCCACGAAGGCACCGAAGTTGACGATCGAGGAGACGACGCCGTCGCGCTTCTGGCCCTTCTGCAGGGTCTGCAGGAAGTCGGAGCGGACCGCGGACTGGGTCTCCTCGAGGTAGGCGCGGCGGGAGAGGACCACGTTGTTGCGGTTCTTGTCCAGCTCGATGATCTTGGCCTCGATCTCCTGGCCCACGTAGGGCTGCAGGTCGCGCACGCGGCGCATCTCCACCAGGGAGGCGGGGAGGAAGCCGCGCAGGCCGATGTCCACGATGAGGCCGCCCTTGACGACCTCGATGACGCGACCGGTGACGACGCCGTCGTCTTCCTTGATCTGCTCGATCGAGCCCCAGGCGCGCTCGTACTGGGCGCGCTTCTTGGACAGGATCAGGCGGCCTTCCTTGTCCTCCTTCTGGAGGACCAGGGCCTCGATCTCGTCGCCGACCTCGACCACCTCACCGGGGTCGACGTCGTGCTTGATGGACAGCTCGCGCGAGGGGATGACGCCCTCGGTCTTGTAGCCGATGTCCAGGAGGACCTCGTCGTGATCGACCTTCACCACAGTGCCCTCGACGATGTCGCCATCGTTGAAGTACTTGATGGTGGCATCGATGGCGGCCATGAGATCGTCGGCGCCGCCGATGTCGTTGATGGCGATCTGGGGGGTCGTGGTGTCGGTCATGTAGGTAAGGACTCCGTCGGGACAGGAAATGAGTAGGGTCAATGGACGTGCAGGCCCGGAGGGCCGACCGGCGCCAGGGCGCACGGGGGCGCACTCGCAACAGGCCGTTGGTCAGCCTACCAGGGGTGCCCTGCCCATGCGAGGCCTCGGGGCCGATGGGGACGACGCCGCGGTGTGAGATCCGTCCCGGTCGCGGGCCCTAGGCCGCTGCGCCCTCGAATCAGCCTGATCAGGCCGAGCCCACGCGAGGTGCGGACTCCGTTGTCGCGGGGACCCAGATGGCATGGGCTCAGTGCCGCAGCGACGTCGTGGCTAAGGGCCTACCTGTTTCAGTGCGCGGCCTCGAGCCAGCTGCGACCCACCCCCACGCCCACCTCGAGCGGAACCCGCAGCTCGTACGCCGAGCCCATCGACTCCTCGACGATCTTCCGCACCTGATCCAGCTCCCCGGGAGCCACCTCGAGCACGAGCTCGTCATGGACCTGCAGCAGCATGCGGCTGCTCAGCTCGGCCTCGCGCAGACGCTGCTCGACGGCGAGCATCGCGAGCTTGATGATGTCGGCGGCGCTGCCCTGGATCGGGGAGTTCAGCGCGACCCGCTCGGCATTCTCGCGGCGCTGCCGGTTGTCGCTGGTGAGGTCCGGCAGGTAGCGGCGCCGCCCCAGGATCGTCTCGGTGTAGCCCGTGGAGCGGGCACGCTCGACCGATTCGTGCAGGTAGTCGCGCACCCCGCCGAAGCGCTCGAAGTAGCCGTCGCGCAGCCGCGTGGCCTCCGCCCGGGAGATGCGCAGCTGGCGGGAGAGCCCGAAGGCGCTCAGCCCGTAGGCGAGGCCGTAGGAGACCGCTTTGGTCTTCGACCGCATCGCCGGGTCGACCGCATCGGGGCTGACGTCGAACACACGCGAGGCCACAAAGTTGTGGAGGTCCTCGCCGGAGCGGAAGGCCTCGATGAGCCCCTCGTCCTGGGACAGGTGCGCCATGATGCGCATCTCGATTTGGGAATAGTCGGCGGTGAGCAGCGACTCATAGCCCCGGCCGGCCACGAACACGCCGCGGATCCGGCGGCCCTCCTCGGTGCGCACCGGGATGTTCTGGAGGTTCGGGTCGGTGGAGGCCAGACGCCCGGTGGCGGCGGCGGTCTGCTGGAAGGTGGTGTGCACCCGCGAGGTCTCATCGACCACCTTGTCGAGGCCCACGAGGTACCCGGTGAGCTTGCTCATCTCCCGGAAGCGCAGCAGCCAGGCGAGGAAGCGGTGCCCGGCGCTCTCCGGCTCGAGGGTCTCCATCAGGTCGGTCAGCGACTCCGCATCCGTGGAGTGACCGGAGGAGATCTTGCGGGTGGTGGGCAGGCGCAGGGTCTCGAACAGCACCACCTGCAGCTGCTTGGGGGACGCGAGGTTGACCTCCTCCCCCACGATCTCACCGGCCTCGCGGCGGGCCTGCGCGACGAACCCCTCGAACTCCTCACGCAGTGCCGCGAGCGCTTGGGTGTCGATCGCGATGCCGCGCTCGTGCATCGTCTCGAGCACCCTCTGCAGGGGCCGCTCGAGGTCATCGAGCAGTTCGCGCGCCCAGGCCGCGTCGCCGAGCTGCGCATCGAGCGCCGCGGCGGCCGGGTGCAGGGCGGCGGAGGACTGGGCGAGCCGGGCCCCAGCCCGGTCGATGTGCTCGGCGCGCTGCTCAGCGGTCTCCTTCTTGAGGGTGGTGGCGGCCGGCTTGCGAGGGCGCGGCTCGAAGCTCGCCCCTCCCAGGTCTGTACCGATCGCCTCGGCGTCGTAGCTGCGCGCCCCGGGGCGCAGTACAAAAGCTTCGAGCGCCAGATCGCGCAGGGGCGCCTCGGGATCCAGCGGGTAGCCGTTCTCCTGCAGCCACTGCCGCACGGCAGGGACATCGGCCATGAGCAGCTGGGGTGCAGCGGCCAGGGCGTCCGCGAGAGCGGTCGAGGTGTCGGAGTCCAGCTCAGCCAGCGCCACCCAGCCGCGGGCGGTCTCACTCGCCAGCCCCAGCAGGGGGCCGCCGCGCACATCGTCCGCACCGTCGACGGCGAGCACGCCACCCCCGTCGAGCAGCTGCGCGAGCTCTTCCGCGCCGGTGACCTGGAGGACCTCGGCCTCCTGCGCGAGGGTCTCCTGCTCGGCCTCGGCGAGGCTCTCGCCCAGCAGGGCGGCCGGCAGGTCGCGGCGGATCGTATCGCCGAAGGCGAGGTCGTCGAAGACCTCGAGCACGCGGGTGCGGTCGCCGTGCCCCAGCTCGTAATGCGCGGGATCAGTGGGCAGGTCGAGGTCCGTCACCGCGGCGTTCATCTGCCGGTTCCGGCGCACGGCCTCGAGGTTGTCCCGCAGGGACTGGCCGGCCTTGCCGCGGATCTCGTCGGCGCTCTCGAGCAGGGTCTCCAGGTCGCCGTGCTGGGTGAGCCATTTCGCGGCCGTCTTGGGGCCCACCCCGGGCACGCCAGGGAGGTTGTCGGCGCTCTCCCCCACCAGGGCGGCGAGCTCCGGGTACTGCTCCGGCGGGACGCCGTACTTCTCCTGGATCGCGGCGGGGTCCATGCGGCGCATCTCGGTGACGCCCTTGACGGGCTGCAGGAGGGTGACCTGCTGGCCCACCAGCTGAATGGCATCACGGTCGGAGGAGACGATGAAGGTCTCGTGGCCGTCGCCCTCCGCGCGGGTGGCGAGGGTGGCGATGATGTCGTCGGCCTCGTAGTCCTCGTAGGTCAGCCAGCGCACCCCGAGGGCGTCCAGGACCTTCTGGATCAGGTCGATCTGGCCGTGGAAGGCCTCGGGGGTCTCCTCGCGCCCGCCTTTGTACTGGTCGTAGATGCGGTCGCGGAAGGTCCCGCCCGGCAGGTCGAAGGCGACCGCGAGGTGGGTGGGCCGCACGGAGGCCACCACGTTGATGATCATGCGGGTGAAGCCGTACACCGCGTTGGTGGCCTGGCCACGGCCGTCGCTGAACCCGTCGGCGGGCAGCGCGAAGAAGGCGCGGAAGGCCATCGCATGGCCGTCGATCAGCAGCAGGCGCATCTCATCGGGGTCGCTCGCAGTCATGCTGGCCATCCTCCCATGCCCGGTGCGCGGCGCAGGGGTCCGACGGGGCATGAGATCCTGCCGGCATGCCGAACTCCGATGCCCACCACGCTTCCTCCAGCAACCCCGCAGACGCCACCGAGGCCACCGCTGCTGCCCCCGATGCGCCGACGACCGGCGCCGCTGCCGCGCCCCACCGCACCACGGGAGCCGCTGCCGCGGCGAGCCCGGAAGAGCTCACGGCGCTGCAGGCGCAGTGGGCGCCGCTGCTCGAGGACACCCTGGTGGAGCGCTGCGGAATGCAGGTGCTGTCCCTCGGGGCCGATGGGGGCGTGATGACGATGCCGGTGGCAGGGAACACGCAGCCGGCCGGGCTGCTGCACGGTGGGGCGACGATCGCACTGGCCGAGACCGTCGCCTCGCTCGCCGCGACCCTGCACGCCCGCGCGGTCCACGGTGAGGGTGCCCATGCCGTCGGCACCTCCGTCTCGGCGCTGCATCATCGCTCGGCCCGCCAGGGCGAGGTGCGCGCCACCTGCACGGCACGGCAGCTGGGCGGAAAGGTCGCCTCCTACCTCGTGGATGTGCACGATGAGGCGGGGGTGCTGATCAGCACGGTGACGGTCTCGACGATGCTGCTCGCCCCGCGCTGAGCCGGTCAGGCGCCGGGATCCTCGAATCCCGTGGCGTTGCCCGGCGCGAGGACGTTCGCCTCGGTCCAGCTGTACTCGCGCAGCTCGCCGGTGCGGATATCGGCCTGCGGGCCCAGCTCCACGGTCCCCATCCGCCCGTTGTAGGCGATGGTGGTGCGGTCCTTGCCGGACAGGCCCTGGCGCAGGTGGCTGCGGCACATCTCGTAATCCGTGCATTTCTCACTGCCTGTGAGGATGGCCGGCAGGCCGGCTGCGATCGCCGTGCCCTCCACGGACAGCGCATGCTGCGCGGCCAGACAGATCATCATCACGGCGTCATAGCCGTGCTGGGAGTAGCCGTAGCCGGTGCGCAGGAACTCCCTGCTCTGGCGCAGCATCATGTTCTCGTGGTCGGCGGTCAGCGCCGCCCCCGGCTCGAAGGCGGTTGCCTTGGTCAGACACTCCGGGGCGAGGTCCTTCGCGATCGGCTCGCGGGAGAAGTCGATCACAGAGCCCGGGGACAGGCGCGTGGGGATCTCGATCTTCGGGCGCTGCCCCTCATCGAGAGTGGCCTTGTACAGGGCGGAGAGGAACGGCGCAGCCTCGGCCCCGCCGTTGAGCACCAGCAGCGCCGGCGGCTTCTTGAGCACCTTCTTGACCCGCGCACCCACGTCGCCGAAATCGCCGGGGGCGTAGAACTGCTCGGAGACGAGCTTGCCGTTGTTGGGCTGCAGCCGCTGCTGCAGCTCATAGGCGAGGCTGCGGCCCTGGGCGGTGTCCTCGGAGATCAGCGCGACATTCCCGGCGGTCCCCCCGCGGTCACCACCGCCGTCCAGCGCCATCTCCGCGTACCACGCGGCGAGGGTGCGCTCATTGGGAGACAGGCGCACCAGGAGGTTCGCGGTCTGCACCTCGGCGTCACGCACCGTCATCCCGGAGCTCATGAGATCCACGACGGCCATGCCCCGCTCGACGAAGGTGGGCATCGCGCCGATCAGTGATTCTTCGTCGATGCTCGTGATGACGACGGTCGCGCCCCGGTCGGCGAGGTCCTCGATGATCGGGGCGAGATCCTGCCCGGGCTCGGTCATCACCTCGCGGCCCAGGATCGAGATCTCGTTGCCGAACAGCCCCTTCCATCGGGAGTTGACGTCGATGCGGGCCTCGTCGATCGCGATGCGGATGGCGTCCTCGGCCTTGCCCATCCGGCCATAGCTCGCGCCGATCTGGCCGATCACCAAGGTGGCGTCCGGCTCCTCGAGTTTCGTCGGCTCCGGTGCGGTGGTGGTCGTCCGACGGCGACCGCCGCGGCCGCGCACCGGCATGTTCCCGCAGGCGCTCAACAGTCCAGCACCCAGCACACCGACGCCGAGCGAGCGCACGAGGTCACGTCGCCTGACCGTCATCCGCTCTCCCCTCCCCGCGCGCGCCGCAGGTCTCCGCTCGGAGCCGCGATGCGCCGTACGTCCTCAGTCCTTGGTCTGCCCCAGCTGGTCGATCACCGCATCGGCGACCTCACGCATGGTCAGACGGCGGTCCATCGACGTCTTCTGGATCCACCGGAAGGCCTCGGGTTCGGTCAGCCCCATGTTGGTCTGCAGCAGGCCCTTGGCGCGGTCCACCCGCTTACGGGTCTCGAAGCGCTCACCGAGATCCTGGATCTCGGCCTCCAGCTGGGTGATCTGCTGGTAGCGGGAGATCGCGATCTCCACCGCGGGCAGCAGGTCGGCGGGGGTGAAGGGCTTGACCACGTAGGCCATCGCACCGGCATCGCGGGCGCGTTCGACCAGCTCGGCCTGCGAGAAGGCGGTGAGCATGACCACCGGGGCGAGGTTCTCCTCGCCGATCCGCTCGGCGGCGGTGACCCCGTCGGCCTGCGGCATCTTCACGTCCATCACCACAACATCGGGACGCAGCTCCCGGGTCTTGGCCACGGCGCTCTCCCCGTCGCCGACCGCGGCGACGACCTCGTAGCCGGCCTCGGTGAGGGTCTCGACGATGTCCATGCGGATCAGGCTCTCGTCCTCCGCGACCACGGCGGTGCGGTGGACGGGCGCCTCGGAGACAGCCTCGGGGGCGTCCTCGGGGGCAGCGGAGTCGTCGGGAAGGGGTGCGGTGTTGTCGGTCATGTCGCCCTGTACGTCATAGGGGTCCGGTCGCAGGTGCCGGGCACCCGCGGCGAGGACCATACGGTCATCAGCGGTATCCTAGTCCAGCCCACCGTGGTGGGATGGCCGGGTTGGCGGAATGGTAGACGCGGCGCACTCAAAATGCGCTGTCCGCGAGGGCGTGCGGGTTCGAGTCCCGCACCCGGCACCGCCCCCTCCGGGGACGACGGCGCCTCGCCCCCATGGTGGGGGCGAGGCGCCGTCGTCTGTGCGCCTGCGCGATCAGCCCTGCGGGCCCGAGGCGATGGAGTCGGCCTCCATGCGCGCGGACTCGGTGCCGTCGAGGTCACCGATGCGGTGCACGCGCAGCGAGTTGGTGGAGCCGTGGACGCCGGGGGGCGAACCGGCCGCGATCACCACGAGGTCGTTCTTCTGCAGGCCCTTGTGCTCGCGCAGCAGCTCGTCGACCACGCGGACCATCGCGTCGGTGTCCTTCTGCATGGGCACCAGGTGCGCCTCGATGCCCCAGGTGAGGCCGAGCTGGCGGGCGACCTCGGGGTACGGGGTCATCGCCAGCAGCGGGATGGTAGGGCGCAGGCGGGCCAGCCGGCGCGCGGTGTCCCCGGACTCGGTGAAGGTCACGAGGTACTGGGCGGAGAGCTGGTCGCCGATCTCGGCCGCCGCGCGGGTGATAGCACCGCCGCGGGTATGCGGAATGGTGCCCAGCGGCAGGATGCGATCCGCACCGTTCTCCTCGGTGTTGGTGACGATGCGGGCCATGGTGCGCACGGCCTCGAAGGGGTAGGAGCCCACGCTCGTCTCGCCGGAGAGCATGACCGCATCGGCGCCGTCGAGAATCGCGTTGGCGCAGTCCGAGGCCTCCGCACGGGTGGGGCGCGGGTTGGTGATCATCGACTCGAGCACCTGGGTGGCGACGATGACGGGCTTGGCGTTGCGGCGGGCCAGTTCGATGGCGCGCTTCTGCACCAGCGGCACCTGCTCGAGCGGCAGCTCCACACCGAGGTCGCCGCGAGCGACCATGATGCCGTCGAACGCGCCGACGATGGAGCGCAGAGCACGCACGGCCTGCGGCTTCTCGATCTTCGCGATGACGGGGACGCGGCGGCCCTCCTCATGCATGATGCGCAGCACGTCGTCCATGTCGTGGGCGTCGCGCACGAAGGACAGGGCCACGAGGTCGCAGCCCAGACCCAGGCCGAAGCGGAGGTCCTCGATGTCCTTCTCGCTCATGGCGGGCACGGACACCGCCACGCCCGGCAGGTTGATGCCCTTGTTGTCGGAGACGGGGCCGGGCACCTCGACGACGGTGGTGACCTCGGTCTCGGAGACGTCGGTGACGCGGACCGAGACCTTGCCGTCATCGATCAGGAGCACGTCGCCCGGGCGGCAGTCGCCCGGCAGGCCCTTGAACGTCGTGGAGACGCGCTCGCGGGTGCCCTCGATGTCCTCAGTGGTGATGACGAAGGTCTCGCCGATCTCGAGGTCGTGGGGACCGTCGGCGAACTTGCCCAGGCGGATCTTGGGGCCCTGCAGGTCCACGAGGACAGCCACGTTGCGGCCCAGATCCTCGGCGGCACGACGGATGTTCTCGTACACCGCGGCGTGATCCTCATGGGTGCCGTGGCTGAAGTTCATCCGGGCCACGTTCATGCCGGCCTCGATCAGTGTGCGGATCTGCTCGTAGGTGTTGGTCGCCGGTCCGAGCGTGCAGACGATCTTCGCTTTGCGCATGTCAACCCATCTGTTGTTCCGAAGGCGGGTCGCAGGGCCTCGGCGCCGCGTCGATGCGCGGCCTGCTGCGGGCCCCGCGACATCGCGTGTGCTGCCCCCTAGTGTTTCACACCGAGACGGGTATCTCACCGGGACCCACGGGACGGCACGGCGCAGTGGTCCCAGCAGGCGGTTGGCCCATCAGGTGGTGAGCTCTCCGCGGGCTCAGCGGACCTCAGGTGTCGGAGGTGGGCGGCGCAGGGTCTGTGGGCGGGGTCCCGGACTTCTCGACCTCGTCGTCGGGGCCGTTGCCCGCGGTGTGGGCGGGCAGCGTGAAGGAGCCGTCGGCCGCGCGGACCTCTCCCCCACGGCGTGCGCCGCGCCGGGTCAGCGCCACCACGATCGCGACGCCCACGAGGGCCATGACGATCGCGACCAGCGTGTGGATGCGCAGCGGTCCGACCATGAGCACGGGCTCGGAACGGATCGCGTCGATCCCCGCGCGGCCGGTCGAATACAGCGCCACGTACAGCCAGAACACACGGCCGCCGCCCAGGCGGAAGCGGCGCTCCAGAAGCAACAGCACAGCGAGGGCCGCGAGGTTCCACAGCTGCTCGTACAGGAAGGTGGGATGGTAGGTGCCCGGGGTGCAGCCGCCGATGGTCACGCCGTTGGTTACGCACGTGACGTCCCAGGCCCACCAGGCATCCAAGGGCGGGCCGTACAGCTCTTGGTTGAACCAGTTGCCGAAGCGGCCGATCACCTGGGCGATCAGCAGGGTGGGGGCGATGGTGTCCGCAAGCGCGGTGAAGGACACGCCCTTGATGCGCGCCATGATCCACACCGCGAGGGCACCACCGGCGACGGCGCCGTAGATCGCGAGGCCTCCCTGCCAGATGTACAGGGCGGACAGCGGGTCGCCGTCGGGTCCGAAGAACGGGGCGGGGCTGGTCAGGACATGCCAGATGCGGGCCCCGATGATCCCGGCGATCACAGCGGCGAAGACGATGTCGAACATCGTGTCACCGTCGCCGCCGCGGCGCTCCCAGCGTTTTGTGGCCCACCACAGGGCCACCCCGATGCCGGTGAGGATGCACAGGGCATAGAAGTGGATCGTGAGCGGTCCGAGGGAGAGCGCGGAGATCGAAGGACTGGGGATCATGCGCGCGCTCCTTGCTTCGCCGGTGCCATCAGGGGGGTCATCGCTGCCGTGTCCGCTCAGGCGCGGGCGCGCTCGACGCCGGAACGCAGATCCTGCGCGACCGCGGCGAGGGCGCTGCGGGCTCCGGCGGGATCGTGAGCGTGCTCCAGCAGGGTGCGCACGAAGGCGGAGCCGACGATCACTCCGTCAGCGTAGGCGCCGACCTGCGCGGCCTGCTCACCGTTCGAGACACCGAGACCCACGCAGACGTTGCGGGCTCCGGCCTCGCGGGTGCGGGCGACAAGGCCCTCGGTGGCCGCGGAGACGCTCGCGCGGGTGCCGGTTACGCCCATCGTGCTGGCGGCGTAGACGAAGCCGGTGGTGTGGGAGACGACGTGCACGAGGCGATCGCGCGGTGAGCTGGGGGCGACCAGGAAGATGCGGTCCACCTGGTGCTGTTCGCTCGCGGCGATCCACTCCCCCGCCTCATCGGGGATGAGATCCGGGGTGATGACGCCCGCACCGCCGGCGGCGGCGAGGTCGCGGGCGAAGGCCTGAGGGCCATAGGCGAGCACGGGGTTCCAGTAGCTCATGACGGCGATCGCGGCGCCGCGTCCGGCGAGGGCCTTGACGGCCTGCAGGACCTGGCCGGTGCGGGTGCCGCCCGCGAGCGCTGCCGCGGCGGCTTCCTGGATGACGGGACCGTCCATGACGGGATCGGAGTAGGGAAGGCCCAGCTCGATCATGTCGGCGCCGTGGTCGATGAGGGTCTTCGCGGCGTCGATCGACCCCTCGAGGTCCGGGTAGCCGACGGGCAGGTAGGCGATCAGGGCGGCGCGGTTCTCGCCGCGAGCGCGCTCGAGCACCTCTCCGGTGCGCAGGCGGGCGGTCTCGGCGGCGCTGGCGGGGCTCATCGCGTCTCCTCGGGGGTCGGGGTGCCGGTGGTGCGGGCGGCCTCCCGCAGGGCGGCGAGGTCACCGCGGGCGGGGTCATCGCCGACGAGGCCGAACCAGCGTGAGGCGGTGTCCACGTCCTTGTCGCCGCGCCCGGAGAGGCTCACGAGGATGATGGCGTCCTCCCCGAGCTCGCGGCCGAGCTCGAGAGCCCCGGCCAGGGCGTGCGCGGACTCGATCGCGGGCATGATGCCCTCGGTCATGGACAGCAGCGCGAAGGCGTCCATGGCGGGGCCGTCGTCGATCGCCCGGTACTCGGCGCGGCCGGTGTCGGCCAGCCACGCATGCTCGGGGCCGACGCTGGGGTAGTCCAGGCCCGCGGAGACGGAATGGGATTCGATGGTCTGTCCGTCCTGGTCCTGCATGACGAAGCTGCGAGCGCCGTGCAGCACGCCGGGGGATCCGCCGGTGATGGTGGCGCTGTGGCGGCCGCTGGCGATGCCGTCTCCCCCGGCCTCGCAGCCCAGCAGCCGCACCTCGGCGTCATCGAGGAAGGCGTGGAAGATGCCCATCGCGTTGGAGCCCCCGCCCACGCACGCCACCACGGCATCCGGCAGGCGGCCGGTGCGCTCGAGGGTCTGGGCGCGAGCCTCTTCGCCGATGATGCGGTGGAAGTCGCGGACCATCTGCGGGAACGGATGCGGTCCGGCGACGGTGCCCAGCAGGTAGTGGGTGGTCTCGACGTTCGCAACCCAGTCGCGGAACGCCTCGTTGATGGCGTCCTTGAGGGTGCGCGAGCCCTGCGTCACAGGCACCACCTCGGCACCCAGCAGGCGCATGCGCGCCACGTTGAGGGCCTGCCGCTGGGTGTCCTCCTCGCCCATGTACACGGTGCAGTCCAGGCCCAGCAGAGCGGCGGCGGTCGCGGTCGCGACACCGTGCTGGCCGGCCCCGGTCTCAGCGATCAGGCGGGTCTTGCCCATGCGCTGAGTGAGCAGGGCCTGGCCCAGGACATTGTTGATCTTGTGGGAGCCGGTGTGGTTGAGGTCCTCGCGCTTGAGCAGCACGCGGGCGCCGCCGGCCAGGCGGGAGAAACGCGGGACGTCGGTGAGCAGGGAGGGACGGCCGGTGTACTCGCGGGCCAGGGTGCGCAGCTGGGCGGTGAACTCGGGGTCCACCACGGCCTTCTCGTACACCTCGGTGAGCTCATCGAGGGCCGGCACGAGTGCCTCGGGCAGGAAGCGTCCGCCGAAGTCACCGAAGTAGGGCCCGGTGTGGGCGCGCAGCGGCGTGGTGGGTGCGGTGAGATCCAGCAGTGCCTCGCCCGGGGTGGGGTCAGCGGCAGCGGGATCGGTGGGCTGGGGGGTGGGCGCGCTCATGCGCGGGCTCCTTCCTGCGAGGCGCGGCCGCGGCGGGGGACGGTGCGGAAAGCACGGACCGCGGCGGCGGGGTCACCGGAGGTCACGAGGGCTTCGCCCACCAGGACGGCGTCAGCGCCGGCCGCGGCGTAGGACTGAACGTCGGTGATGTCCGCGACGGCGGATTCGCCGATCGCGAGGGGACCGGCGGGGATGCGGGCCAGCAGTCCCGCTGCGCGGTCCAGGTCCACCGTGAGGTCCTTGAGGTTGCGGGCGTTCACGCCCACGATCGCGGGATCGAGGGCGAGAGCCCGTTCGAGCTCCTCCTCGGTGTGGGTCTCCACCAGGGCATGCATCCCCAGCTCCCGGGTGAGGGCGAACAGCTCGCGCAGCAGCGGATCTTCGAGGGCCGCGACGATCAGCAGCACGAGGTCGGCGCCGTGGGCGCGGGCCTCATGCACCTGGTAGGGCTCGACGACGAAGTCCTTGCGCAGCACAGGCACGTCAACGCGCGAGCGCACGGCGTCGAGGTCGGCGAGGGTGCCGCGGAAGCGCCGCTGCTCGGTCAGGACGCTGATGGCGCTCGCGCCGGCATCGGCGTAGGTGGCGGCCAGCTGGGCGGGCTCGGGGATCTCCGCGAGGGCGCCCTTGGAGGGGCTCGAGCGCTTGACCTCGGCGATCAGTCCCATGGTGCTGCCATCCCCGGCGAGGTGGGCGCGGGCGTCCAGGGCGGGGGCGGCCTCCTGGGCGAGGCGGATGATCTGGGGCTCGTCGATCGTGGCGCGGCGGGCGGCGAGGTCCTCGCGCACTCCGGCGATGATGTCGTCGAGCACGGTTCCGGTGGTTCTCACGCGGTCCTCCTGGGGCGGGCGGATCGAGCGGACGGCGCTGCGGGCTGCGGCGCGTCCTGGCGGTGGTCAGCCGCCGACGTACGAGACCGGGGCGAGGAACCAGAAGGCCGGGAGGTTCCGCGCGATGGTGAAGAGCAGGACGACGCCCAGCAGCACGAGCAGGGTGGTGCGCGAGGGCAGCAGATCCAGGGGGCGGCCCTGGACACGACGGATGGTCCACAGCACGAACCCGGCAGCGACGAGCGGCAGGGCAAGAGTGGTCAGTGCATTGGAGCGCAGCGCCATGAGCAGGTCCCCCGCCAGCACCGCGTGGACGGCGCGGATCGCTCCGCAGCCGGGGCATTCGATGCCCGTGAGGTGGTTGATCAGACACAGGGGCACATGCGTCGTGAAGGGGTTGAATACCGCCTGCACTCCGAGGGCGAGGGCGACTGCCCCGCCGACGATGCCCAGGGGCAAAAGGGCCCGGTGGATGCCTCGCCGCGGCGCGGGCGAGGTCACGGGCGCGCCGTGCTCCGTCCGCGCCGTGAGGGTCACTTGTGCGCGGCTTCGGTCCGAGCAGCTGCCGGGGCGACGGCGGGCTTGCCGTACTCCTTGGGCTGGCCCATACCGGCCCGGGACATGATGATGCCGACGATGATGGACAGCGCGATCAGTCCGGCACCCACCCACAGCAGGAAGCTGAGGTCCGTGCCACCGGCCATGTCGCCGCCGACCATGCCGACGGCGATCACCACGGCACCCAGGACGATCCCGATGTTCATGGTCCAGCCCGCGGCAGTCTTGCCCTCGTTGTGGTGGGGCGGGGGCGGCACGGCGTAGCTCTTCGGCATGGTCCTTCTCCAGTCGGGGGCCCGGTCGGGCCTATTGTGCCATGACGCGCCGGTCAGCGCGCTGTGGGTCCAGGCCCGTCGGTGTCGTCATCGGGGTCGTCCGCGCTGGGGTCCTCTCCGCGGGTGAGGGCATCCCAGGCGGCCGCGGGATCTGTCGCGGGGTCCGCCGCAGCGGGGGCGGTGGTCGCGGCGCGGTACCGGGAGCCGACGGGCCAACGGGATCCGGCCACAAGCACGAGCACGCCCATGCTCGCGAGCGCGAGCGCCGGGATGAGGCAGATCCACGGCCAGGCGGTGGCTGCGGCGGTGGCGTCAGCCCCGAGCACCCCGGTGGCCTGGGCGAGGGCTCCGCGGACGGCCTGCAGCGGGCTGCGCAGGGCGCTGATCGCGGCGACAGCGGAGCCGAGGCCCGTGAGGATGAGCACGGGACCGGTGAGCAAGCGCAGCCAGCGGGAGGACAGGGACGTCGCGAGCGCCGCGGCGAGGCCGGCCAGGGCGAGAGCGAGCACGGCGGGCGCGGCCTCCGTGCCGGAGACCGGGACCTGCTGCACCGTGCCGGCGAGGTCCGGGCCGCTCGCAAGAAACCAGGTGGGGCGGGTGGTGCCGGCCAGCGCCCCGGCGAGCAGCGCGGAGGCGAGCACGGTCAGTCGCCGCGAGGGCAAGCGGGTGGCATGCGGCGTCGCAGCCGCCCCCTCCCCGTCTCGCGCGGTCGGCGCCGGGGATCCTGCGGAAACGGACGGCGCAGGCGGCTGCTCGGGAGTGGGATGCGGGGAGCGGGTCATGCCGGGCGCAGGGTGTCGGCGGAGGCCACGGCGCGCAGCGCTGCAGCAGCTTTGGACTGGCTCTCGCGGTGCTCCATGGTGGGGTCGGAGTCGGCGACCACTCCCCCGCCGGCCTGCACATGCGCGGTGCCGTCCTTGATCACCGCGGTGCGGATAGCGATCGCCATGTCCATATCCCCGGCAAAATCGATGTACCCGACGGTGCCGCCGTAGATGCCGCGGCGCACCGGTTCGAGACGGTCGATGATCCGCATCGCCGAGGGTTTCGGGGCTCCGGAGAGGGTGCCGGCCGGGAAGGTTGCGCGCAGCGCGTCATACGCGGTGGCGTCCTCGGTCAGGTGGCCGGTGACGGTGGAGACGATGTGCTGGATGTGGCTGTAGCGCTCGATATGCATGAAGTCGCGCACCACAACAGTGCCGGGCTCGCAGAACTTCTGCAGGTCGTTGCGGGCAAGGTCCACGAGCATGAGGTGCTCGCTGCGCTCCTTGGGGTCGGCCAGGAGCTCGGTCGCGAGCTGCTCGTCCTCGTCCGGGGTGGCGCCGCGGGGGCGGGATCCGGCGATGGGGTGAGTGGTGGCACTGCGGCCGCGGACGGTCACGAGCGCTTCGGGGCTCGCGCCGACCACGTCGATAGCTGTGCCGTCGGCATCCCGGGTGCGCAGCAGATACATGTAGGGGCTGGGGTTCATGCGGCGCAGCACCCGGTAGATGTCCAGCGGATCCGCCGCCGTGGGCAGGGAGAAGCGCTGTGAGGGCACCACCTGGAAGATCTCACCGTCGACGATGTCGCGCACGGCCTCGGCGACTGCGCGCTCGTACTCCAGCTGGCTGGAGCGGCTCTTCGGGGAGACCTCGCTGACCGTGTCATAGGCCATCGCGGCGCCCTCCCGCGGGCCGGTGAGCGTGGCGCGCAGCGCCTCCAGGCGCGCCAGAGCGTCGTCGTAGGCGGCATCCACGCCCTCATCGGTCGCATTCAGATTCAGGGCGTTCGCGACGAGCACGACGGTCGCGTCGTGAGCATCGTGGATGAGAACGTCCTGGGCCAGCAGCAGCGAGAGGTCCGGCAGGCCGATCTCATCGGGCGGGGCGTCCGGCAGCTTCTCCCAGTGCCGCACCGCGTCGTAGGCGATGTAGCCGACGAGCCCGCCGGTGAAGGGCGGCAGGTGGTCCTGGCGCGCTGCCCGGAAGGCGTCGGCGACCGCGGCGAGAGCGTCGACGGGGCTGCCGGAGGTGGGCACACCGGCGGGGGCATCGCCCAGCCAGCAGGCCTCACCGTCGCGGGAGGTGAGGATAGCGCGCGCAGGCGCGCCGATGATCGAGTAGCGGGAGGCTTCGCCCTCTCCGGCGGATTCGAGCAGGAAGGTGCCCTCTGTGCCGCCGGCGGCGGTCAGGCGCCGGTAGAGGGAGATCGGGGTGTCCTCATCGGCCAGCAGGCGCATGCTCACGGGGACGACGCGCTGCGAGGCGGCGAGGGCGCGGAAGGTCTCACGATCCGGAGTGACCACGCCGAGAGCTTCACCGTCACGGCCGGTGACCAGCTCGGGGTAGGCCTCGCGGAGGCGCGGGGAGTCGGACTGTGCGGGAGTGGTCATGCGATGCGCTCCGAAGGGTCCAGGGCGGTGGCCTCGAGGTCGCCGTCCTCGAAGCACGTGGGGGTGCCGCGGTGGCAGGCCGCACCCACCTGGTCCACCTGGACCAGGAGAGTGTCGCCGTCGCAGTCCAGCGCCACCGAGCGCACCCACTGCACGTGCCCGGAGGTGTCGCCCTTGCGCCAGTGCTCCTGGCGTGAGCGAGACCAGAAGGTGACGCGGCCCGTCGTCAGGGTCCGATACAGAGCTTCGTCGTCCATCCAGCCCACCATGAGGACCCGCTGGTCGGTGGCGTCCTGGATCACGGCGGTCAGCAGTCCGTCCGCATCGTGCTTGAGGCGGGCGGCGAGCTCGGGGTCCAGGCTGCTGCGGCCCGGCCCGTGAGGCCGGGGGGTGCTCACAGGGCGCGCTCCAGCTCCTCGGCGCGGTCGGTGCGCTCCCAGGTGAATTCGGGCAGCTCCCGGCCGAAGTGGCCGTGCACGCTGGTCAGCGCATAGATGGGGCGCAGCAGGTCCAGGGCGTCGATGAGTGCGGCGGGCCGCAGGTCGAAGACCTTCCGCACCGCGGCTGCGATCTGGTGGGCGGGCACCTTCCCGGTGCCGAAGGTCTCGACGTACAGGCCCACCGGCTCGGCCACGCCGATCGCATAGGCGACCTGGACCTCGCAGCGGTCGGCGAGTCCGGCGGCGACGATGTTCTTGGCCACCCAGCGCATGGCGTAGGCGCCGGAGCGGTCCACCTTGGAGGGATCCTTGCCGGAGAAGGCGCCACCGCCGTGGCGAGCCATGCCGCCGTAGGTGTCGACGATGATCTTGCGTCCGGTCAGGCCCGCATCGCCCTTGGGACCGCCGAGCACGAAGCGGCCTGAGGGGTTGATGTGGGTGACGACGTCATCGGTGTTCAGTCCCAGGCCCGCGAGTTCCTCGAGCACCGGGGCGATGACCACCTTCGAGATGGCGGGGGCGAGCTGGCTGTCGAGGTCCACGTCCTCGCGGTGCTGGATGGAGACCACGACCGCCTCGACACTGCGGGCCACGCCGTCCTCGTCGTAGCCGATGGAGACCTGCGTCTTGCCGTCAGGACGCAGGTAGGGCAGGACGCCGTCGCGGCGGGCGGTCGAGAGGTTCTGGGTAAGACGGTGCGCAGCATGGATGGGCAGCGGCATCAGCTCGGGGGTGTCCCTGCAGGCGTAGCCGAACATGAGGCCCTGATCCCCGGCGCCGAGGCGGGCGAAGACCTCCGCATCGCTGCGGCCGCGGGCCTCGAAGGAGGTGTCCACGCCCTGGGCGATGTCCGGGGACTGCGCGCCGATGGAGACCTGGACGCCGCAGGAGTCCGCGTCGAAGCCCTTCTCGGAGGAGTCGTAGCCGATCTCGCGGATCACATCGCGCACGATCGTCGCGACGTCGCTGTACCCGCTGGTGCGCACCTCCCCGGCCACATGCACCAGCCCCGTGGTCACGAGGGTCTCCACCGCCACCCGCGCTCCGGTGTCCTGCGCCAGGAGGTCATCGAGGATCGCATCGGAGATCTGGTCGCAGATCTTGTCGGGGTGCCCTTCGGTGACCGATTCGGACGTGAAGGTGCGCAGTTCGCTGGTGGTCATGGGGTACAGGGTACGTCCGGGAGCCGACGGGCGAGCTCATCGATCACCGCATGGGCCACCAGGATCTTGCTGCCTTCGCACGCGGTGACCTCATCCCCCTGGGCGTCGAGGATCTCCACGGCGTTGTCCTCTGCGCCGAACACCCCGCGCGTGAGGTCGTTGAACACCAGCAGGTCCGCGCCCTTGCGACGGGCCTTGGCCTGGGCGAGCTCGCGGGCGTTGGCGTCCTGCCCGCCGGTCTCCGCGGCGAAGCCGACGATGAGCGGCCGCTGCTCCTCACCGCGGGCGAGCACGCTGGCGCGCAGCACATCCTCGGTGCGGGTCAGCTGGAGGGTGGGCACGGCCTCCGGGGCGGATTCGTCCTTCTTGATCTTCTGCTCTGCGCGTCCTGCGGCGGTGAAGTCCGCGACGGCGGCGGCCATGATCAGCGCGTCGATCTCCGTGCGGTGCGTGGCCACGCTCGCGGCGAGGTCCGCGGCGGAGACCACGTCCTCGCGCTCGACCCCGGGCGGGGTGTCCAGCTGCACGTTCGCGGCGATGAGGCGGACGCGGGCGCCGCGGACCAGAGCGGCGTGCGCGAGGGCCCAGCCCTGTTTGCCGGAGGAGTGGTTGGCGAGGAACCGGACGGGGTCGAGCTCTTCGCGGGTGCCACCGGCGGTGATGAGGATCTCGTGACCGGCGAGGTCCCGGAGTGCTCCCCCGCGCTCATTGCGAGGCGCGGCGATCGCTGCGCGCGCGGCCTCGAGGATCGCGGCGGGTTCGGGCAGGCGGCCGGGGCCCGAGTCCGGTCCGGTCAGGCGCCCCACGGCGGGCTCGAGGACGGTGATGCCGCGTTCGCGCAGCACCCGCACGTTCTCGACCGTGGCGGGGTGCTCCCACATCTCGGTGTGCATCGCAGGCGCCACGACGACGGGGCAGCGGGCCACCAGCACGGAGGCGGTGAGCATGTCATCGGCCCGCCCCGCACGCAGGCGGGCCAGCAGGTCCGCGGTCGCCGGGGCGATGACCACGAGGTCCGCCTCCTGGCCGTAGCGCACATGGGCGACCTCGTCGACGTCCTGGAATACGCTCGTGAGCACGCGATGGTGGCTGAGAGCCTCCCAGGTGGCGCGGCCCACGAACTCGAGCGAGCTCGCGGTGGGCACGACGTGCACCTCGGCGCCGGATGCGACAAGACCGCGCACCAGGTGCGCGGTCTTGTAGGCGGCGATCCCACCGCCGACGCCCACCAGGACGCGGGCACCTTCGAGGGTGCGGGGCGCGGGGCTCATCGGCTCCTCCGGCGGGACGGGATCAGCGGGGATCAGAGAGTGAAGTCTGCGGGCGGAGCCTCGGGGGCGTCATCGCCCAGCAGCAGCGGGGCGGGCGCGTCGGGGTCCGGCTCGTTCTGAGCGGCCAGCTCCTCCTCGTCCACCTCGCGGACGGTCAGCAGGCCCTCATCGATCTCGCGCAGGGCGATGGACAGGGGCTTCTCCTGGTTCTCCACGTCCACCAGGGGGCCGACGAACTCCAGCAACCCCTCGGAGAGCTGGGAGTAGTAGGAGTTGATCTGGCGGGCGCGCTGGGAGGCGTAGAGCACCAGGGCGTACTTCGAATCGACGGTCTCCAGCAGACGGTCGATCGGGGGGTTGGTGATGCCCTCGGGCTGCGCGACAGTTCCGGCCACGGATGTCCCTTCCTGAGTTGAGGCGTGCAACGATCCAGCATACGCGCCCCGTGCGCGTGAGGCGAGGGGCGCGACCGACGGGTCAGGTGATGTCTCGCACGCCCATCAGGGTCGCGAGCTCGTCGGCGGCACGGTCCACCTCGTCGTTGACGATGGTGACGTCGAACTCGCCTTCGGCGGCGAGCTCCACACGCGCGGTCTCCAGCCGCCGCTCACGCTCCTCGGCGTCTTCGGTGCCGCGGCCCACGAGGCGCTGGACGAGGGTGTCCCAGTCCGGCGGGGCGAGGAACACGAACCGCGCATCCGGCATGGTCTCGCGGATCTGCCGGGCACCGGCCAGATCGATCTCCAGCAGCACGGGACGCCCCTGGGCGACGGCCGCCTCGACCGGGCCGCGCGGCGTGCCGTACGTGTTGCGGCCATGGACCACGGCCCATTCGAGCATCTGCCCGCTGTCCGCGAGCTCGCGGAAGCGCGGCTCGGGGATGAAGTGGTAGTGCACGCCGTCCACCTCGCCCGGGCGCGGAGCGCGGGTGGTGCACGAGACCGACAGCCAGATCTGCGGGTAGCGCTCGCGAATGGCGGCGGAGACGGTCCCCTTGCCGACGGCGGTGGGGCCCGCCAGAACGGTGACCGGGGTCGGCGCCGCTGCTGCGCCGACCCCGGGATGCGAAGAGGTCACTCGGAGAAGTGGGCGACCAGCTTCTCCGCCTGGTGGGAGCCGAGGCCGCGTATCTTGCGGGACGGGGAGATGCCGATCTCCTCCATGATCTGCTGGGCCTTGACCTTGCCCACGCCGGGCAGGGCCTCCAGCAGCGCGGACACGCGCAGACGGCCGACGATCTCGTTGGTCTCCGCCTCGGCGAGGACCTTCTTGATCTCCTCGCCGCGGCGGCCGGCGCTGTCCTTCAGACGGGCCTTGATGGCCGCACGCTCGCGACGGGCCTCGGCGGCCTTCTTGAGGGCCTCAGCGCGCTGTTCGGGGGTGAGGGGAGGGAGAGCCACGGTTCTTACCTCTTGTTCTCTTGCTGATGACGGCGAGATCCGGGAGGACCTCGGTAGTGGGTAGAGCGTAACCCCATAAGGGTGACGCCGTGCACGTTCGACACATCTTTTGCCAGGTCCGATGCGAATCAGCACCCGCCGGGGCGGCCTGGGCGACGGTCTTGGGCTCCGGAGAACGGCCACCGGCACGCGGCGAGCGGACCGGTGGCGCGCCTCAGGCGTAGGCGGCACGCAGCTCGGCAGCACGGCGCTGCAGCAGCTCGGCCTCGGGGCCCGCCGCGAGCAGCCCACGAGACAGCGAAACCAGCACGTGACCTGCACTGTCACCGAAGACAGCGGTCCTTTCGAGAGGCCCCGCGCCCTGCGCTCCGAAGCCCGGTGCGAGCAGCGGAGCTGAGGGGGCCGCGCGGTCCAGTCCCAGGCGCTGATAGGCGTCGCCGACGGTCGCGCCGACCACCAGACCGATGCTGGACCAGCGGTCCTCTCCCCCACCGCCGCGTTCCTGCGCATATCGCGCGATATGACACGCTACCGGCGTGCCGTCGTCTGCTCTGGCGTGCTGGACCTGCGGTCCATCGGGGTTGGAGGTGAGGGCCAGGACGAACAGACCCTTGCCGTGCTCGAGCGCGAGATCCACGGCGGGGTCCAGCGATCCTGTGCCGAGGAAGGGGCTGACGGTGATCGCATCGGCCTCCAGCGGGGCGCCGGGGCGCAGGTGCGTTCGCGCGTAGGCGCCCATGGTGGAGCCGATGTCCCCGCGCTTGACGTCGAGGATCGTGAGGATCCCGAGCTCCCGGGCGGCGGCCAGCAGCTCCTCGAGCACCGCGACGCCGGCGGAGCCGTGCCGTTCGAAGAAGGCGGACTGCGGCTTCACGGCGGCGACCTCGCCGTGCACGGCCAGGAGGGTGCGGCGGGAGAATTCCCGCAGCCCCGCAGCATCATCGCTCAGCCCCCAATCGGCCAGCAGGCTCGCATGCGGGTCGATGCCGGCGATGATCGGGCCCTGGGCGGCGACAGCGGCCTGCAGCCGCGTTCCGAAGGTCTGGGGCACAGTGCTCATCGACCCGCTCCCGCCGCGCTGTGCGGTTCCCGGGCGGCGGTCAGCTGGACGGTGAGGTCCTGCAGGCTGCGCACCTCGAAGGGCTCCACGGGCCTCGCCTCGATCGCCTGGACCGCCGCCTGGAACTCCTGCAGCGTCGTGATCATCGGCACGTCCATGCTGGTGGCGGCCGCGCGGATGGCGTAGCCGTCCACCCGAGCGTTGGAGCCCGAGGGCGTGTTCAGCACCAGATCCACCTCACCGGATTCGATGAGGTCGATGACGCTCGGCGCATCCCCGGCCTCGGAGGCCTTGCGCAGCACGCGGGCCGGGATGCCGTAGCGCTGCAGCACCTTGCCGGTTCCGGCGGTGGTGAGGATCTCGAAGCCCAGGGCGGCCAGACGCGCCACCGGCAGGGGCAGGGAGCGCTTGTCGCGGTCGGACACGGACACGAAGGCCCGGCCAGAGGTGGGCAGGCCCTGCCCCGAGATCGCCAGCTGGGACTTCGCGAACGCGAGCGGGAAGGTGGAGTCCAGTCCCATCACCTCGCCGGTCGAACGCATCTCGGGCCCCAGGATGGAGTCCACGGCCCGTCCCTCGCGGGTGCGGAAGCGTTTGAAGGGCAGCACCGCTTCCTTCACGGCGATCGGGGCATCGTCCGGGCAGGTGGTGCCGTCGCCTTCAGCGGGCAGCACCCCGCCGCGCCGCAGATCAGCGATCGAGGTGCCGGCCATGAGCAGCGCGGCGGCTCGGGCGAGCGCCACTCCGGTGGCCTTGGCGACGAACGGCACGGTGCGAGAGGCGCGGGGGTTCGCCTCGAGGACGTACAGGGTGCCCTGGGAGAGGGCGAACTGGACGTTCAGCAGGCCGCGCACCCCCACGCCCTCGGCGATCGCGCGGGTGGAGGTACGGATCCGCTCGATCATCGCCGCGGACAGGGTGATCGGCGGCAGGGTGCAGGCGGAGTCACCGGAGTGGATGCCGGCCTCCTCGATGTGCTCCATGACGCCGGCGAGGTACAGCTCGGTGCCGTCGTACAGGGCGTCCACGTCGATCTCGATCGCCGTATCGAGGAAGGAGTCGATGAGGATCGGAGCCTCGGCGCGCCCGCCGTCGGGCAGATTCCGCGAGACGTAGTCCACCAGGCCGTCCTGGTCGAAGACGATCTCCATGCCGCGCCCGCCCAGCACGTAGCTGGGGCGCACGAGGACGGGGTAGCCCACGCGGGCGGCGACCTCGATCGCATCGCTGAGCGCCCAGGCGGTCCCGTACGGCGGTGCGGGCAGCTCGGCCTGCGCGAGGACCGCCCCGAAGTGGCCGCGGTCCTCGGCGTTGTCGATCGCGGCGGGGCTGGTGCCGATGATCGGCAGTCCCTCGGCCTCCAGACGGCGGGCGAGCGACAGCGGGGTCTGCCCACCCAGCTGGACGATCACCCCGGCCACGGGTCCGGCGGCCTTCTCCGCCTCGTACACCCCGATCACGTCCTCGACCGTGAGCGGTTCGAAGTAGAGCCGGTCGGCGATGTCGTAGTCGGTGGAGACGGTCTCAGGGTTGCAGTTGACCATGACGGTTTCGTAGCCGCCGCCGGGCAGCTCCGGGTCCCCGAGCGCGAGCGCCGCGTGGACGCACGAGTAGTCGAACTCGATGCCCTGGCCGATGCGGTTGGGGCCGGAGCCGAGGATGAGGATCGCGGGCCTCTCCCGCGGCTGGATCTCGGTCTCCTGGTCGTAGCTGGAGTAGTGGTACGGGGTGCGGGAGGCGAACTCCCCGGCGCAGGTGTCCACGGTCTTGAACACGGGCGTGATGCCGAGTGCCTGCCGCACGCCCTTGACCACCTCGGCGCTGCGGCCGCTGAGCGCCCCGATCTGCTCATCGGACAGACCGTGACGCTTGGCCAGGCGCAGCAGCTGCGCATCGAGCACCTCGCTGCGGCGGATCTCCGCGGCGATCTCGGCGACCAGCAGCATCTGGTCCAGGAACCAGGGGTCGATCGCGGTGGCCTCCACGAGGGCCTGCACGGTCTCCGCGGCATCCACGACGCCTTCAGCGGCGGCCCACAGGATGCGGGCGATCTCCCGCAGCCGCTCCGCGGTGGGGGTGCGCACCCCATCGAGCAGGGCGGTGATCTCCTGCGCGGTGGGCGGCTCACCGCGGTAGTCCAGCTGGGCACCCTTCACATCCACGGAACGCTGCGCCTTGCCGAGAGCCTCGGTGAAGTTCCGGCCCAGCGCCATCGCCTCCCCCACCGACTTCATGGTGGTGGTCAGCGTCGGGTCGGCGGCAGGGAACTTCTCGAAGGCGAAGCGCGGAACCTTCACCACCACGTAGTCGAGCGCCGGCTCGAAGCTCGCCGGAGTGGTCCCGGTGATGTCGTTGCGGATCTCATCGAGGGTGTAGCCGATGGCCACGCGCGCGGCGATCTTCGCGATCGGGAAGCCGGTGGCCTTCGAGGCGAGCGCCGAGGAGCGGGAGACGCGCGGGTTCATCTCGATGACGACGACGCGGCCGGTCTCGGGGTGGGTGGCGAACTGGACGTTGCAGCCGCCGGTGTCCACGCCGACCTCGCGGATGATCGCGATGCCGAGGTCCCGCAGGTGCTGCAGCTCCACGTCGGTGAGCGTCAGGGCGGGGGCGACGGTCACGGAGTCGCCGGTGTGCACGCCGACGGGGTCGACGTTCTCGATCGAGCAGATCACCACGCAGTTGTCCGCGCCGTCGCGCATCAGCTCGAGCTCGAACTCCTTCCACCCCAGGATCGACTCCTCGAGCAGGACTTCGGAGGTGGGCGAGTAGTGAAGGCCGTCCCCGCCGATGCGGCGCAGGTCCGCTTCATCGTAGGCCATACCGGAGCCGAGGCCGCCCATGGTGAAGCTCGGGCGCACCACCATCGGGTAGCCGAGCTCGTCGGCGGCTGCGAGCAGCTCGTCCATCGTGTGGCAGATCCGGGAGCGCGCGGACTCGCCGCCCACCCGCTCGACGACCTCCTTGAACTTCTGGCGGTCCTCGGCCTTCTGGATCGCCTCGAGGCTCGCGCCGATCATCTCGACGCCGAACTCCTCGAGGGTGCCGTCCTCGGCGAGGGCGATCGCGGCGTTCAGCGCGGTCTGCCCGCCGAGGGTCGGCAGGATCGCGTCGGGTCGCTCCTTGGCGATGATCGAGCGGATGATCGCCGGGTCGATCGGCTCGATGTAGGTGACATCGGCGATGTCCGGGTCTGTCATGATCGTCGCCGGGTTGGAGTTGACGAGGATGACCCGCAGTCCCTCCTCGCGCAGCACCCGGCAGGCCTGGGTGCCGGAATAGTCGAACTCGGCGGCCTGGCCGATGACGATCGGGCCGGAGCCGATGACCAGGACGGAGTGGAGATCAGGGCGGCGGGGCATCAGGACTCCTTGCGGCCGGCCCGATGGGCGACGGCGAGCTCGGTGAAGCGATCGAACAGGTCTACGGCGTCATGCGGGCCGCTAGCCGCCTCGGGGTGGTACTGGACGGAGAACGCCGGGATGTCCAGGCAGCGCAGGCCCTCCACGACGTCGTCGTTGAGGCACATGTGGCTGACCTGGACGCGGCCGTAGCGTCCGTCGTCATGCGGGGCGGTGTGGATGCCCTCGATCGGCAGGTCGACGGCGAAGCCGTGGTTCTGGGCGGTAATGGACACCTGGCCGGTCTGCAGGTCCTTGACGGGCTGGTTGATGCCCCGGTGGCCGAATCGCAGCTTGTAGGTGCCAAGGCCCAGGGCGCGGCCCAGAAGCTGGTTGCCGAAACAGATGCCGAAGAACGGCAGGCCGGCATCGAGCACGCCGCGCAGCAGGTCGATCTGGGCGGTGGCGGCGGCGGGGTCACCGGGCCCGTTGGAGAAGAACACGGCATCCACGTCCAGGGCCAGCAGGTCCTCGAGGGTGGTGGTGGCCGGCAGCAGGTGGACGGCCAGGCCCCGCTCGAGCATCTGGCGCGGGGTCGCGCCCTTGATGCCGAGGTCCACGGCCGCGACTGTCGCGACCGGCTCCTGCTCGGGCTGCAGCAGGATGGGCTGGGCGATCGTCACCTCCTCGAGGAAGTTCGCGCCGGCCATGGCGGGCTGGGAGCGCACCTGCTCGAGCAGCTCGCTCTCGTCGGTCTCGAGGGCGGCGCCGGAGAAGATGCCGCCGCGCATGGCGCCGTGCTCGCGCAGACGCCGGGTGAGCATGCGGGTGTCGATATCCGCGATACCCACCACTTCGTTGCTGATCAGCAGGTCATCCAGGGTCTGTTCGGCGCGGAAGCTCGAGGCGATGCGGCTGGCATCGCGCACCGCGTAGCCGCGCACCCACACCCGGGAGGACTCCATATCCGCGGCGTTCGCGCCGGTGTTGCCGATGTGCGGGGCGGTCTGCACGACGATCTGACCGGCGTAGGAGGGGTCGGAGAGGGTCTCCTGGTAGCCGGTCATCCCGGTGGAGAACACCACTTCGCCCAGCCGTGCGCCGCGGGCGCCGAAGGCGGAGCCGTGCAGGATGGTGCCGTCCTCGAGGATCAGCAGTGCCGGTTCGGGGCGCACCCGGCGCGGCGGGGTGGAGGGGGTCAGGGGGGCCGGAGGTGTCATGCCAGCTCCTTCCGGGTCAGCAGGAGATCGTGGTCGGCGCGGCGGTCCATGCGCAGGCCGGTGTCCAGGGCGGGGGCGTTCTCGCTCAGCTGCCAGCGGATCAGCAGCAGGCCATCACCGCCCACGGCCTTGCCGGCGATGCCGGGGGTGGTGAACAGGCCGGTGACCGTGTCAGCGGGCAGGGTGAAGGAGCGGGCGCCCTCGCGGTCTATCCGCCAGGTGCCCGCACTGCCCACGCTGATGCGGGCGCGGGAGCGGGAGCCGAGGCCGTGGGCGACGATGCGGTCCAGGGGGTCACCCGCGCGGACGGTGGAGACGTAGACCGCCTCGAAGGGGCCCTCGGCGAGAGTCTCGCCGAGCTGCTCGAGCGGTGCGTCCGGCGGTGGGGCGGGAACATCGGCCTGGGAGCGACCGCGCGAGCGCCACCCCAGGTACATCAGGGCCATGGCCCCGGCGAACAGGGCGGCCAGCAGCAGTACCGGCAGGATGCGGTCGCTCACCGCTGGACCACCGCCCCGTCACGCACGGTGGGTCGGCCCTTCAGGACCGTGAGCCGGTTCAGCCCCGGCAGCTCAAGGCCCGCGAACGGTGAGTTGCTGCTGCGGGAGGCATGCTCGGCCACATCCACCATGCGGCGGGGGCGCGGGTCCCACACCAGGATGTTCGCGGCCTCCCCGGCCTGCAGGGGACGGCCCTGGTCCTCATCGCGGCCGATGCGGGCGGGCTGCTCTGAGAGCACCCGGGCGATGTCTCGCCAGCTCAGGCGGTTCTCGTCGACCATGGTGTGCTGCACGATCGCGAGCGCGGTCTCGAGCCCGGTCATGCCCATCGCCGCCTGGTCCCATTCACGGTCCTTGGCATCGGCCGGATGCGGGGCGTGGTCGGTGGCGACGATGTCGATCGTCCCGTCGGCCAGTCCGGTGCGGACCGCTTCGACGTCCGCGGCGGTGCGCAGCGGAGGGTTCACCTTGTTGACGGCGTCGAAGGTGCGCACCCGTTCATCGGTCAGCAGCAGGTGGTGCGGGGTGACCTCGCAGGTCACGTCGATGCCGCGCTGCTTGGCCCAGCGGACGATGTCCACGCTCCCGGCGGTGGAGAGGTGGCACACGTGCAGCCGCGAGCCCACGTGCTGGGCCAGCAGCACGTCGCGGGCGATGATCGACTCTTCGGCGACGGCGGGCCAGCCGGCCAGGCCCAGCTCCGCGGAGACCAGGCCCTCGTGCATCTGGGAGCCCTCGGTCAGGCGGGGGTCCTGGGAGTGCTGGGCGATGACGCCGTCGAAGGCCTTGACATATTCGAGGGCGCGGCGCATCAGCACGGGGTCGTGCACGCACTTCCCGTCGTCACTGAACACGCGCACGCGAGCGCGGGAGGTGGCCATGGCGTCGAGCTCGGCCAGGCGCTCCCCCGCCAGGCCCACGGTGACGGCGCCGACGGGCCGCACCTCGCACCAGCCGGCCGCCTCGCCCTGCCGTGCCACCTGCTCGACCACACCGGCGGTGTCGGCGACGGGGGTGGTGTTGGCCATGGCGTGCACGGCGGTGAAGCCGCCGCGGGCGGCGGCGCGGGTGCCGGATTCGATGGTCTCCGCCTCTTCCCCGCCGGGTTCGCGCAGGTGGGTATGCAGGTCCACGAGGCCCGGCAGAATGATGCAGCCTTCGGCGTCGATCACCTCGGCATCCTCGGGGGCCTCGAGGTCCGGGCCGACCGCGGTGATGCGGCCATCTGCCAGCAGCAGGTCCTGGATGTCCTCGCCGTAGGGCCGGCCGCCGCGGATCAGAAGCGTCGGGATCGGGGCGGTGTTCGGGGTGGTCGTGGTCATCGGTCGGTCTCCCGGACGTCGGTGGCGAGCAGGTGGTAGAGGACGGCCATGCGCACGAACACGCCGGAGGCGACCTGTTCGACGATCACGCTGCGCGGGGAGTCCGCCACGGATCCGGCGATCTCGAAGCCGCGGTTCATGGGCCCGGGGTGCATGACGATGCTGTGGGCGGGCAGGCGGTCGGCGCGGGCGGCGGTCAGGCCGTAGCGGCGGGAGTACTCTTCGGCGGTCGGGAAGTAGCCGCCGCCGACCATGCGTTCGCGCTGCACGCGCAGCATCATCACGGCGTCAGGACCGCTGGCGAGGGCGTCATCGAGGTCGTAGCTGATCTCGCAGGGCCAGGTGGTGGCGCCGACGGGCACGAGCGCGGGCGGGGCGACGAGGGTGACGCGGGCGCCCAGCAGGGTCATCAGCAGCACGTTCGAGCGGGCCACGCGGGAGTGCAGGACATCGCCGACGATCACCACGTGCAGGCCGTCCAGGCCTCCGCGGACGTCGCCGGGGCGTAGGTGGCGGCGCAGGGTGAAGGCGTCGAGCATCGCCTGGGTGGGGTGCTCATGGGCGCCGTCGCCGGCGTTGACGATGGGCTGGTCGATCCAGCCGGCGTGGGCCAGCAGGTGCGCGGCGCCGGAGGAGGACGAGCGCACGACGACCGCGTCGGCCCCCATGGCCTGCAGGGTCAGCGCGGTGTCCTTGAGGGATTCGCCCTTGGAGAGGGACGAGCCTTTGGCGGAGAAGTTGATGACGTCCGCGGACAGGCGCTTCGCGGCGGCCTCGAAGCTGATGCGGGTGCGGGTGGAGTCTTCGAAGAAGAGGTTCACCACGGTGCTGCCCACGAGGGTGGGGAGCTTGCGGATGGAGCGGGACTGCGTCTCGGCCATGTGCTCGGCGGTGGCGAGCAGTTCGACGGCCTGTTCGCGGTTGAGATCGGCGATGGAGATGAAGTGCCTCATGCCTGCTCCGTCCCGCGCGAGGGGCGCACGATGTCCACGGCATCCTGACCATCGCTCTCCGTCAGCTGCACGTGCACGCGCTCGCTGCGGGAGGTGGGCAGGTTCTTGCCGACGTGGTCGGCGCGGATCGGCAGTTCGCGGTGCCCACGGTCCACCAGGACGGCCAGGCGCACGGCGGCCGGGCGGCCGATCGCTCCGAGCGCGTCCAGTGCGGCGCGGACGGTGCGGCCGGAGTAGAGGACGTCATCGACGAGCACGACGGTGCGCCCGTCGATGCCGCGGCGCGGGATCCGCGTGGGCCCGGGGGCCCGGGTGGGGTTCTTGCGCAGGTCATCCCGGTACAGGGTGATGTCCAGGGAGCCGTGGAGCTCGGCGATCTGCGTGGGATCCTCGATCCCTTCGGCGCGGGCGATCTGCGCGGCCAGGCGCTCGGCGAGCGGGACTCCGCGATGCGGGATGCCCAGCAGCACGAGATCCTCGGCGCCATGGTCGCTCTCGAGGATTTCGTGGGCGATGCGGGTCAGGGCCCGACGGATCGCCTCGGGGCCCAGCACCCGCGAGGTGTCGGGGGTGGGGTCGGTCATGCGGTTCTCTCCCTTCCACGCCTCACAGGACGTGCAGTTAAAGGGCTCGGATGCGCGCCGGGAGCCTCCGGCGCACCGCTCGAAGTCTAGTGCGCGCCGCATGCGGCCGCGCTGGCGGCCGCAGGGCGGACCGCGTGAGATGCGCCGCGTGAGCGCCCGAGCGGGGGCTCAGCCGAGCAGGCCGTGCAGGTCCGCAAGGCGCTGCAGCAGACCGTTGACGAAGCGAGGGGAGTCGTCGGTGGAGAGCACCTCGGCGATCTTCGTGTATTCACCGATGATCACGCCGCGCTCACTGGCATCGGCGGTGGCGTGCAGGGCTTCCGCGGCGCCCAGGCGCAGGATCGCACGGTCCACGGCGGGCATGCGGTGCAGCGGCCAGTCGCGGGCGTGGGTGGCGAGGTCCTCGTCGATGTCCTGTGCATGCGGGGCGTACAGCTCCACGAGCTCCTGCGCCCTCGAGGGCAGTGGGGTCTGAGCGGCGGTGCGTTCGCGCCGGGCCTGCAGCACCTCGAGCACGTCCTGGTCCTTGGCGTCGGCTTCGAACAGGACGTCCACGGCTCGGATGCGGGCACGGGTGCGGCTGTGGAGCTTCTGGGCCTGCGCGGGAATGGTGCGCTCGAAGGCGACTTCCTCCCCCTCCCGAGCGGGAAGGGGGAGGCCGGGGCCCTTGTCGGCGCGCGCCGCGGAGCCCGAGGTGGAGGGGTCGGTCACTTCACGCGCTCGATGTACTCGCCGGAGCGGGTGTCGACCTTGACCTTCTCGCCCTGCTCGATGAACAGCGGCACCTGGATCTCGCGGCCGGTCTCGAGGGTGGCGGGCTTGGAGCCGCCGGTGGAGCGGTCGCCCTGCAGGCCGGGCTCGGTGAAGGTGATCTCCAGCACCACAGAGGCGGGCAGCTCGATGAACAGCGGGGTGCCCTCGTGGAAGGCGACGACGACGTCCTGGCCCTCGAGCATGAAGTCCTTGGCCGCGCCGACGATCTCGGGGGTGAGGCTGACCTGCTCCCAGGTGGTGGTGTCCATGAAGACGAACATGTCGCCGTCGAGGTAGGAGTACTGCATGTCGCGGCGGTCGACGGTGGCGGTCTCCACCTTGACGCCGGCGTTGAAGGTCTTGTCCACGCCCTTTCCGGACATGACGTTCTTCAGCTTGGTACGCACGAAGGCGGGGCCCTTGCCGGGCTTGACGTGCTGGAACTCCACCACGCTCCACAGCTGCTGGTCCAGCACCAGGACCATCCCGTTCTTCAGATCATTCGTCGTGGCCATGGGTCTCCTCGGTATGTCGTGCGGGGGCGGGGCAAGGATAGCGCTCGCAGCAGGGCAAGCTGGGTGCTGGGCTGCCTCTCAGCGCGCGGAGGTGAGGTCGATCATGCTCAGCAGGTGCACGGCCAGCGGATGGGCGGCGCTCTCCTCTCGCCAGCCGCTGGTCTTCACGGCCCGGGAGATGGTCTGCTGCGTGACGCCGAGACGCTCGGCGAGCTGGCTCTGTGTCGCCTCGGGGGTCTCGCGCAGGGCGCGGACGGCCTGCCACTGGCCGCGGTTGCGGGTGCGGATCATCCAACCGATCAGGCGCAGCACCGCCTGCACCTCAGCGGCGGTGGTGGCCTGGCGCTCATCGGCGGCGTGCACGGCGAGTGGCACCTGGCTGGTGGTGCGGGCGGCGCGGGCGGCATCCGCGGCGGCGGCGACCGCTCCCCCGGCGAGGATTCGCACGCTGTCCGGCAGTGGGGCGTCCACCGGGCCGACGCCGAGGCCGATCGCGAGGGAGCCCGTCTCGAGGCTACGCAGGATCACTTCGAGGGCGTCCTCGGCGCGCGTGGTCGCGGCGAGGGCCTCGGGCCCGGCGGTGCGCTCGGCGGGCAGGGTCAGATCCAGCGGGGCGAGGGCCTCGAGCAGCTGCGGGATCGGGTCGGCCGCGGCACGGCCATGGCCGCGGGCGCCGGACAGGGAGAGGACAAACATGCCCGCAGCATGACACAGCTGTAATGGACTGTCCACTCGGATACAGCGTCATACGGCTTTCTGCGAGACGGATCTGCGGACGACTCAGTGGGGCGGTTCTGTGGGGGGGTGTCCCTATGTTCTGAGTCAAGCCGCGAGGGCGGTCGGCTCGGGAGTAGGGGCGGTGGTCGGGGGCTGGTAGTAGGTGCCGTCGCGGAGCATCGCGAAGATGACGTTGCAGCGGCGGCGGGCCAGGCAGATCACGGCGGCGTTGTGGCGCTTGCCCTCTGCGCGTTTTCGATCGTAGTAGGCCTTGGAGATGGGGTCGTGGTTCGAGGCGACCCAGGCCGAGTAGAACAGTGCGTTCTTCAGCCGTTTGTTGCCTGAGCGGGCGGGGAACTCGCCGCGGATCGAGGTGCCGGATCTTCGCGTGACCGGCGCGATCCCGGCGTAGGCCGCGAGATGGCCCGGGGTCTCGAATCCCGTGCCATCGCCCACGGCCATGAGGATCTGGGCGGCGGTCTTGATGCCGATCCCCGGCATGCTCATCAAGACCGAGGCGAGAGGGAAATCCTCCAGCATGGCCTCCACCTCCTTAGCCACCGTCGCTCGCTGTTCCTTCAGCTCTTTGACCTGGCCAGCAACTCTCGGGATCACCAACTCCACGGCCGCGGTCGCAGGAACGACCACGGTCTGTTCACCGAGCGCCGCGAAGATCTGGTCCACCAGTGCTTCGGGATCGCGGCGAGAGTGCGAGCGAGCGAAGCGCAGCACCCGTGCCCGACCAGCGGTTTTGAGCCCGGTGGGGCCTGCGAACTTCTCCAGCAGGTCCAGTACCAGCGCCGTGGAAAGGCTGCCGCCGGCGAACACCCGCTCGAGCGCGGGATGAATCTGGGTCAGCAGGGAGCGGATCCGGTTCAGCGCTCTGGTCGTCTCGTGGGCGAGGTCCTCATCGAAGCCGGCGAGGACCTTCAGTGCGGAGAGGACCTCATTGTCGCGGTCGACTTGCCGCAACGTGTGAGGCATGGTGCGAGCGGTGTCGGCGATGATGAACGCATCCCGCGCATCGGTCTTTGACCTGCCGGGATAGAGATCTGCAGCCTTCCGCATCGCGAGCCCGGGGAGGTAGGCGACGGTGCAGCCCACGTCGCGGGCCACAGCGATGGGGAGCGCTCCGATGGTGTTGGGCTGGTCGACGACCATGAGCGCCTTGCCGTGGACGTTTAGTCCGGTGAAGAGCTCCCGAAGCTGGGCCTCGTCCTGCGGCAGGGGCTTGTCGAAGAGCTTGTTCCCCTCCGGGTCCAGTGCGCAGGCGTGATGGGCGGTCTTTCCGACGTCCAGGCCGATGACGACCGCGAATCGTGTGTTCATGATGCTGTCCTTCCCTGGAGCATCATCGCTGGTCGCAGTCTCGACACCCGATGCCGGCACCCACGTTACGAAGAGACCTCAGACGAGCTGGGCCGTGTCCCTATCAGCGGTCAACGCGTGTCTCTCGACCGGGCGGCAACACCCCCCGGACCATTGATGGCAGGGCAACAAAGCCATACCCGGCCGAGCGACCAGACCCCCGACCATCAGGGGTGCTCACAAGGTAACGGGGGGGATGCGGTCGCGGCAGGCTGCCGCGACCCCGCGACCGGGCCGGATGAATGCCTGTCGGCGGTGCGGCACCGCTCCCCCGCCCTCAGGCGAGCTCGATGAGCTCCTGGTATTCGTCGTTCCACAGGTCCTCGACGGCGTCGGGCATCATGAGCACCCGCTCGGGGTTCAGCGCCACGACGGCGCCCGGGTCGTGCGAGACCAGCACGACCGCGCCCTCGAAAGCGGAGAGCGCCCCGAGGATCTCCTGACGGCTCGCCGGGTCGAGGTTGTTCGTCGGCTCATCCAGCAGCAGCACGTTCGCGCTGGAGACCACCAGGGTCGCGAGCGCCAGGCGGGTCTTCTCCCCGCCGGAGAGCACCCGGGCGGGCTTGTGCACGTCCTCGCCGGTGAACAGGAATGAGCCGAGGATCTTGCGGGCCTCCACCTCCGGCAGCTCGTAGGCAGCGGTCATCATGTTCTCCAGCACCGTGCGCTCAAGATCGAGGGTTTCGTGCTCCTGGGCGTAGTAGCCGATCCGCAGCCCGTGCCCGGGGATGATCTCGCCGGTGTCCGCCGGATCCACTCCGGCGAGGATCCGCAGCAGGGTGGTCTTGCCCGCGCCGTTCAGGCCGATCACCACCACGCGGGAGCCGCGGTCGATCGCGAGGTCCACATCGGTGAAAATCTCCAGGCTCCCGTAGGACTTGGAGAGGCCCTGCGCCATGAGCGGCGTCTTCCCGCAGGGGGCGGGCCGCGGGAAACGCAGGGAGGCGACCTTGTCGGCCCGGCGCTCCTCCTCGACGCCGTCGAGCATCTTCTCGGCCCGGCGCAGCATGTTCTGGGCGGCCACGGCTTTGGTGGCCTTGGCGCGCATCTTCTCCGCCTGGGCGGTGAGCGCCGAGGCCTTTTTCTCCGCGTTGGCACGTTCGCGCTTGCGGCGCTTCTCGTCGTCCTCGCGCTGGCGCAGGTACTGCTTCCAGCCCATGTTGTAGATGTCGATCACGGCGCGGTTGGCGTCGAGGTAGAAGACCTTGTTGACGACCTGCTCCACGAGCTCGACGTCGTGACTGATGACGATCAGGCCACCGCGGAAGCTCATGAGGTATTCGCGTAGCCACACGATCGAGTCGTGGTCGAGGTGGTTGGTGGGCTCATCCAGAATCATCGTCTCGGCCTGGGAGAACAGGATGCGGGCGAGCTCCACGCGGCGCCGCTGTCCGCCGGAGAGGGTGCCGAGCTGCTGCTCGAGCAGCCGATTGGGCAGCCCCAGGTTCGCGGCCATGCGCTTGGCCTCGGCTTCCGCCGCATAGCCGCCGACGGCGTCGAGCTCTGCCTCCAGACGCGGGTAGCGCTCCATGGCCTTGATGCGCTTGGTCTCGCTGAGGGACATATCCCCCATCTCCTGCTCGGCGCGGCGCAGGCGGCGCAGGATCCCGTCGAGCCCGCGGGCGGAGAGGATGCGGGCCAGCACCGTCTCGGTGTCTTCGCCGCTGTGGGTGTCCTGCGGGAGGTAGCCCAGCTCCCCGCTGATCTCGACGCTGCCTTCGGTGGCATCCAGGGTGCCCGAGAGCACGCGGGTCAGGGTGGTCTTCCCGGCGCCGTTGCGGCCCACGAGCCCCACCCGGTCTCCGGCGGTGACCTGGAAGGAGACGTTGCTCATGAGCAGGCGTGCGCCGACGCGGATGGCGAGGTCGTGCACGGTGATCACGGGCGGCTCCTTCTGTGGCACGCAGCGGGCGTTTTCTGTGGCGCGCGGCAGGCGCTGCGGACCGGATCGAGTCTAGGGGTGGCCAGCGGGCCGTGCCGCGGTCGACGGGGCCACGGTGCCGTGTCCCACATCGTCCGTTCTGCCGGACGTGCCCTGCGCAGATGGCCGGCACGGGCAGGCGGAAGGTGCAATAGTGGCAGCGGCGGCCGCATCGGCGGTCCGCAGCTGACGGAGCAGGCACGTTGCAAGGAGGCCACGCGATGCTGATCGGGGTTCCCCGGGAGGTCAAGAACAACGAGGATCGGGTGGGGCTCAACGCTCCGGCCGTCCATGAGCTGGAGCGCCACGGACACGAGGTCATCGTCCAGTCCGGGGCGGGCATCGGATCCGGGATCACGGATGAGGCCTACCGTGCGGCCGGCGCGGAGATCGTCGATGGAGCCGACGAGGTCTGGCAGCGCGCGGACATGATCGTGAAGGTGAAGGAGCCTCTGCCCGAGGAGCACAAGTTCCTGCGCAAGGACCAGGTGCTGTTCACATATCTGCACCTTGCGGCCGACAAGGCGCTGACCGATGCGCTGCTGGAGGCGGGCACCACCGCGATCGCCTACGAGACCGTGCAGCTTCCCGATCGTTCCCTGCCGCTGCTGACGCCGATGAGCATGATCGCGGGGCGTCTGGCCACGCAGGTGGCCGCGTACCATCTCATGGCCCCGCTGGACGGCTCCGGAATGCTGATGGGCGGCGTCCCCGGCACGCCCGCGGCGAAGCTGCTGGTGGTCGGCGGCGGCATCGTCGGGGAGCAGGCGGCGATCATGGCCTACGGGCTGCAGGCCGAGGTGACGGTGATCGACCTGAACGTGCCGCGTCTGAACCAGCTCGCCATCACGCACCACGGACACTTCCGCACCCGGTACTCCACGGCGCTGGATCTGGCGGATGAGATCGCCACGGCCGACGTGGTGATCGGCTCGGTGCTGATCCCCGGCAAGCGCGCCCCCAAGCTCGTGACCGATGAGATGGTGCGGTCGATGAAGCCCGGCTCGGTGCTCGTCGATGTGGCGATCGATCAGGGCGGATGCTTCGAGCACTCGCGTCCGACCACCCATGACGACCCGACCTTCGCCGTGCACGACACCGTCTACTACTGCGTGGCGAACATGCCGGGGTCGGTGCCCGTGACGGCCACGCGCGCACTGAACAATGCGACGATCCCCTACGTGCTGAAGCTCGCCGATCGCGGCTGGCAGGATGCGCTGCGCGCCGATGAGGCGCTCGCCAAGGGGCTGCACATCCACGCTGGCAAGCTGGTGCATGACGGGACGGCGGAAGCCCATGGCCTCGAGCTGACGGACCGCCAGGAGGTCCTCGGCTGATCGTGCGGGTGGGTGCGCCCGGCGTCGGGCGCGCCCACCGGCATCAGGTGTCGATGGGTGAGAGGCTGCCGCCACGGCCCAGGTTCGTGGCGGACCACGTGAGCGGACGCGGGGCCTGACCTCCCGCGGTGAAGCTGACGCTCACCGACCTTATGCGAGCGCCCCCGGGGCCTTGTCGGGCCGGGGGCGCTCGCGATGCGAGGTGGGGGTCAGCGGGTCAGAGGTTGAAGCCGATCGCGCGCAGCTGTTCGCGACCGTCCTCCGTGATCTTCTCCATGCCCCACGGCGGCATCCACACCCAGTTGATGCGGTGGGACTCGGTGATCGGGTCGAGCACCGCGAAGGTCTGCTCCTCGAGCAGGTCCGTCAGCGGGCACGCGGCGGAGGTCAGCGTCATGTCCACCACCGCGTGACCGTCTTCGACGGTCGCACCGTAGACGAGACCCAGATCCACCACGTTGATCCCGAGCTCGGGGTCGATGACATCCTTCATCGCCTCGATCACGTCCTCCTTGGTGACGGACGAGGCCGGGGTCTGCTGATCGGTCATGGGATCCTCCTGATCCCCAGCGGCAGGCTCAGGCGCCCGCGCCGGTGAGGTAGCGGTCGTAGCCCTCGGCCTCCAGACGCTCGGCGAGCTCGGGGCCACCCTGCTCGGCGATCTTGCCGTCCACGAACACGTGCACGAAGTCCGGCTTCACGTACTGCAGGATGCGGGTGTAGTGGGTGATGAGCATGATGCCCACGTCGGTGTTCTCCTTGGCGCGGTTCACGCCCTCGGAGACGATGCGCAGCGCATCCACGTCCAGACCGGAGTCCGTCTCGTCGAGGACCGCGATGGCGGGCTTCAGCAGCTGCATCTGCAGGATCTCGTGGCGCTTCTTCTCGCCGCCGGAGAAGCCCTCGTTGACGTTGCGCTCGGCGAAGGCGGGGTCCATGCGCAGGTCATCCATGGCGTTCTTGACGTCCTTGACCCAGTGGCGCAGGGACGGGGCCTGGCCGTCGATCGCGGTCTTGGCGGTGCGCAGGAAGTTCGAGACGGTCACGCCGGGGACCTCGACGGGGTACTGCATAGCGAGGAATAGGCCGGCGCGGGCGCGCTCGTCGACCTCCATCTCCAGCACGTCCTCGCCGTCCAGCAGCACCTCACCCTCGGTGATCTCGTACTTGGGGTGGCCGGCGATGGCGTAGGCGAGGGTGGACTTGCCCGAGCCGTTGGGGCCCATGATCGCGTGGGTCTCCCCACCCTTGATGGTGAGGTCCACGCCCTTGAGGATCTGCTTGGTGCCCTCGGGGGTCTCGACGGTGGCGTGGAGGTTCTTGATCTCCAGGATGGACATGTGCGGTTCTCCTTGACCAGGTGCTCTGGTGTGTCTGTGGTGGGTGAAGGGCCGAGGGGCCCGGAGTCAGGGGGTGGGGGGCGCGGTGGGATCCACGAGGATCTCGTCGCGCCCCTCGTCCACCCGCACGGGGAACACCCGTACGGGCAGGACCGCCGGCAGCTGCAGGGGTCGACCGGTCCGCAGGTCGAACTGGCTGCCGTGCTTCCAGCATTCGATGGTGCAGCCCTCGACGTCGCCGTCGCTCAGCGCGATCTCGTCGTGCGAGCAGCGGTCCTCGAGGGCGTGGACGCCGCCGTCCGCGTCGCGCACCACGGCGAGCTCGAGGTCACCGAGGGTGACGTCGATCGCCTCACCGGGGGCGAGGTCGCTCAGGCGCGCGACGGGAACGTAGGCGTCCGGCATCAGTTCATGCTCCGGGCCAGCTCAGCCTCGATGGACTCGAACAGGTGCTCGCGGATCTCGGGGACGTCGATCTTCTGGATCAGCTCGGCAAAGAAGCCGCGCACCACCAGGCGTCGCGCCTCGAGCTCGGGGATGCCGCGAGCGCGCAGGTAGAACAGCTGCTCGTCGTCGAAGCGACCGGTGGCGGCGGCGTGGCCGGCGCCCCCGATCTCCCCGGTCTCGATCTCGAGGTTGGGCACGGAGTCCGCCCGCGCGCCCTCGGTGAGGACGAGGTTGCGGTTGAGCTCGTAGGTGTTGGTGCCCTCGGCCTCCTTGCGGATAAGGACATCGCCGACCCACACGCTGCGTGCCTTCTTGCCCTGCAGCGCGCCCTTGTAGGCCACGTCGGAGGTGCAGTTGGGGGCGGCGTGGTCCACGAACAGGCGATGCTCGAGGAACTGGTCCTCGTCGGAGAAGTAGAGGCCCAGGTTCTCCACCTCGGCGCCCGGGGCGGCGAGCTCACCGGTGACGCTCACGCGCACCGCGGAGCCGCCCAGGGAGACGACGATGTGCTTGAGCTTCGCATCGCGTCCCAGCTTGGCGTGATGGGTGGAGATGTGGATGGCGTCATCGTCCCAGTCCTGCAGGGTGATGACGGTCATCTGGGAGTTGTCCCCGACCACCATCTCGACGTTCTGGGCGTACTGCGCCGAGCCGGTGTGGCGTAGCACGAAGGTTGCGCTCGCGGACTCCGCGGTCTCCAGCACGATGTGCCCATTGGCGCGACGGTCGACGCCGCTGCCGGTGATATTCACGCGGAACGGGTCATCCAGGGCCGCGTTCTTGGGTGCCACCAGGTGCAGCGCCTCCTCGGACCGGGCGGAGGCGATGGCCGCCGGCAGGTCCTCGGGCACCAGCACGGTGCCGCGCGGTGCGGCGCCGGGGGCCAGGGCAGTGATCTCCGCGGCCCCGGCGGGGGCCTGCACGTCGTAGTCGAGCGCGGGATCGCCCTCGCGGTCATCCGTCGGCGCGTCCTCGAACAGGGCGGCGAAACGGCGCAGCGGGGTGAAGCGCCACTCCTCGATGTTGCTGCGCGGCGTCTCATGGTCGGCGATCTCGAAGGAGCGCAGGCGTGAGCCACGGTTGTCGGCGGCGTGGTGCGCGCCCACCTCCAGGCCCTCGTCCTCCAGCGTCACCTCGGATTCGGTCTCGACCCCCTGCAGGGCGTCCTGCGCGGCCACGGGCGCGGCGCCCGCGGCATGCGCCACGTTCTCGTTGGCCGCGGGATCCCCCGTGCTCTCGGCACCGGTCACATCTGCGGTGGTCATCAACCGACTGCTCCTTCCATCTGCAGCTCGATCAGGCGGTTCAGCTCAAGGGCGTACTCCATCGGGAGCTCGCGTGCGATGGGTTCGATGAACCCGCGCACGATCATCGCCATCGCCTCGGGCTCCTCCATGCCGCGGCTCATCAGGTAGAAGAGCTGCTCCTCGGAGACCTTGGAGACGGTGGCCTCGTGGCCCATCTGGACATCGTCGACGCGCACGTCGACATAGGGGTAGGTGTCGGTGCGGGAGATCTGGTCCACCAGCAGCGCATCGCACAGCACCGTAGAGGCGGAGTGCTCGGCGCCGGGCATCACCTGCACCAGGCCGCGGTACGAGGTCCGGCCGCCACCGCGCGAGACCGACTTGGAGACGATCGAGCTGGAGGTGTGCGGGGCCATGTGGACCATCTTGGAGCCGGTGTCCTGCTGCTGGCCCTCGCCGGCGAAGGCGATGGACAGCGTCTCGCCGCGGGCGTGCTCGCCCATCAGCCACACCGCCGGGTACTTCATAGTGACCTTGGAGCCGATGTTGCCATCGACCCACTCCATGGTCCCGCCCTCTTCGACGGTGGTGCGCTTGGTGACCAGGTTGTACACGTTGTTCGACCAGTTCTGGATGGTCGTGTACCGCACCCGGGCGTCCTTCTTCACGATGATCTCCACCACGGCGGAGTGCAGCGAATCGGACTTGTAGATCGGGGCGGTGCAGCCCTCGACGTAGTGCACGTAGGAGCCCTCGTCGGCGATGATCAGCGTCCGCTCGAACTGGCCCATGTTCTCGGTGTTGATGCGGAAGTAGGCCTGCAGCGGGATCTCCACGTGCACGCCCTTGGGGACGTAGACGAAGGAGCCGCCGGACCACACCGCGGTGTTCAGGGCGGAGAACTTGTTGTCACCGGAGGGGATGACGGTGCCGAAGTACTCCTCGAAGATCTCCGGGTGCTCCTTGAGGGCGGTGTCCGTGTCCAGGAAGATCACGCCCTGCTCCTCCAGGTCCTCGCGGATCTGGTGGTAGACGACCTCGGACTCGTACTGCGCGGCCACACCGGCCACCAGACGCTGCTTCTCCGCCTCGGGGATGCCCAGGCGGTCGTAGGTCTCCTTGATGTCCTCGGGCAGGTCCTCCCAGGAGGTGGCCTGCTTCTCAGTCGAGCGGACGAAGTACTTGATGTCCTCGAAGGCGATGCCGGACAGGTCCGGGCCCCAGGTGGGCAGCGGCTTCTTCTCGAACAGCTTGAGGGCCTTCAGGCGCCGCTCGAGCATCCATTCGGGCTCACCCTTGCGGGCCGAGATGTCGCGCACGACCTCCTCGCTGAGCCCACGGCGGGCGGAGGCGCCGGCGTCGTCGGAATCGTGCCAGCCGTAGGCGTACTGGCCCACGGACTCGATGATCTCGTCCTGTGTGAGCTTCTCTGGTGCGCTCGTCATGGTGTCCTTCCCTCGGTGAGCGGAATGTGAGTCGTGCAGGCATGGGCTCCCTGGGCCAGAGTGGCCAGGCGCTGCACGGGGGCGCCGATGATGCGGGAGATGACCCGGGTCTCGGCCTCGCACAGCTGCGGATGCTCCGCGGCGATGTCGAGAACCGGGCAGTGGCCGTGGCAGAGCTGCGCCGTGACGAGGGTACGCGCTGCGCTGCCCTCCTGCCGAGCCGGGGCGGGCAGCGGGACGCTGAGTGGGCGCACGGTCGTCGCGTAGCCGCGTTCGGTCAGCAGCTCGCTGAGCAGTTCGAGACGGTCGAACGGGGTGAGCTCGTCACCGGCGGCCTGTTCGGTCGCGGTCACGCGCGCATCCAGCTCGTCCTCCCAGTCGGCGACCCGTTCGGCGGCCAGGCGCTCGACGGCCTCCTCGCCGCCCACCCGGGCGAGCTCCTGCATCGCCAGGATGGCGATCTCGTCGTACCCGCCGGGCAGGTGCTCGTGGGCGGAGGCGGAGAGGACGAAGGATTTGCTGGGTCGACCGCGGCCGCGCTGGGCCACGGGCACGACGTGCTCGGCGATGACCCCTTCGGCCTCGAGGACCGTGAGGTGGCGTCGCACCGCAGCGGAGGTCAGTCCGAAGCGCTCGGCGAGCGCGCGAGCGGTGATCGGACCGTGGGCGGAGATCGCCTCGACGAGCCTCTCGCGCGTCGTCGGGGTCGCGCCGTGCTCGTTCTCCGGTTCCGTCACGTGCATCCCTCCCGTCGTCGGCCCGATCGATTTTACAACACTCAGGTTTCTAAAAGGCCGACGAGAGATGTGCCACGGGGCACCCGGGCGGCGCCGGATCCGAGCAGTCCCGCACCCCGCGTCCTCCACGTCACCACAAGTGGATCACATCTCGCACATTGTGCCACATTCAACTATCCTCGGTGCTCCGCACACCGAAGGAGAACCATGACCGAGCACGACTCATCCCCCGCCCTGGAGCACCCGACCAGGGGCGCCTACGTCCAGCCCGGCAAGGCCTTCGACCGCGACATGAACTACATCGCCGACCGCATCACCGTCGACGGCCGTGACGGCTGGCCGGTCGAGGCCGGGCGCTACCGGCTGATCGCCGCCCGCGCTTGCCCGTGGGCGAACCGCACCCTGATCTCCCGTCGGCTGCTGGGACTCGAAGAGGCCATCAGCGTGGGCATGCCCGGCCCCACGCATGACGCCCGGTCCTGGACCTTCGACCTCGACCCGGGCGGCAAGGACCCGGTGCTCGGCTACGAGCGTCTGCAGGAGGCGTATTTCGCACGCTTCGCGGACTACCCGCGCGGCATCACCGTGCCGGCGATCGTGGATGTCCCCACCAAGGCCGTGGTGACCAACGACTTCCAGCAGATCACCCTGGATTTCGCGACCCAGTGGACCGCCTTCCACCGTGAGGGCGCACCGGATCTATACCCCGCGGCGCTGCGCGAACAGATCGACGAGCTGAATGACTGGATGCTGCACCGCGTGAACAACGGGGTGTACAAGGTGGGGTTCGCCGGCTCCCAGGACGCCTACGAAAAGGAGTACCACCTGCTGTGGGAGGCCCTCGATGAGCTTGAGGAGCGCCTGGCGGACCGCCGCTACCTCATGGGGCCGATGATCACCGAGGCCGATGTGCGGCTGTTCCCCACCCTGATCCGCTTCGATCCCGTCTACCACGGCCACTTCAAGGCCAACCGCCAGACCCTCGCCTCGATGCCGAATCTGTGGAACTACACCAAGGATCTGTTCCAGACCCCCGGCTTCGGCGACACCGTGGACTTCGCGCAGATCAAGCGGCACTACTACTACGTGCACGAGGACATCAATCCCACGCGCATCGTGCCGACGGGCCCCGACCTCGAGCCGCTGCTTACGCCCCATGACCGGAACCGTTTCGAGACCGACACCTGGGGGCCGGGTGGCAGTGCCCCTGAGCCGCCGCTGACCGCAGAGGTCGTCGATCCCGCGCATACCCCGCTGCACGTGACGGGCCGCTGACCGCGCTTGGCCCCCCGTGGTGGCCTGCCCGGCGTGTGCCTCGCGCCGCGCGACGGGCACAGAGCGGGATCCTGGCCGTGCCCGCCTACGATGGAGCGGCCATGACCGAACACTCCTCCCCCGCTCTGATCGCTGAGGGCCTGCACCTGGCCTACGGGCCCGTGCGCGCCCTGGACGGCCTGGACCTCGTGGCCCGCCGCGGCGAGGTCACCGCCCTGCTGGGCCCCAACGGCGCTGGGAAGACCACACTGGTCTCCTGCGCCACCGGGCTGCTGCGCCCCGACGCCGGAACCATCCGCGCGCTAGGTGCCGATCCGCACCGCGCCAGCGCCGAGCATCGCGCCCGCGTGGGCGTCATGATCCAGGACGGCGGGCTCGCTTCCGGTTCCACCGCGGGGCGTCTGCTGCGCTACGGCGCGAGCCTCTACCAGAACCCTCTGAATGTTGCGGAGGTCTCCGAGCACTTGGGGATCGATGAGTTCTCCGGCACGATCGTGCGGCGCCTCTCCGGCGGGCAGCGGCAGCGTCTGGCGCTGGCGCTGGCCATCATCGGCCGTCCCGAGCTGCTGTTCCTCGATGAGCCCACTGCCGGGATGGATCCCGCCATCCGGGCAAAGGTCCGCGACCTCGTCCGGGCGCTCGCCCGCACCGGCACCGCCGTCGTGCTCACCACGCACCTCATGGACGATGTGGTGGGTCTTGCCGATGCGGTCTGCGTGATCGCCGGGGGGCGGGCGATCGCCTCCGGCACCGTGCAGGAGGTCGTCGATGCGCATGCGGCGCAGAGCGGCTCTCTCGCGGTGCGCTATCGCGCCGACGGCGTGGCACCCGAGGCGGTCGCTGCGCTCACCGCGGATCTGCGCCGCACCGCGCAGGCGCACGGTGCTCAGCTGGATGTCGTGGGCTCGGGGTCCGCTGAGCTGGAATCGGTCCTGCTGGACCTCATGGCCGACGCCGACGCCGAGACCGGTACCGCCACCGGAACCGGCAGCGGGCCCGACAGCGGGGACCCGGCGGCGCCCGGTGGCGCAGCGAGGACGGAGGAGACCCGATGAGCAGCACCCCCACGAGCATCCCGGGCCGCACCGCGCGTCCGGCCCCCGCTCCGCGCGGACGCCGCATCCTCTCCCATGCAGCGCTCGAAGCCCGGATTCTGCTGACCAACGGCGAGCAGCTCATGGTCGCGATCGCCGCCCCCGCCATGGTGCTCATCGCGCTGCGGCTGCTGCCGGTGGGCCGCCTCGAGGGCGCCGAGACGATCAACACCGCGCTCGCAGCGACCTTCGCCACGGCGCTGATGTCCACGTCCTTCACCTCCCAGGCGATCCAGACCGGATTCGACCGCCGCAACGGGGTGCTGCGCTGGGTGGCCACCACTCCCCTGGGCCGCGACGGGTATCTCGCCGGGAAGATCCTCGCCACCGCTCTCGTGCAGCTGATCCAGTTCGTCGTGCTCGGCGGGCTCGCTCTCGCGCTCGGGTGGCGTCCCCAGCTGTGGCAGATCGCCGCGGTGCTCCCGATCTGGGCGCTCGGCACCATCGCCTTTGGGGCGCTGGGTCTGCTGGTCGCGGGGCTGCTGCGCACCGAGGCGGTGCTGGCGGTGGCGAATCTCGTGTTCGTGCTGCTGGTGGCCGTGGGCGGGGTGGCGATCCCCTCGGCGAGCCTGCCGCCCCTGCTGGGCGGACTCGTGGATCTGCTGCCCTCCGGGGCGCTCGGGGATCTGCTGCGCGCAGCGCTCGCCGGGGCGCCGTGGCGCCTCGGGGCGGTGCTGGTGCTGGCCGCGTGGGCGCTCGGCGGCAGCCTCGCGGTGATGCGCTGGTTCCGCTGGACCGACAGCTGAGCGGCGCCCGCAGACAGCGGTGCCCGAGCCCGGGAGTGCTCAGCCGAGCGAGCTGCGCGGGGCGGGGTCGTCGGCGCGGGCGGTAAGGATGACCGGCGCGCCGTCGGTGACCTGGAGCGTGTGCTCGGCGTGAGCGCCACGGGATCCGTCGGCGCTCAGCTGTGTCCACCCGTCGCGCTCATCGATCATGAGCTCATTCGTGGTCGGTACGAGGAACGGTTCGACGGTGATCAGCTGCCCGGCCACGAGCTCGGCCCCAGCGCCCGGCGTGCCATGGTTGGGCACGAATGGCGCCTCGTGCATGGTGCGGCCCACGCCGTGCCCGCCGAAGCGCTCGTTGATCGTGTAGCCGAGCTCATGCGCCGCGGTCATCACGGCATGGCCGATATCGCCGACGGTCGCGCCGGAGCGCACCTGGTCGATGCCCGCCCACATCACCTGCTCGGTGTCGCGGATCAGCTGCAGGTCCTCCTCCCGCGGCGTGCCCACCGGGATCGTGAGGCAGGAATCCGCGACCCAGCCCTCAACCTGCACCGCGAAGTCCAGGGAGAGCAGGTCTCCGTCGGCCAGCACCCGATCGTGAGGGCGGCCGTGCAGCACACCGTCGTTCAGGGAGGTGCAGATGACGTGCCCGAAGGGGCCGGAGCCGAAGGCGGGCGCATAGTCGAGGTAGCAGCTGGTGGCTCCTCGCTCGCGGATCAGGCGGTGCGCTTCCGCATCGATGTCCAAGAGATTCCAGCCCACCTCGACGACGTTGCGCAGATGGCTGAGGACTTCGGCGACGAACTCCCCGGCGGGGCGGGCCTGCTCGAGGGTGGGCAGTTCGGCGGTCTGTTGGCGGCGTCGGCGGCCGAGGATCATCGTGCACCTGCCGTATCCGCGGCATCGAGCTGCTCACCGGTGGCGATGTCGGTGGCCGGTCCCTCCTCAGGGGCCTGCCAGGTCACCAGTCGGGCGCCCACCAGGGCGATGGCCGCGGCGAACATCGCTGCGCCCACCAGGTGGAGGAACACCACCAGCTCGGGCAGGCCGGTGAAGTACTGGATGTAGCCGACGATGCCCTGGGCCACGGTGACCCCCAGCAGCAGCCAGGCGGCCGCGCGGGCCTCCTTCCGCACGCCTGCGCGATGCAGCACCACCATGAGCGCCACCAGCAGGCCGCAGAAGATCCACACCGCCACGGCGTGCAGGCGGGAGATCAGCACCGGATTGACCGTGATGCGCACGATGTCCCCGGCATCGCCCGAATGCGGGCCGGTGCCGGTCACGATCGTGCCCAGCACGAGGACCGTGAATCCCATCGCGGCCAGCGGCGCGAACAGCAGCAGGGCCAGGCGCGGAGCGGCCAGGCGCAGCACCCCGTCGCCGTCATACAGCCGCACCACCAGCACCATGGAGGCGGCGGCGAGGATCGGGGAGAGCAGGAAGTGGGGGCTCACCACGCCGGGGTGCAGGTCCGCCTTGACCACCACCATCCCGATGAGCGCCTGCAGGAGCGTGCCGATCAGCGGCACTGTCGCCAGCCGCAGGAAGCCGACGCCCTTGTGCCGTAGCCAGCGCCAGGCCACCACCAGCAGCAGCACCGCGAAGATGCTCAGTACACCGGTGAGGGAGCGGTTGCCGTACTCCACCAGCGGGTGGATCCCCGCCTCGAGAGTCAGCTCGGGCACGAACTGTCCGGGCTCGCAGTGCGGCCACGTCGAGCAGCCCAGGCCCGATCCGGTCAGGCGTACCAGGCCGCCCGTGAGGATGATGCCCATCTGGCTGATCAGGTTGCCCCAGAAGGCGACCTGCACGATGCGGGCGCGGCGCTGCGGCCCCCAGTCGACAAGACGCGGATCGGGCAGAGTGGAGATGCGGCCGTGGCGCTCGGGCAGAGGCGCTGGTGCCGGGGCAGGATCGGACATAACTGCAGTCTAGGTCTCGGGACCGGGCATGGCCGGGTGCGGCGGGCCCGGCGCACCGGGCGATCGCCCGATGTCACAGCTGCAGGGACGTCGCTACCGCATCCACAACACCGTCACGGCACGCAGGATGTCGTCACAGCACCAGGAAGATCAGAGCCGCCATGGCGAACACCATGAGCGACTGCAGGGTCTGCTGCACGGTCCAGGTGCGCAGCGTCGTGGCCACATCCATGCCGAACAGACGGCCGACGAGCCAGAACCCCGAATCATTCACATGCGAGGCGAACACCGAACCGGCCGCACAGGCCAGCGTGATCGCCACGATCTGCATCTGCGAGAAGTCTCCGGCCATCACCGCCGGGGCCATGAGCCCGGCCGCAGTGGTCAGGGCCACGGTGGCCGATCCCTGCGCGACCCGCAGCACCACAGCCACGGTGTAGACGGCCAGCAGCACCGGGATGCCCAAGTCGTTCATGACATCGGCGAGGGCATCGCCGATCCCGGAGGAGCGCAGCACCCCGCCATACATGCCGCCGGCACCGGTGATGAACACGACCGCCGCGATGGGACCCAGAGCCGAGTCCACCAGCTTCTCCAGGGCACTGCCGGATTCTCCGCGGGCACTGCCCAGCACCACCAGGGCGACCAGCAGCGAGATCAGCAGCGCGATCCCGGACTTGCCAAGCAAGGTGAAGACCTGCGCCCAGGTCTCCTCGCCGGTGATGAACCCTGCCGTCGCGGCGTAGTCCACGCCGGTGTTCAGGAAGATCAGCAGCATCGGCAGCAGGAGCACGGCGATCACCGTGAGCGCCGACGGCGGATTCTTCACGTCTGCGTCATCCTCGGTGGAGAAGATGGCCCCGGGAATGTCCGTGAAGGAGAAGCGGCGGCCGCACACCTTCCCCCACAGGTAGCCGGTGACGTAGAAGGTGGGGACCGCGACCACGATGCCGGCGAGGATCAGCAGACCGAGGTTGGTGCCGAAATAGGTGGAGGCGGCCACGGGACCGGGGTGCGGCGGGACGAAGACATGCATGACGCTGAACGCGACCGCGGTGGGCATCGCATAGAGCAGGATCGGTCCGCCCAGCCGCGCTGCAACGGCGAACACGATCGGCAGCATGACCACAAGCCCGGCATCGAAGAACATCGGGAAGCCAAGGAACAGGGAGGCTGCGCCCAGGGCGACCGGGGCCCGTCGTTCCCCGAAGATCCGGATCATCGAATCGGCGAGAACCCGAGCGCCGCCGGAGTGCTCGATGAGCTTGCCGAGCATCGCACCGAGACCGACCAGGATGCCCACGTCCCCGAGGGTGCTGCGGAACCCGCCCATCACCACCTCATAGAGGTCGCCGGTGGGGATCCCCGCGACGATCGCCGTGAGCACGGAGACCACCACCAGGGTGACGAAGGCATGGACCTTGAACTTGATGATGAGCAGGAGGATCAGGGCGATACCGGCGGCAGCGATGCCGAGCAGCGGTCCCGCCCCCAGGGTCTGTTCCCAGGTATCCACGTGGGGGCTCCGATCTGAGAAGGTGCGGCGGTGTCGGGGCAAGGCCGGTCGCCTCGCAGACGGTGGCGAATATACCTCTCAGCTGGGGCCGGGATCCTAGGGGCACCGAGGCGCGCAGGGCCGGTCTCGGCGGTCTCGGGCCGGTCTCAGAGCACCTCGCGCAGGGTGCGGGCGATGCCGGCGGCGTCCATGCCGCAGCGTTCGAGGATGGCCTCACGCTTCGCGTGTCGGGGGAAGCTCTGCGGCACGCCGATGGTGCGCAGCAGCGGTGCGGGGTGCTCGCGGGTCGCGCGCGTGGTGAGCTCATGGACGAGGGCTGCGCCGATGCCACGCTCAACCACGCCGTCCTCGGTAGTGACCACAGCGCGGGCACGGACGGCGGCCTTCAGCAGCGGCGTCGGCAGTGGCAGCGCCTGCACGGGGTCGATCACGTGGATCCGGGCCTCGGGGTGCTCGCGGGCCACCTCGCGGGCCGCGGCGACGGCGGCGTGGCCGAGCGCCCCGATCGAGACGACGAGGATGTCCGGCGCTCCAGGGTCTGCGGGTGCATCGGCCGCCTCGGGGCCGGTGCGCAGCAGCGTGTCGATCCCCTCGCGGGTCTCGATCGCGGGCAGCGCAGCTGGGGCCTTGCCCTTGGGAAAGCGCACGAGGCTCAGCCCCGGCGTGGCGAGGGCCGCGGGTACGGCGCGGGCGAGCTGATCACCATCGCGCGGTGCGAACACGGTCGCGCCGGGGACCTGGGCGGCCAGGGCCAAGTCCCACATGCCGTGGTGGCTGGGCCCGTCGTCCCCGGTGATGCCGGCGCGATCCAGCGTGATGGTGACGTCTTCGTGGTGCAGGGCAACATCCAGCAGCATCTGGTCGAAGGCCCGGTTCAGGAACGTCGAGTAGAGGGCGACGAGCGGCTTCGCGCCACCTCGGGAGAGCCCCGCGGCAGTGCCAAGAGCGAGCTGCTCGGCGATGCCGACATCGAGGACCCGATCGGGCATCTTGCGCTGCATCGGGGTGAGGCCGACGGGGTCCACCATCGCGGCGCTGATGGCGATGACGCGCTCATCGGCGCGGGCGGCCTCGAGCACTGCCTCGCCCAGGCGCGCGGTCCAGGTGGTGGCAGCGGGCGGGGCCGGGTCCTCGGCCGCCGGGGGCGCGGGCGGGGTGATCTCGAAGGGGCCGGTGGCGTGCCAGTGGTCGAGGGCATCGGCCTCAGCGCGGTCGAAACCGGCGCCCTTGCGGGTGACCACGTGGACCACCGCGGCACCGGCCGCCGGGTCCTCGGCGACGCTGCGGGCGCGGGCGAGCACATCGGCGAGAGCGGCATGGTCGTGCCCGTCCACGGGCCCGAGATACGTGAGGCCCAAGGCGGTGAACAGATCTGCTCCGGCAGGCAGCTCGCCACCGCGCAGCTGCTGCAGGTGGGCGGCGAGACCGCCGATGGTCGGGGCGTAGGAGCGGGTATTGTCGTTGAGGACCACCACGGCACCGGAGCCGACGTCGGCGGCCAGCTCATGCAGAGCCTCCAGGCTCACGCCCCCGGTCAGGGCACCATCGCCGATCACGGCGACAGTGACGCCGCGCTGCCCGATGCGGCGGCGGGCACGGTCGATGCCATGCGCCCAGGCGATCGAGCCGGAGGCGTGGGAGTTCTCCACCACGTCATGGGCGGATTCGCGACGGTCGGGGTAGCCGGAGGTGCCGCCCTCACGGCGCAGACCGTCAAGGTCGGGGCGGCCGGTGAGCATCTTGTGGACGTAGGCCTGGTGGCCGGTGTCAAAGATGATCGGCTCCTGCGGGGAGCGGAACTCGCGGTGCAGGGCAATCGTGAGCTCGACGACGCCGAGGTTCGGGCCCAGGTGCCCGCCATGCTCCGAGGTGATCTCCAGCAGGCGACGGCGAAGGGTGCGGGCAAGCCCGGGCAGCTGGTCGAGGTGCAGCGTCCGCAGCTGTTCGGGATTCGCGGGGATCTCGACCTCCGCGGGGGCGCCGAGCGCGGCCGCATCCTGGGGCAGCACGCCCGGGAACGCGAAGCTGGCGGGATCTGCAGGGCGGGTGGAGGACCGCGCCACGGCGGCTTCGCCTCGTACCGCTGCGATGTGCTCGCGAGTGCTCGTCACGCGCTGTCCTCCCTCGGCCGATGTGCTGACCGCCCCACTGTACGGGCACCTGACCTGTACCGACGCGAGGCATGATCACATCTGTGCACATCTTCACCGGGGATTTACGTCATCCCGTCAGGGTCTGCACCGCCGTGCACGCGCCCTGGGTCGACGTGCGTCAGCCGTCCCTCAACTGCACCAGCTCTCGGCCCCCCACGCCGACCAGCCGGACCGTGCTGTCGTAGACAGACTGCGCGGAACTGTGGTCGAAAACGTCCGCAGCAACCATGATCGCGTCCACCGCTCGTCCACCAGCGCGCAGCAGGAACAGCTGGGTCGACGACGTGTAATAGGTGCCGGAAATCAAGGGAAACCCCGCCGCATCATTGACGACCTCCCCTCGCGCGCCCTCGGCGAAGACCATGAGGTCGTCGAAGGAGGTATCAACGATCTCGGACAAGGCCACATCACCGCCGTCCTCCCAGACCCGCAGGATCTCCTGATCCACATTCTCGTCCGATCGCAGCTTCACATCGTCCTCCACCTGTTTGTTCGGAAAGCATCCGGGGATCGTGCCGACTCCGAGGAGCACCGTCACCGCCAGGGCGTCACGACGTGACAATCGCCGCGTCCTGCCAGAATTTTTCACGCTGTCGCTCAACTCGTCTGCCGCTCCTGCGGATGTCCCGGGGCTTCAGGTGCCCCCGGGGCCGGGGCACCGGTCTGCTCAGCAGTCACAGCATTCGAAGGAACCAAGTTTCCCTGAGAGTCGATAACCACCATCTCGCCGTTCGCAACGGCTTGCTCCACGAGGTCAGCGAGCTCAGCATCGCTAGCACCGGGATTCTCTGCCGCAATCCTCCGGCCCACCTCATTGTTGTAGAGGTCCATTGCTTCACGTGCCGCATCGTTACCTGGAATGCGCTCATGCGCTGTCCAGTAGTCGGTCGCCCACGCCTGACCGTGATCGCGAGCGCTCAGCGCATTGACGTACGCATGACGGAACGCGTCTGCGTGATCATCGTTAAATGGTGCACCGCCTTCAGGAACATGGGGGTCATTGCCCTGCGAATCCCCGTATCGCTGCTCTGTCTCCACAAACGCCCTATCCGTATTGTCAGCAAAATCTTTCTTTCCCAGCGGCCCCAGCTTGTCGAGCAGCTCTCCCTCCGTCGCGGTAATTCGCCGAGGGTCGGGGATGTCCATACCTGCCAACTCGGCGAGTTTTCGCTGCCAGCCGGTGAGCTCCCAATCAATCATGTCGTCATCCTCGACCTGGTACTCCTCGAGGATGCGGTCAGCATCCTCCTGTGTCAGCGGGTCCCCCGGAGCGGCGCCCGTCCTGGAGCTGGTGCCGGAATTGTTCCCGTTGCCCACACCGTCATCGCCATCAGAGTGAGGGGAGACTCCATCTGTCGCCGGGACCGGCGCTGGATCTGTAGGTCCGTCTGTGCCGGGGCTATGGCCACCGCCATCTTTACCAGTGGAAGGTGCACCAGATCCCGAGCCATCATCTTGCGCGGCGCTGGCTTCGTCCTGCTCCTGGATGTGGTGATCAAGCTCGTCTCCGAAGCTCCTGATCCGTCCGCTGAGCTCCATCCCCGGGCGAGCTACGTTCGTATCAAAACCATTGCGAAACCCATCAGCGTCCGGTCCACGCCAGGAGTTCTCATCCATCACGAGCGGCGCCAGTGAAGCTAGCAGCTGCCCGAGCTCGGCACCGCGATCCCGCAGGCTGAGCGCATACTGCTCGCCTTGCCGAACATCCATCCCATAGAACGTCATCATCATCCCGGCTCTTTCATCACCTGAGTTTCTCACCCATCATCGCTTCCCGAGGGCATACCCGCGATGGGGAGGATTCCCCATGCGAAAACACGAGTGCACCTGAGCTCCCTCACGGGGGCTCAGGTGCACTGGCGATACCCGGGCCGACGGGCGCAATGCCTCCGTCGGCCCGTGCGGATCAGGCGGCGCTCAGGGAGCGCAGCACGTACTGCAGGATGCCGCCGTGGCGGAAGTACTCGGCCTCACCGGGGGTGTCGATGCGGACGATCGCATCGAACTCGACCGTGGAACCGTCCTCCTTCGCGGCGGTGACCTTCACGGTCTTCGGCGTGGTGCCATCGTTCAGCGCCGTGATGCCGGAGACGGAGAAGGTCTCCGTGCCGTCGATGCCGAGCGACTCAGCGCTCTCCCCCTCCGGGAACTGCAGCGGCAGCACACCCATGCCGATGAGGTTGGAGCGATGGATCCGCTCGAAGCTCTCGGCGATGACCACGCGCACACCCAGCAGCATCGTGCCCTTGGCCGCCCAGTCGCGGGAGGAGCCGGTGCCGTACTCCTTGCCGGCCAGGACCACCAGCGGGATGTCCTGCTCGGCATAGGCCTGCGCGGCGTCGTAGATGAACTCCTGCTCACCGGTCAGGAAGTTCTTCGTGTAGCCGCCCTCGACCCCATCCAGCAGCAGGTTCTTGATGCGGATATTCGCGAAGGTGCCACGGATCATCACCTCGTGGTTGCCGCGGCGGGACCCGTAGGAGTTGAAGTCCTTGCGGGCCACGCCGTGATCCTTGAGGTACTGCCCGGCCGGGGAGTCGAGCTTGATCGAGCCGGCCGGCGAGATGTGGTCGGTGGTGGTGGAATCCCCCACCTTGACCAGCACGCGCGCACCCTCGATATCGCTCACGGGCTCAGGCGTCGCGGTCATGCCCTCGAAGTATGGGGGCTTGCGCACGTAGGTGGACTCCGCATCCCACGCGAAGGTCGCACCCTCGGGGGTCTCCAGGCCCTGCCAGCGCTCATCGCCCGCAAAGACGTCCTTGTAGTCCTCGGTGAACATCTCCTGGGTGATGGACTCGGCGATGACCTGCTCCACCTCGGCGGGGGTGGGCCACAGGTCGCGCAGGAACACGTCGTTGCCCTCGGTGTCCTGCCCCAGGGCGTCGTTCTCGAAGTCGAAGTCCATGGTGCCCGCGAGCGCGTAGGCGATGACCAGCGGCGGGGAGGCCAGGTAGTTCATCTTCACGTCGGGGTTGATACGGCCCTCGAAGTTGCGGTTGCCCGAGAGCACCGCGGTCACCGCAAGGTCGTTCTCCGCGATCGCATCGGAGATCTCCGGGGCCAGCGGCCCGGAGTTGCCGATGCAGGTGGTGCAGCCGTAGCCCACGAGGTGGAAGCCCAGCTCCTCGAGCGCGGGCCACAGGCCGGCCTTCTCGTAGTAGCCGGTGACGACCTGGGAGCCGGGGGCCATCGACGTCTTCACCCACGGCTTGGCCTTCAGGCCCTTGGCGACAGCGTTCTTGGCCAGCAGGCCGGCGGCCATCATCACAGAGGGGTTGGAGGTGTTGGTGCAGGAGGTGATCGAGGCGATCGAGACGATGCCGTGGTCGATCGAGTAGTCCTGGCCCTTCACCGCGGTGGGCTTCGAGGCGCGGCCCAGCACCTGCTGGGTCCGCTCGGGCATCTCCACAGGGGCCTCGCCGCCGCTGGAGTTGTCCGATGCTGGGGCGGCGGGGTCGGAGGCCGGGAAGGATCCCTCCGCAGCGGGGTCCTCCTCGACAGTGCTCGCGTCCTCATCGGAGGCGTAGGCGGGCAGCACATCGCGGAAGGCCTGCTTGGCGTCGGTCAGGACGATGCGGTCCTGGGGGCGCTTGGGGCCTGCGATCGAGGGCACCACGGTGGACAGGTCCAGCTCGAGGTACTCGGAGTACTGCACCTCCTTGCTCGGGTCATGCCACAGGCCCTGGTGCTTGGCGTAGGCCTCCACCAGGGCGAGCTGCTCCTCGGAGCGGCCGGTCAGGCGCAGGTAGTCCACCGTCACCTCGTCGATCGGGAAGATCGCGCAGGTGGATCCGAACTCGGGGGACATGTTGCCGATGGTGGCGCGGTTCGCGAGCGGCACCTGGGCCACACCCTCGCCGTAGAACTCGACGAACTTGCCCACCGCGCCGTGCTCGCGCAGCATCTCGGTGATGGTCAGCACCACGTCGGTTGCGGTCGCCGCCGGCGGGATCTCGCCGGTGAGCTTGAAGCCGACCACGCGCGGGATGAGCATCGAGACGGGCTGGCCCAGCATCGCTGCCTCGGCCTCGATGCCGCCCACGCCCCAGCCCAGCACGCCCAGGCCATTGACCATGGTGGTGTGGGAGTCGGTGCCCACGCAGGAGTCCGGGTATGCACGCAGCACCCCGTCGGTCTCGCGGGTCATGACGGTGCGGGCCAGGTACTCGATGTTGACCTGGTGGACGATGCCGGTGCCCGGGGGCACCACCTTGAAATCGTCGAAGGCGGTCTGGCCCCAGCGCAGGAACTGGTAGCGCTCACGGTTGCGCTCGTACTCCAGCTCCATGTTCTGCTCGAGCGCGTCGAGGCGACCGGCCACGTCGATCATCACGGAGTGGTCGATGACCATCTCGGCCGGGGCCAGGGGGTTGATCTTCTCCGGGTCACCGCCCAGATCCTCCATGGCCTCGCGCATGGTGGCGAGGTCCACCACGCAGGGCACACCGGTGAAGTCCTGCATGATCACGCGAGCAGGCGTGAACTGAATCTCGACCGACGGCTCAGCAGACGGGTCCCAGCCAGCCAGGGCTCGCACGTGGTCGGCGGTGATGTTCGCACCATCCTCGGTGCGCAGCAGGTTCTCCAGCAGGATCTTCAGGCTGTAGGGGAGCTTCTCGGCGCCTTCGACAGCGTCGAGCGCGTAGATCTCGTAGTCAGTGTCGCCGACCGTCAGCTGCTGACGGGCGGAGAATGAGTCGACGGTGCTCATCGGGGCGGACTCCTCACGGTTCGGGACGGACCTCACCATCGTAGGCGTGCCGCGCGGCTCGGATCGCATCGAGGCCGGGCGGGGGCAACTGCGATGGGGCACAAATTATCTTGACGTCAAGATAAACTGTAGCACGCATGATCCGAAGGCGGCGGGGAGCGCTCCGCGCGACGCGTCGGGAAAGGTCACGCGCCGACGTCAGGCACTCTCTGAAGGCCCCACTGTCAGGCGTCGGCGCGCTCGAGCACCGCGACGGACTCCACATGGTGGGTGTGCGGAAACAGGCCGAAGGCCCGCAGATCCGACACCTTCCACCCCTGCTTCTCGATCGCCGCGAGGTCGCGGGCCAGGGTCGCGGGCTCGCAGGAGACGTACACGATGCGGCGCCGCACGGCGTGGGAGAGCAGTTCCATGAGCTCAACCCCGGCGCCAGTGCGCGGCGGATCCAGCACCACCGCATCCACCACCGCCCGCGGCGTCCCCGTGCCCAGGCGTGCCTTCACCCAGTCGGTGACATCCGCCGTAGCGGCGCTGACCTGCGGGAGGTCCTCGAGGTTCTGGGCGGCCAGCTGCGAGGCACGGCGGTTGCCCTCCACGGTCGCAACGCGGCCGGAGCTGCCCACCTGCTCGGCGGCCACCGCCGCGAACAGGCCCACTCCGCCATACAGGTCCCAGACGCTGCCGCCGCGCGGGGCCTGCAGAGCCGCCTCGACCACCTCGCTCAGCAGTTCCGCGGCCCGGCGATGCGACTGCCAGAACCCGGTGGCGCTGACCGTGAACAGGCGCTCCCCCACGCGTTCATGCACAGTCCCGTCGCCGCGCAGCGGCACCAGGCCCCTGGCGGTGCGCACCGCCACATCGGCGTCACCCCAGGTCTCGGGGATCTCGATGCTCTCGGGATCGAGGTCGCGTCCCAGCAGCACCACGCTCGCCGGTCCCGCCGAGGGGGCCACGGCGTCGATCGCCTCGACCCCTTCGGGGGCGGTCCACTCCCCCAGATTCAGGTCTCGAATGGCCTCGGCGGCCAGGGGGTTCCTGCCGAGCGGGCGCACATCGTGGGAGCGCCACCCGCGCATGCCCACCGCGCCATCGGCATCCACCGCAAAGCGCATCCGGGTGCGCCAGCCCAGTCCCTCCCCATCATGCGGAGCCGGTTCGACCTGGACGTCCTCGAGCGCGTAGCTGCTCACCCCGGCGCGGCGCAACAGCTCCTGCATGACTTCGCTGGCGATCCGGCGCTGGGCGGGCAGGGCGATGTGGGCCCATTCGGCGCCGCCCACGCCGTCGATCCCGGCTTCGGGCCACACCGTCGGCACCCGGTCCACGCCGGGTTCGAGCACATCCAGGGCCTCTGCTCGCCAGAAACGGGCCTGCGCCGCCTCCTGCGGGTCCTCGAGCAGACGGGCGGTGATCGTCTCGCCGGGGGCGGTGCCGCGGACGAAGACGACGCGGCCCTCATGGCGGGCCACGAAGGTGCCGCCGGCCGCGGGCGGGCCGACGGTCAGCGTCAGCACCCGGCTGGCGGGCACGGCGGCGGTCGGGGCGGGGCGGTGGTCCGGTGAGGTCATGCTGCTCCCCTTCCGTCCGCGCACTGGCGGGATCGAGCTGGCGGTGATGGTCGACGCCCGCGATACGCGGCCTGGCCGGGCGCGGGCTCACCCCATCATCTCATCGGCTGGACGGAGGGTGCCCAGGAAGACTATTCGTGCTGGAGCCGCCGGAGCACCGAGCGGTGCATGAGCCACACGAGGTAGGTGATCACGGCGAAGGCGGGCAGGCCCATAGCGATCTTCGCCACCCCCAGGGCGGCGACCTGTCCGGTCAGCAGCAGCGGCAGCTGCACCGCGACCTTCGCCCCGTACAGCGCCGCGAACAGCCAGGTGGCGCGGGTGTAGATGCGGCGCATCACCGCATCCTCGCGCCAGTGCGCCACGCGTGGGTCGAGCATCCCTACGATCACGCCCACCAGCGGGTGGCCCAGGGGGATGGAGCCGATGGTGACCACGCAGGCCACGGCGTTGGTGATGATGCCGGGGGTGTAGAAGTCCTCACCGTCGCCGGTGCGCACTGCGAGCACCGCTCCGATCCCCACGCCCAGCAGTCCGCCGATGACGGTCGAGAGACTCTGGCGCTGCACGAGTCGCAGCAGCAGCATCACGAGCACGACGCCCACGGCCGCACCGGCAGCCCAGGGCACCGAGCGGGTGGTCACGTACAGCACCACGAACACGAGGGTGGGCAGCACAGATTCGGCGATGCCGCGCGGGCCGCCGATCGCCGCAGCGACGGAGAACTCCTCCTCGTGCAGCACGGCGCCGAGTCCGCGACGCGACTGCTGGTCACCCTGCGCCGCAGGTGGCGGCGGTTCCTGCCGGGGCGGCGAGGGCTGGGAGGACTCCGGGGACGGCGGGGACTGCGGGCTCATCCGATCTGGGTGATCTCGGGACCCCGCGCCAGCGGGTCGAGCGGGCCGGAGCGGATCTGCTGCAGGCCGGGCCGCTCCCCCGGCAGATGCAGTGGGATCAGCTCCTGCGGGGCCATCGCCTCCCCACCGCGCACCACCACCAGGCGCGAGATGAGGGTCTCGAACCGCTGTGCCTGCTCGGGGTCGCTGAGCGCCTTGCCGGTGAGGATGGCGCGCAGGAACCAGCGCGGTCCGTCCACGCCGATGAAGCGGGCGGGTCGATAGCCGGTGCGGCCATCGGGCCGCTTGACGGGCAGGCGGGTGACCAGTTCGGTGCCGAAGGGTCCCGGGCGCACCTCTGCGGTGCCGCCCTGCTTGACGACGCTGCCGCGCAGGGAGGAGCGCACCTCCTCCCACAGCCCGCGGGACTTCGGCGCGGCAAAGGCCTGGACCTGCAGGGATGAGCCCTGGATCACGAGGTTCGCGCCGGTGACGGCCTTGCTGCGCTGATCCACTTCCATGCGCAGCTCCATGCCGTCGACGGTGGGCACCTGCAGGCCGCCCAGATCGATCCGGGACTCCCCCGGGGCGTCGGCGACATCGAAGGGGCCGTCCTCGAGGTGCTCCGGGCGCTCAGTCGGCGCGTCCTCAGCGGCGCTGTCCGATGTCGCAGCGTCCGTGTCGTCGCTGTGGTCGCGGTCGTCGACGTCATCGACGGCCGCATCCTCGGTCGTCCGGGCATCCTCCGGCTGAGGATCGGCGTCCTTGCTCTTGCGGCGGCGGGAGAACAGTCCCATTTTCATCCCTCCTGCGGGGTCTGGGCGAAGGCGGCGATACCGCCGCTGGAGCCGAAACCTGACTCCGCCCGGTCGGTGGCCTCGAGGTCGTCGACCTCCACCAGCTGCGGCGCAAGATACGGCAGCACCACCAGCTGGGCGATGCGGTCTCCGGCGGTGAGCGTGAAGGGTTCCTCAAGGTCCGTGTTGTGCAGCGGAACCTTGACCTCACCGCGGTAGCCGGCGTCGATGATGCCCGGACCGTTGAGGACCGTGATGCCGTGGCGCGCCGCAAGGCCCGAGCGCGGGCACACCATGCCCACCGTTCCGGGCGGCAGCGCGATGGCGAGCCCGGTGCCGACGAGCGCCCGGCCGCCGGGCGGGATCACCAGGTCCTCGGCGCTGGTGAGGTCCAGCCCCGCATCGTCGGCGTGGGCACGGTGCGGCAGGGTGGCATCCCCGAGGCGACGCACGCGCAGCACCGGCGGGTCATCCGGGGCGGGCCCGGCGGGCAGAGTCTCAGACATGCTCACAGCGTAGGCCCCCGCTGCCGGTCGGCGGTGCAGAAGCTCTTCCCTCGGGCCATGAGACGATGGGGCCATGTCCGCCACCACCTCGAACTCTCCTGATCCTGCCGCGCGCTCGCAGCGCTCCTCCCGTGCCGCAGGACACGCACCGACGGGGCCGACTGGCGGGACGCTGTTCCATGAGCATCTGCTGCCGGGCCTCGGCGGCTGGGTGATCGCGTTCGGCCTCGGCGGCTCGCTGGGGCTGGCCCTGGTGCCGATGAGCCCCGAGCTCGGCGGGATCGTGGCTGTGGTCGCGATCCTCGCAGCGATTGCTCTGGTGATGCTGTACTCCCCTGTGCTGGATGTCACCGGGAGCACCTTCCGGCTCGGGCGTGCCCATATCGATGTCGCCGAGCTCGGCGAGGTGCAGGTGCTCACCGGGCAGGAGTGGCAGCGCACCATCGGCCAGGATTTCGAGCCGCTGGCCCATCACTGCATCCGCAGCTGGGCGCGCAGCGGCATCCGCGTGCCGGTGCTGGATCGTGAGGATCCCGTGACCGCGTGGGTGGCCTCCACCCGCCGCCCGGAGGACTTGGCGGCGGCCCTGCAGGCGGCGCAGCGCATGCATTCCTCGCCGCCCGATCGGTCCTGAGCGGCGTACTCGATCAGCCCGCACAGTACGACGACGGCACCTCCCCGGATCGGGGACGGTGCCGTCGTCGTATCGGTGTTCTGCCGCGCTGTGCCGCACTGTCAGGCGGCGCACTCCTTGCAGATGATGAGGGTGCCTTCGACGTGGTCGATCTGGCTGCGGTGCTTCACGAGGAAGCAGCTGGCGCAGGTGAACTCATCCGCCTGGCGGGGCAGGACCCGCACGGACAGCTCCTCGCCGGACAGATCCGCGCCGGGCAGCTCATAGGAGTCCGCTGCTTCAGCCTCGTCCTCATCGACTGCAGGGGTCGCCGCCTCGTTCCGTCGGCCCTTCAGCTCCTCGATGGAGTCGTCGCCGGACTCGTCGTCGTTCTTGCGCGGGGCGTCGTAATCAGTGGCCATCTACGGTCCGTTCCTGGTTGTTCGGGTGGTGCGACCTTGTTCCGGGGGCGCTCCGGCGCCGGTGTGGGCGAAGCTCCGGAATGCTCCCGGTGCGTGTCCCAACGCTCAATGCGGCGGCATTATTGCAGAGCCCCTCGCAGGGGACAACACGTCTGGCTGCTGATCGGATCCTCTGTGTCCGGCCCCGCATCGGAGTGTGGAGGCGGAGTGTCCCCAGCTGCGATCCACAGATAGCACGGTATGGTCACGGCCTAGACTTCTGTCCCGTGGGGCGGTCCGCCAGCCAGCCGGAGGCGCCGCCGGGATGTCATCGGCCACCCGGGCCGGTGTCCGCCGCGAGTCGGCCACCGCCGACGGAGAGGACGACGATGCGCGAGCTCGAACTCGACGGGATCCACGACGACGGGGAACATGTGCTCCTCATCGATTCCGACGGCGAGCGGTACACCCTGCGCATCGATAAGGCGCTGCGCGCCGCGGTGCGCTCCGACCGGCCCGCTCTGAACATGATCCAGGCGGAGGACAGCACGCCCCTGCGGCCTCGCGAAATCCAGGCGCTGCTGCGCTCGGGCCGCAGCGCGGAGGACATCGCAGAGACCTCCGATATTCCGCTTGAGCATGTGCGGCGCTATGAGGGCCCCGTGATCGCCGAGCGCGAGTGGACCGCGCAGCGCGCCCGCGCCTTCCCCATCGGCCGGGGTGGTCCCGCCCTGGATTCCGTGGTCATCGAACGCCTCGCGGCCCGTGAGGCCGCCGGTGAGCATGTGTGGGATGCGTGGCGTCGGCCCGATGGGACCTGGACTCTTGAGCTGACGTTCTCCGCAGGCGGCCGCACCCGGCAGGCGCATTGGGTGGCCGATGTGCAGAACCGCTCGCTCTCCGCGATCGATGACGAGGCGCGTTGGATCAGCGATGAGGACGCCCCCGTGGAGCCGACGCGAGGCCGTGCCCGCCTGCAGGCGGTCCGTTCTGCGGTCTACGACCTCGAGGCCGATGGCTCCCTCGAGGGCCACGGCCCCTCGGCGCCGCCGCGCCGCACCCTGCCGCCGGAGCATCCCTCGACCTTCGATGAGTCCGACCTCGATGCGCTGAACGCCCGGCGGGGTCTGCGTCCGGTCCCCCGCGCGGTCGACGACAGCGAGGATGACGCCTCCGAGACGGTGTGGTCCGATCTCAGTGAGGCGGAACAGAGCCCGACGGATGCTCCCGACAACGAGGAGACGGACAAGGATGCCGCCGATGATGCGGCAGATGGCCCGCTGATCGGGGTGCTGGACGCCGATTCGGAGGCCGCCCGTGAGCATGCCGCAGACAGCTCCGCGGAGGATTCCGCTGACGAGGACGATTCTGCAGATCAGCACGAGGACGCTCACGGCCCGGAGAGTGCTGCGCAGGGCGACGATGCTGCCGAAGCGGGATCGGATGATGCGCAGGCGGGCGAGACCGGCGCCGAGCAGCCCGATCAGGACGCGGAGTCAGTCCACTACCAGGACACTGTGGATCTCACGCCGCTGCCGGGCTTCGACGATGTCCCCGCCCCGCGCGAGAGCGCGGCCGACGGCGAGGCGGAGAAGACCCCGGCGAAGCCTGCGAAGCAGAGCCGGTCGCGCAGCAAGCGCGCCTCGATGCCCAGCTGGGACGAGATCGTCTTCGGCTCCAAACACGACTGACCTGCCCCACTCGGCGCGGGATCACAGGCGTCAGGGGTCGCAGGCGGCTGGCGGGCTCATACGTCCAGCTGCAGCAGCGGCACCACAGCTTCGGCGGCTGTCAGCGAGCCATGCGCGCCGATCATCGCTCGCGCCTTGTGCGGCTCCTCGCGCCGGGAGTAGTCATCGACGCGCCAGATCCCGCGGGCCAGCAGCAGCACATCGGGGATGCGCGGCGCGACCCACGGCGGTACCACCGCATCCGGTGGCCCGAGCACGCCGCGCTCGAGCAGCTGCGCCGCGCGCAGCACCAGCGCCCGCTCCCCCAGCAGCTCCTCGAGCCGCACCGCGAGCTCCTCGGCGGCGCCGTCACCGGGAGCGGCGTGCAAGCCAAGGGCCCGCGCCTCCCCGGAGATGGCCCGCACAAGGCCCTGAATCGCGGGCTGCTCGGCGAGGTCCACGGTGGCCTCCTCGCTCGTATCCACCATGCCGTGATCGGCGGTGATGTGCAGGCGGGTGCCGCGTGGAAGGCGCCGCAGCAGCGCTGCCACGAGGCCGTCCACCTCGGCGAGTGCCTCTCGCCAGCGGTCCGAGTTCACGCCGTGGCGGTGCCCGGCATGGTCCGCGTCATCGACGTGCAGGTGCACGAGCCCATCGGGCCCCGCGCGATGCAGAGCCGTCCGGACCGCCTCGACCCGGTCCCCGCGGCCGTGGGCGAGGAACTCCCAGCCGCGGTAGGCGACGCGGCTCAGATGCGAGCCGCCGTGCTTGGCCGGGCCCACCTGGATGGCACGCCGGGACCCTGCTTCCACGGGGGTGCGCAGCGGCATCCAGGTGCGTGGATCGACATCGGGCGCTCCGGTGAGCTGATTGATCGCTGCGCCGCGGGCGGGGTCGAAGGTCATATGGCCCAGCACCCCGTGCTCGATCGGGGCTCGCGCGGTGTGCAGGCAGACCATGCTCACGCTCGTGGTGGTGGGGGCGGGGGCGCGCACGTGCTGGACCTGTCCGCTCAGGCGGCGCAGCGTCGGGGTGATCGAGCGGTGCTCGTCCAGCAGGGTCGAGCCCACGCCGTCCAGCAGGACGATGACGTCGCGGCCCGGGACCGGGTTCTGTACCAGGGGTGGCAGGAGGTCCAGCAGGCCGGGGCGCGCGCCGTCCGCGAAGGGCGGCGGCAGCAGATCGTCGGTGGCCGGGAGCGTCACCGGCACCTCAGCGGGACGTGGCGGGGGCGCCGACGCTGTCGATCGCATCCACCAGCTGGTCGTGGAAGTCGAGAGCAGCAGTGACGGCGGTGGCGCCATCGGCCAGGGCACTGATGCGCAGCGCAAGGTCGGAGGGGGCGATGGCGCCGGTGTAGCCGTGGTCCATCTGGCAGGTGGGGTCCTCGCAGACGGCGCGCTCGAGGTCGATGCGGCGCGTGCCGCCCCAGCTGATGCCGAGCGTCACCTCGGCCTCCTGGGCTCCGGCGCGGCCGCCATCGCCGTCGGTGTCGAACACCTGCGAGAGCCCGGTGGCGGTGATCGCGGTCAGGGCGATCCGTTCGGTGGTGGCGACCACCTGGCTGGGGTTCAGGGCATCGGCCGGGTCATCGTCCAGATGGGTGATCAGCAGGTGGCTGCGGGTCAGAGCGAGCACGGTCAGGTGCCGACGCACCTCGGGGCCGTCGAAGGTGGTCTCGGGGCGCACCAGGTGGGCGAGCACCTCGGAGCGGCGGACGGCGCGGTCGAGCGTCTGCGCGGCCGTGGCCGGGAAGTATCCGGCGCTTTCGAGGTCACGCAGCAGTGCGGCAGGCAGCACGGTGGTCATCAGCCCATCCTCGCACGGGTTGCCGCGCTGACAGCGCGCTGCCGGACCGGATGTGGATGGCACTGCATTGTGGAGGAGAGGGCGCTCCGCCGGCTCCGGGCTCCCCGAGCGCGGGGCTCCTTCCCCCCGGGCCGGTCAGGTTGCGGGGGCCTCGGGGCTCGCGGTGGGTCCGAGCAGCACCCGCCGCGTCCCGTCGGTGCGGTTCGGGGCTGGTGCGAGCCGCACGCTCGCCCCCACCACGGTCAGGCCTTCAGCGGCCACGAGCACGGGGTACAGCTCGAGTTCGGCGAGCTCGGGCAGGTCCTCGGCGAGCATCCCCACCCGCACCACGAGATCGGCGAGCGCTTCCCGGTCCGCGGGCGGCAGTCCCTTCAGGCCGCGCAGTTTCACACTCGCGGCGGGGGTGTCGATGAGGCGCCGGGCCGCTGCTTCTCCGAGCGGGGGCAGGGCGTAGGCGATATCGCCCAGCAGATCAGTAGCATCCCCCGCGATGGACAGGGACACCACCGGGCCGACGGAGGGATCCTCGACGCTGCGCACCACGACCGGCACGCCGGCAGGGGCCATGCTCTGCACGGCCAGCGGCGCCGAGGAGTAGGAGAGGTCCGCGCGCATCTGCGCGAGGGCGTGGCGCAGCTGGATCGCATCGGGGATGGCCAGGCGCACACCGCCGAGGTCCGCCCGGTGTCGCAGCACCGGGTCAGTGCTCTTGAGCGCCACGGGGTAGCCGAGCTGTCCAGCGGCGGTCACGGCGTCGTCCTCGTCCTGCACGGTCACAGTGGGCAGCAGCGTGATGCCGTAGGCGGCCAGCAGCGCGGCGGTCTGGGCGGCATCGAGGTCATGGGGGCCGTGGCGGTGGGTGAGCGCCGTCTCCACCAGCTGACGGGCGGCAGCGCGGTCCACGTCCTCGCGGCGCGGGGGGTCCTCGTCATCGGCCTGGGGGCGGGCGGCGGCTTCGAGCATCGCGGCGGCGGTGCGCACCGTGGAGCGCACGGTGGTGTGCACAGGCGGGAGGTCGCCCTCGGTCCGCACGGCCGCCTGGATCCCGGCGAGGCGATCCACGCCCGTGATCACGCAGGCCAGCAGGACCACTTCGGAGTGACGGGCGACGATGGCCATCTGGCGCAGCAGCTCGGCAGGGTCGCCGCTGCGGCGGTCGGCGTGCGTGTCGAGCACTCCGGCGATCACCAGGTCGACCTCGCCGAGCGCGGCCATCGAGGTGAAAGCCCGCTGAATCAGTCGCGGGTCCTCGGACAGCGGCACGGAACGGTTGTCGGCGACGACGGTCAGCCCCGCCTGGTCGGCGGCGCCCCGCAGGGAGGCGCCGAGCGCCGCGGTGTTCGAGAGGATCCCGACGCGCGGGCCGAGCGGCAGTCCCTGGCGGCCGATCGCGTCGACCACGTCCAGCAGCTCGTCCACACCCTCGGCACGCACCACACCGGCCTGGCCGAGCACCTGGTCCAGGGCTGCGCGCGGCAGGGTCGATGGCCGTACGTCGTGCCCGGGCGGCAGCTGCTGCTCGCTGCCTGGCGGGCGCAGCACCACCAGGGGCGTGGTGGGGGTCAGGCGCCGGGCGATGCGGGTGAATTTGCGGGGATTGCCCATCGATTCGAGGGCGAGGCCGATGACGTCCACGTCCGGGTCGTCCTGCCAGTGCTGCAGGGTGTCGTTGAGGGACACATCGGCCCGGTTGCCCACCGACACGAACTCGTGCACGCCCAGGCCGCGCACGTCCGCGCCCGCGAGCAGCATCGCGGCCAGGGCGCTGGACTGCCCGGCGAGCGCCACCCCGCCGGGGCGGGGCATGCGCGGGGCGATGGACAGGGAGATCGGGTCCGCGCCGGTGCGCAGGAAGCCGAGGGAGCCGGGGCCCAGCAGGCGCATGCCGTGGCGGCGGGCGCGGGTGACGATCTCGCGCTGCAGGGCGCGGCGTTCGGGGGTCTCGGAGAAGCCTTCGGTGGGGATGACGATGCTGCGCACGCCGATCTGGGCGCAGTCCTCCACAGCCTCCAGGCACGCTTCGGGGCGCAGGGCGATCACGGCGAGGTCCACGGGGCCGGGGACGTCGGTGATGCGAGCGTGGGTGCGGTGGCCGCGCAGCTCGAGGGCTTCACGGGAGATGATGTGCAGCGCCCCGCTGAAGCCGGACAGCTCGAGGGCGCTCAGCACGCGGCCGCCCACGCTGTCGCGCCGGGAGGAGACGCCCACCAGCAGGATGCTCGTGGGATTGAGCATGCGCTCCATGGCCCGGGCCTCGGCGCGCTGTTCCCGTTCGGCCATGACGGCGCGGGAGCGGGCGGTGGGGTCGATGCGGAAGGACACGAGCACCACCCCGTCGTCCAGGGTGCGTTCCACATCGAAACCGGCTTCGGTGAACACGGTGATCATCTGGGTGTTCTGCGGCAGCACCTCGGCGGTGAAGCGGTCGATGCCGCGTTCGCGCGCCGCGGCGGCCAGGTGCTCGAGCAGCACCGAGCCCAGCCCTCTGCCCTGCCGGGCGTCGGCGACATAGAAGGCGACCTCCGCGGTGTCGGGTTCGATGCGGTCGTAGCGGCCCACGGCCACAAGGTCCTCGCCGATGTACACGACGAAGGCGACGCGGTCGACGTGGTCGACGGTGGTGAAGCGTTCGAGGTCCTTGTCCGACAGGCGCGGCATCGGGGCGAAGAACCGCATGTAGCGGGAGCGCTCGGACTGGTGCAGGTGCATCTCCTGCAGGGCGGCGGCATCCCCGGGGAGGATCGGGCGCAGATGCGCGGCGGAGCCGTCGCGCAGGGCGATATCCGCCTCCCAGTGCCGGGGGTAGGCGGGCCGTGCGGACTCGCCACCCCGTCCTCGTCGACGTCGGGAGCGCAGGCCATCGCGTCTTTCCGCCATGCCGTGATCCTAGCTGAGAGGCCGTTCGCACAGCGGCCCGATCGCGTTGGAGCACGCGCGAGGGCAGGTGCGGGGCGTGTCGCCGATGACCTCACCCGAGGTGTGGGATAGGCGGCGTCTGCGGCGTGGCCTGGGGTGTCCTACGCTCTCTAGCGCCGTGGGTGCGTCATCATGTCCCCCATGGCCCGATCCCGAAGCACCCAGCCGCCCGGCGGCGATCAGGCGGTCCCCGAGACGATCGTCGACATCGACGTCACCAGCGAGATGGAATCCTCGTTCCTCGAGTACGCGTACTCGGTGATCTATTCGCGTGCGCTGCCGGATGCGCGCGACGGGCTCAAGCCCGTGCAGCGTCGGATCCTCTACATGATGGCCGATATGGGGCTGCGCCCGGATCGTGGGCATGTCAAGAGCCAGCGTGTGGTGGGCGAGGTGATGGGCAAGCTCCATCCGCACGGCGATACGGCAATCTACGACGCGCTGGTGCGCATGGCGCAGGACTTCAACATGCGCCTGCCGCTCGTGGATGGGCACGGCAACTTCGGCTCCCTGGACAACGGGCCGGCTGCGGCTCGCTACACCGAGGCGCGCCCCGCCCCGGCGGCGCTGCTCATGACCGACTCACTGGACGAGGACGTCGTGGGCCTGGTGCCCAACTACGACAATCAGCTCACTCAGCCCGAGGTGCTGCCCGCGCAGTACCCGAACCTGCTGGTGAACGGGGCCTCCGGGATCGCGGTGGGGATGGCCACGAACATGGCGCCCCACAACCTGGTGGAGACGATTGCGGCGGCCCGCCACCTGATCGATCATCCCGAGGCGGAGCTCGAGGAGCTCATGCGCTTCGTGCCCGGACCGGATCTGCCCACGGGCGGGCGGATCATCGGCCTGGATGGGATCCGCGATGCGTACCGCACCGGCCGCGGCTCCTTCAAGATGCGCGCCACCAGCCGGATCGAGAACATCACCTCGCGGCGCAAGGGCATCGTCATCACGGAGCTGCCGTACCAGGTGGGTCCGGAGCGGGTGGCGGAGAAGCTGCGGGATGCGGTGCAGCGCAAGCGTGTGCAGGGCATCTCCGACTATCAGGACCTCACCGACCGCCACCATGGGCTGCGCCTGGTGCTCACGGTCAAGTCCGGGTTCGAGCCGGAGGCGGTGCTCGAGCAGCTGTACAAGTACACGCCGCTGGAGGAGTCCTTCGGGATCAACAATGTGGCGCTCGTGGATGGGCAGCCGCGCACCATGGGCCTCAAGCAGCTGCTCGAGGTGTTCGTGGCGCATCGCCTGGATGTGGTGCGCCGCCGCACGGAGCACCGGCTCGGCAAGCGCAAGGACCGCCTGCACCTGGTGGAGGGCCTGCTGCTGGCGATCCTGGATATCGACGAAGTCATCCAGATCATTCGCACCAGTGATGATGCGACCAGTGCGCGCACCCGCCTGATGCAGGTTTTCGATCTCACCGAGGTGCAGGCGGAGTACATCCTCGAGCTGCGGCTGCGCCGACTGACGAAGTTCTCCCAGATCGATCTAGAGGCCGAGCGGGACGAGCTGCAGCGCGAGATCGAGCGCCTGGAGGAGATCCTGGGCTCCGATGAGGTGCTGCGGGCTCTGGTCTCGGAGGAGCTCGCCGCGGTGGCCGCCGCGCATGGGACCCCGCGGCGCACCGTGCTGCTGGAGGCTGCGGAGGCTCCCGCCGTCGCGGCCGGCGCATCCCTGGAGGTGGCCGATGAGCCCTGTAGCGTGCTGCTGACCGGCACCGGGCTGATCGCCCGGTTGAGCGGGGAGGGGCCGCTGCTGCGGGAGGGGCAGCGCGGCTCGCATGACGTCGTCACCTCCCATGTCGCGACCACCACCCGTTCGATGATCGGTGTGGTCACCAGCCGCGCCCGGGTGCTGCGGCTGTCGGTGGTGGATCTGCCGTCCCTTGCGCCGACGGCGGGGGCGCCGTCGCTCGCGGGCGGCACGCGCCTGGCTGATCTCGTGGATCTTGAGCGGGATGAGCGGGCGCTAAGCCTGATCCGCCTAGCGGAGGCGGATATCGCCCGCGGCGGCGCGATCGCCTTGGGCACGCGCGCCGGGGTGGTCAAGCGCGTGCAGCTGGACTTCCCGCGCACCGACGGTTTCGAGATCATCGCCCTGAAGGACGATGACGAGGTCGTGGGGGTCGTGGATCTCGAGGACGATGCGGATCTGGACCTGGTGTTCATCACCTCCGATGCGCAGCTGCTGCACTTTCCCGCCTCCGGGGTGCGGCCGCAGGGTCGCGGTGCCGGCGGCGTGGCCGGGATCCGCTTGGCGGCGGGCGCTCATGTGCTCTCCTTCGGGGCGATCGACGTGACCCGCCCCGGGGATGTGGTGACCGTGGCCGGCAGTTCCGGCACCCTGCCCACCCTGCAGACCGGCTCGCTCAAGGTCTCGGCGCTCAGCGAGTACCCGGCCAAGGGCCGATCCACCGCGGGGGTGCGCTGCCACCGGTTCCTGCGCGGCGAGGACGTGCTGATCGGGGCGTGGGTGGTGCCACATCCGGCCCGTGCCTGCTCCGAGGCGGGCCAACCCATCGACCTGCCCGAGCCGACGGGGCGCCGTGATGGTTCCGGCACTCCGGTTCCGGTCCCGATCGCCGCGGTCGGTTGATCCGATGCGCGACGCCGCTGCCTCTGCTCTGCCGGTCGGCTCTGCTCTGCCCGCCGGGATCACCTGGTCGACCGTCCAGGGGGCCGATGCGATCGCCGTGGACACCGCAGCATGCACGGCTGCGCTGCTGCCCGATGGTGCGCAGCTGCTCAGCTGGGTGCCGACCGGCAGCCGTGATCTGCTGTGGGTGAGTCCGGACTCCGCCGGTGGTCCGGGACGCTCGGTCCGCGGCGGGGTGCCGGTGGTCGGCCCGTGGTTCGGGGCCGGCCGCCACGGCGACGCGCCGTACAAGCACGGCTGGCTGCGGCAGGTGCGCTGGGATCTCGCCCGCGCCGAGCGCACCGACGATGAGGTGCTGCTGGCGCTCACCAGTCCTGCCGCGCGCCGGGAGCTGCAGGCCCAGCTGACGCTGCGCATCGGCGCCGACCTGGATATCGAGCTGCGGATCACCGCCGGGGCGGAGGGGCTGGAGCTGGAGGCGGCGCTGCACACCTACCTCGCGGTGGCCGATGTGCGCGGCATCGAGATCAGCGGACTGGAAGGGGCGCCCTACCTCGACAACACGCGCGGGCTGTGCGCGGATGTCATGCCGCAGGCACCGCTGCGGGTGCAGGGGCCGACGGATGCGGTGGTCGAGTCCGGGGCCCCGGTCACGCTCACCGATCCCGCAGCGGGACGGCGGATCCATGCCCGGCCGCGGGGTGCGGCACGCACCGTGGTGTGGAATCCGGGCGAAGATGGCGCCCGCGAGATCGGCGACATCACGCCGGGGCACTGGAGCCGTTTCGTGTGCAGCGAGCCGGCCGTGGCGAAGGATGCCGCCGTGGCCCTCGGCCCGGGCGCCTCGCACACCCTCGCGGTCACATACCGCATCGAGCCGTTGCCTAGCTGATCCACCGGGTCGACACCCGGGCCGCTCCCGCGGCCGCGTGCCTCTCAGTCGGCCGCGGGCACGAGGTCCACGATCACAAGCTCGCGGGGGTTGTTCACCCGCACCTGGGCGAGCGCCGTGTTTCCCAGTCCCCGGCTGATCACCATGCTCGCGTCCCCGTGCCGGTGCACGCCCGAGGTCAGGGCGGGAAACAGCCCCTGGTCCGGGGCGATGAGTCCTCCGACCCTGGGGATGCGCACCTGTCCGCCATGCGCATGCCCGGACAGCACCACATCCGCGCCATGCTCGGCGAGCTCCGGAAGGAGGGTGGGCCGATGGGCGAGGACCAGCACCGGCGCGTCATCGGTGATGCTCAGCGAGTCCATCACCTCACCCGGGGAGCGTGCCGGGAGCTTCCTATTGCGCCGGTGCTTCGCATCATCCAGACCCACCACCACGAGGTCCGTCCCGTTCAGCGTCATCGAGTGAGCCTCATCGCGCAGCACCAGGACGCCGCGCTGCTCGAGACCCTCGAGCAGCTGCGCGCGCTGGCCGAGATCCGCCTCATGGTTGCCGGTGATGAACACCGTCGGCGCCACCTGCGCCAGCCGCTCCGCGGTCCGCAGCGGCGCGGTGAGGTCCCGGGTAGAGCGGTCCACGATGTCCCCGGTGATCACCACCAGATCCGGCTTCGCCGCCGTAACGGCCTGCAGCAGACGGTCTTCGAAAGACCCGAAATGGGCGGCATGCAGATCCGAGACCTGGGCGATCCGGATCCCGCTGCTGTCCGCAGGCAGGTCCGCCATCGTCACCTCATAGTCCGTGACGACCAGGCGGCGGTTGTCCCACACCAGCCAGCCTCCCACCGCATGCAGCAGCACCAGCAGGATCAGTGCGGCGTTGGCCAGACGGGATCGGCTCGTGGGGCGGCGGCTCGGACTGCGGGCGCCGACGGACAGCGGGGCGCTCACCGGACCGTGATGCCCTCGGCGGCCATCGCCGCTTTCGCCTCGGCGATCGTCACCTCGCCGAAGTGGAAGATACTCGCGGCGAGCACCGCATCGGCGCCCGCCCGCACGGCGGGAGCGAAGTCCTCGGCGCGCCCGGCCCCGCCGGAGGCGATGAGCGGCACACTGCTGGCCTCCCGAGCCAGACGGATCAGCTCGAGATCGAAGCCGTCCTTCGTGCCGTCGGCGTCCATCGAGTTCAGCAGGATCTCGCCCGCGCCCCGCTCGGTGACCTCGCGGATCCAGGCGATCGCGTCGATGCCGGTGCCGCGGCGGCCCCCATGGGTCGTGACCTCGAAGCCGGAGCCGCGGCGGGCGGTGCCCTCCGGGGTGTCAGCGGTGACGCGGCGGGCGTCGATCGACATCACCAGCACCTGGTTGCCGAAGCGGTGGCTGATCTCCCCGATCAGCTCCGGGCGAGCGATCGCTGCGGTGTTGATCGAGCATTTGTCCGCGCCGGCGCGCAGCAGCTGATCCACGTCCTGCACCGTGCGCACTCCCCCGCCGACGGTCAGCGGGATGAATACCTGCTCGGCGGTGGCACGCACCACGTCGATCATGGTGTCGCGGCCGCCCGATGAGGCGGTGACATCCAGGAACGTCAGCTCATCCGCGCCGGCGGCGCCGTAGCGGGCTCCGAGCTCCACCGGATCCCCGGCATCACGCAGGTTCTGGAAGTTCACGCCTTTGACCACTCGCCCGGCATCCACATCCAGGCACGGAATCACCCGCACGGCGAGGCTCATGCGTCGATCCTCTCCAGGTCCAGCTCGTCGGCGCCTTCGATGATGAACTGTTTGCGCGGCGCCACCTCGGAGCCCATGAGCAGCTCGAACATGGCGCTCGCCGCCTCGGCATCCTCGATCCGCACCCGGCGCAGGGTGCGGTGTGCGGGATCCATCGTGGTGTCGGCCAGCTGGTCGGCGTCCATCTCACCCAGGCCCTTGTAGCGCTGGATCGGCTCCTTGTAGCTCTTGCCGCGCCGCTCGAGGGACTTCAGCAGCTTCGTCAGCTCCGCCTCGGAGTAGGTGTACACGTACTCGTTCTTGCGCTTGCCGCCGTGGATGATCTCCACGCGGTGCAGGGGCGGCACCGCCGCGTACACCCGCCCCGCTTCGACCAGTGGCCGCATGTAGCGGTGGAAGAGGGTCAGCAGCAGGGTGCGGATGTGGGCGCCGTCCACGTCGGCGTCGGTCATCATGATGATCTTGCCGTAGCGGGCGGCCTCCAGATCGAAGGTGCGGCCGCTGCCCGCCCCGATCACCTGGATGATCGCCGCGCATTCGGCGTTCTTCAGCATGTCGGTGACGGTGGCCTTCTGGACGTTGAGGATCTTGCCGCGGATGGGCAGCAGGGCCTGGAACTCGCTCGAGCGGGCGTTCTTCGCGGTGCCCAGGGCGCTGTCGCCCTCGACGATGAACAGCTCGGAGCGCTCCACGTCGTGGGTACGGCAGTCCGCGAGTTTCGTGGGCATGGTGGAGGACTCCAGCGCGTTCTTGCGGCGCGAGACCTCCTTGTGCATGCGCGCGGCGATGCGGGCGCGCATTTCGGAGACCACCTTGTCGATTACCAAGGCGGCCTGCTCCTTCTCCCCCTTCTTGGTGGACGTGAGGAACGTCGTGAGCTGGTCCTCGACGACCCGTGCGACGATCTGGCGGATCGCGGGGGTGCCCAGCACCTCCTTGGTCTGGCCCTCGAACTGCGGTTCGTCGATGCGCACGCTCACCACGGCGGTGAGCCCCGCGAGGGTGTCGTCCTTCTCGATCTTCTCGTTCTTCGCGTTGAACTTCACGCGCCGCGCCTGGTTCTCCACCTGCTTGCGCAGCGTCTTGACCAGTGCCTGTTCGAAGCCGGTGACGTGTGTGCCGCCCTTGGGGGTCGCGACGATGTTCACAAAGGAGCGCAGGGTGGAGTCGAAGTCCTCGCCCCAGCGCAGCGCGATGTCCACCTCGCACGAGCGCTGCACATCGGTGGAGACCATCTGCCCGTTCTTGTCCAGCACGGGGATGGTCTCGGTGTACTCGCCGCTGCCCTGCAGGCGGATCACGTCGCTGATGCGCTGATCCTGCGCGAGATGTTCGACGAACTCGGAGATCCCGCCCTCGTAGCGGAAGGCGGTGGTGGCGGGCTGATCGGGGTTGCGCTCGGGCCGCTGATCGGTCACCGAGAGCTTCAGGCCGGGCACGAGGAAGGCGGTCTGCCGGGCTCGGCGGGTCAGCTCCTCGAGGGAGAAGTGGGAGCCTTTGACGAAGATCTGCGGATCGGCCCAGTAGCGCACGCGGGTGCCGGTCACGCCGCGCTTGGCCTTGCCGACGACACGCAGCTCGGCGGGACCGTCGGCCGGGGTGAAGGGCGCATCGAGGCTGGGCTGGTCGCCATCGGCGAACACACCGGGTTTGCCGCGCTGGAAGCTCATGGCGTACGTCTTGCCGGCCCGGTCCACCTCCACGTCGAGGCGGCCCGAGAGGGCATTGACGACGCTCGCGCCCACGCCGTGCAGACCGCCGGAGGCGGCGTAGGAGCCGCCGCCGAACTTCCCGCCCGCATGCAGTTTGGTGTACACCACCTCGACGCCGGTCAGGCCAGTGCGGGGTTCGGTGTCCACCGGGACGCCGCGGCCCGTATCGCGCACCTCCACCGAGTGATCCTCGTGGAGGATCACCGCGATCTCATCGCCGTGCCCGCCCAGCGCCTCGTCCACGGCGTTGTCGAGGATCTCCCACAGGCAGTGCATGAGGCCCCGGGAGTCGGTGGAGCCGATGTACATGCCGGGGCGCTTGCGCACGGCCTCCAGCCCTTCGAGGACCTGAAGGTTGCGGGCGTCGTAGGCGGTCTTCTTCGCAGCTGAGGAGGTGGACACCCCTCGGATACTACGGGGATGGCCTGGCCGGGGCGGGGATCGACCCGCTGCGCGGCAGGGTTCACAGTCGGTTTGCGCCCGGAGCGAACCTGTGATGGACGCGGCGACCATCGGGGCCCTCGCGGTGCTACAAATGGCCTCATGAACCTCACTCTTGAAGCTCCCCTTCTGTCGACGCAGGACCGCTGTGACCGCTGCGGCGCCCAGGCGTACGTCAAGGTGCTCCTGGAGGCCGGTGGCGAGCTGATGTTCTGTGCGCACCATGCCCGTGCCCATGAGGATGCTCTGCGTCCCCTGGCGGCCGAGGTGATCGATGAGACGGAGCGTCTGCACATCAAGCCGGAGCCGGTCGAGGACTGATCCGGCTCCCTCCTTGTTCTTCACGCGAATGGGCCCCGCACCCTCAGGTGCGGGGCCCATTCGCTGCCGTGATGCAGGCGCTAGTGATCTAGGCGCTGCCGTCATACCGGCGCTGCCGTGATGCCGACGCTGCCATGACGCCGGTGGCGAGCACGGAGCAGGGGTGTTCAGGCCGGGAGAATCCGCTCGTACTCGACTTCCTCGAGCCCGGCGCGGCGCGGATCAGGGAACCGTCGTCCCGTCTCGGTGAAGCCCAGTCGCTCGTAGGTGCGCCGGGCCGGGGTGTTGTCCTCCGGGGTCTCCAGCAGCTGCCGGGTGCGGCCCCGCTCACGCATCGCCTGATCCGCAGCAGCGAGAAGGGCTGCGGTGACGCCGGTGCCGCGGTGGGCGGGGCGCACGAACACCGAGACGATGTTCACCGAGCCCTCGGCCAGCGGATGCTCAGCCGTGTAGCCCACCCAATCGATGCTCAGCGCCCCGACCACCTCGCCGTCACGCACGGCCTGGTAATGCGTGCGAGGCCCGGCCACCTCGGACCGCCAGGCCTGTTCGTCGCGGTCCTGCACCATCTCGAGCGTGCTCCAGAAATAGTCCGGGGCATCGGCCAGCATCTCCAGGCGCAGCATCCGGTACGCCGCCCAGTCATCGGGCACCAGGCGGCGCACCGCCAGGTCTGCTGCCATCTCAGTCCAGGTAGTCGCGCAGGACCTGCGAACGCGAGGGGTGGCGCAGCTTACTCATGGTCTTGGACTCGATCTGGCGGATCCGCTCGCGGGTGACGCCGTAGACCTTGCCGATCTCATCCAGGGTCTTGGGCTGGCCGTCCTCGAGACCGAACCGCATGGAGACCACACCGGCCTCCCGCTCGGAGAGAGTGTCCAGGACAGAGTGCAGCTGCTCCTGCAGCAGGGTGAAGCTCACCGCATCCGCGGGCACAACGGCCTCGGAGTCCTCGATGAGGTCACCGAACTCGCTGTCGCCGTCCTCACCCAGCGGAGTGTGCAGGGAGATGGGCTCGCGGCCGTACTTCTGGACCTCGACCACCTTCTCCGGGGTCATGTCCAGTTCCTTGGCGAGCTCCTCCGGGGTGGGCTCACGGCCCAGGTCCTGCAGCATCTGGCGCTGCACGCGGGCGAGCTTGTTGATGACCTCGACCATGTGCACGGGAATGCGGATGGTGCGGGCCTGATCGGCCATGGCACGGGTGATGGCCTGGCGGATCCACCACGTGGCGTAGGTGGAGAACTTGTAGCCCTTGGCGTAGTCGAACTTCTCGACCGCGCGGATCAGGCCCAGGTTGCCCTCCTGGATGAGATCCAGGAACAGCATCCCGCGGCCGGTGTAGCGCTTGGCGAGGGAGACCACCAGGCGCAGGTTCGCCTCCAGCAGGTGGTCCTTCGCCGCACGGCCGTCCTGCACGATGATCGCGAGCTCACGCCCGGCCTTGGTGCGGGCCAGGGATTCATCGCGCTTGAGCTTCTGCTCCGCGAACAGACCGGCCTCGATACGCTCGGCGAGCTCGACCTCCTGGGCGGCGTTCAGCAGCGCGACCTTACCGATCTGCTTGAGGTAGTCCTTGACCGGGTCCGCGGTGGCCCCGGCCGTGACGACCTGCTGCGCGGGAGCGTCGTCCTCGGAGGAGTTGAAGACGAAGCCGCCGGATTCCTCGACCTTCTTGGTGTCGGCGTCCTTCTCGGCCTTGGCGGCGGACTCGGAGTCCTCCTCCTCGTCGGTATCCACCTCGGCGTTCTGCGCGGCCTTCGCGGCAGACTTCTTGGCCGCTGCCTTCTTCGCAGAGGTACCGGAGGAGCTCTTGCCCGTGGTCTTCTTGGCGGCGGTGCGCTTGGCGGCCGTCTTGCTCTCGGGCTTGTCCGCGGTCTGCTCCGTGGCGGTGTCCTCGGCCGACTCGGCCCCGGGCGCGGCCTCAGATGCGGTGTCCTTCGCGGCGGTCGTCTTCGCCGGGGACTTCTTCGCGGCCGTCCTCTTCGCGGAGGCCTTCTTCGCAGGAGCCTTCTTCGCGGGGGTCTTCTTCTCCGAGGTCTTCGTCGCCGACGTCGTCGCGGTGTCCTGCTCATCGGGCGTCGCGGAGGTGGTGGCGGCCTTCGAGCTCTTCGCGGTCGAGCTCTTCGCGGTGCTCTGGGTCGAGCGGCGCGGGGTGGCGGTCTTCTCGGCGGTCTTGGGAGAGGTCACTCGTTCCTTCTTCCGGCAGCGGCCCGCTGGGCGGTCCACCGCTCTCGGGCGGTCGTCATCTCGGCGCGGCTGGTGGCTCCGCTGCCCGGCGCGGACGGTGGTCAGACCGTTTCATGGCGCACGAGGGCACGGTGCCGTCAAGCCTCATCACTATACAACGCGGCCGGGACCGCCCCCTATTCCCGCACCGCAGTTTCCCGCACCGCAGTCCGATCGTCGGGGCGACTGTTTTCCGTCCTGCAGATCTGCCGCCGGGCCTCGGATTCGCTTCCCTTCCGGGGCGGTCCCGCCGCAGTCCCCTCCGAGGCGGGTCCCCGCTATGGCGGGTTCACGCGGCGGGCTCGGCCTTCACGGTCAGCACCGGGCAGCGCGCCCCCAGCACGATGCGCCGGGCGGAGGCCCCGAGATTGAGCTTGCCGATGCGGGATTTGCGCCGCAGCCCGAAGACGACGAGGGAGGCGGAGACCTCCTCAGCCAGGGCGAGGACGAATTCGCCGATGTCCTGTTCGGAGCACGAGCGGATCATCACCTCGGCAGCGGCGGCGCCCTCCGCGGCGAGAGCCTCCCGGATCTGCTGCTCGCTGGCAGAGGTCATGCCGATCTCGGGGTCGTCGTAGCGATGGGACGCGATCGCGAGCACCTCCCCGGTGCGGCGCTGCTGGCGCAGGGCGGCGCGCAGCGCGGCGCGTCCCTGCCCGGAGGGCGAGTAGCCCACGACGATCGTCATGCCGCTCCGTTCTGCTCGGCGATGCCTGCCGGGCGCTGGTCCGCGGCCCGGCAACCGCTCACTTTAGCCGTCCAGCAGCTGTGCTATCCACCGCTGAAGTCCCGGATGCTCCAGCAGGAAGGCATCATGCCCGATCGGTGAGCTGACCAGGTGGTATCGGGCCGACGGGGTGTGCTCGGCGATCTCCTGGACGAGGGCGGGTGGGAAGAGACGGTCGGAGTCGATCGCGAGGGCCAAGGTGCGGGCCCGGATGCGGCCAAGCGCCGCCGCTACCCCGCCGCGGCCGCGGCCGACGTCGTGCGTGCTCATGGAGCGGACGAGGGACAGGTAGGTGCCCGCGTCGAAGCGGCGGATGAGTTTGTCGGCATGGTGGTCGAGGTAGCTGGTGACCTGGTGGCGGCCGCGCCCGTCCAGGGGGTCCTCACCATCCTGGGGGTCATTGCCGAAGCGGGCCTGGAACTCCTGGGCGCTGCGATAGGTGGTGTGGGCGATGCGGCGGGCGATTCCCAGTCCCACACTTGGGGTCTGGCCGGCGGGGTTGTCGTGGTAGTCGCCGCCGCGGAACCAGGGGTCGGCTTCGATCGCAGCGATCTGGGCGCTGTTCCAGGCGATCTGGTCGGCGCTCGCGCGTGCGCTCGAGGCGATGACCGCGAGGTTCCGCACGAGCTGAGGGTGGCTCACGCCCCATTCGATCGCGCGCATGCCGCCCATCGACCCGCCGATCACGAGCTCCCAGCTGGGCAGTCCCAGGGCCTGCTGCAGCCGGCGCTCCGCCGCGACCTGGTCACGAATGGTCAGCTGCGGGAAGCGGGAGCCGTAGGGGCGTCCGTCGGGAGCCGGGCTGGAGGGCCCGGTGCTGCCCTGGCAACCCCCCAGGACGTTCGGTGCGATGACCCAGTGTCGCTCCGTGTCGATGGGACGACCGGGGCCGACGAGGCTCTCCCACCAGCCGGGACTGGGATGTGCGGGACCGGCCGGTCCGCGCACATGGGAGTCTCCGGTCAGGGCATGCAGCACCAGCACCGCATTGGAGCGATCCGGGGCGGGTTCTCCCCAGGCTTCGTAGGCGATGGTGACGTCCCGCAGAACCTCACCGCTCTCCAGGGGCAGATCTCCGATCGGCATGAAGCGGCGGTCTCCGGGGCCGTGCTCAGGGCGCCAGGGGCCGGGAGCGCGCGGGAGCGCGGGCGCATCCACTGCTGCGGGCATACCGAGGCTCCTTGTCCATAGGCCGACCGCGGCAGCCGGGGCGGAGCCGCGTCAGGGCGCCGCTCTCCAGGCCGGGCGGACCGGAGTGTCGATCAGGCGTGTGAGCAAGCGTGCCAAAGAGGAGTGCGGTTCCACCTCCTCGAGGGCGGCCACGAGCTCTCCGGCGCTCGCATAGCGGTGGTTCCACCACGCCAGCAGCACCAGCAGCGTGGTCACCGCGCGCCAGGCGCAGCGCGCCGTGGAGCGTTCCTGCACGGGCGCGGCAGTCATCGCTCCGGCGGCCACTGCCTGCAGCTCCTCGAGTGCTCGATACCAACTGCCACCTGCGCAGACGTCGGCGTGGGGGCGCCAGCTGCCGTCGCTGGCGAGGATGGGCAGCAGGTCCTCACGGTCGATTTTTCGCGCTGCACCGCGCTCGACGCAGCGGCCCATCAGCTCCCAGTGCAGCCGGTCCACGGCGAGCGCCGAGAGCAGCGCAGCGATGTGTTCACATTCCGTCATCCACACCCCCTGGGCATCCGGCCCCGGGGTGCGTTCCAGGCGCTCCAGCGCGGTGCGGGCGCGGGCGAACAGCATGCCGACATCGACCCGTGACGAGATATCCGGGGCAGGGATGGTGAGATCCGAGCCGAGGGCGCGCAGGCGGGCGGTGTCCAGCGGCGGGCGGGGAATGCAGCGTCCGGCCAGGACCGCGCTCGCGGCGGTGCGCGTGCGGGAGAAGGGGAGCAGCTCCCCCGCTGCGGCCACCTGCACCGCAGCAGCGGAGTCCGAGCTGGCCGGGTCCACCGACCACCAGCGGCCACAGGCGGCACCGCGCACCAGCACATCCTCACGATCCAGTGCAAGGCTGCGGGCTGCCTGCTGCAGCATCTCTCCCAGGCGTTCGAGAGTCTCACGCACCAGCGGCTCAAGCACCTCCTGGAAACCGTCCCCGATCACCACGAGCGCTTCGATGACCTGATCGCATCCGGGGGCCATGAGGTGCAGCTGGTGGGCCAGGCGCTCCGCACCTCCCGGATCCGTGATGTCCTGCAGGGGACTGCGCGTGATCATGGGCGGCTCGGTCACCGTGCCGGCGGTCGCCAGCAGCAGGCAGTCGCACGGCATCACCGCGAGGCTCAGGTGTGCCTGGGCGAGCAGCTCGGAGGGATCGGCGAGCGGCAGCAGAGGCGGCTCGTGAGGGGCGGTGGGCGGAATGTTCATCGTCATGAAGCGACCCTGTCCCACCGAGCGCTCTACGAGCATCACCCCCTGCCCGATTGTGGATGAGGGGGCATTGTGGAGGAGAGGTCGTCCCGCGGCGGACCGCACCAGGGATCGGCATCCAGGCGCGCTGTGGGAGGATCGGGGGGCTCGCGAGAAAGGACTGCTCATGACTGCCTCCGCCCCCTCCAGCGCCGTGCTCTCCGCCCTGGAGCAGCAGATGGTGCAGCAGGCCGATCGCATCACCCGCGAAGCGCTCGCGGCGGGATCGGAGCACCTGGCAGGCATCGCCCCGGAGGCCGCTGCTCTGGTCGATGACCTCGGTACCTATCTCGAGGGCGGAAAGCTGCTGCGTCCCCGGCTGTGCTTCTGGGGTGGGGTCACCGCGCTCGGCCGCGAGGCGCACCCCGATGAGCTGGATCAGCTCGCCCGCTGCGGGGCGGCGATCGAGCTGGTGCAGGCAGCGGCGCTCATGCATGACGATGTCATCGACCACTCCCCCGTGCGGCGCGGCCGGCCTGCACTGCATGTGCAGGCGGCGCAGCGGCACCGTGCGGCTTCGTTGCGGGGCGACGCTGAGGAGTTCGGGATCGCGGTGGCGATCGTGCTCGGGGATCTGGCGCTCAGCTGGTCCGAGCAGCTCGCCTCTGAGATCACCGGGGACGCGGACGCCGTGGCGCGGGCCCGGGCGGAGTTCGATGCCCTGCGCACCGAGGTGATGTCCGGGCAGTATCTGGACATCCTGCATCAGGCGGCGGGGCTCGGCTCCGTCGAGGATCCCGAGCAGGCGGCCCTAGCGGTGATCCGGTGGAAGACGGTGCCTTATTCGGTGCTCCGCCCGGTGCGGATGGGCGCTGCGCTCATGGGAGCCGAGGCGCCGCTGCTGGATGCGCTCTCGGCCTGGTCGATCGAGGTGGGCACAGCGTTCCAGCTGCGCGATGACCTCCTCAGCGTGATCGGGGATCAGGACAGCACCGGCAAGCCCGTGGGCGGGGACATCCTCGAGGGCAAGCGCACGGCGCTGCTGGCACGCACCGAACAGGCGGCCGATGCGGCGGGTCGGCAGCTGCTCGAGCGCACCGTGGGCCAGGCCGATGCGGATCCGGAGGACATCTTGGCGGTGCATGAGCTGATGCGCGCCACCGGTGCGGTCGCCTCCGTTGCGACGGATATCCGGGCACGCGCCTCCCGAGCCCGCGAGATCCTGCAGGGCGCGGGGGCGATCGACGGGCCGGGCCTGGCGGGGCTGCAGCGGATGGCGGATCTGGCGACTGATGTGGACGCACTGTCGGCCTGACGCCGACTCCCCCGCAACGCGCTGTGCCCGCTGGTCAGCGGGGCACGCGCCTCACAGCGCGAGGGCGAGCGCGCGGCGGCGCACCTCGCCGCGCTGACCGCGGCGCAGGTGATCGATGGGGCGCCCGGGCAGGGTGTCATCGGCCGTGAACAGCCACTCCAGCAGCTCCAGGTCGCTGAATCCGCCATCGCGCAGCACGGTGATGGTACCGGTCAGATGCGGGACCGGAGCATCGTTCACCAGCAGCTCAGCGGGAATCATCCGCACCACCGGGTGACCGCGCCGCACCGCGACGAGGTGGCCATCCTCGATGAGACGGCGGACCTTGGAGACCTCCAGGTCCAGTCGCTCGGCGACATCGGGGAGCGTGAGCCAATCGGTGATGAGGGTATCGATGTCGTTCACGCCTCCTAGGGTGCCATGCACCGACCGGGGAGCGCATCGCACCGGGCGCCCTTCAGCACCGGGCCACCCGGCCCCGGGAGGCACCTCACAGCGTGTGACACCCGTGCCGTGTGTCGGTCCCCTCCCGCGCGCGTGAAGCACCCTAGATTGGCCCTGTGAGCTCGGCGACGTCGACTTCCCCCGGCATCAGCCTGCTCCTCGATGACCGCTATCGGGTCGAGGAGCCGATCGCGCGCGGCGGCATGGCCACCGTGTACCGCGGCCATGACGAGCGCCTGGACCGTGTGGTGGCGCTCAAGATCATGCACCCCCACCTGGCGATGGATGAGGATTTCCGACGCCGCTTCGGCCGAGAGGCCCGGGCGGCGGCCCGCCTGGCGCACCGCAACGTGGTGGGCGTCTTCGACCAGGGCGAGGACGGGGACAGCATCTACCTGGCGATGGAGCTCGTGGAGGGTGAGACGCTGCGGGCGCGCATGGTGCGCCAGGGCCCCCTGAGCGTCGGCGAAAGCCTGCGGGTGACCGAGCAGGTGCTGCAGGCGCTGGTGGCCGCGCATGAGGCGGGGATCGTCCACCGCGACATCAAACCGGAGAACATCCTGCTGGACGCGCAGGACACCGTGAAGGTCGCGGACTTCGGGCTGGCCCGCGCGACCGGCTCGAACAACTCCTCGGCGAGCGCCGCGCTGCTGGGCACCGTCGCGTACATCAGCCCCGAGGTGGTGACCCGGGGACACTGTGATGAGCGCAGCGACCTGTACTCCCTGGGTGTGGTGCTGTTCGAGATGCTCACCGGCACCCAGCCGTTCCGCGGCGAGCAGCCGGTGCATATCGCCTTCCAGCATGTGCACGAGGACATCCCGGCCCCGTCCACCCGCGTCAGCGGGGTGCCGCGTGAGCTCGATTCCCTCGTGACCTGGGCGGCGGCCCGGCCCGTCGGCCAGCGTCCCGCCACCGCGATCGACCTGCTGGAGGCGGTCCGGGAACTGCTTCGAACCCTGCCCGCGACGGTCCTGGCCACCTGCCCGGTGCAGATCGAGGATGCCGCCACCGGAGAGGTGCCGCGCCTGACCGCCGCCCTGGATGACGTTGCCGCGGATCTGACGGGCAGCCCCCGCGCCTTCCCGCCCGCCCTCACCGGTGATGCGGGGACGGGAGAGGACCACGCGCCCGCTGCCGCGCACTCTTTCCCCGCTGATCCCACCGATCCCGCAGCAGACCCTGATGCGGACCCCGCCGCGGACTGTGCTGCTGATGAGCCCGCGGATACGCAGCAGTCCGAGGACGGGGAATCCTCCCGCCAGGTCACGCTGCGCAGCCCGCGGGGTCGGCGAGGTCGGCACCTGGTCGCCGGGACCCGTCTGCGCTCCCGCGCGATGGCAGCGGCCGCCGCCGTCGCCCTGGTGGGCACGATGACCGGCGGCACCTGGGCGGCCACCACCTGGTACCTCGATGAGGGGCCGGGCGCGAACCGCACCGTGCCGCTTGTGGTCGGCACTCCCCTGGCCGACGCGGAGTCCGCCCTGCGCGCGGCGGACCTTCAGGTCAGCACCGAGGAGCGGTTCGACGACGAGGTCCCGGCCGGGCATGTGATCACCGCCGATCCCTCCACCGGCAGCGATGTGAAGAAGGGCGCAGCCATCCACGTGGTGGTCTCCAAGGGCATCCAGACGTTCCCGGTGCCGGCCCTGGAAGGGCTCTCGCTCGAGGACGCCCGCACCCAGGTCGAGGATGCTTCCCTCACTCTCGTCGAGGATGAGGCGGCCTACTCCGAGACCGTTCCGGAGGGCGAGATCATCTCCCAGAGCGCCGATGCTGAGGCGCTGCCCGCCGGCGGGGAGGTCCACGTCGTCGTCTCCCAGGGCCGCGAGCCGATCACCGTGCCGGATCAGCGGGGCAATAGCGAGGCTGCCGCCCGCTCAGCGCTTGAGCAGGCCGGTTTCACCGTGACCACCTCGCAGGAGCACTCCGGTTCGGTGCCGCGCGGTGCCGTGATCTCTCAGAACCCGGCCTCAGGCACCCTGTTCCGCGGGGATGAGGTCCACCTGGTGACGTCGCTCGGGCCCGAGATGGTGAAGGTCCCCGATGTGTTCCGCAAGTCCGAGAAGGACGCGCGGAAGGCCCTGGAGAAGGCCGGGTTCACCGTGCAGGTCAGCCACGACAAGGGCGAGCCGGTGTTCGGGATGGTCTATGAGCAGTCCGCCGAGCCCGGCAGCGAGCTGGCCAAGGGCTCCACGGTCACGATCAAGGTGTTCTGACCGCTCCCGAGATCCCGCCGAGTCCCGGCTATCCGCTCCCGTGCGCCGGGGCCGACGGCGCGCACGGCACCGTCGGCCCACCGCATCTGATCAGGCGCGGGTGAGCATCTCCGCGACGAGGAACGCGAGTTCGAGGGACTGCTGGTGGTTCAGCCGCGGGTCCACGAGGGTCTCGTAGCGGCGGGCCAGGCCCTCCTCGTCGATCTCCCCGGTGCCGCCGAGCACCTCGGTAACGTCATCGCCGGTGAGTTCGATGTGCAGTCCGGCCGGGACGGTGCCGGCGGCCTTGTGCACCTCGAAGAAGCCCACCACCTCGTCGAGGATGTCCTCGAAGCGGCGGGTCTTGTAGCCGTTGGAGGACGTGATGGTGTTGCCGTGCATCGGGTCGGTCACCCACGCCACCTGGGCGCCGGCATCCCGCACCCCTTCCACCAGGGCGGGCAGGCGGTCGCGGATCATGCTCGCGCCCATCCGGGTGATGAAGGTCAGCCGCCCGGGCTCGCGCTCGGGATCCAGGCGTTCGATCAGCTCGAGAGCATCCTCGACGGTGGCATGGGGGCCGAGCTTCACGCCGATGGGGTTGCGCAGCTTCGCCATGAAGTCCACGTGCGCGCCCTCGAGCTGGCGGGTGCGCTCCCCGATCCACAGGAAGTGGCCGGAGCAGCCGTAGATCTCCCCGGTGCGCGAGTCGATCCGAGCCAGCGCCTCCTCGTAGTCCAGTAGCAGCGCCTCATGGGAGGCGTAGAACTCCACGACCTTGAGCGCATCGAAGTCCGCGCCGATCGCCTCCATGAAGCGCACGGCCTTATCGATCTGCCCGGCCAGCTCCTCGTAGCGGGCGTAGCCCACCCCGCTCGAGGTGAAGCCGCGGTTCCACGAGTGGACCTCGCGCAGATCCGCGAAGCCACCGCCGGTGAAGGCACGCATGAGGTTGAGCGTGGAGGCGCTGGTGGTGTAGGTCTTCCACAGCCGGGCCGGATCGGGGCGGCGGGCCTCCGGGGTGAAGGCGAACTCATTGACCGCATCCCCCCGGTAGGTGGGCAGCGTCAGGCCGTCGCGGGTCTCTTCTTCATTCGAGCGCGGCTTGGCGAACTGCCCGGCCATGCGACCCATCTTCACCACCGGCACCGAAGCGCCGTAGGTCAGCACCGCCGCCATCTGCAGGATGGTGCGGATCTTGTTGCGGATGCGGTCCGCGGTGGAGTCGGCGAAGGTCTCGGCGCAGTCCCCACCGGTGAGCAGGAACGCCTCCCCGCGGGCGGCCGCAGCGATGCGCTCGCGCAGCACATCCACCTCGCCGGCGAACACCAGCGGCGGAGCGGAGCGCAGATCGGCGAAGACCTTCGCGCGCTCCTCCTCATCGGGCCACACCGGCTGCTGCACCAGCGGATAGTCGCGCCACACGCCGAGGGCCGCCAGGCCGTCGGCGGCCGAGGACAGGCTGAAGGAGTGGGCGCGGGCCGGAGCATCAGGGCTGAAGAGGTTCACATGACCAGGGTAGCCAGTATCCCCGGGTGCTCGAGGCCGAGTTTCACTGCTCGGTCACCGATGCCGGGACGCCCGCCGGGGATCATCCCGTCGGTCCGAGGGCCGGAATCGGTCAGCTCGCGGCGTCCTGCTCGCGCTGTTCGCGCTGTCGACGCTTCACATCGGCGGCGTACTCATCCACCCGCTCCTGCCCGGAGAGCTCCGCGATCGCATCCATCACCGCGTCGGTCACCCCACGCAGCACCTCCCCTTCGCTGCGGCCCGCGTGCTCGGCGGCGATCTGCGCGGCATCCAGCGGGGCCCCCACCACGGCACGGATCCGCGGGTGGCGGCGCGGGAACCAGCGTCGGCCACGCTGGGCCTCATGGGCGCCGAGCATCGCCACCGGCACGATCGGTGCCCCGGAGGCGAGGGCGAGGCGTGCCACGCCGGTCTTGCCGCGGTGCAGTCTCCCGTCGGGGCTGCGGGTTCCCTCCGGGTAGATGCCCAGCACCTTCCCCTGCGCCAGCACGTCCAGACCCGCCTGGATCGCGGAGCGTGAGGCGGTCCCACCGGAGCGGTCCACGGGCATGACGTGCAGGCCGCGCATCACCGCCGCGGCCAGACGCTTGATCGGGCCCCGGCCGGAGAAGATCTCGCCCTTGCCCAGGAAGTGCACGCTGCGGCGCACCTGCCCGGGGAGGAAAACGGTGTCGGAATAGGCCTGATGATTGGAGGCGAGGATCACCGGTCCGCTGGCCGGGATGTTCTCCTGGCCGCTGATGGTCGGGTTCCAGCACAGTCGCACCACCGTCATCACGAACGGTTTGGCGAGCTCGTACAGCACGTCGTCCTCCACGGTCTCGATCCGAGCGCCGCACAGCGGACCATCGTGCCCTCCGGCGGTGGGGATGCGACGATGGTGCCATGGCCTTCAGCGAACTGACCCGCCCCTGGCGCGCGCCGGGACACTCTACCGCGCGCGGCGGGCTGCTCCTGGTCCACGGCTTCACCTCCACCCCGCAGTCCCTGCGCCCCTGGGCGGAGGATCTCGCCGGGCGCGGCTGGGACGTGGATCTGCCGCTGCTGCCCGGCCATGGCACGACGGTGGCCGATCTCGCGTCGACGGCCTGGCAGGACTGGTATGAGGCGGCGAAACAGGCGGCTCTTGGGCTCGCCGAGCAGCATGGGCGCATCGCGGTGGCGGGCCTGTCGATGGGTGGCACCCTGACGCTGGCGCTCGGCCAGGATGAGCAGCTGCGCGAGCACATCGGCGCGCTCGTCGCGGTGAACCCGGGGATGACGCTGCCGCTCGCGGCCCGGGCGGCAGGGCTCATCGCCCCGCTCGTACCCACCCTGCCGGGCATCGGCTCGGACCTCGCGCGCGACGGGGTTGCGGAGGAGACATACGCGCGGATGCCGCTGCGCGCCGTCGCGCAGCTGCGGCGCCTGTTCACCCGCACCCGCTCGCGCCTGGACCTGGTGCGCGCCCCGCTGCTGCTGGCCACATCGCGGGTGGACCATGTGGTGCCACCGCGGGACAGCGATCTGGTCGCCGCCGGGGTCCGCGGCCCCGTCGAGCGGCTGGCGCTCACGCGCAGCTACCACCTGGCGCCGCTGGACCATGACGCGCCGCTGCTGTTCGAGACCACAGCTCGTTTTCTGGACCAGCACCTCATCGCTGTGGAGCACCGACGATGACCACCCGGGAGCCCACACCGCCCGGCGCCGACGACGGCCGGAACGTCGACGCCGAGTTCGCCCGCATGCTCGAGGGCGAGGGCCTCGCGCTGCGTCCCGGGCAGGCCCCGCGGGAACCCGTCGCCCCGCCGCATCCCGCCGATGACGATGAGCTGTGGGAGTGGAGCGCCGCATCCCCCGACCAGCCACCGGATCCCGAAGCTCGGGCACGGGCGCGGGCCGCGCACCCCTCCGCCGGGACTCCGGTGGGGCCGATGGGCACCGCGGGAATCCGCGGCGGAGCAGGCCCGCGCGAGCTCGACGATGACGAGGTGCTCTACGGGGACTTCGAGCCCCCGGATCCGGACCTGCCCCCGCCGTCCTCCGGGGCGCTGTGGGCATGGACGGCCCTGCTGGGCGGGATCCTGCTGCTCGTGCTCGCCACCGTCACGCCAGCGCTGCCCCGCGGTCTCGGGCTGCTCGGCGGCGCTGCGGCGGTCGGCGGGGTGATCGCCCTGTTGGCCCGGGCACCGCGCACCCCACGGCAGGATGGAGATGACGGCGCCCAGCTCTGAGCTGGCCGTCGGCCGTGCGCTGATGGGCTGTTTCGCCCTGGTCAGACGCTGTGCGCTCGCCAGCCGTCGGAGCCGGGTCAGCGGGCGAGGTCGGCGGCTCCGACGATTCCGGCGCGGTTGCCCATCCGGGCGAGCACGAACGGGGCGAGCTCCCGCTGCGCAGCTGCGGTGATGGTGCGGGCGTAGGCGGCACGCGCCGGATCCAGCAGCAGATCCCCCGCGGCGGCGACCCCGCCACCCACCACGATCATGTCCGGATCCAGCAGCGTGGCGATCGAGGAGAGTCCCCGGCCCAACCAGTCGCCGAGCTCTGCGATGAGCTCCACCGCGCCCGGATCCCCGTGCTGGGCAAGGCGCGTGATCAGCGGCCCGTCGATCTCCTTGCGGCTGCCGCCGGCGGCCTGCACGAGCGGCCCCATCAGCGGGTCTCCCGCGCTGGCTCGGCGCTTGGCGGTGCGCACCAGCGCGGTGCCGGCCGTGTACTGCTCGAGGCAGCCGCGGCGACCGCAGCCGCACCACTGCCCATCGGGCACCGCCGTCATATGCGCGATCTCCCCGGCGAAGCCCCAGCGTCCGCGCACCAGCTGTCCGTCCATCACGAGGGCGCCGCCGAGGCCCGTCCCGACGGTGACCATGAGCATGTGCTCGGCCTCGCGGGCGGCACCGAAGCGGTACTCGGCCCAGCCCGCGGCATTGGCGTCATTCTCGACCACCACCGGCAGACCTGTGAGCTGCTCGAGCTCATCGGCCAGGGGATGACCGCGCCAGGCGAGGTTGGCGGAGAAGGTCACGGTGCGACGGTCGGAGCTGACGAAGCCCGCCGCCCCCACGCCCACGCCCACCACGTCGTGGTCGCCGCGCAGCTCAGCGACGGCCTCCGCGCAGGCGGCCTCGATCAGCGCCGCATCGGTCGCCGGGGTGCTGCGCGTGGTCGCGGCGATGATCTCGCCGTCCTCATCCACGACTCCCGCCGCGATCTTCGTGCCGCCGATATCCACGCCGATGGAGAGCATGCTGTTCCTGTTCCTGGGGGCTGCTGTGGGGTCCGGGTCCCGAGACTCGCGCCACGGTGGCGGGGTGCATCCGACCGCTCGCGGGCACGGACCCGGGGCACCATGGTAGAGGCCCCTGACGTACGATGTTCGGGACCCCACCAGCGCTTCCGGGCCGGTGCTCGGCCTACCGCCCGATGCTCACCACCGGATCGAAGGAGATTCGATGAAACAGTCCAGCACCCCTTCGCAGCACGAGAGCCGCCCCGAGGAGAACATCACCGATCTCCTCCTGGAGCGGCTGCGCACGAGCCCCTCGGTGCCCGTGTTCGAGCTGAGCCGGGGCGAGGGCACCTACATCCCGCTCAGCGGCGCCGATTTCCTCACCCAGGTCAAGCAGGTGGCCAAAGGCCTGATCGCGTCCGGGGTGGACAGCGGTGACGTGGTCGCGATCCTCTCGCGCACCCGCTACGAATGGTCGCTCGTGGACTGGGCGGTGTGGTGGGCCGGCGGCGTCGGCGTGCCGATCTACGAGACCTCCTCCCCCAGCCAGATCCAGTGGATCGCCTCGGACTCCGGGGCCCGCTTCGCCGTGGTCGAGACGGCCCGGCATCGCGAGGACATGGAATCCGTGCGCGGAGAGGTCCCCACCCTGGAGCGCATCGGCGTGCTGGAGGAAGGGATCATCGAGGAGCTGACCCGGCGCGGCGAGTCCATCAGCGATGAGGAGCTCGAGCAGCGCCGCACCTCCCGTCGTATGGAGGACCTGGCCACGATCATCTACACCTCCGGCACCACAGGCCGTCCCAAGGGCGCCGAGCTCACCCATGCCAACTTCGTGGACACCACCCGCAGTGCCGTGACGCTGCTGGGGGAGGCCGTGCTCCCGCCCGGCTCGCGTCTGCTGATGTTCCTGCCGATGGCGCATGTGTTCGCCCGGCTGATCATGGTGGTGGCCGTCGCCTGGCCGGTGACCACCGCCTTCACTCCGGACACGAAGAATCTGCTGCCGGATCTGGCGGCCTTCAAGCCGACGTTCCTGCTGGCGGTGCCGCGAGTGTTCGAGAAGGTCTACAACGGCGCCGAGGCCAAGGCCATCGCCGGGGGGCGCGGCAAGATCTTCGCCAGCGCCGCGCAGACCGCGATCGACTACTCCCGCGCGCTGTCCGAAGGGAAGGTGCCGCTGGGCCTGAAGCTCAAGCACGCCGCCTTCGACAAGCTCGTCTACGGCAAGCTGCGCGAAGCCATGGGCGGGAAGGTCTCCTCGGCCATCTCCGGCGGTGCCCCGCTGGGCGCGCGACTGGCCCACTTCTTCCGCGGCATCGGGGTGACGGTGCTGGAGGGCTACGGCCTGACCGAGACCACCGCGCCGGTGAGCGTGAACCTGCCCTGGGATGTGCGCCCGGGCACCGTCGGCCCGCCCCTGCCGGGCTCCACCATCGCGATAGACGAGAACGGTGAGATCCTCGTCAAGGGCGTGATGGTCTTCCGCGGTTACCACAACAACCCCGAGGCCACGGCGGAGTCGCTGCAGAATGGCTGGTTCCGCACCGGCGACCTCGGCTCGCTGGACGAGCACGGGAACCTCTCGATCACCGGTCGTTCCAAGGAGGTCATCGTCACCGCCGGCGGCAAGAACATCTCGCCCGCTCAACTCGAGGACCAGTTGCGCTCCCACCCGCTGGTCAGCCAGTGCATCGTCATCGGTGATCAGAAGCCCTTCGTCTCGGCGATCCTCACGCTGGATGAGGAGATGCTGGGCACGTGGCTGTCCAACAATGATCTGCCCTCCATGTCTGTCGCCGAGGCCGCTCGCGATGAGCGGATTCGCGCCGAGCTGCAGACCGCGGTTGACGCGGCCAACACCTCCGTCTCCCGTGCGGAGTCCATCCGCGTCTTCGAGGTGATCGACACCGATTTCACCGAGGAGAACGGCTACCTCACGCCGTCGATGAAGCTCAAGCGCAACGTCGTGGTCAAGGACCTGGCCGAGGTGATCGACAAGATCTACTCCGGCCCCAAGCCGAAGGCCTGACCAGCGCTACAGCATCGGCGCTTGGCCCGCCTAGCGGCACCGCCGTAGCGCGGCCACCGCGCCGCACGCTGTGCTGCGTCTCGCGGCCCCGACCTCCCTCCCCCAGGGATGTCGGGGCCGCGGCGTACCGTGGCAGCATGCCCGCCGCCCCGTCCCGTCGTCAGCTGAGCTTCGCGGATCTGGGCACCCCGCTGGACGAAGCGACGCTCGTCGTGGTGGATCTGGAGACCACCGGCACCGATCCCACGAGCGATGCGATCACCGAGATCGGCGCGGTCAAGGTGCGCGGCGGCGAGGTGCTCGGTGAGTTCCGCACCTTTGTGGATCCCGAGCGCCCGATCCCCGCGTACATCGCCCGGCTGACGGGCATCACCGATGCCACGGTGCGCGGGGCGCCGACGATCGCGGTGGCCCTGCCGATGTTCCTGGATTTCGCGGGCCCCGCCGCGCTCGTGGCGCACAACGCGCGCTTCGACATCGGGTTCCTCGCCGCCCACGCGGCAGCCCTGGACCTGGGCTGGACGCGGCCGACGGTGCTGGACACGCTCGCTCTGGCGCGGCGCGTGTTCCATCGTGACGAGGTGCGTGACCATCGGCTGGGGACGCTCGCCGCGCATGTCGGGGCCGCCGTGACCCCGGATCACCGGGCGCTGTCCGATGCCCGCGCCACGGTGGATGTCCTGCACGCCATCATCGGCCGATTGGGCCCGACGGGCGCGTCCACGCTCGAGGATCTCGCCGCGGCGCATCGCAAGCCCAGCGCGGTGCAGCTACGCACGAAGCATCTGGCTGAGCACATCCCGGCCGTCCCGGGCGTGTACCGCTTCGTCGATGCCCAGGGGGATGCGCTCTATGTCGGCACCTCCCAGAATGTGCGTGCCCGGGTGCGCACCTATTTCACGGCCGCGGAGAAGCGTCGCCGGGTGCTCGACATGCTGCCGCGAGCGGAGCGGATCGACGTCATCGAATGCGCCACGGCGACGGAGGCGGCGGTGCGCGAGCTGCGGATCATCGCCGGTGAGCAGCCTCCCGCGAACCGGCAGGGGCTGAAGCCTGAGAAAGCGCACTGGCTGCGGCTGGGGCGTGGGACCGAAGGTCTGCGAGCGGCGCGCCTGGCTCGTGAGGAGTCCGATGGCACCGCGCAGATCGGCCCGCTCGCCTCGCATCATGACGCTCAGCCGCTGCGGGATCTGCTGTATGACGCGGTGCTGGGGCGCGGCTCTGCCCTCACGCGCGGGCCGGCCCTGCGCAGCGGTGAGCACCGCGAGAGTCTGCGTCGGGCGCTGCTCGAGGACCCGCGGGAGGTGCTCGACCATGTGGCCGCACGGATGCGCACCCACGTGCAGGCCGGACGCTACGAGGATGCGGAGCGTCTGCGGGCGCTCGCGGTGACGTACCTGCGGGCGGCCCGACGGGCCAGTCGGCTGCGGGCGCTTGCGGCGGTGCCGCTGCTGATCGCGGCGCGGCCCAGCACGGCCGCGGTGCTGGGTGGCCGCGGCTGGGAGCTGCTGGCGGTGCGGCATGGCCGCTTCTCCGGCACCACACTGGTGCCCTGGGGCACTGATCCGCTGCCGTTCGCCCGGTCTTTGGCGATGACGGGGCTGGGCGAGACGGAGCTCGCCGCGCCGCTGTGCCAGGGATACCACCAGGAGGCAGAGATCCTGCTGGGCTGGCTCGAGGCCGAGGGTGTGCGCACGGTCCTCGTGGAGGGGACCTGGCAGGTCCCCGCCCGGGCCCGCTTCACGCCCGAGCATCTCAGCGAGCGCTTTGCGCGCACGGCGCCGTCCCGGGCGGTCTAGGCTCGAGGCATCGCCAGCGCGCCGTCGGCGCCCACCGGTCGCCCCAGGAGGAGCCATGATCACCGCCATCGTCTCGATCGACGTCGACCCCCACCGCATCCCGGAGGTCGCGCAGGCCATCGTGGACATCGACGGAGTGGATCACGTGTACTCGGTCACGGGGGATGTGGACCTCATCGCGGTGGTGCGGGTGCGCAACCATGAGGATCTCGCCGACGTGATCGCCGGTCAGCTGTCGAAGATCGAGGGCGTGCTGGAGACCACCACCAACATCGCCTTCAAGACGTACTCCAGCCGGGATCTGGACGCCGCTTTCGACCTCGGCCTGGACAGCTGATCCGGCCCCACCGTTGATCCTGACCCGCCGCTGAGAGCACCTGCGAGAGCGCTGGTGCAGGCGCAGCGGAGAGCCGAGCGCCCGCGCGCTCACCGGCCTGCGCCGTGCTCCTGCTGCGATAGCTCCGCCCATCGGGTCACGAGCACGGTCGGACGCCCGGAGTCCAGCGCCTCCTGGGCCTCGGCATAGGCGGCGGCCAGCCGCTCGTCAAACCCATCGGCCGCGTCCTGGCCGATCCCGTCGAAGGCCACCATGCCCGCGGCGGCGTTCAGCAGCACCGCATCCCGGATGGGTCCCATCCGGCCCTCCGACTCCCCCGCGAAGAGATCCCGGGCCACCTGGGCGTTCTCCTCCGCGGTGCCGCCGCGCAGCGCATCGTGACCGCTGCGCGGGATACCCAGCAGCGCCGCGGGATCCAGCACGTGCTCACGCACCTGCCCTCCCCGGACCTCCCAGACATCGCTCGGCGCCGTGACCGTCAGCTCATCCAGCCCGTCCTGACCGCGGAACACGAGCGCGCTGGTGTCGCGGGCGGCGAACACTCCCGCGACCACGGGGGCGAGGGCCACATCCGCCACGCCGACGGCGCTCGCGCGCGGCCGCGCGGGATTGGTGATCGGGCCCAGGATGTTCATCACAGTCGGGATCCCCAGGCCCTTGCGGGCGTCGGCGGCGAAGCGCATCGAGGGATGGAACACCTGCGCGAACAGGAAGGTCATCCCGATCTCCCCGATCAGCCGCTCCACGGTGGGAACTGGGAGATCCAGGCGCACCCCGAGCGCTTCGAGCACATCGGCCGAGCCGGAGCGGGAGGTGGAGGCGCGATTGCCGTGCTTGACCACGGTCCGGCCGGTCGAGGCGATCACCATCGAGGCCATGGTGGAGATGTTCACGGTCTGGGCGAGATCACCCCCGGTGCCGACGATGTCCACTGCTTCGCGCGGCGCCTCCACCGTGCGGGCGTGCGCCACCATCGCATCGGCGAGGGCCTCGAGCTCCCCACTGGTCACGCCCTTGGACTGGAGGGCCACCAGGAATCCGGCCAGCTGCACGGGGTTCGCGTTCCCGGACATGACCTCGTCCATCGCCCAGCTGGCCTGCGCGGGCTCCAGGTCCTGCCCGCGGACGAGCCGCGACGTGATCTGGGGCCAGGTGGGGGTGTTCTCGCTCATGCCTCGATGATGTCACCTCCGGGCCCACGGCCGGGGCGCCGACCACGCTGCGGATCACAGAACGGTCACAGCGGCCCGAAGGTCCGCCACCAGCGCGTATCGATTGCGTGTCCGGGTTCATGACACTGCGTCAGGCGAGCTATGCTGGCCGGGTCCGCCCGGGGCGCAGGCCCCGCGCTGTGCTCGGCCGTCGTGGGCCGACACCGCGAATCTGACGACACGACATAATGGTGACGTGACTACAGCGACCCTGCCTGAGCGCACAGCGCCCGCCGCCCCGGCGGTCGGCCGCCCCAACCCCACGCAGATCGGCACGCTCGTCTGGCTCGCGAGCGAAGTGATGTTCTTCGGCGGCCTGTTCGCGATGCTCTTCACGATCCGCTCGATGTCGCCGGACACGTTCTCCGCCGGCCAGGGGAACTTCACCCATGGCTTCGCGCTGCTGAACACCTCGATCCTGGTGGCGTCCTCCTTCACCTGCCAGATGGGCGTGTACATCGCCGAAGGCCGCTTCCCCTGGGGCAAGCCCTTCACGCCCCGCAAGCGCCGCACCGGCTCGATCTTCAACATCGCCGGCTGGGGCATGGTCGAGTGGTACGTGCTCACCTTCATCATGGGCTCCGTGTTCGTGGCCGGTCAGGCCTTCGAGTACGCCGAGCTCGTTCACCACGGTGTGACGATGTCGTCCTCGCCCTTCGGCTCGATCTTCTACCTCTCCACCGGCTTCCACGGCCTGCACGTGCTGGGCGGTCTGATCGCCTTCCTCATGGTGCTGCTGCGCGCCTGGGCGGCCGAGAAGTTCACCACCCACGAGAAGGTCTCCGCGATCTGCGTGTCCTACTACTGGCACTTCGTGGATGTGGTGTGGATCGTGCTGTTCTTCGTGGTCTACCTCCTGGACCCGATCCTCACCCTCGTCAACTCCAATCACGTGGTGCCGGTCGAGTTCGTGTGGTCGATCTTCTGACCCGCCCCGGCAGGGCCGCTCGCCCGGCTCTCCCTTCCGCTCCCCGATCCGCCCGCCCTGACCGCCCCCTCCACGAATCGAGGTCCGAACCGTGAAGGCTCTCGCCGCACGTCGCCACCATCCGATGGCGCTTCTCGTGATCCTGCTGCTCGCGCTCGTCGCGACCGGCGGGCTGTACGCGGCCCTCCAGCCCAGTACCGCACAGGCCGAGGCCTACACGCAGGACGACATCGACGCCGGCCAGCAGCTGTTCCTGCGCAACTGTGCCACCTGCCACGGCCGCAACGCCGAGGGCCTGACGGACCTCGAGGGCGAGACCATCGGCCCCTCGCTGATCGGCGTGGGCGCCGCCGCCGTGGACTTCCAGGTGGGTACCGGCCGCATGCCGATGCAGGCCTCCGGGCCGCAGGCCGCCCGCAAGCCTCCGCAGATGACCGAGGAGCAGACCCGCCAGCTCGCCGCCTACGTGGCGTCGCTGGGCCCGGGCCCCGCGGTCCCCGCTGACGAGTACCTCGACGCCTCCCAGGGCGATCCCACCCAGGGCGGCGAGATCTTCCGCATCAACTGCGCCATGTGCCACAACGCCGCCGGGGCGGGCGGCGCGCTGACCCGCGGCAAGTACGCCCCGCCGGTGGTCGGCGTGGAGCCCAAGCACGTCTACGAGGCGATGGAGACCGGCCCGCAGAACATGCCCGTGTTCTCCGACTCGAACCTCTCTGCCGAGGACAAGCGCGACGTCATCGCCTACCTCGAGGCGATCGATGAGACCGGCTCGCCGGGCGGCATCTCCCTGGGCTCCCTGGGCCCGGTCACCGAGGGCCTGTACGCCTGGACGATCATCCTGACCCTGCTCCTCAGCTGCGCTGTGTGGCTGGGGGCGAAGGCCAAGTGAGCACGAACATGAACACCTCCCCTTCCTCCTCCCCCGCCTCCTCCGGGCGCGTGTCCGCGCTCGCCCCCAAGGAGGGCGGTGGCTTCCCCAACCCGGGTCTGCCCCCGCATCAGCACCGCCAGGCGGACGTCTCGAAGTCCGCGGAGAAGCGCGCCGAGCGCGTCGTGGCCGGAATGTTCCTGCTGTCGGTCATCGGCACCGTGGTCTTCATCGGCGCGTACTTCCTGGTCTCTCCCTACGGTGAGGGCACCACGAACCTCTTCGCCGAGCCCGGCACCCCGCAGGCTCTGTGGTGGTCGAACCTCGTGACCGGTCTGGGCTTCGCGGTCGCCGTCTTCTTCATCGGTGCCGCGGCGATCCACTGGGCCAAGACCCTCATGCCCGATGAGGAGATGGTCGAGGAGCGGCACGACATCCGCAGCTCCGATGAGACCCGCGAGATCGCCGCCGGCATCATCACCGATGGGCTGCAGGAGTCCGGCATCGGCCGTCGCCCCCTGATCGTGACCTCGATGGTCGCGGCCCTGGCCGCGCTGCCGGTCGCGGTGCTCGCGCCGCTGTCCACCCTGGGTCCGCTGCCGGGCAACAAGCTGCACCACACGTACTGGGGCCACAACCCCGGTCAGCGCCTGGCCCGTGACCACGACGGCACCCCCATCAAGCTGTCCGACGTCGCGATGAACTCGATCTTCCACGTCATGCCCGAGGGCCTGACCCACGACACCGAGCACTACCTCGAAGAGCGCGCGAAGGCCGCGGCGGTGATCGTCCGCTTCGACCCGGCCCTGGGCAAGAACGACGAGTCCATGGCCATGGGCGTGGAGGGCGTGCTGGCCTTCTCGAAGATCTGCACCCACGTGGGCTGCCCCGTGGCGCTGTACGAGCAGCAGACGCATCACATGCTCTGCCCCTGCCACCAGTCCACCTTCGACGTGACCGACGGTGCCAAGGTCATCTTCGGCCCTGCCCACCGTCCCCTTCCCCAGCTGCCGATCGAGGTCGATGACGAGGGCTACCTCATCGCCCCCGGCGACTTCACCGAGCCGATCGGTCCCAGCTTCTGGGACATCCACAAGGACAAGTGATCCCCATGACGACCACGACTCCCTCCTCCTCCCGCAACTCCTCCGAGGAGCAGCCTTCGCGGATGATGAAGCTCGGCGCGGTGGGCGGCGACTGGCTCGACCAGCGCCTGGCCGGCGGCGGCTTCGTCCGCTTCATCGCCCGGAAGATCTTCCCCGACCACTGGTCGTTCATGTTCGGCGAGGTGGCGCTGTACAGCTTCGTCATCCTGCTGATCTCCGGCACGTTCCTGACCATGTTCTTCGACCCCTCCATGGAGGAGGTCGTGTATGAGGGCCCGTACGTCCCGCTGCAGGGCGCCGCGGTATCCCGCGCCTTCGAATCCACGATGGAGATCTCCTTCGAGGTCAAGGGCGGTCTGCTGTTCCGGCAGATGCACCACTGGTCGGCACTGGTGTTCATGGTCGCGATCTTCGTGCACATGTTCCGCGTGTTCTTCACCGGCGCGTTCCGCAAGCCCCGTGAGCTGAACTGGCTGGTGGGCTTCGCGCTGATGGTCCTAGGCATGGTGGCGGGCTTCTCCGGCTACTCCCTGCCCGATGACGTGCTCTCCGGCAACGGTCTGCGCGTGGTCGACGGGCTCATGAAGTCCATCCCGATCGTCGGCGCCTACCTCTCGATGCTGCTGTTCGGCGGCGAGTTCCCAGGCACCGACATCATCCCGCGCCTGTTCACGATCCATATCCTGCTGGTGCCCGCGATGATCCTGGGCCTAATCGGCATCCACATGGTGCTGCTCGTGCTGCACAAGCACACCCAGTACCCCGGCCCGGGCCGCACGCAGCGCAACGTCGTCGGCTTCCCGGTGTTCCCGGTGTACGCCGCGAAGGCCGGTGGTTTCTTCTTCCTGGTGTTCGGTGTGATCACCCTGATCTCCGCCACCACGTCGATCAACGCCATGTGGATCTACGGCCCCTACGATCCCTCTCCCGTCTCGGCGGGCTCGCAGCCGGACTGGTACATGCTGTGGACCGATGGTGGCCTGCGTCTCATCCCGGGCTGGGAGTTCACGATCTTCGGCTATCCGATCTCGCTGAACATGCTGATCCCGATGGCCGTGTATGGCGCACTGCTCGGGTTCCTGGCGCTGTACCCCTTCATCGAGGCGTGGGTGACCGGTGATGACCGTGAGCACCACCTGAACGATCTGCCGTACAACGCGCCGGTCCGCACCGGACTCGGCGTCGCCTGGATCATGATCTACCTGATCCTCGCGCTCGCCGCGACCAACGACCTCATCGCTATCGCGCTGGATCTGTCGATCAACGACCTCACGTGGGCGTTCCGCATCGGAATCTTCGTGGTGCCGCCTCTGGCATTCTTCATCACCAAGCGGCTCTGCCTGTCCATCCAGCGGCATAAGCGCGAGCAGGCCCTGCACGGCCTGGAGTCCTCGCGGATTGTGCGCACCGAGACCGGTGACATGATCGAGATCCACACTCCGCTGTCCGAGTACGACCGCTGGGTTCTGGTGCAGCATGACGACTACCGTCCTCTGAAGGCCGGTAAGGGCGTCTCCTCCCTGCGGGCCAAGGCCACGAGCTTCTTCTTCAAGGACCGCATCGAGCCGGTCACCCCCGCGGAGCTGCGCGAGGCCCTTGAGCATGCCGGTCATGAGAAGCACATGATCGATCAGCTCACCGGCGGGGACTACCGCACGCCGATGGAGAAGGCGAGCCACTGAGCGGGCTCTGAGCCCCAGCAGACGAGCGCGGGCCCCGAGGGATCATTCCTCGGGGCCCGCGCTCTTGATGCGACGCAGCAGCGGCTGGCAGGGCTGCCAGTGGCGCTCCTCCCCCGCGTGCATCGGGGTGTTGGCGTCAGCGCTGGAGCCTTTTCGAGCTCGGGCCGATGCGGGTGGTCGTGAAAACGGTCGAGAGGTCCTCGAAGGTATCCGAGTCGTCGGGCACAGTGGATCGCCCCGGGGATGATGGAGGCAGTGAAGCCACGGAAAGGACTTCTCTGTCATGCCTGCACCACGCAAGTACCCTGACGAGCTGCGTGAGCGAGCGGTTCGTATGGTTCTCGATGCGCTCGAAGACGACCCCGGCTCCCAGCGCGGAGTCTTCCGCCGGGTCGGCGAGCAACTCGGAGTCAACTCCGAAACGCTGCGCGGCTGGGTCCGTCAGCGCCAGGTCGATGCCGGCGACCGGCCCGGCACCACCACAGCAGAGGCCGAACGCATTCACGAGCTGGAGAAGGAAGTCCGCGAGCTGCGGCGGGCGAACTCGATCTTGAAGTCGGCCTCGGCTTTCTTCGCGGCGGAGCTCGACCGCCCATCGCGCTGACCTGCTCATACATCGATGAGCACAAGGAAGAGTTCGGAGTCGAGCCGATCTGCCAGACCCTGCGAGAAGCAGGGCTCCAGATCGCTCCGAGCACCTACTACGCCCGCCAGCACCGTCCCCCCTCCGCGCGTGAACAGCGCGACGAGGTCCTGAAAGAGGAGATCACCGAAGTGCATCACAAGAACTTCGACGCGTTCGGGGCCAGGAAGATGCACATCGTTCTCAATCGCGAAGCAGACACCCGAGGCAGAGGTCATGTCGCCCGCTGCACGATCGAGCGATTGATGAAGGACCTTGGCCTGCACGGGATCCGCCGGGCTAAGGCCCCGAACACCACTCGTTCGGCTCCTCGCGAGCACTGCCCGCAGGACCTGGTGAATCGTCACTTCTCTGCCTTCGGGCCGAACCAGCTGTGGGTCGCGGACATCACCTACGTCCACACGTTCACCGGCTGGGTCTATGTCGCGTTCGTGACTGACGTGTTCAACCGCGAGATCGTGGGCTGGCGCGTTTCCCGCTCCCTGCACACCGACCTCGCGCTGGACGCACTGAACATGGCCATCTACCTGCGCACACGAGATGGAGATGACCTGTCAGGACTGATCCATCATTCCGATCGAGGAGTCCAGTATCGAGCCATCCGCTACGGCGAAGCACTCGCTGAGCACGACGCCGTCGCCTCGGTCGGCTCTCGCGGTGACTCCTACGACAACGCCCTGGCTGAAGCCCTGAACTCCCTATTCAAAGCCGAATTGATCCGTAACCGCGGACCCTGGCACGGCGTCGACGACGTCGAGATCACGACCGCCGAATGGGTCCACTGGTTCAACACCTTCCGACCCCACAGCGCACTGAACGGCCTCACCCCGCAGGCCTACCGGACCGCGCACCGGGAGACCCTCACCAGCTCGTCAGAACCCGCCCCCGAACCCCTGAACGCCAGATAACCCAGCCTCCACCAAACCCGGGGCTTGACACAGAGACCATCGGCCCCAGAGTCCCTTACGCTCTCGGTCTCCTCGGCGGCTCTTCCGGTGCGGCTCGTCGAAGAGCCCGCGATCGCGGACGTTCTATGGCGCATCGTGGGCAACGCCTTCGACGCCCACACCGTCTTGATCCGGACCGAGATCAACATCCATGCCCCATCCCGTGTGGGGCCTTTCACTGCCCGCCTCACCACCAGCTGGTGGACACCTGCCCTAGCTGCCCGCACCCAGTTCTGCTCTCATTGAGCCAGATGACCCAGGAACGATGCAGCAGTCAGGACGGAGCAGCGCCGCATTGAGCTGGACGAAGGGACTGAACCAGAGTGCGTTGCATCATCCTCCCGGATGTTCTTCAGAGTTCGGCGACCTGGAAGACAATCCGGTCGCGTGCATCTCCCGATTCGAGCCCGGTCTCATAAAGCACGCCAACGTTGTCGCAATCGAGCATCACGAGGTCCGAGTAGCCTGAGCGGTTGCGGGTGAGGTCGGCGTGGTGGGTCCAACTGGCACCGGCGTCCTCCGAGACAAACAGGCCCAGGTCTTTACGCAGGGTGCCGTGCTGTGGCGCCGCGTAAACGAGCCGGTCACCGGCCGGTCCGCACGCTTGAGAAGCGTTGACGATCGAGCCCTGCACTTCGGGAGTCGTGATCAGGTCGCTCTGGTACTCGAAAGTCTTGGTCTCAAAGCTTTCACCGCCGTCACGGCTGATCGCGACAGCGCGCGAGAACTCGCGGGTCTCATCACTCTTCGGCCCTTTGCGGCTACGGCCGATCGCGTACAGCGATCCGTCGGCGGTCTCCTCGACAGCAACCTCGGAGAAGTGGTCGGCGTCCTCGGGCATCGGCGCGGTCGCGCCGAGAGTCCAGGTGACCCCGCCATCGTCGCTGTAGGCGAGCCCGCCTTCGGAGACACCACTCTTAGGACCGAGAAAGTTCACCCCAGCGACCAGACGGCCGACATGCGGACCGCGCGTCAGTTCGATGCCGTGCTGGGGACCGGTGGCGTACCAACCCTCGTCGGGGAAGTTGGGCTTGAGCTGGTCGGTGAGGTCGACAGCCTCGGACCAGGTGCGTCCGCTGTCGTCACTGTACTGGACGAAGGGCCGTCGCTCGGCGCGGGAGCCCTCGACGTTCCAGGTACTTAGCAGCACAATGCGGCCAGCATGGGGGCCGTGCTTGATGACGATGGGCACGGGGTTGCCGCGTGTGGCGCCCTCGTCTCGGCCCCAGGGGTCACCGGCGAGGACTGTCTCCATCTCGCCCCAGGTGCGGCCGCCATCGGTACTGCGGCGCAGGACCAGGTCGATCGAGCCGTCGTCATGGCAGAATCTGTCCTCGAAGGCACGCCTGGCCTCGGCGAAGGCGAGGAGGCTCCCATCGGGAGCGGTGACGATGGCGGGGATGCGGTAGCACTCGAAACCGTGGGTGCCCTTGTCGAAGACTGTCACGCCGTCGGTCTCGGTGGGCCATTCGGGATCGCCTGCCGCGGCAGGGGTGCCACCGAGCAGTGGCGCGGTCATCGCGAGGAGCGCGCCAGTAGTAAAGAAGGTCGTGGTGCGCATCGGTCATCCTTTCACGGCGCCCGTGAGGACGCCCTTGGCGAAGTGGCGTTGCAGGAACGGGTACACGATGAGGATCGGAACCATGGAGACGACGAGGATTGCCATCTGCAGCGAGGACTGCGGCGGCATCTGCTCGAGGCCGATGTCGGCCTGGCCCATCGCAGCGTCGTTGACGACGTAAGTGCGCAGTACCAGCTGCATCGGCCACTTGGCGGCGTCGTCGATGTACAGCAGGGCGCTGAAGAACGAGTTCCAGTAGCCGACGGCGTAGAAGAGACCGATGACGGCGAGCACCGCCTTGGACAGCGGCATCACGATCCGGGAGAAGATCGTCCACTCAGAGGCGCCGTCGATTGTGGCGGACTCCGTGAGCTCCTCGGGGATTCCCTGGAAGAAGGAGCGCAACACGATCACGTTGAAGCCGCTGACCATGGTGGGGAGGATCAGCGCCCACAGGCTGTTCAGCAGACCGGTCTGTTTCACTACCAGGTAGACCGGGATGATGCCCGGAGAGAACAGCATCCCGATCAACACCACCATCAGCACGGGCCGGGCGAGCACGAAGTGACTGCGGCTGATCGCGTAGGCGAGTAGGCAAGAGACCAGCAGGCTCAGTCCTGTGCCGACTACGGTCACGAAGACACTCACGCCGAGCGCGCGGGTGACCACTCCCCCGCTGAAGATTGCTTTGTAGGCGGTGAGGTCGATGCCACGCGGAAGCAGCACGAGCCCGCCGGCCGCACTGATCTGCTCGCGGGGTGCGACCGAGGTGGCGAACACGGCGAGGAAAGGGATCAGTACCGCGAGGCACATCACCGTGAACACGATCGCCTTGATGAGGCGCTCGGGTGCCGAGGGCGGGGCCTGTCCGTTTAGGAGAGCAGGCATGTCATGACTCCTTGGTTGCGTAGACGCCAGCCTCGCCGAAGGCGTGGGCGAGCTTGTTAGCCCCGAGCACGAGCGCAACCCCGACCACGCTCTTGACCAGGCCCACCGCGGTTGCCATCCCCCAGTGGCCGCCGATCACGCCCCGGTTGTATACGAAGGTGTCGAGCACTTCGGAGCGGTCCAGCCCCACCGCCGCCTGCTGCAGGAGGATTTGCTCGAAACCAACTGTGAGCGAAGTGCCCAGCTGCAGGATGAACAGCAGGATCACGACGCCTTTGAGACCCGGAAGGGTCACGTGGAGCATCTGGCGCCAACGGCCCGCACCATCCACGGCCGCGGCCTCGTACAACTCGGCGTTGATGGTGGCCAGCGCCGCGAGAAAGATGATCGTCGCCCACCCGGTGTCCTTCCAGATCACCTGGCCCAGCAGCAGATAGCGAAACAGCTCCCCGTTGCCGATAATGCTCACCGCACCGAGGTCGTGTGCGCGCAGAAAGGTGTTCAAAAGCCCGGAGCCGCCCAGCAGCTGCTGGAACAGTGCCACGACAACGACCCAGGACAGGAAGTGCGGCAGGTACAAGATCGACTGGATGACCCGCTTGATCTTCTCGTTGAGCAGGGAGTTCAGCAGAAGCGCAAGGATGATCGGGGCAGGGAATACAAGTACAGCCTGCAGCGCGGTGAGGATCAGTGTGTTGGTCAGGGCGTTGAGGAAGGCGGGATCACCGGTATAGATGACCTCGAAGTTCTTCAGTCCCACCCAGTCGCTGCCCCAGACACCGCGGTAAGGGCGGTAGTCCTTGAAGGCGATGATGTTTCCAAGCAGTGGGTAATAGTGGTAGACGAGCAGCACCAGAAAGCCGGGCAGGGCGAACATGACCAACAGGCGGTCGCGCCACAGCTTCTGCCAGAAACCGGGGCGGCGCCGCTCCGAGGGAGATTGCCCCGCCGCGCCGCCGACTGAGCTCTCCGCCTCGCGGGCGGCGCCCTGGGCCTGGGGGACGGTCACACTCATGGGGTCACTCGATCCCGGAGGCCTCATACGCCTCTGCAAGCTCCTCGGCAGCCTTGGCGCCGCCCGCGTCCCGCCAGGTCTTCACGACCTCGGGCAACTCGGAGATGGGGCGCTTGCCCTGCGCCATCTGACTCATCGCATCCCAGACGGGGCTGGTGAGGTCTCCGCCTTTCTGGTCGAGGGTTTCGGAGTACAGACCGTAGGCTGCGTTCTGCGAAAGATTCTGGGACATCCTCTCCTGCACCGCATACTGCCGCTCGGGAACCCCAGGATCGCCCGGGAAGTAATACGCCATCGGGGAGTCGCAGATGTACTGCAGACCAATCCCGGTCTCGCGCACACCGCGATCGGTGGGGATGGGATCGGTGCCGTCGAGCTTGTACTGCTCCCCCTCGGTGCCGTACTTCTTTTCGAGGTACTCGGCGGTACCGAAGGGCGCTGCGAACCAGTTTGCGACCGCTAGCAATGTCTCGACTGAGTGCCCGGATGCCGCGTTGAAACCGGTGATGTTGTTCAGCGCTCCGCCCAACCAGGTGAATGGTTCGGCACCCTGATAAGAGGGCGCAATAATCCCGCCGACAGAGAAGTCTTCAACCGAAGCGGAGGCCGACTCGTACTGAGTCCATGCTACAAAGGAGTCGAAGTCAATCGCAGCGGTCCCACCGGTGAACCACTCCTTCTTGGTGCTGGAGTTCGCGGTGTAAGCGTCAGGGTTGACGACCCCTGCCTCCCACAGCTGTAACTGCGCCTCGAGGCTCGCAGCGATATTCTCGTGCTCAATGAAATGGGTGAACGTGCCGTCCTCGGCTCGCTGCCACTCATTGGGCACGCCCGCCGCCATGTTCGCGAGATTGCCGGGCATGGTGGTCAGCGCCCAGCGCCCGCGCTTCGCGTCAGTGAGCTCAGCGCACAGATCCACGAGCTCCTCCCATGTCTCCGGTTGGACATCGGGGTCAATACCCGCCTTTTCGAACAGGTCGCGGCGGGTCAGCAGGGAGAAGTTGCGGGAGAACAGCCGCGGGACGGGCACACCGTAGATCGCGCCGTTCGCGACACAACCCTTCCAATACTCCGGCCCGAGGTTTGCGAGATAGGGGTACTTCGAAATTGCGTCCCCAGCGACATGCTCGGTGATGTCCATGCAGGTGGCTTCGAGCAGACCGGGCACGTCCGAGATGTTGGTGGGGATGTTGATGAGGTCGGGGAGATCGCCGCTGGCGATCTTGGTCTGGAACTTCGTTTGGTAGTCAGCGTTGGGCGCCATCTCGATGTGCAGTTCGGAGCCGATCTTCTCCTCGATGGCCGCCCAGAACGGGTTCGATCCCCGTTGGGGCGGGATCGCACCGGGAATGTTGGTGATGAAGCTGATCGGAGTGCCGTCTCCTGGCGGCTCATTGACACCAACTACGGGGTCGGCCGGATACTCCTTGAAGCCGTCCAGCAGCACGTCGTCCCCGGCCCAATCAGGGGCGACTCCCTCATATTTGGTGTAGGTGGGCAGCTCTACGCCCGAGTTGGCCTGCTGAACATCCTTCGGGCTACTGCTCGAGTCGCACGCGCTTATTGAGCCGCTCGCGGTTATTGCGGCCAATCCACCCACCAACGCTGCACGTCGCGTCATCTGGACCATGTCGAGACCCTCCCTCGTGAGCCGTTCCGACCTCCTCGACGGAACGATGGACGCCACTATGCCAGAGGACATCCCACCTCACAACCCCTCGCGCCAGGACGGAGGCCAGCGTGGATGATGAGGCATCACCGCGGCACCAACCTGCATGAATAGCGATTTACACCCGGTCTTTGAGGAGGTCGACGGCGGTCGCGCATCCGCAGACCACCCTCTCTTGCCCCACGATTCGGGCTTTGAGATAGTACGTCCCATGTCCTCAGCACGGCTGTCGCCCGAGTCCACTAAGACCCCGCCCCTGCTTGCCTCTACGAAAAAGACGGTGCTGGACGCTGCGCGGCTCGGCATTACAGCGGTGCGGATCCCTGCACTCCTGCGCTGCCGGGACGGTCGACTCGTCGTTTTCGCGGAGGCGCGCCACGAGAACGCCGGGGATACGGGGCAGATCGACGTCATCGCCACGGTCTCCGACGACGAAGGCGATTCTTTCGGTGTGCCCGTGACGGTCGCGCACGGAGCGGGCGGCACACGAGGCAACCCTGTCCCGATCGAGGCAGCTGACGGAGACATCGTGCTCCTGACCACTTCGAACGCCGCTACTGCCACCGAACGCGACATCCTCGCCGGCGCAGTGGATACCACCCAGAGCCGCCGCGTTCACCTCACGCGTCTCTCCCGTGACCTCGAGGTGCGCGAGGACAGAGAGATCACCACAGAGGCGAAGCGGAAGGACTGGGGCTGGTATGCGACCGGGCCCGGGCACGGGATCCGGCTCCCCTCCGGGAGGCTCGTCGCAGCCGCAAACCACTCTGTCCTTGGCACTTCCGCCACCTCTCCCTACGGCGCACATGGCCTGCTGAGCGACGACGACGGACGCACGTGGCGGATCGGCTGGGTCACTGGCGGCATAAATGGCGCCTCTGGCCCGAATGAGTCCGCGCTGTGCATCGATCCCGCCGCCCCCTCTGAGTCACTCGTGACGATGCGCAACGAGCACCGCTCCGAGGCGTGCACACGATTGCTCGCCCGGACTAGAGATGGCGGCGAGACGCTGGGGGCTACCCATATCCTGACCGGCTTTGCGGGGCCGCGCCTCCAAGTCGGACTGGATGCCCTCCCTGGTGGTCCTGCCCTGCTCTGCGCGCCGCTGCGGATGGAGTCGCGTCGCGATCTGGCGCTACACGCTTTGCTCGGCCCCAACCCGGCTAGTTCAGGAAGCTCGAAGGTTAGGTCTTCGGCAGCAGGCACGTCGGCCTCCGCCTCTTCAGGCACCATGTGCCGACCCGTCGGCCTCCTGATGGAGGGGCCAGCCGGCTACTCGGACATCGCCGTCGGGCCGGAAGCGGTGCATGTACTTGTCGAGACCGGGGACAAAACGACGCACGAGCGCCTGGACCTGATCACCATCGACCTCCCGACCGCGCTCCGAGCGGTCGGCCATCCCAAGGAGCAGCACCCATGACCACCATCGCCGCCGCTCAAACCCGGCCCGGAACCGGGGTCGTAATCCCGCTGTGCACACCGCTGACCCCCGGCGGCGAGATCGACTCCCCCTCGCTGCGACGTCACCTCGACCACCTGATCAACAATGGGGTCGACGGTGTGTTCGCGCTCGGGACCAGCGGAGAGTTCGGCTTCCTCACGGACCGACAGCGGGTGGCTGTCGTGCGCACGACGGTCGACCACGTCGCGGGTCGAGTCCCTGTGCTCGTCGGCGTCTCCGACACCGCCTCGGAGCGCGCGGCCGCGCAGGTTCGGCTGCTCATGGGCTTCGGGGCTGACGGTGCGGTCGCCACCGCCCCCTTCTTCGCTGCGACGGGGCCAGCGGAGATCGCCGCGCATTTCCGACGTATCAAGCAGGAGCTCGGGGAACTACCGCTGTTCGGATACGAAAACCCACCGCGGGTGAACGGGGTGTCGATCCCCGTCACAACGGTCCTGGACCTCGCAGAGGACGGTACCTTAGCCGGGTACAAGGACTCGTCCGGGGATCTTGACTACCTGGCCGCGCTTCTAACCGGACGGCGCGAGCGAGGCCTGGACGCTTTCCGAGTTCTCTCCGGCTCTGAAACCCTAGCCGCAGAGTCGCTGCGCGCCGGAGCCGACGGGCTGGTGCCCGGGCTCGGGAACGTGGATCCTGTCGGCTACGTGCGGATCTATTCAACAGCCGGGGTCGATGACGCGGCTTGCGATGCGGAGCAACAGAGACTGCGGGAGCTGTTCGCGATCGTCGCGATTCCAACACATACGCAGATGGGCGACTCCTCCCGGGCACTCGGCGCCTTCAAGGCGGCGATGAAACTCCTCGACTTGATCGACGAAGACCGCTGCGCTCCACCGTCGGTGCTCTACGACGACACGGACCGGGCACGCGTCGCGGCGCTACTGCGCGCCCACGGTCCCTCCCCACGAGGAGCACTCTCGGGCACCGATCGCATGGTCGCGTCATGAATGCCGAGCCCTCGAGCACTGCCCCTGCCAGAGAGACCTCCAATCAGGAGCGCCTGCGCGAATCCATAAAACAACTGATCCTGGAGTGGGGCCTACAGCCCGGAGACCTGTTGCCCACTGAGAGCAAGTTGGTGAGTCTGCTGGGCGCCTCACGCAATGCAGTGCGCGAGGCTATCAAGGCGTTGCAGGCGCTCGGCTATGTGGATGTGCGCCATGGCCACGGCACCTTTGTCGGTGCTCTCCCCCTCGCTCCGCTGCAAGACTTCCTCTCCTTTCGGTTGCGAAAGTCCGCACCCGAGGATCTCCGTGAGGTGCGGAATCTGCTGCAGCTGCGCGAGGCGCTCGAGGTAGGGCTCGCCAGTGACGTGGTGCAGCGCCATGCCGTGACCGGTACTGAGCAACTGCGCGCGATCACCAGCGAAATGCGCCACCGAGCCGACGCCGGCGAGTATTTCCCTGAGGAAGATCTCGCCTTCCACGAGACCCTCTACGCTCCCCTCGACAACGGCCTGGTCGCCGAGCTACAAGAGATCTTCTGGGCTGCGTTCCATCAAATAGACCCGGTCCTTCCAGGTCCCCAGTTCACTCCGCATGAAGCCTGGGGCTGGCACCAACGGATCCTGGAGGCGATCGAGCGCGGTGACGTAGATCTGTACCGGGTCCGTATGCGGGACCACTTCGACGGGATCAGGGTGCGGTTAAGCCGCGCAGAGCCGCCGGGCGAGGCCACTGCGGACAGTAACGGCGTCACTGGGGCAACGGACGGTGAGGAGAAGGGCGGTACCTGAACGACGTCCGACGGGAGGAGGAGCGCGAGCCGTCATCCGGCGGATGGTCATTCAGCCCGGTGCGTCCTACAGGCAGCTGACGGTGCCGTGGTCCATGACCTCACCGATCCTGGCGGCATCGGAGATGATCGCGCTGCCCGCGAACCCTTAATCATGCAGGTTGAGTCCGAGCTTCCAGTACGCCGAAGCCTCGCTCCCCTACCCCAAGACCGACGCGCACCACCAGCTACGCCCTCATCTGTGTAGAGCCAGTAATCCCCGACAACGTCCAAGGCTGCGTCTCCGCGACAAGAGATGTGGCCGCACCGTTGCATCGGCGTCACATAAGGATCTGGGATCTGCGCGTGCAGCGGCTCGGGGTGCGCCCGGCGGCGACCTCCACCAGGTATCGGGCGCCGATTGGGCTCAGACGACGCTCGGCCCGACGCAGGGCGCGGACGGAGCGCAGCGGCTTGCGCCGGGGATCGAGTTCCGCCGCGGCAAGGACTTCTCGCGCCCAGGTGCCCGCTGCCTCACGGCCGCCGCGATCGGCGAACAGTCGGCTGATCTCCCGCTCGGCGAGCCCCACCGGCGTGATGCCTGCGTCGATCATGTCCAGCCCCTCCTTCGTGGTGCTTCCGCACTCCTTGCGTCCCAGCGTCGCTCTGACACGTCTGCCGGACGGCACTCACTGCGTGTCAGCGGCTCTCTATCCTCCGCGTTCCGGATGGCACCGCGCGCTGATGGCGCTCACGGTAGCAGTACAGATGCAGCAGGCCCTGCCCCCGGTGTGGGAGCAGGGCCTGTGATGGACTGCGTGGAGGATCAGTGGGCGTGCTGTCCCACTGAGAACTCGAGGACCCACTGCAGGAGTCCGTACACGGTGAAGATGATGCCGAAGGCGAAGATCCACCAGCCGGCGGCCACGCCCAGGAAGCACAGTGCCGCCCCGGAAGAGAGCCACAGCGGCGCCCAGCTGTAGGGCGAGAAGGAGCCCTGCACGCCGGCGTCGTGATGGACTTCGCCATCCAAGTCCTCACTGGCGCCCAGCTCATTCTTGCGGATCGTGAGGTTCATGGCCATGCCAACCATCACGAACATTGCGGTCAGCGCCAGGAACGCGGGGAAGCCCACCGGCTCGACACCGTGCGGCTCAAACATGCCGGTCAGGAACCCGTAGGCGATCGCAACGATCAGAAAGAAGGCCGCCAGGATCCAGAAAACCTTAGCAATTGCTCTCATGTCAGTTCGTCCTCGGGTTCAGGGCGGGCTCCTCATCGAGCATGTGGTCCTGCAGTGCGACCTCGGGATGGTGGAGGTCGAAGGCGGGACGCTCGGAGCGCACGCGCGGGAGGGAGTGGAAGTTGTGGCGCGGAGGCGGGCAGGAGGTGGCCCATTCCAGGGAGGCCCCGTAGCCCCACGGGTCATCGACCGTGACCTTCTCACCCTTCACGTGGGTCAGGACCACGTTCAGCAGGAACGGCAGGGTGGACCCGGCCATGATGAAGGCGCCCACGGTGGAGATCTGGTTCATCCAGTCGAAGCCGTCCTCCGCCAGGTAGTTCACGTAGCGGCGCGGGGCGCCGGCCACACCGAGCCAGTGCTGGATGAGGAACGTCAGGTGGAAGCCGATGACCAGCAGCCAGAAGTGGATCTTGCCGAGGCCTTCATGGAGCTTGTAGCCGAACATCTTGGGCCACCAGAAGTAGAAGCCCGCGAACATCTCGAACACCACGGTGCCGGCCATCACGTAGTGGAAGTGGGCGACGACGAAGTAGGTATCGGAGATGTGGAAGTTCAGCACCGGCGAGGACAGGATCACGCCCGTCAAGCCGCCGAAGATGAACGTGGTGAGGAACCCGAGGGTGAACAGCATCGGCGTCTCGAAGGTCAGCGAGCCGCGCCACATGGTGCCGATCCAGTTGAAGAACTTCACGCCCGTGGGCACGGCGATGAGCATCGTCATGAAGGCGAAGAAGTCCAGCATCACGGCGCCGGTGGTGTACATGTGGTGCGCCCACACGGTCACCGACAGCGCGGCGATCGAGATGGTCGCGCCCACCAGCGTCTTGTACCCGAAGATCGGCTTGCGGGAGAAGGTCGGGACGATCTCGGAGGCGATGCCGAAGAACGGCAGCGCCAGCACGTACACCTCGGGGTGGCCGAAGAACCAGAACAGGTGCTGCCACAGCACGGGGCCGCCGTTGGCGGGATCGAAGATCAGCGCGTCGAAGCGGCGATCCGCGCCCAGGGCCAGCAGCGCGGAAGCCAGCGGCGGGAACGCCATCAGCACCAGCACACCGGTGATGAGGATGTTCCAGGTGAAGATCGGCATCCGGAACATCGTCATGCCCGGCATGCGCATGCACAGGATCGTGGTGATGAAGTTGACCGAGCCGAGGATCGTACCGAAGCCCTGCAGCGCCAGGCCGAAGACCCACAGGTCACCACCGAGTCCCGGGGAGAACGTGGTGTCCGAGAGCGGGGCATAGGCGAACCAGCCGAACGACGCTGCGCCCTGCGGGGTCAGGAAGCCGGAGACGGCGATCAGCGAGCCCCAGCCGGTGATCCAGAACGCGAACATGTTCAGACGCGGGAAGGCCATGTCCACGGCGCCGATCTGCAGCGGCACCAGGTAGTTCGCGAAGCCGTTGACCAGCGGCGTGCCGAACATCAGCAGCATGATCGTGCCGTGCATCGTGAACAGCTGGTTGTACTGGTCCTTGGAGACCACGACCTGCAGGCCGGGCTCCCACAGCTCGGAGCGGATGCCGAGCGCGAGCAGGCCGCCAAAGGCGAAGAACGCGAACGCCATCCCCATGTACATGATGCCGATCAGCTTGTGATCGGTGGTGGTCAGCAACTTGAAGAACTGCGAGCCCAGGCTATGGCTGCGGTGGTCCTGGAACCGGGCGGGCGCGGCGGTCCGCGTGGTCGGAGCGGAGACGTCAGTGCTCACGGGTCACTCCCCTTCGTTCGCGGCGGGCTCGGTGTAGCGCGGGCCGACCTCGTCGTGCTTCTCGCGCATCTCCCACTCCCGCTCGTTGCGGCTCAGGTCCACACCCAGCTGTCCCTCGTTGCCGCGCTCACGCAGCTCCTGGATGTGCTGGTCGTACTCCTCCTGGCTGACCACCTTGACGATGAACAGCATGTCCGAGTGGTACTCGCCGCACAGCTCGGCGCACTTGCCCTCGTACTCACCGATGCGGGTGGGGGTGACCTGGAAGGACGTGGTGTGGCCGGGGAACATGTCCTTCTTGTAGAGGAAGTCCACGACCCAGAAGGAGTGGATGACGTCACGGGAGTCCAGGCGGAACTCGACGGTCTGGTCCACCGGCAGGTAGATCACCGGCAGCGACTCAGCCGCACCGGGCTCGCCGGTGCGGAAGGACTGCACACCGGCGTCCTCGTGGACGTCCTCATCCACGTAGTTGATGTCCCAGCTCCACTGCTTGCCGACCACGTTGACCGTGACATCGGGTTCGGCCACGTGCATCTCGATCTCACGGGCGTCCCGCTGGGTGAAGTAGAAGAAGGTGAGCACCATCACCACGGGCACGAGCGTGAACATCAGCTCGAGGGGCACGTGGTAGCGCAGCTGGATCGGGAAACCGGTGTCGTTCTTGTGGCGCCGGTAGGCGATCGCGCACCAGATCGTCAGACCCCACACGATGAGGCCGACGACCACGAGGATCACCCATGAACCGACCCACAGGTTGGTGATGCGCTCGGTGTGGTTGGTGACCTCCTGACCATCGGTCTGGTGGGGCATGAATCCGCGCTGCTGCGGCAGGGTGCAGCCGGCTAGGACCATGACCGCCAGGGCGAGGCCGGCGGCGGCGAGGCGACGACCATGCCGCACTCGCTGGGGGACCTGGGGGATCACAGGGATGACCTTCCGCTCGTCGTCTCCGTCCGCGGTTCCGGGCCCCGCTGGGAGGTGGCCCGGCTCCGCACGACGGAGCTGGTGCTGTCAGGGCGCTCAGCGCCCGTGTGCCGTCGGCATCCGGGAGCGGATGCGATGGCAGGCCGACGGCCCGCCGGATGACGGCACCCTGTCATCATACGGTCTTCGCGATGGTCCTGGTCCACCTGGACGCGCCGCAAGATGGCTCGCAGGCAGGTCCGTGACCGCTCCGTGATCTGATCGTCACGGGCGTCACATCGGCATCGGGCCCCACCGGGGACCGTGCTGGTCTCCGATGGGGCCCGATGGGTCAGCAGTGCGCAGCGCGACCGCCCGCGGCCTGGCGGCCTGCTGGCCGCGGCGCTGAATCAGCTGAAGGAGTCGCCGCAGGCGCAGGAGCTGCCCGCGTTGGGGTTGTCGATCGTGAAGCCCTGCTTCTCGATGGTGTCGGCGAAGTCGATCACCGCACCGCTGAGGTACGGATCGCTCATCTTGTCCACGATCACCTCGACGCCGTCGAACTCCGCGATGAGGTCATCGTCCATCAGGCGCTCGTCGAAGTAGAGCTGGTAGATCAGACCGGAGCAGCCCCCGGGCTGCACGGCGATGCGCAGCCGCAGGTCATCACGGCCCTCCTGCTCCAGCAGGCTCGTGACCTTCTGGGCGGCGACGGAAGTCAGGGTGACGCCGTGCGCCTTCGTGGGCCGCTCGGTGGTGGGAGTGGTCATGCTGTCCTCCTGAAAGCTCGAGTCGGACCAGGATACGCCCCGACCCCGCACATCGGCTGGGTGGAGGCACGTCTCACCTCGGTGCTCCGGGGCGTGGCGCCCGGCCCCGGCAGGCTCAGAACGCTCGCCGGAACACCGCCAGCAGCATCACTGCGAGGAACGCGAGCGCCGTCCCCGCCACCAGGGCGAGCATGCCCTCGCGGTCGCCGCCGCGCAGCACAACAGCCACGGCCAGCGCGATCACGGCAGCGACGACCAGCAGACCCCACAGCAGCAGGAAGTAGCCGGTGAAGAACCCGATGGTGAGCCCCAGCATGAGCAGCGGCACCACGAGCGGTGACACCGTCGGGCTCTGGTGCTCCTCATTCCGGGCGGACGGCTCGGGAGGCTGAGGGCGGTTCATCGCTGCGCACCCAGGGTTTCGGCACCGCGCAGCAGCAGGGCCTCACCCAGGCACACCTTCGCGAAATCGCCCAGGTGCAGGGACTCATCGATGCCATGGGCCCGGGACTGCGGGTCCTCCACCCCGGTGACGAGCACCTCGGCCTGCGGGAACACCTCGAGCAGATCGGCGATGAAGGGAATCGAGCCACCGAGCCCCGTATCCACGGTCTGCGTGCCCCAGGCGGCGGTGAAGGCGCTGCGGGCCAGGTCCGTGGCCGGGGAATGGGCCGGAGCGCTGAAGGGCTTGCCCTCCTCGCCGCGCTCCACGGTGACCTTCGCGGTGGCCGGGGCATGCTGCTCAATGTGCGCGACCAGGGCATCCATCGCTGCGCTCGGGTCCTGGCCGGCGGGGATGCGCAGTGACACCTTGGCCCGCGCCACCGGCACAAGGGTGTTGGAGGCCTCACGTACAGCAGGAGCGTCGATGCCGATCACCGACAGCGCCGGGCGGGTCCACAGCCGAGCCGTGAGCGGCCCGGAGCCGGACAGCTCAAGCCCCGCGGGCACCCCGGCGTCGGAGCGCCAGGTGCTCTCCTCGAGGTCGACGGCCGGGTCCTCGGCCCGCACCAGGCCCTCCACGGCGACCTCACCATGCTCGTCGTGCAGGGTGGCCAGCAGACGGGAAAGCTGCGTGAGTGAATCAAGCACCGGTCCGCCGAACAGACCGGAGTGCACGGCGTGCTCGAGGGCGCGCACCTCGACGACGCAGTCCACAACACCGCGCAGCGATGTGGTCAGCGCCGGCACCCCAACCTCCCAGTTCGCGGAGTCCGCGACGATGATGAGGTCCGCAGCCAGGGCCTCACGGTGGGTCTCGATGAAGGAGCGGAAGGTCGGCGACCCGCACTCCTCCTCCCCCTCGACGAACACGGTCACGCCGATGCCCTGCTCGGCGAGCTCCTCGCCGACCAGCCGCAGGGCGGTCACATGCGCCATCACCCCGGCCTTGTCATCGGCAGCGCCGCGACCGTACAGGCGGCCATCGCGCTGGCTGGGCTCGAACGGTGCGGTGGTCCACTGGGACTCATCACCGGTGGGCTGGACGTCATGGTGGGCGTACAGCATGACGGTGGGCTTCCCCGCGGCAGCAGGCCGACGGGCGATCACGGCAGGACTGCCGCCATCGACCGCTTCGATGCGCACCTCGGGCAGGCCGGTGCCGCGCAGCAGCTCGGCCACCGCCTCGGCACTGCGGGTCACGGGCTCGCGGTCGTAGCCCTCGAAGGCGATGGAGGGGATGCGCACCAGGTCCTCGAGGTCGCCGATCGCGGCAGGCAGCAGCTCATCGAGGCGCTCGCGCAGCGCGGCGACCTGGGCGGCATCGGGTTCGGGGGCGGGGGTGTGATCAGTGGTGGTCATGTGCTCACGGTACCGCCGTCGTGGGCGAGGGCACGTGCGCCATCCCCAGGCCAGCACTGCCTTCTCGCCTAGAATGTCCTGGTGATCTTCCGTAAGCAGCAGACTCCCCAGCCCGCCCCGGTGGAGGCGAAGCCTGCCCGTCCCGGCAGCAAGGGCCGCCCCACCCGCACCCGCAAGGAGGCCGAGGCGGCCCGCCGCCGACCCCTCGTGGTGGACAACCGCAAGGAGGCCCGCAAGCGGGACCGGGAGCGCCGCGCAGCGGCCAACCGAGAGGCACAGCAGGCACTGCTCACCGGGGATGAGCGGAAGATGCCGCTGCAGCATCGCGGCCCCGAGCGCCGCCTGGTGCGCGACCTGGTGGATTCACGGCGCAATATCGCCGAGTACTTCCTGCCGTTCGCGCTCGTGGTGATGCTCGTGGTGCTGATCGTCCCACTGCTGCGTCCGCAGCTGCTGAACGTCATGAGCACCGTGGTCGTGGTGGTGCTGTGGGGCGGCATGCTGCTGTGCGTGGTGGACGGCTTCCTGCTGCGCAGGGTGCTGCGGCTGGCGCTGATCGAGCGCTACGGTGAAGTGGAGCGGGGCCTGGTGGGCTACGGCATCATGCGGCAGATCCAGATCCGTCGTTTCCGGCTGCCGCGCCCCGTGATCGCGCATGGCCAGGAGCCGCGCTGAGCACGGAGGCGGTCTGACCCGGCACGCACGAACGCAGCACTGACGAGCACGGCGCTCACCAGCTGAGTGACACAGCGGCCGACGCGGAGGAATCCGCGTCGGCCGCAGTGCTGCGTCGCATGCTCGCTGCTGGGTGTCGCGAGCTCGTGTCCGGGTCAGGCCCGCTTCGGCGCAGCCTTCCCGTCGGCCTCCTGATCGGTGGCGGCACCGGCTGCGGAGGCCTGCGGTTTCTCGGCGCTGCGGGGCTTCGCATCCACCCCGGCCTCCTTGCGCTGCTGAGCGGTGATCGGCGCGGGGGCAGCGGTCAGCGGGTCGTAGCCATTGCCGGTCTTGGGGAAGGCGATGACCTCGCGGATCGACTCCTCCCCCGCGAGCAGGGCGACGATACGGTCCCAGCCGAAGGCGATGCCGCCGTGCGGCGGGGCGCCGAACTGGAAGGCATCCAGCAGGAAACCGAACTTCTCGCGCGCCTCCTGCTCGCCGATGCCCATCACGGAGAAGACACGCTCCTGCACGGACTGCTGGTGGATACGGATCGAGCCGCCGCCGATCTCATTGCCGTTGCACACGATGTCGTAGGCATAGGCCAGAGCGCTGCCCGGATCGGTGTCGAAGGTGTCCATGAACTCGGGCTTCGGGGCGGTGAAGGCGTGGTGCACGGCGGTCCAGGCCCCGGAGCCGACGGCCACGTCCCCGGCCTCGATCGCTTCGTCCGCGGGTTCGAACAGCGGAGCGTCCACCACCCACACGAAGGCGAAGGCGTCGTGGTCCACCAGGCCCAGGCGCTCGGCGATCTCGGCGCGCGCCGCACCGAGCAGGGCGCGCGAAGCCTTCGGGGCGCCGGCGGCGAAGAACACGCAGTCCCCGGGCTCGGCGCCGACCTTCTGGGCCAGGCCCTCGCGCTCGGACTCGGAGAGGTTCTTGGCGACCGGACCGCCGAGGGTGCCGTCCTCCTGGACCAGCACGTAGGCGAGGCCCTTGGCGCCGCGCTGCTTGGCCCACTCCTGCCAGGCATCCAGCTGGCGACGCGGCTGGGAGGCACCGCCGCGCATCACCACGGCACCGACGTACGGCGCCTGGAACACGCGGAAGGGCGTGTCGGCGAAGTACTCGGTCATCTCCACGAGCTCGAGGTCGAAGCGCAGGTCCGGCTTGTCGGAGCCGAAGCGTCGCATCGACTCGGCGTAGGTGATGCGCGGGAACGGGGTGGTGACCTCGTGGCCGGCGGCGGACCACACGGCGGTGATGATCTGCTCGGCGAGCGCGATCACATCCTCCTGGTCCACGAAGCTCATCTCGATGTCGAGCTGGGTGAACTCGGGCTGGCGGTCGGCGCGGAAGTCCTCATCGCGGTAGCAGCGGGCCAGCTGGAAGTACTTCTCGATGCCGCCCACCATGAGCAGCTGCTTGAACAGCTGCGGGGACTGCGGCAGCGCGTACCAGGAACCGGGCGCCAGCCGCGCGGGCACCAGGAAGTCGCGGGCTCCCTCGGGGGTGGAGCGGGTCAGGGTGGGGGTCTCCACCTCGACGAAGCCCTGGTCCAGGAGGGTGTCGCGCGCGGCGCGGTTGACCTGGGAGCGCAGGCGCATGGCCGCGGCGGGACCCTGACGGCGCAGGTCCAGGTAGCGGTAGCGCAGGCGCGCTTCCTCGCCCACCTCGGTGTGCTCATCCAGCTGGAAGGGCAGCGGGGCGGAGGTGTTCAGCACCTCGACCTCGCTCGCGGTCACCTCCACGTCACCAGTGGGCAGCAGCGGGTTCTCATTGCCCTCGGGGCGGCGCCCCACCTCACCGGTCACCTTCAGCACGTACTCGTTGCGCAGGTGCATCGCCTCGTCCTCGCGCACAACCACCTGGGCCACACCGCTGGCATCGCGCAGATCCAGGAACGTCACGCCGCCGTGGTCACGGCGACGGCCGATCCAGCCGGTGAGGGTGACGGTCTGGCCGATGTGCTCGGGGCGCAGAGAGCCTGCATGATGAGTGCGCAGCACGGGGTGTCCTTCGTGAGGGGCCGGGGCGATCGGTCGCAGCGGTGCGGGCGGGGCCCGGGGGTCCGTCGGCCGATGTCCGTGCACTGGGGGCACGGCCCATCCACCCTACCGCGCAGGGTGAGGGATCTCGCCACCGCGGGCCCTGTTGATCCGGCCACCCCGGGGCCTACAGTGGGATGCTGTCCGACCTGCGAGGTCTTTGCCCTATGGCAGGCGCCTTGGACGCGTACGGGCCACCTCACCCCCTGACCGTCGAAGGACACCCATGACTGACGCCTCCCCTGCCCCCGAGACCCCCGCCGACGAGACTCCCGCCCCGGCCGAGACGGCCGGCGGTGAGGCTCCCGCCGTCGAGCCGACGCCCGGTAAGACGCCCGCCGCGGAGGCCCCGAACGGCTTCGACGCCCTGGAGCTGCCGTCCGCGCTGCGCGAGGCGGTCGATGAGCTGGGGTTCACCACCCCGTCGGCGATCCAAGCGCAGGCCATCCCGCCGCTGCTGGAGGGCCGCGATGTGATCGGGGTGGCGCAGACCGGCACCGGGAAGACCGCCGCCTTCGGCCTGCCGCTGCTCGCGGCGATCGACCCCTCGCGCCGGGAGGTGCAGGGCCTGGTCCTCGCCCCCACCCGTGAGCTGGCCATGCAGGTCGCCGAGGCGATCTCCTCCTTCGCCACCGCGATCGGCGGGCTCGATGTCGTTGCCGTCTACGGCGGCTCCCCCTACGGCCCGCAGGAGCGCGCTCTCACCCGCGGCGCGCAGGTGGTCGTCGGCACGCCGGGCCGCATCATGGACCACATGCGCCGCACCACGCTGCGGCTGGATCAGGTGCGCTTCGCGGTCCTCGATGAGGCCGATGAGATGCTGCGCATGGGCTTCGCGGAGGATGTCGAGGAGATCCTCTCCCACTCCCCCGCCACCCGGCAGGTGGCGCTGTTCTCCGCGACGATGCCCCCGGCGATCGAGCGTGTGGCCGCCGAGCACATGAAGGACCCGGTGCGCGTGAGCGTCACCCCGCAGTCCTCGACCGTCGACTCCGTCGAGCAGTCCTATGCGGCGGTGCCGTTCCGGCACCGCACCGGGGCGCTCGCCCGTGTGCTCGCCACCTCGAGCGCCGATGCCGCGATCGTGTTCGTCCGCACTCGCGCCGCCGCCGAAGAGGTCGGCACCGCCCTCGTCGCCCGCGGCGTGATCGCGGCGTCGATCAGCGGGGATGTGCCGCAGAAGGAGCGCGAAAAGATCGTCGAGCGGCTGCGCGACGGATCCCTGCATGTGCTTGTCGCGACCGATGTCGCCGCGCGCGGCCTGGACGTGGAGCGCATCGGGCTGGTGGTGAACTTCGATGTGCCGCGCGAGCCGGAGGCGTATGTGCACCGCATCGGCCGCACCGGCCGGGCGGGCCGCTCCGGGAAGGCGCTGACCTTTATCGGCCCGCATGAGCGACGGGCGCTGAAGAACATCGAGCGGTCCACCAAGCAGAAGCTCGCCGAGGCGATCATCCCCTCCCCGCGCGATGTCTCCAAGCATCGGGCCGCGGCCGTGCTGGCCGAGGTCCCGGCGCGCGCTGACCGCGGACGCCTCGAGCTGTACCGCGAGCTGATCGGCGAGTTCCTGGCCGAGCATGAGATGGATCCGCTCGAGCTCGCCGCCGTGCTCGCCGCGACCACCGTCGGCGATGACGGTCCCGGCACCGCGAGTGAGGACGAGGAGTTCACCTCCGCGACGCTGGCCGGCTCGGACCGTCCCGACCGGCCGCGGCGCGCAGAGCCGGGCAGGGCTGAGCACGGCTTCACCGCGTACAAGGTGGGGGTCGGCCATACGCATGGGGCGCGGCCGCAGAGCCTGGTCGGTGCGCTCACCGGGGAAGGTGGCCTGCGCGGCAAGGACGTGGGCAAGATTCAGATCTTTCCGACCTTCTCCCTGGTGCAGATCCGCGGCGGCCTCAGCGGCGAGCAGATGCAGCGCATCGGCAAGGCTACGGTGGCTGGGCGCGAGCTGCGGATCGCCCCGGATCAGGGTCCCCGCGGCGGACGCGGGCGGCGCGAGGGGGCCGAGCGTCCTCGGCGCGGGGATGGCATCCCGCCGTGGAAGCGCACAGAGCGCGGCGGGCGTGACCGGGATCGGCTTGCCGCGAAGAAGCACGCGGCGCGCCGCCGCCGCGACTGACGCCAGAACAGGGCCCCAGACAGGACAGGACCCCGCCGGATCGGGCGGGGTCCTGTGCGGTTCAGGGACGGGCCGGGGTCAGGGGCAGACCCGGCGGACGTCGATCACTTCTGCTGCTCGCCCTGCTGGGCCTGGGCTTCGGCGTAGGCCTTGCGGACCTCATCCATGTCGAGCTGCTTCACCTGGCTGACCAGGTCCTCGAGCGCGGCCTGCGGCAGCGCGCCGGGCTGGGAGAACACCGGGATCCCGTCGCGGTAGGCGACGAGGGTGGGGATGGAGGTCACGCCGTAGCGCATCGCCAGCTCCTGCTGGTCCTCGGTGTCCACCTTCGCGTAGGTGACATCGGGGTTCTTCTCGGAGGACTCCTCGAAGACGGGGGCGAACCGCTGGCAGGGCACGCACCAGCCCGCCCAGAAGTCGATCAGGACGATGCCATCCTCGATGGTCTTGTCGTGGTTCTCGGAGGTCATGGTGATGGTGGCCATGACGAGAGGAACGCGTGGCGGCGCGGGAGCATTCCTCCCCCGCCGCCGCTGTGATGTGGCTCACCGATCCCCGCGAGAGGTGTCCTCGTCCGCAGTCGTGGATCCGGCCAGGATCTGCACGGTGCGGTCTGCGGCCGACGGCTCCCAGGTCCCGGCATCGGCCGGAGCCTGCTCGCCGCTGCGGATGTCCTTGACCTCATCGGCCCGACCCTCGGTGCCGGGGAACCAGACGAAAGGGATACCGCGGCGGTCGGCGTAGCGGATCTGCTTGCCGAACTTCGCTGCGCTCGGGGCCACCTCGCAGGGGATGCCGCGGCGGCGCAGCTGTGCGGCGACAGCATCGCTGGAGGCGCGGTGCTCCTCATCGCTCACGGAGACCAGCACACAGGTGGGCACGGGGCGGGAGGCCCGCGCGAGGTCCGCGGAGAGCATCCGGGAGACCAGTCGGGACAGACCGATGGACAGGCCCACCCCGGGATAGGTGTGACGGTTATCCGCGGCGAGCTGGTCGTAGCGGCCGCCGGAGCAGATCGAGCCCAGCGACTCGTGCCCGGCGATGAAGGTCTCGAACACGGTGCCGGTGTAGTAGTCCAGGCCCCGGGCGATGGAGAGGTCCGCCATGATCACGCCGGGCACGGCGGCCTCGACGCGCTCGAGCACGGCGGTGAGCTCGGCGATGCCCTGCTCAACCATCTCGCCACTGCCGCCGAGGTCCCGCACCTGCTGGGCGAAGGAAGCATCACGGGTGCGGATGCTCGCAAAGGCCAGGCAGGCCTGGGCCTGTTCACGGCTCGCTCCGGCATCGCGCAGCAGCAGCTCGGTCACCGCGTCAGCGCCGATCTTCGGCAGTTTGTCGAGGCTGCGCAGCACCGCGGCGTGGTCACTCAGGCCCAGGGAGCGGAAGAAACCCTCGGACAGGCGACGGGTGTTGGCGTGGATGGTGAAGGAGCCCAGCGGGAGGCGCGCGAGGATCTCCGCCATCACGACGGCGACCTCGGCCTCCACATGCCCGGGCAGGGTGTCCTGGCCGATGACGTCGAGATCGGCCTGGTAGAACTCGCGGTACCGGCCTTCCTGGGGCCGCTCGCCGCGCCAGACCTTCTGGATCTGGTAGCGCCGGAAGGGGAAGGCGAGGTCGTTCTGGTGCTCCAGGACGTAGCGGGCCAGCGGCACGGTGAGGTCGAAGTGCAGCCCGAGGGTGCGGTCCGGGTCGGCACCGTCATCGTCGGCGCCGTCGTCCTCGGCGTGCAGGCGCCGCAGGAGGTAGACCTCCTTGTCGATCTCGCCCTTGCGCAGCAGCTGCGAGAGCGGCTCGACGGCGCGAGTCTCGATACCGGCGAAGCCATGCAGCTCGGCCACCTCACGGAACACGTCGATGACGTGCTGTTCGACGGCGCGCTCGGCGGGGAGGTGCTCGGGGAATCCCGAGAGGCCGGTGTTCTTGGCGGGCTTCGCCATGGAGGGCACTTCCTTCGAGTCGGGGTCTGCGCGTCCCATTATCGCCCGTCGGCGCGGCCACAGCGGACGGCGCATCGTGCCCGGGCCGGTCACGGTAGAGTTCCGTGACGTGGTCCACGAGCGAAGGCCGGTGGATCGATGTGCCCGTCAGCCGCCTACCCGGTGGCAGTGTCCCGCCCTGCAGCGGATCCCGTCGAAGGAGCTCGATCATGAGCGAGTCCGAGAACCCCCAGTCCGTGCCGTCCTCCCCCGCCCCGGAGACCCCCGAGGAGCCCACCGTCGAGGCCGCCCCTGAGGCTGCCGCGGAGCCCACTGCCGACGCCGCGGCGGACGACGCAGCCCAGGCCCCCGCAGAGCCCACTGCCGAGGCGGCGCCCGAGGATGCCACGGAGGCCGCGCCCACCACGGCTGCCCCCGCATCTCCGGCGCCGAAGCCTGCGGCTCCCCGCCCGGGCCCTGCACGTCCGGCCGGTCCCTCCCCCGCGGCGATGGCTGCGAAGAAGCCGCGGGCGACGCTGCTGCCGGTGGCCCCGCCGGTCACCGAGTACGACCCGGCAGCGATCGCCGAGGCGAAGACCCACGGCGCCGTTGCGGAGGACGGGACGGTCACGGTGCAAGACGGCACCCAGGTGCGTGTGATCGGGCAGAGCACCGAGGCCAACGCCGATCACGATGCGGTGCTGGAGCCCTATGCCCGCGGCTACCTGGACCTGGTGGCGTTCCTTGATCTGACCGAGACCACGCTGAACGCTCCCGAGCACACGCAGAATGAGCTGAACCGGCTGCTGGAGAACCTCCGCAAGAACATGAAGGAGCCCGCCGTGGTGGGCGACATTCCTGCGCTGCGGGTGCGGGCGAACGAGCTGCGTGAGCGCGCGAAGGAGAAGATTCACGCCCTCGAGGCCGAGCGGGCGGCGGCACGTGCGGAGGCCACCCGTGCGCGCACCGAGTTCGTGGAGTCCATCGAGCAGCTGGTGGCGACCGATCCGCAGCAGATCTCCTGGAAGAAAGCCGGGGAGACCATGCGGCAGATGGTGCCGGCGTGGAAGCAGATGCAGTCCGAGGGTGTGTCTCTGGATCGTCCGACCGAGGAGGCGCTGTGGAAGCGCCTGTCTGCGGCGCGCTCGACCTTCGATCGCATGCGCAAGCAGTTCTTCTCCCAGCTCGATGAGCGCCATGCGGAGGCCGCACAGATCAAGGAGCGTCTGATTGCTCAGGCGGAGTCGATGCAGGACTCCACCGATTGGGGGCCGACGGTCCGCGCCTACAAAGACCTCATGTCCCGCTGGCGGGAGGCGCCGCGCGGCAACCGCAGGAAGGACGATGCGCAGTGGAAGCGCTTCAAGGCTGCGCAGGACACGTTCTTCGCCGCCCGCAACGCGGATCTACACGAGACCGAGGCGGAGCAGAAGCAGAATCTGGCCGTCAAGGAGGAGCTGCTCACCGAGGCGGAGGCGATCGATCCCAGCGCCGATCTGGAGGCCGCGAAGAAGGCGCTGCGCTCGGTGCAGGACCGCTGGGAGGACGCCGGGAAGGTGCCGCGGGCGGATATGCGCCGGATCGACGCTCGTCTGCGCGCCGTGGAACGGGCGGTGAAGGACGCCGAGCAGGCCGAGTGGCGCCGCACCGATCCGCGCACGCGCGCCCGCGTGGAGGGAGCCAGCTCGCAGCTGCACTCCGCGATCGCCTCCTATGAGGAGGCGCTGGAGAAGGCGCAGGCCGGAGGCGATCCGAAGAAGATCCAGGAGGCGCAGGCCGCGCTGGATGCCCGCCGCGAATGGCTCGCGGTGATCGAGCGCTCGGCGCGCGATCTGGGCTGACCCTCTCCTCGCTCGACCAGTCGGCGGCGGCATCTCAACGTCCTCCACAAGGCCTTCGGAGGGCGGTCGGAATGCAGTCATCCACAATGCCGAATCCGTCCCTCGCCGGTTTCTGGCAGGGTCGGCCCATGACTGCTGCGCTGCTCACCGCCCCTGCCGCCTCACGGCCCCGGCACCCGCCGCCCCGGTCTGTCGGCCTGTGTGCGGCGTGGTCGCATCACGCCGCGGAGCTCGCCGTCCCCCTCGGGCAGGAGCTGCTGCGCTTCGCGGAGACGCCCGCGACCGCGCGCCTGGTGGCCGATGGCTACGTGGTGCGCCTGCGGCCCGGCCTGTTCGTCCCGCCCGATGTGCTGGGCACGGCGATCAGCCGCGCCCTCCTGGTGGGCTGCGCTCTGGGCGGACAGTTGCAGGCCCATCATGTGATCGCCGGGCCCACCGCGGCCTGGGTGCTGCTGGGCGGGGTGCCGCCCACGCCGATCGAGCTGCTGTCCCCAACCCATCGCGGCGACCTCGCCGGGGTGGTGCAGCGATACGGACTGCTGCGGCCCTGGGACGTGGAGACCATCGGCGGCGCGCCAGTCACGGTCCCCGCGCGCACCGCCGCGGATCTGCTGCGCTTCAGCCCGCCCGAAGAGGCCGCGGCGCTCGTGCACGAGCTGGTGGACAGCGGCCATACGCGGCCGACGCAGATCGCGCATCTGCTGCGGACTGCCTGGCGCTACCCGGGGATCTCCGCGGCACGTACGCGTCTGGCCGCCCTCTATCCGCAGCAGGTCCCCGCCCTTAGCTCGCGGTGAGCGGGGCTCGGTCTTCGACCGGTTTGCCATCGGCGGTGACGCGGTAGACGTCGTAGACGCCCTCCACGCGGCGCACCTGCGACAGCACAGACTGCAGATGCGAAGGGTCGGCCAGCTCGAAGGAGAAGAAGGAAGTGGCCAGGCGATCGGTGTTGGACTGCGCCGACGCGGACTGCAGATTCACCTGCTGCTCGGAGATGACCTGCGCAAGGTCCGTCAGCAACCGTGGGCGGTCCAGCGCCTCGATCTTGATGTGTACCAGGTACGCGGTGGAGTGGCGGCCCGACCAGGAGACGTCCACGATCCGGTCCGCCTGCTGCTCCTGCAGCTGGATCGCATTGGAGCAGGAGCTGTGGTGCACCGAGATGCCGGAGCCGCGGGTGATGAAGCCGACGATCGGATCGCCCGGCACGGGGGCGCAGCATTTGGCGAGCTTGACCCACAGATCGGAGTGCCCGTCGACGATCACGCCCTGATCGGTCTCCGCGGCATGCCGTTCGGTGCGCCCGGCGCGCGAGCGGACCTTGGAGGGCAGCGTCACCTCTGCGACGTCCTCTTCGGCACCATCGGTGCCGCCGAAGGAGGCGCGCAGACGCTCCACCACGTGCTGGGCGCTCGTGTGCCCCTCACCGATCGCGGTGTACAGCGCATCGACTGAGGCGAGGTTCAGATCCGAGGCGACGGTCGCGAGGGTCTCGTGGGTGAGCAGGCGGCGCATCGGCAGATCCTGGCGACGCAGCGCCTTGGCGAGCTCGTCCTTGCCCTTCTCAAGCGCTTCCTCCCGGCGTTCCTTGGAGAACCAGTGGCGGATCTTGTTGCGTGCCCGCGGGGTCTTCACGAAGCCCAGCCAGTCGCGGCTGGGGCCGGCGTCCGCGGACTTCGAGGTGAAGACCTCGACCGTGTCCCCGGTGTTCAGCGGAGTCTCCAAGGACACGAGACGACCGTTGACCCGCGCGCCGATGGTGCGGTGCCCGACCTCGGTGTGCACGGCATAGGCAAAGTCCACGGGGGTCGCACCCTGGGTGAGGGCCAGCACGTCCCCCTTGGGAGTGAAGACGTAGACCTCCTGCGTGGTGATCTCGAAACGCAGGGAGTCCAGGAACTCCCCGGAGTCGGTGGTCTCCTTCTGCCAGTCCATGAGCTGCCGCAGCCACGCGGCGTCGTTCCCGATCCGGGCGGCCTCCCCCGCGTTCTGGTGCGCACCCATCGCCTTGTACTTCCAGTGCGCGGCCACCCCGTATTCGGCGCGGCGGTGCATCTCCCAGGTGCGGATCTGGATCTCCACCGGCTTGCCGGTGGGGCCGATCACGGTGGTGTGCAGCGACTGGTAGAGATTGAACTTGGGCAGCGCGATGTAGTCCTTGAACCGGCCTTGGACCGGGGACCAGCGGGAGTGCAGTGTGCCCAGCACCGCGTAGCAGTCCCGCACGGTGTCCACCAGCACACGGATGCCCACCAGGTCGTAGATGTCCTGGAAGTCGCGGCCGCGCACGATCATCTTCTGGTAGATCGAGTAGTAGTGCTTGGGCCGTCCGGTGACCTCGGCCTTGATTTTGGCCTTGCGCAGGTCCTCATTGATCTGCGTGGTCACGGTGGACAGGTACTGCTCGCGGGCCGGGGCGTGCTGGGCCACGAGCGCCACGATCTCCTCATACACCTTGGGGTAGAGCACCTGGAAGGAGCGGTCCTCGAGCTCCCATTTCATCGTGTTCAGTCCCAGGCGGTGGGCCAGCGGCGCGTAGATCTCCAGCGTCTCCTTGGCCTTGCGCTCAGCGGAGGACGAGGGAACGTACTTCCAGGTGCGGGCGTTGTGCAGCCGATCGGCCAGCTTGATCAACAGCACCCGCACATCGCGGCTCATCGCCACGATCATCTTGCGGACCGTCTCGGCCTGGGCGGCCTCGCCGTAGGTGACCTTGTCCAGCTTCGTCACGCCATCGACCATCACCGCGATGACCTCGCCGAACTCATCCTTGAGCCGCTCCAGGGAGTAGTCGGTGTCTTCGACGGTGTCATGCAGCAGCCCGGCGGCGATCACATCGGCCGGGGAGCCCAGCTCCGCGAGGATCGTGGCGACAGAGACGGGATGGGTGATGTAGGGGTCACCGCTCTTGCGCATCTGTCCGCGGTGGGCACGCTCGGCCACACCGAAGGCGCGGCGGACGATCGCCTGGTCCTCCTTGGGGCTGACCGCCGTCATGGTCTCCAACAGCGGCGCGAGCAGCGGGTCCACGGCGGCCGTCGTGGACCAGGGGCTGAAGAAGGACAGCCGCGACCGGGTGCGACGGGGCGGGGCGGGCTTCGCGGTGAGACGGGGGCCCCCCTCCGTGCTGCGGTCCTCCGGGGCCGGGGCGGTCTCGGTCCGGCCGGGCTCGGATGCCGACTGCTGCATGGCGCACACCTCCTGGACGCGAGAGCTCCAGTCTACGCGCCGGTCATCGCCGTGCTGGACACCGTCCGGCCCGTGCCGCGGCAGCGCGATCGCGCCCTCCGCCGGGGCGTCAGGCCCCTGTCAGTTGAGGACGGACCGGTCAGTTGGCGACGGCCCTGTCAGTTGGGGAAGGACCAGACGGTGGTGATGTCCACATCGGGCAGCTTCTCGCGGCCGCCGAGGCCTTCGAGCTCGATGAGGAAGGAGGCGCCCAGCAGGTCGACGCCGAAGGAGCGGGTCAGCTCGATCGTCGCGGCGGCGGTGCCGCCGGTGGCGAGCAGATCATCGACCACGAGGGTGCGCGCCCCCGCGGGCAGGGAGTTCTCCGGGATCTGGATCTCGGCGCTGCCGTACTCGAGGTCGTAGGTGAGGCTTGCGGGGTTACCGGGGAGCTTTCCGGCCTTGCGCACCGGGATGAAGCCGGCGCCCAGCTCGTAGGCGAGCGGTGCCCCGAGCACGAAGCCACGCGCTTCGGTGCCCACGATGTACTCGACGTCCGGCGGCAACAGGGAGATCCAGTGGTGGAGCACCGTGCGCAGGGCGCGCGCATCCCGCAGCAGCGGGGTGATGTCGCGGAACAGCACGCCCTCGGTCGGGAAGTTCGGGTATTCGGCGATGTGCGAGGCGCGCAGCGCCTCGATCTGGGCGGTGGTGGGCTGGTAGGTCGGGGTCATCGCTGTCCTCAGGCAGTGGCGGTGGGTCGGTCCGTCGCGGGCCGATCGGTCGGGGCCTTCCGCGCGTCCTGCACGGAGCGGGTGTGGGCGGCGATCTGAGGCTCCCGCCGACGCAGATCCACGAGGAATCCGGGGGCCAGGAAGATCGACGAGTAGGTGCCGGCGATGATGCCGATGAACAGGGCCAGGGATATGTCCTTGAGCGTCCCGGCGCCCAGCAGGAACGCGCCGATGGCGAGGATCGACCCCACCGGCAACAGCGCCACCACGGAGGTGTTGATCGACCGCACCAGGGTCTGGTTCGCGGCCAGCTCCACGAGGTCTGCGAAGCTGCGGCGCCTCTGCTCGGTGAGGTCCGCGGTGTTTTCGCGGACCTTGTCGAACACGACGATCGTGTCGTACAGCGAGTAGCCCATCACGGTAAGGAAGCCGATCACGGTGCCCGGGGTGATCTCGAAGCCCACCACGAGGTAGACCCCGATGGTCACGAGCATGTCGTGGATCAGGGCTCCCATCGCCGCGAGGGAGGACTTCAGGTTCCGGAAGTACAGGGCCATCATCGCCGCGACGAGCGCGAGGAACACGACCACACCGCGGATCATTTTCTGGGTGACATCCCCGCTCCACACCGGGCCGATGTAGGAGGTGGAGACCGCGTCCGGGGAGACGTCGTACGCGGAGGCGAGCTCCTGCGCCAGCTGCGCGGTCTCCCCCGAGTCCAGCTGCTCGGTCTGGACCCGCAGGGTGTCCTGGCCCAGCACCGTGATCTTCGGTTCGTTCTCCGGCAGGCGCTCGCGCACCACATCGCGGGCAGAGGTCTGCTCGGTATCGGCCACCCCGGCGATCTGGAACTCGGAGCCACCGGTGAACTCGATGCCCAGGTTGGGGCCGCGCAGGGCAGAGCCGCCGACCAGCAGCGCCAGGATGATCAGGGAGATCAGGTACCAGGTGCGGCGGCGGGAGACGATCGGCAGGATCCGACGACCGGCATGCAGGTCATTGCCGAAGCGGGCGAACGCGGCGGTCATCGGTCCTGCTCCTTCGTCTCATCGGGGCTCGACGGAGTGTCGGTACCACCAGCGGTGTCTGCGCCCTCAGTACTGTCAGTGCTGTCTGGGCTGTCGGTGATGTCTGCGCTGCCAGCTCCATCCTGCCGTTCCTCGGCCTCCCGAGCCTCCCGGGCTTCGCGGGCGCGCCGCACCGCGAGCGGCTCGCGGGCCGGCTCGGCCGATGCGGCCCCGCGGCGACGGCCTCGGCGGCGCTCCTCGCCCCCGCCGCGCTCGGCGACGCTGCGCACCCGCCCGCGGCCCGCGTAGGCGGGAACGTTCCGCCCCATGGTCGCGGGGTCCAGACCGCTCAGAGGGTGGCCCTTGCCGAAGAAGCGGGTGCGTACGAGCGTCTGCAGGATGGGGTGGGTGAACAGGAACACAACCAGCAGATCCAGGATCGTGGTCAGCCCCAGCACGAAAGCGAAACCGCGCACGCCGCCCGTGGAGAGCACGTACAGCACCACCGCAGCCAGGAGGTTCACCGCGTCCGAGGCAAGGATGGTGCGCTTGGCGCGGTCCCAGCCGTGATCCACGGCGGCGAGGATCCCGCGGCCGTCGCGGATCTCGTCGCGCACGCGCTCGAAGTAGACGATGAAGGAGTCGGCGGTGAAAGCGATCGCGACGATCAGACCCACCACGCCGGCCAGCGAGAGGCGGTAGCCGATCTCCGGGAGGTTGGACAGCACAGTGAGGGTGCCGTAGGTCAGCAGCCCCATCAGGGCCAGGCTCGCGGTGGTCACGATCGCCAGCAGGCGGTACTGCGCGAAGGCATACAGCACCACGAGCACCAGGCCGATCAAGCCGGCGATCAGGCCCATCTGCAGCTGGTCCGCCCCGAGGGTGGCGGAGATCTGCTGTTCGGAGGCCACCTCGAACTCGAGCGGCAGCGCACCGAAGCGCAGCTGGTCGGCGAGCTGAGAGGCCTGCTCCTGGGTGAAGTTACCGGAGATCGAGGCTTCACCGCCCGGGGAGGGCTCCTGCACCTGCGGGGCGGAGATCACCAGCCCGTCCAGGACGATGCCGAAGGCGGGGCTGGCACCCTCCCCGTTGTACAGCGCCTGGGTCATGGAGGCGAAGGGCTGCGCGGCAGAGTCATCGAAACGCAGATTCACCACGTAGAAGCCGGTGGGCTGCCCGGTGGGGGTCACATCGGAGGCGACGCTGGCGTCCTGGATGGCGGCACCGGCGACCACTTCGGGACCCAGCAGATACTTCGCCGAGCCGTCGGGGGCGCAGGCCACCGTCGGCTCATCGGCGGCGGTCTGGGCGGTGCGCTCCTGCTGCGCCGCGGGGTCCACGCAGTCGGCGGCCATCACCTCGGCCTGCACCTCGGGGGTGATCCATTCGGAGGACCACGCCGGGTAGGGCAGCTCGCCCTCGGCGACGGCCGGCGGCGGGCCGAGCGCGGGATCAGAGCCGATCAGCCCTTCGAACTTCTGCTCGGAGGGATCCACGGGCGGGGCACTGGACTCCTCGCCCGTGTCCTCGGCGCCACCGGCGTCGGAACCACCACCGGCGTCGGCGCCACCGCCGTCAGAGGGCATCGGATCTCCACTGCCTTCGGGGGCGACGACCCCCAGCACCGGGCGGAAAGACATCGCGGCGGTCTGGCGGATCGCTTCGGAGGTCGCCTGGTCGAGCTGCCCCGGGACGTCCACGACGATGTTGGTACCGCCCTGGACGGTGATCTCGGTCTCCGCCACGCCCATCGCGTTCACGCGCTGGCTCATGATCTGGCGGGCTTGCTCCATGGCGGCGGCGTCGATCGCTGAGCCGTCACGGGACTGGGCCTGGAGGATGACCTGAGTGCCTCCCTCGAGGTCAAGGGCGAGTTTGGGGGCGGCCTGCCAGCCTCCCTGGCTGACGCCGGCGCCGATCCCGCCGCCCAGCAGCAGGATGATCACCGCGAGAGCCACGAGGGCGATGCGACGTGCGGGCATGGTGCGTGGTTCCTCAGGACGACGGGCTCGGGGTCGGGAGCTCGCGCCCCCGGCACGCTGGATCAGTTCTGGCGGCGCTCGGCCTCGTGGTTGGCCGGGGAGGTGGTCACACCGGGGACCTCGCCCTCCCGGGCGGTCCCGGTGCTGCCCTCAGCATCCGGCTCGGTGAGGGTGGTCTCGGCGGACTGGTCGGCATCGGCGCTCTCGACGGCGTCGCTCTCCTCAGCGCCGAGGGCCTCCTGGTCGGTGCCCTCCTGCGGGTCGACCGCGGCGGCGATGGCCTGGCGCGCCCACTTGGACTGGGAGCCGTCCTCGGATTCGAGGATGACGACGTCGTCGTAGGTCTCGACGATCAGACCGAAGAACCCGGAGTGGGTGCGCACTTCATCGCCGACGCCCAGCTTGTTCACCATCTCCAGGTGCCGCTGCTGCATCTTCCGCTGGCGGCTGGAGAGGAACAGCATGGGCAGCAGCATCACGCCCATGATGAGAAGGAGCGGCAGGAAGGCTTCCACAGGTGTCCTTTCAGGGGGTGGGCTGGCGCATGGCGCCGGGCACCGGGCCCGGTCCTCGATGGTGTCCGACGGTCCACTGTACCTGCCGCAGCAGGTCCTGCCATGCCAGGGTGACGCAGCCGTCGTCGATGCTCGATATGCGGGGAATGCGGCTCAGAACCGGCCGAGCATCGGCGCGGTGCCCTCCTCGGGGGTGGGCGGCTCGAGCCCCAGGTGCTCCCACGCGGCGGGGGCGGCGGCTCGGCCCCGCGGGGTGCGCAGCAGGAAACCCTCCCGCACGAGGTAGGGCTCGACCATCGTCTCGACGGTCTCAGTCTCCTCCCCCACGGCGACAGCGAGGGTGGACAGGCCCACGGGGCCGCCGGTGAAGCGTCGGCACAGGGCCGAGAGCACCGCGCGATCCAGGCGGTCCAAGCCCCGCTCGTCCACTTCATAGACGCGCAGAGCCTCGCGTGCGGCATCGAGATCCAGGCGGCCGCTGCCGCGCACCTGCGCCCAGTCCCGCACGCGGCGCAGCAGGCGATTGGCGATGCGCGGAGTGCCGCGAGACCGGGAGGCGATCTCCCGGGCCGCGGCATCCTCGAGCTGCACCTCGAGGCGGTCTGCACTGCGGCGCACCACCTCGTGCAGCTCGGCGGCGGTGTAGAAGTCCAGGTGTCCGACGAAGCCGAAGCGGTCGCGCAGCGGAGCGGGCAGGAGCCCGGCCCGGGTGGTGGCGCCCACGACCGTGAAGGGCGGCAGGTCCAGCGGGATCGACGTCGCGCCGACGCCCTTGCCGACCACGACATCGACCCGGAAGTCCTCCATGGCGATGTAGAGCATCTCTTCTGCGGGGCGGGCCAGGCGGTGGATCTCGTCGATGAACAGCACCTCCCCCTCGTCGAGGGAGGAGAGGATCGCCGCGAGGTCCCCGGCATGCTGAATCGCGGGCCCGGAGGTGATGCGCAGCGGCGCGGACAGCTCCGCGGCGATGATCATCGCCAGGGTGGTCTTGCCCAGGCCCGGCGGCCCGGACAGCAGCACATGCTCAGGGGCGCGTCCCCGCCCGACGGCAGCGTCGAGCACGAGGGAGAGCTGGTCGCGCACCACCTGCTGGCCGACAAACTCGTCGAGGCGGCGCGGACGCAGCGCGGCCTCGGCGGCGCGCTCGGGGGCGACGGCATCGGGGCTGGTCAGCGGCGATTCAGTGGTGTTCGTGGCCTCGGCGCTCATCGCGTCCGGGCTCTGCGCGGCTTCGCTCATCGGTGGCTCCCGAGGCGCCGCAGGGCCTGGCGCAGCAGCGACGCCGCATCCACGTCAGCGCCAGCCCCACCGTCGGTCCCGGTGATCTCTTCGCGTGCGGCGGTGACCGCACCGTGCGCGGCCTTCTCTGCCCAGCCGAGCCCCACGAGGGCCTCGACCACATCGGTATCCGCACCGGTGACCGGGGCGGGGGCGTCCGCCCGGGCTGGGACGGGGGCGCTCTCCGTCGGCGCCGGGAGCTTCCCGCCGAGCTCCAGGAGCATGCGGGAGGCGCCCTTGGGGCCGATGCCGGGGATGCGGGTGAGCGCCTTCTGGTCCTGCTCGGCCACGGCACGCCGCAGCTCCTCGGGATCCATCACCGTCAGCACGGCCAGGGCGGTGCGCGGGCCGATGCCGCTGACGGACTGGATGATCCGGAAGGTCTCGGCCTCCTCCGCCTGCGGGAAGCCGTAGAGAGTCAGGGCGTCCTCGCGCACGATCATCTCGGTGTGCAACATGAGCTCGGCCCCGTGCCGGGTCGCGGACAGGGCCTGCGGAGTGGTGCGCACCAGGTAGCCCACCCCGGCCACCTCGAGGATGAGGAAATCCAGGCCGATGCGGGTGACGGTGCCGGTGAGAGTTGCGATCACGGGGACACCCTAGAACACGTGTTCGATCACTGCCGGGAGGTGGAGCGTTCCCGGGCGCGTCGGGCCTCCCGCTCGGCGCGCGCCCAGATGGCCTGGGCGCTGGTGCGGGCGCCGCCGGTGGCATCCAGGGCCACCGGTCCCCCACCGCGCCACAGCTGGGTGAGCGCGATCGCCACCGCATCGGAGGCATCGGCGGGCTGCGGGGCGGCGTCCAGCCGCAGCACCTTCATCAGCACGGTCTGGATCTGCTTCTTGTCGGCGCGGCCACTGCCGGTCACCGCGGCTTTCACCTCGGAGGGGGTGTGCTGGGCGGTCGGGATGCCCCGCTCGGCCGCCTCGAGCAGGGCGATGCCGGAGACCTGGGCCGTGCCCATCACGGTGGAGATGTTCGATTGGCTGAACACGCGCTCGACGGCCACGGCATCGGGGTCGAACTCCTCGAGCGCCGCACGCAGTCCGCGCGCGATCGTGAGCAGGCGCTGATCCAGCGGGTCCTCGGCGGCTGAGCGGATCACGTGGGCCTGCACGAGGCGCGCGCGCCGCCCGCCCAGGGCGTCCACGATGCCTACGCCGCAGCGGGTCAGGCCGGGGTCGATCCCCATCACGCGCAGCGTCGTCACGGTGCTCCTCATCCGGGGTGGGCCCGGGATCCGGGGCGCGACGGTCCGCGCGGCGGAGCGGCGGACCGTCGCACAGGTCAGTCCTCGTCCTCGAGCTGGGCGGCGATATCGTCGGGGATGTCGAGGTTGGAGTAGACGTTCTGCACGTCGTCGCTATCCTCGAGCGCCTCGATAAGACGCAGTGCCTTCTTCGCGCCATCAAGGTCCACGGGGGTGCGCATCGTGGGCACGAACTGCGCCTCGGCGCTGTCGTAGTCGATGTCCGCTTCCTGCAGCGCGGAGCGCACCGCCACGACATCCGTGGCCTCGGAGATGATCTCGAAGGTCTCGCCCTCGTCGTTGATCTCCTCGGCGCCGGCATCGAGCACGACCTCGAGCAGCTCATCCTCCGTGTGCTCACCCTTGGCGAGCGTCACCACGCCGCGGCGCTCGAAGAGATAGGCCACCGAGCCGGATTCGGCCATGTTGCCGCCGTTGCGGCTGAAGGCCAGCCGCACCTCGGAGACCGCACGGTTCTTGTTGTCGGTGAGGCACTCGACGAGCACGGCCACGCCACCGGGCGCGTATCCCTCGTACATGAGGGTCTCGTAGTTCACTCCCCCGCCGTCGAGACCGCCGCCGCGCTTGACGGCGCGGTCTATGTTGTCATTGGGGACGGAGGACTTCTTCGCCTTCTGGATGGCGTCGTAGAGCGTCGGGTTGCCCGCGGGGTCGGGGCCGCCCATGCGCGCGGCCACCTCGATGTTCTTCACCAGCTTGGCGAACAGCTTGCCGCGCTTGGCGTCGATGACGGCCTTCTTATGCTTGGTCGTCGCCCACTTGGAATGCCCGGCCATCTCTCTCCTCCCATCTCGTCCGCCACCACATGGCGGAATGCCGCCCCAGTCTAGGCGACCGGACAGGCAGGGGCCGACGGGCGCGGGCCGACAGGCAGCGATGTCACCTGCGAGCGGGGTTCGCAGGGCATCGCAGCCTCGGCGCGCCGGTGGTGCCGCAGATCAGGAGCGCACGACCGGCGCGCTGAGGGAGCCGATCAGGCGCCGGTCGGCCGTGATGGCCTCGAGCAGGTGGCGTTCGCGGGCGCGAGTGCGAGGCGTGGCGCGGGCGAACAGGACGCTGTGCCGCTCGAGCCCCAGGGCGATCGCGGTGCGGATGAGGTGGCGCATGCCCAGGCGCGCCACCGCGCCGTGGCGGCGGGCCCAGCGTTCGGCCTTGCCGCGGCGGCGCATCGAGACGAGCATCTCCACCTCCTCGGGGGAGAACCAGCCGGCCCGTCCGTAGGCGGACAGCTGTCGGCGCAGGATCCGTTTCTCCCGCAGTCGCAGCACGATCACCAGGGCGCTGAGCAGCAGGAAGATCGGCACCTGCACGATGAGGTAGTAGCGCAGGAACCCGGCCATCGGGTTTTCGGGATCCATGGGGATGAAGAAGGTGGAGCCGTTCCACAGGGCGTGCAGCACCATTCCCAGGGCGAGCCCGCCGATGCCGAGGCCGAAGTAGAGCATGAGCGAACGCCGTTCGGCGGCGATGCCGAGCCCGAGCCCGGCGAGCGCGGTGAAGGACACATGCGCGAAGGGGGAGAGCAGACCGCGCATGAAGAAGATCTCCCAGAAACCGGCCAGCTGCCCGGAGGCCTGAGCCTCGTGGAAAGAGTTCGCGAAGTACAGGATGTTCTCGGTGAAGGCGAAACCGCCGGCGATCAACGCGGCGTACACCACGCCGTCGATCGGCCCGGCGATGTAGCGGCGGCCGAAGACCAGCAGCAGCACAAGGCCCAGCGATTTGAAGCTCTCCTCGACCACGGGAGCCTGGATGACCGCGCCGAGGAACTGCTGGACCACGGGATGGGCGTCCTCGGGGGTGATCGCGGAGGTGAAGTACGGGCCGAACAGCAGCGTGGTGACAATCGAGCCGATCGCTCCCCAGGCGAAGGCATAGCCGAGGCTGCCCAGGGGCTGCGGGGTGTACCGGTCGATCCACCACACGGCGGCGACAACGATGCCGACGGGCACGAGCGCAGCGGTGAGCGCGACCAGGGAGGTGCCGATCCCCATCGGGATGAACACCTTGATCAGCAGATAGATCAGCATGCCCAGCAGGATCAGGGCGCTGGCGATAGCGGAGGCCAGCACGAGCCAGCGCATCCAGCGGGCGGGCCGTCGCAGCGGCGCGGGGTCCGCTCCCAGACGGCCGGGGGCTCGGGGGTCCACCCGGTCGATGTCATAGCCGTAAGCGGTCGTGGGTGCTCCCGCGCGCGGCGGTGCCTCCGTGCTGCTCATCGCTCCCCCGTTCGATCTTCGGCGCCGGGCCGGTCCTTGGTGCCCGGTCGATCATCGGTGCCCGGCCAGGCCGCGGCGTAGAGCCGACGGGTGTCCGCCAGCAGGATCGGCACCGCCTTGGTGCGCGCCACGATCGGCAGGAAGTTCGCATCTCCCCGCCAGCGCGGCACCACGTGCTGGTGCAGGTGGGCGGCGATCCCCGCACCGGCCACCTCGCCCTGGTTCATACCCAGGTTGAACCCGGCTGGGGCGGAGACCTCACGGATCACGCGCATGGCGGTGCGCGTGAGCTCCGCAACCTCCGTCACCTCCGCATCGGTGAGGTCGGTGTAGTCCGAGACGTGCCGGTACGGGCACACCAGCAGGTGCCCGGAGTTGTAGGGGTACAGGTTCAGGATCACGTAGGCCACCTCGCCGCGGTGGACGATCAGGGCGTCCTCGTCGCTGCGCTGCGGTCCCCGGCAGAAGGGGCACTGCTGGCCGTCATCGGGGTCCTCGGGCTTGTCCTGCCCGCCGATGTACGCCATGCGGTGCGGTGTCCACAGCCGCTCGGTGTCATCGGGGATGCCCGCGAAGTCGCGGGCATCCTCGATCATCGGATCCTCGTGGCCGCCCGTCCCCTGCACTCCCCCCGCTGGGATCACACCTGCACCTTGTCCCGGATCGCCGTGACGATGCGCTCTACAGCTTCGTCGACGGGGATGCCGTTGTCCTGGGAGCCGTCGCGCAGGCGGAAGGAGACCGCGCCCTTGTCCTGGTCCTCGCCACCGGCGATCAGCAGGTACGGCACCTTCTCCTTGGTGTGGGTGCGGATCTTCTTCTGCATGCGGTCATCGGAGGCGTCCACCTGGACGCGCACCCCGTGCTCGCGCAGCTTCGCGGCGACCTGCTCGAGGTAGGGCACGTACTCAGCGGCCACGGGGATGCCGACCACCTGCACGGGGGCCAGCCACACCGGGAACGCGCCCGCGTAATGCTCGGTGAGCACCCCGAAGAACCGCTCGATGGAGCCGAACAGGGCACGATGGATCATCACCGGGCGCTGGCGGGAGCCGTCGGGCGCGGTGTACTCCAGGTCGAAGCGCTCCGGGAGGTTGAAGTCCAGCTGGATGGTGGACATCTGCCAGGTGCGGCCGATCGCGTCCTTGGCCTGGACGGAGATCTTGGGGCCGTAGAAGGCGGCGCCGCCGGAATCGGGCACGAGATCCAGACCCGAGGCGGTGGCGACCTCCTCGAGCGTGCGGGTGGCCTCCTCCCAGGTCGCGTCATCGCCCACGAACTTCTCGGGGTTCTTGGTGGACAGCTCGAGGTAGAAGTCTTCCAGCCCGTAGTCCTTGAGCAGGTCCAGCACGAAGGTCAGCAGCGTGGTGAGCTCCTCGCGCATCTGCTCGCGGGTGCAGTAGATGTGCGCATCGTCCTGCGTGAAGCCGCGGGCGCGAGTGAGACCGTGCACGACGCCGGACTTCTCATTGCGGTACACGGTGCCGAACTCGAACAGCCGCAGCGGCAGCTCGCGGTAGGAGCGGCCGCGGGAGCGGAAGACGAGGTTGTGCATCGGGCAGTTCATGGGCTTGAGGTAGTAGTCCTGGCCCTGCTTGGTGATCTGCCCGGTCTCGTCACGCTCCTCATCGAGGTGCATGGCGGGGTACATGCCCTCCTGGTACCAGTCCAGGTGGCCGGAGGTCTGGAACAGCTGCCCCTTGGTGATGTGCGGGGTGTTCACGAAGGAGTAGCCGGCCTTCACGTGCTGGCGGCGGGAGTATTCCTCCATCTCCATGCGGATCATCGCGCCCTTGGGGTGGAAGACCGCCAGGCCCGAGCCGATCTCGTCGGGGAAGGAGAACAGATCCAGCTCGCTGCCCAGCTTGCGGTGGTCGCGCCGCTCGGCCTCGGCGATGCGCTCCTGGTGGGCGCGCAGGTCCTCCTTGGTGGCCCAGGCGGTGCCGTAGATGCGCTGCAGCATCGGGTTCTTCTCGCTGCCGCGCCAGTAGGCGGCGGCGGAGCGGGTGAGGGCGAAGCCGTTGCCGATGTGCTTGGTGGTGGGCAGGTGCGGGCCACGGCACAGGTCCGTCCATACCACCTCATCGCGGCGGTTGACGTTGTCGTACATGGTCAGCCCGCCCTCGCCGACCTCAACGGAGGCGCCCTCGGCAGCATCGGCAGCGCTCGACTTCAGGCCGATGAGCTCCATCTTGTAGGGCTCATCGGCTTCCTCGGCGCGGGCGTCATCGTCGGAGATCTCGCGGCGCACGAAGCGCTGGCCCTCCTTGATGATGCGCATCATCTGCTTCTCGAGGGCCTTGAGGTCCTCGGGGGTGAAGGGCTCGGCGACGTCGAAGTCGTAGTAGAAGCCGTCGGTGATGAAGGGGCCGATGCCGAGCTTCGCTGCGGGATTCACCTTCTGGACGGCCTGGGCGAGGACGTGCGCGGTCGAGTGCCGCAGAATGTTCAGCCCGTCTTCGCTGGTGATCTCCACGCCCTGGACGTCCTGTCCGTCCTCGACGGCGGTCGCGAGGTCGCGCAGCTGACCGTCGATCCGCAGGGCGATGATCTCGGAGCGGCCCGTGAACAGCTCGGTGCCCGTGGTCCCGGCGGTCGTGGCGTGCGGAGTGCCATCGAGGGTGATGCGGATGTCCATGGCGGACGGGGGCTGATTCACGGTGCTGTTCTCCTTGGATCGGGTCGATCCGACCGACGATGCCGGATCCACCCGTGATCGTAGCCGCCTCAGCGGGCGCGCCGCACTGCGGCGTGCTCAGCGCAGCACGGAGCTCAGCAGCAGTGACGTCTCAGAGTTGACCACGCCCTCGATGGCGCGCAGGCGCCGCAGCACCGCATCGAAGGCCGGCAGGTCTCGGCAGACGATCTCCGCCACCAGATCCCAGCCGCCGTTGGTGGTGTGCAGTGCCTGGATCTCCTCGAAGCCGCGCAGGTGGCGGATCACCCGGTCGGTGGTGCGCCCCTCGACCTCGATGAAGCTCACGGCCCGGACCTGGCCGAGCGCTGCAGGCTCACGCACCCGCACCGTGTACCCGGTGATCACGCCCCGCGCGGCGAGGGCATCCATGCGCGCGGTGACGGTCGCGCGGGAGACGCCCAGGCGCTCGGCCAGGTGCGTGATGGGAGCGCGTCCGTCGGTGCGCAGCGCTGCCAGGAGCCGCTGATCGAGGTCGCTGAGGGCTGACATGAACAGCATGCTAATCAGACCCCGACACATTGCGAAGCTATGGCGAAAATTTCGCGCACGTCGCCTCTTGAGCACGCACTTCGTTCTCCGTAGCGTCGGGCCAAGCGTGCCCAGGTGCTGCGCGAGGCACCGCACGCTGACTGGAACTGCACGATGACTGGACCAGGGCACGACGAGGTGCCGGGAAGGATGCGAGATGACCGATCTGCTCGATGTGGCCGCGATGGCGCGCTGGATTCAGCGCGATGGTGCGGAGGCGATCCTGCGCGGCATGGCGCAGTACGTGGAGGATGACTACCGGCGCTTCGACCGCTTCGACAAGACGCCGCGCGTGGCCTCCCACACCCCGTTCGGCGTGATCGAGCTGATGCCCACCTCCGATGGTGAGCTGTACTCCTTCAAGTTCGTCAACGGTCATCCGCTGAACCCGGCGCGCGGGTTCCAGACCGTGACAGCCTTCGGCGCCCTGGCGGATGTGGACAACGGGTACCCGATCTTCCTGGCGGAGATGACACTGCTGACGGCGCTGCGCACCGCGGCGACCTCCGCGATGGCCGCGAAGCACCTGGCCCGGCCGGACTCCCGCATCAGCGCGATGATCGGCTCCGGCTCGCAGTCTGAGTTCCAGGCCCTGGCGATGCGGGCGGTGCTGGGCATCGAGGATTTGCGGATTTACGACATCGATCCCGCGGCGATAGACAAGATGTGCCGCAACCTCGAGCCGCTGGGCTTCCGGATCCACCGCGCCGACTCGCCGCAGGAGGCCGTCCAGGGCGCGGACATCGTCACGACGTGCACCGCGGACAAGGCTCTCGCCACGATCCTCACCGACGACATGGTCGCCCCCGGCATGCACCTGAACGCGATCGGCGGGGACTGCCCTGGCAAGACCGAGCTGGAGGCCGCGGTCCTCGACCGCGGACCGGTGTTCGTGGAGTTCACGCCGCAGACCCGGATCGAGGGCGAGATTCAGCAGAAGGAGCCCGACTTCCCCGTCGTGGAGCTGTTCGAGGTGCTCTCGGGGGCGCATCCGGGCCGCGAGAGCGCCGAGCAGGTCACGATCTTCGACTCCGTGGGCTTCGCGGTCTCCGACTTCGCGGGGCTGCGCTACGCGCGCGAGGCGAACCTCGGCACCGAGCTGATGGGACAGGTGGACCTGGTGGCGGATCCCGAGGATCCCAAGGACCTGTTCTCCCTGGTCGCTGCCCTCAGCCCGGTGGGCTGAGGATGAGCCTCACGGACGTGCTCTCCCCCGTCCGAGGTGCCCAGGTTCCGCTCACCGACGCGGATGCGCGCGCGGCCCGCGCGGCGGATGCCTCCGGGCTGCGCACGGCGCAGTCGCCATCGGCCGTGTTCCTGGTGCGCCCCCACCACTTCACCCCGAACCCGGTCACGCGGGCGGACAACGCCTTCCAGCGCCTGGCCGACGGCAGCCCCGCAGACGTCGCCGCGCGAGCTCGCGCGGAGGTGACGGCCCTCGCGGCGGCGCTGCGGCGGGCCGGTGTCGCGGTGACGGTGTTCGACGACGCCTCGGCCCGCCGCCCGGACAGCGTGTTCCCGAACAACTGGATCACCACCCACGCCGACGGGACGGTGTGCCTGTTCCCGCTGTACGCCCCGAACCGTCGTCCCGAACGACGTGGTGATGTGCTGCGACGCCTGCGCCAGGGCTTCGTGGTGCGCCGCGTGGTGGACTACTCCCCCGGCGAGGAGGACGGCCGGTTCCTCGAGGGCACCGGCGCGATGGTGCTCGACCATGTGCACCGGGTGGCCTACGCCTGCCGGTCCCGGCGGATGGACGAAGAGCTGCTGGCGGAGTTCTGCCGTGACCGCGGCTACGTGCCGCTCGTGTTCGATGCGAGCGATGCGACGGGCGTGCCCGTATACCACACGAACGTGCTCATGAGCATCGGCGAAGAGATCGCCGTGATCGGCGCGGAGATGATCCGGGACCAGATCCAGCGCGAGCGGGTGCTGCACGCGCTGCGCGAGAGCGGCCGCACCGTGGTCGAGCTGACCGAGGCGCAGGTGCGCTCCTTCGCGGGGAACTGCAAGGAGCTGACTGGCCGCGGCGGCCCGGTGCTGGCGATGTCCACCACCGCCCATGCCTCGCTGCAGCCGGATCAGCTGGCGATGCTGGAGGCGCATGTGCGCGTGCTCGCGCAGCCGGTGCCGACGATCGAGGCGGCCGGCGGATCCGTACGCTGCATGATCGCGGGACTGCACCTGCAGCGCCGCGCGCAATGATCAGCGCGCCGGGCCGGGCTGAGACCAGCCCAGCCCGGCGCGCCGATCGGCCAGAAGCTCTGTGCGGCCAGAAGCTCTGTGCGGCTAGAAACACTCTTCTGCGGTCACAGGCTCGCCGCGAGCTCTCGCACCGCAGCAAGGGCCTGCTGCATGATCTCCTCGGCCCGGTCCGGTTCGTGGTCCATGCCCTCGGCGGCGTAGGACTCCACCTCGCAGCCCAGGAAACGGAACATTCCTGCGACGTACTGCGTGGCAGGATCCTGCTGGTTGAAGTGACCGCCGCTGGCCTGCAGGTGAACGACCTTCTTCCCGGTGATCAGGCCCTCGGGCTCCCCGGACTCGTTGTAGCGGAAAGAGATGCCGGAGCGGCAGACGGTGTCGATCCAGGCCTTCAGACGGGTGGGGATCGAGAGGTTCCACAGGGGGTTGGCGATCACCACGAGGTCCGCAGCGAGGAACTGCTTCGTGTACTGGTCGAACAGCGCGAGCTTGTTCTGCTGCTGCGCCGAGAGATGCGAGAAGTGCTCCCCCGCGGCCTGGGCCTCCCATGCGCTCATGAGGTCGAGGTCGATCTCCGGGACGGCGGTGTCGTACAGCCGGACCTCATCCACCGCGGCATTGGGATGTGCACTGCGCAGCCCCTCGAGAAAAGCATCGGTCATGGCCATGGAACGGGACTTGTCGGAGCCCAGGGGGTGGGCGCGGATGACGAGGACTCGCATGATGTCTCCTTCGACGTCGTACCCGGCGTGCGCCGAGCTGGATGTGCGGCTCGCAATCACCCTACGTGAGGAGCCTCACGTGTGCACCCGTTCCCACTCAGCCTCCTGCGGGTGCGGCCGGCAGGCGCAGCGTGACTGTAGATCCCTGGCCGTGCCAGGAGGCGAGGTTTGCCGTACCGCCGTGACGCTCCATGATCGCGCGCACCATGGGCAGTCCGAGTCCGGAACCTTCCGTCCCCCGCACCTCGCGGGAGCGTTCGAGCTCCTCCCACACCAGGGCCAGCTCATCGGCCGGGATGCCGCGCCCGGTATCGGCGATCTCGAGCACCACCTGGCCGTCCTCCTCGCGGCCCCGGATCTCGATCGCGTCCCCGGGCGCGGAGTACTTCACAGCGTTGGTGAGCACATTGCTGAGTGCCAGGAACAGCAGGTCGGAGTCCGCGCTCACCGGTGGCAGCGGACGGGGTGCTCGCGGCAGGGAGATGCCGAGCCGGCGCTGGGATGCGCCGGGCAGTTCCCCGGCGCAGAGCACCACCTCATCGACCAGTTCGGCGAGGTTGACGGTGGAGCGCTCCAGCGTGGCGTGCTCCACCTCGCTGATCTTGCGCAGATCCCCCAGCAGCCCGCTGAGGCGGCGAGCCTGCAGGTCGATGCTGGCACGCTGCCGGTCGGAGGGTTCATCGGCGAGCGCCGCCCGGATCCCCTGGATGGGGTTCTTCATCTCGTGATCCAGCCGGGCCAGCAGTCGTCGGCGCCGTTCCGCATGCTCCTGCTGAGCTTCGGCGCGGACATGCTCCTCGCGCCGGCGCACAAGCGCCCCGACGGCGAGGGTGGGCAACAGGGCGAGGGCGGCGAGGAGCCCCACCAGCACCGGAACCCAGGTGAGGGAGCCGGTGATGCGGTAGTCAGGGCCGCCGCCGAGCAGCCACCACACCAGGCTCGTCACCAGGCCCAGTGCGGGCAGGGCGAGCAGAGCGGACAGGAGGAAGCGCCTCATGCGCGCTCCACCGCAGCCAGGAAGCGATACCCCGTGCCGGGAACGGTCTCGAGGTAGATCGGGGTGGAGGGATCGTCCTCGAGCACGCGGCGGATCTCAGCGATGCGGTGGTCTACCGCGCGCGTGGTGACGATCGACTCGAAGCCCCACACGCGTTCCATGAGGCGCTCCCTGCTGAACACCTCGTCGGGATGGCTCATGAGGAACTCCAGCAGCGCGAATGCACGCGGCGTGAGCGCCCTTTCCCGTCCGTCCAGCAGCACGCGCCGAGCGGGGCGCTCGAGCCGCACGTTCCCAGCCACCAGGGCCTCGGCCGCGCTCAGGGGCGCTACCCCGGCGATGCTGCGGCGCAGCACCGCGCGAATGCGGGCCAGCAGCTCGAGGGGGTCAAAGGGCTTGGTGAGGTAGTCATCGGCCCCCTCATCCAGCGCGGCGGCCCGCTCGAAGGTCTCCCCCACCTCGGTGAGCAGGATGACGGGCAGCCAATCTCCTTCGGCGCGGATGCGCCGCAGGGTCTCGCGGCCGTCCAGCACGGGCATGAGCACATCGAGGATCACGAGGTCCGGGCGCCGCGAGCTGATGCGGCGCAGGGCATCGGCACCGTCGATGGCCGTAGTGACCTCGAGGCCGTTGCGCTCGAGCACCGGGCCGAGATGCTCGCGGATCGTCGCATCGTCGTCGACGAGAAGGATCCTCGGCCGAGTAGCGGGAGGGAGCATCGGTGTCCTTCCGGTCAGGATCCGGTTGCGGGGCCGGCAGCCCCGCCCGGTTCAATGTCAGCCGTCATAGCGGATCTCCACCCGACGGTTCTGGGCGCGGCCATCGGGCTCGTCATTGCTGGCCACCGGGTCGGCTTCGCCGTGTCCGGTGACCTTCGGCTTCAGATCCGATCGCGATGCGGTGATCGCATCGGCCACCGCCTGCGCACGCTCCTTCGACAGCACGTCGTTACCGCGCTGGTAGGGCACATTGTCGGTGTACCCGTCGACGAGGATCTCCACCCCCTTCGGGACATCCTTCACGAGCTTCCCGATCTTGGCGGTCGCCGCGTCACTGAGGTCGCTCTTGCCGGTCTCGAACAGGATGTCGGAGGCGAGGGTGATGACCGTGTCCTCACCGTCGCGGTCGACGGTCTCCAGCGGCGTGATCTGCTTGTCCAGCGGGGCGATCATCGGGTCCAGGGGCGAGATGTTCTCCTCGCCATCGGCGAGGGCACGGCCGGCCAGTCCCACGGCGGCAAGGCCGAGCAGCATGACGGCTCCGCGTCGGCTCCAGGTGGCCTGCGGGGCGGGTGCGGCGCTCATCCTTCGATCTCCACGTCGGTCGCCATCGGAGCGCCGTCGACCAGGTTGACATCCATCGTGGTGACGTCCTTCGGCGGGGCGGCGAACATGGCGAAGGCGTAGAACGTCTGCCCGGGCAGGAATTCCGTTCCCTGGTACTCGGTCTGCGTGTACTGGTTCTGGTCGGACTTCATGACACCGTGGCGGTTGAGATTCACGGTGTCCACCGCGAACGGGTTCCAGCCCTGGCCCCCCAGGTAGTCCCAGAGCCAGGAGGACTCGACGTCCTTCGCTGAGGAATTGACGAGGAAGCTGAAGGTGGCGATGAGGGTCTCGCCGCTGCGGCGCAGGCCGTACAGCGAGACGGTCATCGTCGCCTCGGGGTCGCCGTCCACGACGGCAGGGATCTCGGCGGTGAAGACGGGCTCTCCGAGGTCGGCCGGGTTCACGCCCGCGGCCTGCGTCTCCTCATCGATGACGGTGTCTTCATCGCCGCCGCCGTCAGAGGCGGCCGGCTCGGTGCCGTCCTGCGGTCCGCTGCCGTCGGACGGCTCCTGCCCGTCCTCCTGCGGGGCGTTCTCGCCCTCTCCCCCAGAGACACCGGAGTCCTTCTTCTCCTCGCCGAGGCTCAAGGAGCAGCCGGTGAGGCTCGCCGCGCCGAGCAGCGCGAGCGCAACAGCTCCGCGGCGCGACATGACGGATGTGCGTGCGGCCGTGGTCATGGTGGTCCTCCCCCATCGTGATGCGCGGCGTCTCCGCGCTGACGAGTAGGAGACTACGTATCGTCCGGCGGAGAAACGTCGCATCGGTGTACCAGGTGCGGCGCGTCTGTCGCAGTCCTGCGACACGAGGTTATCCGGCATGCGACAGGGCCCCGATCCGAAGATCGGGGCCCTGCTTCCCGTGCGCGATACTGGGATCGAACCAGTGACCTCTTCCGTGTCAGGGAAGCGCGCTACCGCTGCGCCAATCGCGCCGACGACGCCTGCGCGTCGCGGAGAGGTGGGTACGGGATTCGAACCCGTGTACACGGCTTTGCAGGCCGTTGCCTAACCACTCGGCCAACCCACCAGGGAGATGGCGTGCGCCGCCCCTCCATGCGAAACGGCGCTCCCGACGGGATCGTCGAGGCGCCGTTCCTCGGAGCGGACAACCGGATTCGAACCGGCGACCCTCACCTTGGCAAGGTGATGCTCTACCAGCTGAGCTATGTCCGCACGGGGGATCCGTGGATCCCGCGTGGGCGATACTGGGATCGAACCAGTGACCTCTTCCGTGTGAAGGAAGCGCGCTACCGCTGCGCCAATCGCCCTCGGTGCGCCCGCTCGGAAGCGGACTCGAAGAAGCCTACACGCTTTTCGGTGCGGTTCACGCCAGATCCAGTGTGACCTACATCCGATCCACTGCCGGTGAGTCCCCAGGACTCACCCCCGGTGACCTCGGCCACGGCCGGCCCCGCGCATTTGCCTCGAGCCATCGATGCGGACTACTGTTCTTCCTCGTCGGTCATGCCGCCGAGCACACCCCGCTCAGCACAGCGCCTGACACCTGCGGACGTAGCTCAGTTGGTAGAGCATCACCTTGCCAAGGTGAGGGTCGCCGGTTCGAATCCGGTCGTCCGCTCCATCCCTCCCTCGCGTCCTCGGACGCAGCGGGCGATTGGCGCAGCGGTAGCGCGCTTCCCTGACACGGAAGAGGTCACTGGTTCGATCCCAGTATCGCCCACGCCCTGAACGGCCCCGGTAGCTGCCGGGGCCGTTTCTGTGCTCTCCCCGCTGCCCTGCGCATCACCCCGCGATGGTCATCCAGGTCACGCGGAGATGTCCACCAGGTGACCGACCCCGCACAGACACGCTGCAACCACCGGGCCGGGCGATGATGGCACGTACTCTGAGCCCATGCAGATCTGGACCGGACAGTCCTACCCCCTGGGTGCCACCTTCGACGGCTCGGGCACGAACTTCGCACTCTTCTCGGAGGTCGCCGAGCGCGTCGAACTGTGCCTCATCGACGATGACGGCAGCGAGCGTCGCATCGAGGTCACCGAGGTCGACGCCTACGTGTGGCACGTCTACCTCCCCGCGGTGCAGCCCGGTCAGCGATACGGCTACCGCGTGCACGGCCCTTACGACCCGGCCTCCGGGCACCGCTGCGACCCCAGCAAACTGCTGCTGGACCCGTACGCGAAGGCGATCGCCGGCATGGCCTCCAACCATCCTTCGCTGTACAGCTACGACTTCGATGACCACGCCCAGCGCAACACCGAGGACTCCGGTGCGCACACCATGCACTCCGTCGTGGTCTCGCCCTACTTCGACTGGGGCAACGATCACCCCCCGGCCCATGAGTACCACGACACCGTCATCTACGAGGCCCACGTCAAGGGCCTGACCATGCAGCACCCGGACATCGATGAGTCGATCCGGGGCACCTATGTGGCGATGGGTCACCCGGCGATCATCGAGCACCTCAAGGAGCTGGGTGTCACGGCGGTGGAGCTGATGCCCGTGCACCAGTTCGTCCAGGACGGCCACCTGGTGGAGAAGGGCCTGCGCAACTATTGGGGCTACAACACCATCGGCTTCTTCGCCCCGCACAACGAGTACGCCTACGCCGGGGACGCGGGTCAGCAGGTCCAAGAGTTCAAGCAGATGGTGAAGAACCTGCACGAAGCGAACATCGAGGTGATCCTCGACGTGGTCTACAACCACACCGCCGAAGGCAACCACATGGGCCCCACCCTGTGCTTCCGCGGCATCGACAACGCCGCCTACTACCGCCTGGTGGAGGAGGACCGCTCCCACTACTACGACACCACCGGCACCGGGAACTCGCTGCTCATGCGCACGCCGCATGTGCTGCAGCTGATCATGGACTCGCTGCGGTACTGGGTGACCGAGATGCACGTGGACGGCTTCCGCTTCGATCTGGCCTCCACGCTCGCCCGGGAGCTGCACGAGGTGGATCGCCTGTCGGCGTTCTTCGACATCATCCAGCAGGATCCGATCATCTCCCAGGTGAAGCTGATCGCCGAGCCGTGGGATCTGGGCGAGGGCGGCTACCAGGTGGGCGGCTTTCCACCGCTGTGGTCGGAGTGGAACGGCAAGTACCGCGACACAGTGCGGGACTTCCACCGCTCTGAGCCGGGCAAGCTCGCCGACTTCACCTCGCGTCTGGCCGGCTCGTCGGATCTGTACCAGCACACCGGCCGCACCCCGATCGCCTCGATCAATTTCGTCACCGCGCACGACGGTTTCACCCTGCGGGACCTGGTCTCCTACAACGACCGCCACAATGAGGCCAACGGCGAGGGCGGCAACGACGGCGAGAGCCACAACCGTTCGTGGAACTCCGGCGCCGAAGGGCCGACGGAGGATGCGGACGTGCTGGCGCTGCGCACCCGTCGGGCGAAGAACCTCATGGCCACGCTGCTGCTCAGCCAGGGCGTGCCGATGATCCTGCACGGCGACGAGATGGGCCGCACCCAGGACGGCAACAACAACACCTACTGCCAGGACAATGAGCTGTCCTGGATGGACTGGGACCTGGATGCACACCAGCAGGACATGCTGGCCTTCACCCGGGAGATGATCGCCCTGCGGCAGGAGCATCCGATCTTCCGGCGGCGCCGCTTCCTGCAGGGCACGGTGCGCGACGGCGCCGAGAGCGAACTGCCGGATGTGGAGTGGTTCGCCACCGACGGGGAGCCGATGACCCAGGAGGACTGGGACGAGGCGCAGAACAAGTGCCTGACCATGTTCCTCAACGGCTCCGCGATCCCCGAGCCCAATCAGCGCGGCGAGCAGATCGTGGACGACTCCGCCCTGGTGATGTTCAACGCCTCCGGCAATGACGTGAACTTCACCCTGCCGCCCGCGCATCACGGGGAGCAGTGGGAGGTGGTCCTGGGCACCGGCGACACGATCGACGTGGGCACCACGCTCGAGGCCGGCGCGACGCTGACCCGACCGGGCCACTCCCTGCTGATCCTCCTGCGTCCGCCAATGGACCTGGACGCCGAGGAGACCGAGAGCGCGGACACGGACCGTCCGGCCCGCGCCTGAGACCAACCTGCCCCGTCGGCCGGGCTGCGCCAGCGCGCCCGGCCGACCAGCCGTCGAGCCGAGGAGCCCCATCGTGAGCACCGCACCCGCCGCCCCCACCTCCCTGACCTCCACTCCGCCCGCTGCGCCTGCCGCCCCCACGTCGACCTACCGGCTGCAGCTGAGCGCGGAGTTCACCGCCGATGACGCGGTGCGGGTGGTGCCGTATCTGGCGCGGCTCGGCGTCGGGCACCTGTTCTGCTCACCCGTCCTGCAGGCCGCGCCCGGGTCGATGCATGGCTATGACGTCGTGGACCACACGCGCATCAGCGCGGAGATCGGCGGTGAGGCGGCCCTGCGGCGCCTCGCCGCGCAGGCGCATGACCACGGCATGGGCCTGATCGTCGATGTGGTCCCCAACCACATGGCGATCCCCACCCCGATCTGGCACAACCGCGCCCTGTGGTCGGTGCTGCGCGAGGGCCCCGCCTCCCCGTACGCGGCGTGGTTCGACGTAGAGCTCTCGGCCGAACGGTCCCTGCTGGTGCCGGTGCTGGGCCGCCCGATCGGCGCGGTCCTCGCCGATGGTGAGATCGCCCTGGATGAGGTCGATGTGCCGCAGGCCGACGGGTCGGTGCGCACCGAGACGGTGGTGCGGTACTTCGAGCACGTGCTGCCGGTCGCGGAGGGCACCGAGCATCTGGGGCTCGCGGATCTGCTGGATCGCCAGTGGTACCGCCTGGCGTACTGGAAGGTCTCCGATGAGGAGCTGAACTACCGGCGCTTCTTCGATGTGAACACCCTCGCGGCGGTGCGAGTGGAGGACCCCGAGGTGTTCGCGGCCACCCATGAGCTGCTGCTGGGCCTGCAGGCTGAGGGCGTGATCGACGGCTACCGCATCGACCATCCCGATGGGCTCGCCGATCCGCGCGGCTACCTGCGGGATCTGCACGCAGCCTCCGGGGGCGCCTGGACGGTGGTGGAGAAAATCCTGGAGGGCGAGGAGCATCTGCCCTCCGATTTCCCCTGTGCGGGCACCACGGGCTATGACGCGCTATGGCGCGTGGGCGGGCTGTTCCATGATCCGCATGGCGCGCTGGGGCTGACGCATCTGTGGCAGCGTCGCACCGGGGATCTGCGCCCCTTCGCGGAGATCGCCCGGGAGTCTGCGGCGCTGATCATGTCCACCAGCCTGTGGGCGGAGATCGAGCGGCTGACCACGCTGATCCACCGCATCTGCCAAGAGGACATCCGGCTGCGGGACACCACGCGGCGGAACATCCAGACCGTGATCGTGGCGCTGCTGGGGTCGATGGATCGCTACCGCGCCTACATCGTGCCCGGGGAGCCGGCGCCCGGATCCGAAAGGGCGGTGCTCGAGCAGGCGGCGGCCCGGGCCCGCACCGAGCTGGGGGACGATGAGGATCTCACGGCGACGCTCGAGATCGTGCTGGCGCTCGTGTGCGGCGATGAGGTGGGCAGCGCGGGCCGCACCCGGCGCGCCGAGCGCGACGAAGTGGTGGTGCGCTTCGCCCAGACCTGCGGGCCAGTGCACGCCAAGGGCCTGGAGGACACCGCCTTCTACCGCTACACCCGCTTCGCGCCGGTGACGGAGGTGGGCGCGGATCCGGAGCGGATCGGCGTGGAGCCCGATGAGCTGCACGATCACGCCCAGCACATGCTGCGCACCTACCCCGATGCGATGACGACGCTGTCCACGCATGACACCAAGCGCAGCGAGGACGTGCGCGCACGCCTGGCGGTGCTGACGGAGCTGCCGCTCGAGTGGTCCCTGGTGGTTCAGGAGCTGGATCGCACGACGAGTGCGCACCGTGGCGACCGCGTGGATGGCGCGATCGAGCTGCTGCTGTGGCAGGTGCTGGCTGGCTGCTCCCCGCTGCCCGGCTGTGACGCGCCGCCGCTGGATGCCGAGCGGCTCGAGAGCTACCTCGCCAAGGCGATGCGCGAAGCGAAAGTGCACACCACCTGGACTGAGCAGGACGCCGACTATGAGCAGCAGGTCCAGGATTTGGGCCGCGCCGCGATCACCAGTGCGGAGGTCGCCGAGATCCTCGCGCAGTGGAACCGCCGCACCGCGAGCGCGCAGCGCGCCGCGATCCTCGGGCAGAAGCTCGTGCAGCTGACAATGCCGGGCGTGCCGGATGTGTATCAGGGCAATGAGCGGGTGGACTTCTCCCTCGTGGATCCCGATAACCGCCGCCCGGTGGATCATGCCGCGCATGCCGAGCGCCTGGTCCGCATGATCGACGGTGCCGGGCCGGAGGGGCTCGGCGATGAGAAGCAGTGGCTGACGCATCGGGCGCTCGTGCTGCGCAGGGAGCGGCCCGAGCTGTTCCGCGGCCGGGAGGCCTCCTACCGTCCGCTGCCCACGACCACCGCGCACGCCGTGGCTTTCGGTCGCGCCGTCGCCGACGGGCCGGTGGAAGCAGTCACCGTGGTCACGCGCCTGGCGAGCGGCCTTGAGCGGCGCGGCGGCTGGGGCGAGAACTGGATCGCCCTGCCTGAGGGGCGGTGGCGCGACCTGCTCACCGGGGCCGAGCATGACGGCGGACGCCTGCCCCTCGCCGAGCTGCTCAGCGGCTGGCCGGTGGCGCTGCTCGTGCCGGCCGCTGCCCCGTCGGCCGCGCCGGAGACCACCCGATGAGCCGCCCCGTGCCGGAGCGTGCCTACGACCGCTACGAGGTGTGGGCCCCCGCCGCGTCCGCTGTGGACGTGCAGGTGGAGGGGGTCATCCATCCGCTGCGCCCGTGTGGCCAGGGGTGGTTCGAGTTGCCTGATCGGCCGGCCCGGCCCGGGGAACGCTACGCTTTCCGGCTCGATGGCGGGCCGCTGTGGCTGCCGGATCCGCGCTCGCTGTCCCAGCCCGACGGGGTCCATGCGCCGTCCGAGGTGGTCGATCCGCGGGCCCTGCGGGAAAACGTCGGCTGGCGGGGCGCTGACCTGCGCGGGGCGGTGCTGTACGAGCTGCACGTGGGCACGTTCACGCCCGGCCCGGACGGCCGCGGCGGCACCCTGGACAGCGCGATTGAGCGTCTTGATGAGCTGGTGGACCTGGGAGTGGACGCGGTAGAGCTCATGCCGGTGGCGACTTTCCCCGGTTCCCGCGGCTGGGGATACGACGGGGTGGGCCTGTATGCGACGCATGCCGCCTACGGGGGCCCGGCGGCGCTGGCCCGTTTCGTCGCGGCGGCGCATCGGCGCGGCCTCGCGGTGCTGCTCGATGTGGTGCACAACCATCTGGGGCCTTCCGGGAACTACCTGGGCATGTTCGGCCCGTATTTCACGGAGCACTACCAGACCCCGTGGGGCGATGCGGTCAACCTCGACCAGGAGGGCTCCGCGCAGGTGCGTGCCTTCCTGCTGGGCAGCGCCCGGCAGTGGCTCGTGGACGTGGGGGTGGATGGCCTGCGGCTGGATGCCGTGCATGAGCTGCGCGATGAGGAAGCATCGCAGCCTTTCCTCGCCGAGCTCGCCGATGCCGTCACCGCCTGGGAGGAGGAGACCGGACGGCCCCTCACCCTCATCGCGGAATCGGATCGCAATCAGCCCACGACCGTCTCGCCTACTGCTGTTGGCGGGCTCGGGATGGATATGCAGTGGGCCGATGATGTGCACCACGGGGTGCATGCGTGGATCACCGGCGAGCGCCAGGGCTACTACGGCGATTTCGGGTCCGCCGAGGCACTGGCGAAGGTCCTGACGGGCATGTTCCTGCATGACGGCAGCTACTCCTCCTTCCGCGGGCAGACGTGGGGTGCCCCGGTGGATCCCGCGAGCACCGACTATGACGCGCATTCCTTCGTCACCTTCCTGCAGGACCACGACCAGGTGGGGAACCGGGCGGCCGGTGACCGCATTCACCATGGCCTGCCGCCAGCGCTGCATGCGGCTGCGGCCGCGCTGATCTTGCTGGGGCCGGGCACGCCGATGCTGTTCCAGGGGGAAGAATGGGCGGCCTCGACGCCGTTCCCCTTCTTCACCGACCATGACGAAGAGCTTGGCCCCCTGGTCAGCGCTGGCCGGGCCGAGGAGTTCGCGGCGATGGGCTGGTCCGATCCGGTCCCGGACCCGCAGCAGGAGCAGACCTTCACCTCCGCGCTGCTGCGCTGGGAAGAGCGGGAGCAGGCCCCGCATGCGGTGATGCTGGAGTGGTATCGCACGCTGCTGCGGCTGCGGCGCGAGCACGAGGACCTGCGCGACCCGGATCTGCGCTCCGCGGAGGTGACCGTGCTGGGCGAGCAGACCGTGCTGCTGCGCCGCGGGAGCATCGGCGTGCTCGCCCACCAGGGAGAGCAGCCGCTCGAGGCGGCGCAGGTGCTCGATCAGGCCGGGATCTCTGCGGCCGATGGGGTGCTCGCGAGCTTCGGCGCCGATGCCGCAGATCCGGGGTACCTCCCAGGCCCGGGCGTGATCGTGCTGCAGCTCGCCTGACCGGCACTGCCCGCCACGGGGCCGTGCCGCTGAGGCAGGCTGCTCAGCCCAGCAGGGCGGCGCCGTCGCGGGTGAGGGAGGCCAAGCGTGACAGGGCCCGGAGATACTTCTTGCGGTACCCGGAGGTGAGCATCTCGGGGGTGAACAGGTCCTCGAGCACCCCCTGATCCCCCGCCCCGGCGAGGGACAGCAGCACCGGGATCTGCTGATCGTAGAGACGGTCGATGAGCACCACGAAGCGCAGCGCGTCGTGATGATGCGTCAGGCCCCGCACCCCGGTGAGGTGGACGGCGCGCACATCGTCGATCAGCGCCTCGTAGCGGGAGGGATGCACCTGCGTGAGGTGGGCCAGCAGGTCCTCGAAGGCATCGAGCGTGGCACCATCGGCCGCAGCAGCGTGCTCGCGCAGCGCCTCCTCGGCCACGGCGGTGATCTCGGCGGTGGAGTCGCGGCGCCGGTAGTCCTCACCGTCGATCCGCAGCACCTCGAAACGCTCCGCCATCGCCTGGATCTCTCGCAGGAAGTCCTGGGCGGCGAACCGCCCCTCCCCCAGGGCGTCCGGGAGGGTGTTGGAGGTGGCGACGATCGCGACCTGCCGGTCGGACAGCTCGCGGATCAGCCGGGTCATGAGCAGGGTGTCGCCGGGGTCGTCGAGCTCGAACTCGTCGATGCACACGAGCCGGGATTCAGCCAGCAGGTCCACGGCCTTCTGGAAGCCGAGCTCCCCCACCAGGTCCGTGTACTCCACAAAGGTGCCGTACACCCGCTGGCCGCCCGCCTCATGGAACAGGGAGGTCAGCAGGTGGGTCTTGCCGACCCCGAAGCCGCCGTCGAGGTAGATGCCGCGGGCGGGTTCGCTGCGGCGCCGCAGCTTGGAGAGGATCCCCCCGCGGGGCCGGTCCAGCGCGGCGGCGAAGGCGGCGATGCGCTCCTTGGCCTCCTGCTGGGAGGCGTGCGCGGGGTCGGGCACGTAGGTGTCCAGGCGGGCGCTCGCGAACCGCGGCGGGGGCACGAGGTCTGCGAGCATGCGCTCGAGAGACGGTTCGGGCCGGCGGTCGCTGAGGGCTTCGATCACCCGGCCGAGTCTAGGCGCAGGCCGTGAGCTGGCGGTGAGCCGCGAGCCTGCGGGATGATCGGTACCACATGGTCCGGTGGGCCGACGGGGACATGCCCCGAGGCGCCGCCTGCTGTCCCCGGGGAGGTTCGATGCATCTGCTGCTGCGCCATGGTGCGGTGCTGCCTGCCTCGCTGCCGGTGCGCGATAACGCCGCGGGGGTGCAGCTGCTCGCCGAGCTGTATGCGCTGCCGCGCGATGCCGTGCGGGTGCGCGCCATGATGAACACGACGATCGACGGGGCGGTGGTGGGGGCCGATGGGACGAGCGGCCCGCTGCGCAATCCGGATGACTCGCTCGTGTTCTCGGTACTGCGGGCCCTCGCAGATGTGGTGCTGGTGGGGGCGCAGACGGCGCGAGCGGAGGACTACACCCAGGTGCAGGGGCATGCGGGGCTGCTCACGCCCTCCCGTCGGCCCGGCGGCGGGGACCGCCCGGTGCTGGCGATCCTCTCCCGCAGCGGTGAGCTGCCCCGCGGGGTGGATCCGGACGGCACCACGCTGCTCATCACCCCCGCCGCGGGGGCCAAGGACGCGGCGGAGCGCTCAGGGCTGCCGCGGGAGCGGGTGCTGGGGGCAGATACCCCACAGCAGGTCATCGCGCTGCTCGCGGCGCGGGGGCTGCGCGGCATCCAGGCCGAGGGCGGTCCGTCGACCCTGGGATGGCTGCTGCACGCCGGTGTGCTCGATGAGCTGTGCCTGTCCACCACCCATCGGACCGTGGGCGGCGATTCCCCGCCGGTGCTGCGGGCGCCGGCGCATGATCAGCCCTGGCAGCTGCGCTCCCTGCTGGTGGGCGAGCACGCAAGCAGCAGCCGTTACACGCGCCCGGCGTAAGCAGCTCTCCCCCGCGGAACCGCGTCACAGGCGCAGGCCGATGGATCCTTCGAGGGCCGGCGCGGCGGGATCGCGGACCGGGAAGCTGATCTCGCCGACGTCCTCGAGGTCCAGGGCATCGATGAGGAAGTCCGCCAGGCGCCGCTCGTACCGGGCGGGGTCCCGGTTCCACTCGCGGGTGTGGGAGGCGCCGTCGACCGGCACGTACTCGATGAGGTCCTTGCGGCGGGCGGCCAGCAGTCGGCTGGGCTCGGGCGGGACGGTGGCATCGTCCATGGCGTGGAACAGCAGGGTGCGGTGGCGCAGATGCTCAGCGTAGTAGCTGGGGGTCATCTCATGCAGGGCGAGCGGTTCGTGCAGGCGCACCATCCTCGCGCCCATCTGGGAGGTCATCATCCACAGGGCCAGGCGCCGCATCGGTGCCGGGGCCTTCAGCGCGGTCGCGTGGTAGATGAGGATGTCCTGCCAGTCCACGGCTGGGGAGTCGAGCACGAGCGCGGCGATCTGCTCGCGGTGCGCTGAGCGCACGGAGGTGCGCAGCACGATCCCGCCACCCATCGACCAGCCCATCAGCAGGATTCGACGGGCGCCGTGGGCCAGGGCGAACTCGATCGCCGCCTCAGTGTCCTCCCATTCCGCCGACCCCAGGTGATGCATGCGGTCCGCGGAGGCCGGGGCCCCGGCGTCATTGCGGTAGGTGATGACCAGGCTGGTGAGCCCCAGGCGGTGCAGCAGGGGGATCACGCGCAGCGCCTCCCCGCGGGCGGATCCGTGCCCGTGCACGAGGATCGCCCAGGTGTCCGCGTGACCATCGGCCGCGCCGCGCACCGCATCAGGACGGACCAGCCAGGCGGGCATGTGCCCCACCGGGGATTCGATATGCACTTCGGTCGTGGGCAGTCCGTGCGCGGTGCGCGGGTCCCCGGCCCAGAAAAAACCGTTCGAGGTCGCCCGGTCCACAGCCAGCGGCACATCGGTGTCCGCGGCGAGCATCTGTCGCGCCACCGTGCGGGGTGTGGGGTGGCCGATGACCTCGCCGAGCCGCACATGCGCGGTGCCCGTGTTCTGCCGCAGCGCCATGACGCCTCCGCGCAACGAGGTGGGGTTCGCATCCAGGTGCACCCGGTCCTCGTGGACAGCGCGGACGGTGAGGTCGGGGCGGCCGCGCAGACCCTCGCGGGGCACCAGGGGCAGGCGCGCCATGACGCGCGCGCCCAGAGTCAGCAGGCCGCCGCTGAGTGTGAACGCCGCCGCAGCGCCGATAGCACCCATCACCGCTACCTCATGCCAGCGGGCGAGGTCGGGCCGGATCGGCGGGCTGGTGAGTGCGCGCTGGAGCAGCCCGGGAGGGCGCTGGGGCGTGGGTTCGCTGCTCATAGCGGGCAGTGTAGTGAGGGCGGCAATGCAGTGAGGACGGCAAAGTCGTGAGCACGGCAAGCCAGATAGCATCGGCCCCATGAGCAGCGAGCAGATCGGTTCCTCCTCCTACCCGGTGGCGCTCAGCGCCGAGCAGTGGCGCGAACGCCTCTCCCCCGCCGAGTTCCACGTGCTGCGCGAGGGCGGCACGGAGCGTCCGGGCACCGGGGAGTACGAGGAGGTGCGTGAGGCGGGCACCTATGCCTGCCGGGCCTGCGGGGCAGAGCTGTTCACCGCGGACACCCAGTTCGATGCCCACTGCGGCTGGCCCGCATTCTGGGCGCCGACGGACTCTGCGGCGGTGGAGCTGCTGGAGGACACCTCGCTGGGGATGCGCCGGATCGAGGTTCGGTGCGCGCGCTGCGGCTCCCACCTGGGGCATGTGTTCGAGGGAGAGGGCTTTCCCACTCCCACCGATCAGCGGTACTGCATCAATTCGATCTCCCTGCGGCACAGCGACGACGCCTGAGCCGCTCACCCCGAGGCGCGGAGCCTCACGAGGGCTGTCAGCGCGCTGTGGTCCCTGCACCCGGCGGGCACGACGGCGCGCCTGAGCGGGAGCGCGAGGGTGCGCGGATAGCCTCGCAGGGTGTCCGTCCATAGAATCCGCTCCGGTGATGACGCCTTCACCGCCGCGATCGATGCGATGATCGCGGCGCCGCTGCGCCCCGAGATGGTCTGGCGCACCATTCCTGCGCCGTCCCGGATGGCGCCCTCGACGTGGGCGTGCACAGGCGAGATCACGGTCCATGACGAGGAGCTCTCATCGGGACGCCTCGTGATCCTCCACGACCCGGCCGGGCAGGAGTCCTGGGACGGGACGTTCCGGATGGTGGCGCTGGTGCAGGCACAGCTGGAGCCCGAGTTCGCGATCGAATCGATGCTGGGGGATGTGGCGTGGTCGTGGGTGACCGAGTCGCTCGAGCTGCATGATGCTGACGCCCGGGAGCTGGGCTGCACCGCCACGCGGGTTGTCTCCCAGTCCTATGGGGCGCTTGCAGGGCGCCCCTCCACGGTGGATGTGGAGATGCGGATCTCCTGGACCCCGGAGCCGGATGCGGCCGGGACCGTGGAGCTGGGGCCGCACTTCGCGGCCTGGACGGCGATGCTCGCGGCCGCAGGTGGTCTGCCGCCAGCGCCTCCGCGGATCGCGCCGATCGCGCCGACGCACCGGGCACGCGCCCCGCATGCCGCTGCCGATGAGGGGCTCGCGTGAGCGCAGAGCAGAGCATCCCCAAGAACTCCCCTGACTCGCAGGGCTCCCCTGACTCCCCGGTGTTGCGGGACCTCACGGCGCCGCGCGATGGACTCGTGCCGGTGATCGACCGGATCCAGCCGCTGCGCGCGTGGTGCGAGGCCGCCGCACGTGCGCCGCAGGAACCGGTGGCGGTGGATGCCGAGCGTGCCTCGAGCTACCGCTACAGCGCCCGCGCCTACCTCATCCAGCTGCGCACCGCCAGCGCGGGCACCGCGCTGATCGACCCGCTGGCCTTCACGATCCCCCAGGGTCTGAAGACTCTGCTCGGGCAGCGTGAATGGGTGCTGCATGCGGCCGGGGCGGATCTGCCGAGCCTGGCGGAGCTGGGGCTTGTGCCCGCATCGCTGTTCGACACCGAGCTGGCGGCGCGCCTGCTGGGGATGGAGAAGGTGGGGCTGGGCGCCGTGGTCGCCGACACCCTGGGGCTGCGCCTGGCGAAGGAGCATTCTGCCGCGGACTGGTCACAGCGTCCGCTGCCGGAGAGCTGGCTGGTGTACGCGGCGCTGGATGTGGAGGTGCTGATCGAGGTCAAGGATGTGCTCGCCCAGCGTCTCGCACAGGCGGGGAAGACCGCGTGGGCGCAGCAGGAGTTCGAGCATGAGCGCACCCATGAGCCGGGGCCCACGCGCTCGGCGAGCTGGCGGGGGCTGCACGGTCTGGGGGCGCTGAAGTCACCGAGGCAGCTCGCGGCAGCGCGCGCGATGTGGACGCGGCGCGATGAGATCGCTGCGCGCGAGGATCTGTCCCCGCATCGGGTGATCCGGGACCGGGATCTGGTGGCTGCGGCGAAGGAGGCTCCGCGGGGGCGGGAGGCTTTTGAGCGGGCGCTGCCGAAGGCGATGCGGGCCAAGGACCAGTGGTGGAAGACGGCCCGCAGCGGGGTGGAGCTGCCGGAGGCGCATCTGCCCGCACGGTCCGAGCGGTCCTATCCCCCGCCGCACAAGCTGTGGTCGAAGAAGTATCCGGAGGTGGCCGAGCGCTACCGGGCGGTGCGCGCGGCCGTCGCGCAGCGGGCCGAGGACCTCGAGCTGCCCAGCGAGAACCTGCTGCAGCCGGGACTGCTGCGGCACTGGGTGTGGGAGCACGAGGGCGCCGGCGCGGAAGAGGAGGTCGCCGCGGCGCTGCAGCAGCTGGGGGCGCGCCCCTGGCAGGTGGAGCAGTCCGCCCCCGTCATCCATCGGGCGATGCTCGAGGACGTTGCTCCTCCCGCGACGAACGCCCCCTGAGCGGGGCGGTCAGTCGCGCCCGGGCCGCTCGAGGAAGGGTGCATCGGCCGGGCGGAGGGCGGCGATGCCCTCCCCGGAACGCACCGCAGCCAGCGTCAGCAAGGCGCTGACAGTGGTGGCGTTCGTGATCCGGCCATCGAGCGCCGCGGTGATGGCCTCCTGCAGCGGCACCCAGGCGGTGATGAGCTCCGCCTCCTCGTCGGTGCGCTCGAAGTCCAGCGTGGCCGCAGTGAGGCCGGTGGCGAGGTAGACGCGGATCACCTCGTCGCTGCCGCCGGGTGAGGGACGCAGATCCACCAGAGTGCGCAGGGCGGTGGCACTGACCCCCGCCTCCTCGGCGAGCTCGCGCAGGGCAGCGCGGTGCGGTGCCTCTCCGTCCCGGTCCAGCAGCCCGGCGGGGATCTCCCACAGCGTCGCGCCGACGGCATGGCGGTACTGCCGGATCAGCAGCACGCGGTCCTGTTCGTCCAGGGCGAGGACGGCGACGGCCCCGGTGTGGCACAGGTACTCGCGGTCGAAACGGACCTCGGCGGTGAAGTCGACGGTGTCGCGCACGAGGTCGAAGATCATGCCCTCGTGGAGGGTGCGTCGGGCGGCGACGGAACGCCGCCCGACCTCGTCGCGCAGCGCAGCGCCCGTCTCCAGGGCGGGCTCGGGACTGGTCTGGTCGGTCATCGTCTCACTCCTTGAAGCGCAGGGGCTCGGCGGGCTCGGGGTCGACTTCGAGCAGTCGCGTGTCCATCTGCGCCTGCAGGGCCGCGCCGATCAGCCCGGCGAACAGGGGATGCGCGCGGGTGGGGCGGCTGCGCAGCTCCGGATGGGCCTGGGTGCCGATGTAGTAGGGGTGCTCGCTGCGGTCGAGCTCGACGAACTCCACCAGCTCGTGACCGTCCTCGAGAGTGGAGGTGCCGGAGATCTTCAGGCCCGTCTCCTCGAGCCGGGCGCGGTAGGCATCGTTGACCTCGTAGCGGTGGCGGTGGCGCTCGGACACCTCGGTGCTGCCGTAGGTGTCGGCGGCGAGCGATCCCTCGGCCAGGTGATGCGCGTAGGTGCCCAGGCGCATGGTGCCGCCCAAGTCCCCCTCCCCGGCGATGATGTCCCGCTGCTCGGCCATGGTGGCGATCACCGGGTCGGTGGTCTCCGGGTCGAACTCGGTGGAGTTCGCGACGAGCAGGCCCAGCTGGTGCCGGGCGTGCTCGATCACCATGGACTGCATGCCCAGGCACAGGCCGAGGGTGGGGATGCGGTGGGTGCGGGCGTGGTGGAGGGCGCCGATCTTCCCGTCGACGCCGCGGATCCCGAAGCCGCCGGGCACGACGATCGCATCGACGTCCTTCAGCTGCTCGCGGGCGCCCTCGGGGGTGGTGCAGTCATCGGCCTGCACCCAGCGCAGGTGGATGCGGGCGCCGTGGTGGAACCCTCCGGCGCGCAGCGCTTCGGTCACGGAGAGGTAGGCGTCGGGCAGGTCGATGTACTTGCCCACCAGCGCAACGGTCAGTTCGTAGGCGGGGTGGTGGACGCGCTGCAGCAGGTCTTCCCAGGCGGTCCAGTCCACATCGCGGCTGAGCAGGTTCAGGCGGCGGATCGCGTAGGCGTCCAGCCCTTCGGCGTGCAGCACCCGCGGGATGTCGTAGATCGAGGGGGCGTCCGGGCAGGTGACGACGGCATCGAGGTCCACGTCGCACATCGAGGAGATCTTCGCTTTGACGGAGGCGGGCAGCTCCCGGTCGCTGCGCAGCACGATCGCATCGGGCTGGATGCCGATCGAGCGCAGCGCCGCCACGGAATGCTGGGTGGGCTTGGTCTTGAGCTCCTGGGAGGGGCCGATGAACGGCACCAGGGAGACGTGGATGAAGAACACGTCATCCCGGCCGACGTCCTGGCGGACCTGGCGGGCGGCTTCGAGGAAGGGCTGGGATTCGATGTCGCCGACGGTCCCGCCGATCTCGGTGATGATCACGTCGACGTCTTCCCCGGCCTGGGCGCGCATGCGGTCCTTGATCGCCCCGGTGATATGGGGGATGACCTGGACGGTGTCGCCGAGGTATTCGCCGCGCCGTTCCTTGGCGATGACGGTGGAGTACACCTGGCCGGTGGTGACGTTCGCATCGGCGGTGAGGTTCTCGTCGAGGAACCGTTCGTAATGCCCGATGTCCAGGTCGGTCTCGGCGCCGTCGTCGGTGACGAACACCTCGCCGTGCTGGAAGGGGTTCATGGTGCCGGGGTCGACGTTGAGGTACGGGTCCAGCTTCTGCATCCGCACGCGCAGTCCACGGTTCTTCAGCAGCATGCCGAGGCTCGAGGCGGTCAGGCCTTTGCCGAGGCTCGAGACCACCCCGCCGGTGACGAAGATGTGCTTGGTCGCGCCGGGATTTCGGAACGGCTTGGTGGGGGCGGCGCTGATCCGCGGGAGAGGGCCGGTGGTGGGCGTGGGGGTGTTCGCGCTGGTATCTGCCACGGACTGTCAACCTATCAGGTCAGCCCCGGACGGCGTGAGCACCGTCCGCAGCTGGCCGAGCAGATCCTCCGCATCGGGCAGGTCGCGGGCGCGGCGGCGGGCGGCGGCTTCGGCGTGTCGGCGCACGTCGGGGTCGGCGAGCGCGCGGATCGCAGCGGCGAGCGCGGGAGCATCCCCCACCGGGACCAGGGCGGCGGCGCCGCCCGTGACCCAGCGGGTGCCGCCCGCGTCGGTGGCGACGATGGCCCGTCCGGCCTGCAGCGCTTCCTGCAGGGAGACGGGCTGCCCTTCCCAGCGGGCGGCGGAGATCACGAGGTCGCTCGAGGCCAGCAGCGCGGGGATGTCCTCGCGGCGGCCCAGGAGCCGCACGGGGAGGTCCTCGCGGGCGATGCGAGCGGCGAGCTGATCGTGCAGCGGACCGTCCCCGGCGATGTCGATGTGCACACGCGGCGGGGCGTCGGGCTCGTGGCGGTGCGGCGGCTGGTGCAGCAGCGCGGCGGCGTCCAGGAGGGTGTCCAGGCCTTTCTGGGGGGCCAGGCGGGCGATGACCAGGGCGCGCAGCGCCTCCGTCGGCGCCGGACCAGCGGGGTGTCCGGGCTCCCCGTGCCCCCTGTCCACCGCGGGGGCGTCGTCCGTGGGAGAGACCGGTAGGGCAGCGCTCTGCGCGTCGCTGCGGTGCTCTCGCGCGGGGGCGGGGATCACGGCGTGGTGGACCTCCCGCGCACCGGCTGCGCGCGCGGCCGCGGCGAGGTCCGGGGAGACGGCGAGCACAGCATCGGCCCGGCGGGCGAGGATGCGCAGCAGGGCGGTGCCGATCAGGCGGGTGGCGCGGGAGCCGATGGGGAGGTTATGCAGCGTGACGACGAGGCGGTGGCGCCGTCTGGGCAGGGCCAGGGCCGTAAGAGCCCCGGCCCGCAGTCCATGGGCGTGGACGGTCACGGGCCCGGGGGTCTGTGCGACCTGGCGGCGCAGCGCCTGGATGGTACGGGCGTCTTCGCGCAGGTGGGGGCGTTCGCGAATGGTCACGGCCGCTTCGCGCACATCCACGCCGGCGCGGCGCAGCACGGCGAGCTCCTGGTCCACGTGGGCGGCCAGTCCCCCGCTCGCGCGCGGTCGCACCACCAGGATGCTCATGCGGCCTCGCCCGGGTCCAGCTCCTCGGCGGTGGCGGGGTCCTGCTCGTGGCGGCGGCGCAGGCGGCCACGGACCTGACGGATCAGCGACGGGTCCGCGAGGACCATCACCGCGGCGCTGAGGAGCGCGGCGAGCAGTCCGGCGGCGATACCGCTGAGGACCGCACCGATCTCCCCTGTGTCGGTGGTGATGAGGGCGCGGCCCAGCAGCAGTCCGGGCACCGCTCCGGTGGCCAGCGCGATGGGGACCACGAGGGCGCAGCGGCGCACCTGGGCGAGGTGCCCGCCGAGCTCGAGGATGTCGGCGATGCGCATGAGCCCCACGAGCCCGCCCACGCCCATCCCCACGCCGATGCACAGCGCGAAGACCGTCGCGGCCTCCGCCGCGGAGCGGGTAGGGCTGACCAGCACCAGCACAACGATCAGCCCGGCGGCGACGGCCCATCCCACCGAGCCGACCAGCAGCGCATCCTTCGCCCGCAGCGCGGCGGAGAGGATGCGGGTGCACTGGTGGGTGGTCGCATAGCCGATCAGGCCCAGCCCCATCCCGGCGGTCGCGGCCCCCACCCCGGCGGCGCCGGCGCGGTCCACGATGCGGAAGAACTGCTCGAGGGCGGGGCCACCGGCGATGAGCATCGCCGCCCCGATGACGCTGACCATGATGACGGTGCGCACGGAGATCGCCGCGATACGGGAGAAGCCGGTGCGGTCGCTGACCAGACGCATCTCCGACAGGTGCGAGAAGACCGCGGTGACCAGCGGAACCACGAGCACCGCGAAGGGCAGCAGGTACAGCGCCTGGGCGTACTGGAACACCGGGAGGGTGCCGACACCGCCGGCGCGCATGGCCAGCAGCATCACCAGGGCCAGCACGAGCTGCTGGGCACCGACGGCTCCGACGCCGGCACCTCCCAGGGCCAGGGCGCGTCGGCCATACCCGCCGGGCATGCGCAGGGTGGGGCGCAGGCGCAGTCCGGCACGCAGCGAGACGATCAGGACGGGCAGTGCCATTGCGGCGACCCCGGCGGTGGTGCCCCAGCCGAGCCAGGCCACCGCCGCGGGGTCGATCGTCGCGGTGGTCGCCACGGGCGGCACGAGGTGGGCGTAGGCGCGGTAGGCGATCATGACGGTCAGGGAGCTCAGCAGCGGCATCATCGCTGGCCACAGGAAGCGTTTGCGGGCCTGGAGGTAGGCGCCGAGGACCACGGAGATGCCGTACAGCGGCAGCTGGAGAGCGAAGATCCGCAGCAGCGTCGCCCCGAGGGCGACGCCCACGGTCCCATCGGAGGCCAGCAGGAGGGTCGCAAGCTGATCGGCCAGCAGCACGAGCGCGGCTGTGAGCACTCCCGTTCCGAGCAGCGTCCAGGTCAGAAGCGCGGAGATGATGCGATCCGCCAGGGCGCGGCCATCGCGGGGAGCGGCAGCATCAGGTGCTGCGCCGGTGACCTGCTCCGTGCCGTCCCGCTCGGGCATCAGTCCTGCCACGAGCGGCACCACCACGGCGGCGAGCGCCCCACCTGCGGCGATCTCGAACAGCACATTGGGCAGCAGGTTCGCGGTCGCATAGGCGGTGCCGACGTCCCCCGCGCCGACGCTCGCCCCGAACACGAGGTAGCGGGCGAATCCGGCGATGCGCGCAAGGATGGTGACCACGAGGATCACCCCGGCGCCGCGCAGCACCGCCCGGCCGATCCGGCGGCCGGATGCCACCGCTGCCGGGTCGGCCGGATCCGGGGTCGCGGGGGCGCTCACGAGGTCTCCTCCGTCGCGGCGGGCCCTCGGCGCCGGCCCAGCTGATCCAGGGCGTGCAGTGCCGGGGTCCGGTCGATCACGGCGCTGAAGGACACGCGTTCGCTGATCAGGGTGAGGGTAAGAACGGTCGTGAGGGCGAGCAGACGAGCGGGGACGGGCAGCCGACGCGCGGCAGCGGTGCCGACAGCAGCGCCGAGCACGTTCGCGCCCGCATCGCCGAGCATGCCGCGCTCAGCCAGATCAGCAGGCAGGGCGGCAAGTCCCGGCAGCAGCGCGGCGGTGGCGAGGATGCGGCCGGAGGCGCTGCGGTCCGTATCGGCGCCGGGTCGGCTGGCGGGGGCTGCCAGCAGCGCCGCCGCGGGCAGCGTCGCCTTCAGGGCGCGGCCAGGCCGCAGATCCAGGAGGTTCACGAGGTTCGCGCAGCCTGCGGCGAGCGCGGCATCGGCGAGGATCATCCCGCCGCTGCGCGGGGCCGGAGCGCCAACCGCCCCGAGCAGGGCCAGCACCGGGATGCCCAGGGCTTTCGCCCCGCCGGTGGTGAGGTGTCCGCGGCGCAGCTGGCCCAGATGCCCCCGCAGCCCCTTGGCGGTGGCCCGTCCGGCGCGGCGCTGATGCGGCTCCAGAAGGTCATCGGCGAGCCCCAGGGCGCCGATTCCGAGCAGCACTACGGCGTCCCGGCGCTGGGGTCCGCGGCAGGCCAGAGCGCTGGTCGAGGCGATCACCAGGGCCCCTTCGAGCAGGGTCACCTCACGCCCGGCATAGTTGGTGCGGCGCAGCTCGCGCGCGAGGGTGCGGATCATCCCTCGCCCCCGTCGGCCGTGTCGTCACGATCGGCGCCGCCCTCTCCCCCGCCGTCGGAGGGTGCGGAACCGTCCTGCGCATTCTGGGCGTCCTGCCCGCTCACGGCTACGGTCTCGGGCAGCTCGGGCATCCGGGCGTCGGCATCGACCGTGGTGCCGTAGGCGCCGTTCCCGCCGCGGGTCTGCTCCACCAGCGCGAGGATGCTCAGCAGCGGCCCATCGGGCTCCTGCAGTCGGTCCGTCGTGGACAGCACCTGCCCGGCGTCATTGCCGCGCACGGTGCGCAGAATGCCGGTGGAGCCGTCGTTATCGGGGGTGACGGCGGAAACCACCGTGGGCAGCTGCGCACCGGCCAGGGCATCGACCAGGGCGGTCTGGGCGCCCAGGAGGTTCTGGGACTGCTCGGCGGCCGCCTGCTCGTCCTGCCCGGTGGCAAGCTCCTCGGGGGAAGCGGCGGCCACGACGATGCCGTCCACCCGCTCGGGCAGATCGCCGACGATCGAGACGAGCTGCAGGTCGATCAGCACCTGCCACACCTGGGAGCGCAGCTCGGAGGGAAGCGGCTCAGCCGGCTCCGGGTCCAGCAGAGTGGGGATGGTCCCGGCCAGCAGCGCCGGGTCGGTCAGCGCTCCGGCATCGGAGCTGGGCAGCACGGCGGGGGCGATCGCCCGGATCTGCTCGAGTGCTTCGGCCCGCGTCTGCGCCTCGGCGGGATCCCACAGGCTGCTGCGCAGGCGCACCTCGGCGCGGGAGGCGACATCAGCCTCATCGAGCAGGCCGTTCATCCGCTCCACAGCGGTGCGGGTGGCGTCCCCGTCGGTGAGAACCACGATGTGCCGCCCCTCGAGGGTGGTGTCCACCAGCTGGGGCCCCGCCTCCGCGATGAAGGTGGTCAGCTGATCGTTGCGTGCGGCCAGGTCCTCCTTGTCGTTGCGCAGCTGCTCGGCCTCGGTGCGCAGCTGCTCGACCTGCCCGGCGAGCTGGTCGCCGAGGTTCTCGCGCAGCGGGCCGGCGCCCAGCACGATGCCCACGGCGAGCGCGAGGAACACCGAGATCAGGGAGACGAGGTGATAGCGGAAGTCGATCACGGGATCGGGGCCTCCTAGGACCCGGGGGGCCGGGGTGAGAACAGCAGGGTGAACCAGGACAGCACGGAATCGATGCGGGCCCCGAGGATCTGGACGAGCGCCTGCCCGCCCGGGGTGGCCCACAGCGCGACCGCGAGGGCCGCCAGCCCGGCCAGGGCCAGCAGCACCAGCTGGAAGGTGGAGATCCTCTGACGGTACAGGCGGGAGACGCCCTTGGCGTCCACGAGCTTCGAGCCGATCCGCAGCCGGGTGAGGAAGGTGGAGCTCATACCGGCACGGCCTTTGTCCAGGAACTCCTCGAGGGTGCCGTGGGTGCCGACGGCCACGATGACGCTCGCGCCCTTCTCATCAGCCAGCAGCATGGCGATGTCCTCGCTGGTGCCGGAAGCAGGGAAGGCGATCGCATTCTTCGCCAGACCCAGGGCCTCGAGGCGTTCCATGCCGGGGGCGCGCCCGTCGCGATAGGCGTGGACCACCAGTTCGCTGCCGCTGCGCAGGGCTCGATCCGAGACGGAGTCCATATCGCCGATGATCATGTCGGGATGGAATCCGGCCTCGATGACCGCATCGGCCCCGCCGTCCACCCCGATGATCACCGGGCGGTTCTCCCGCAGGAAGGGGCGCAGGGTCGCCAGGTCCTCCTTGTAGTGGTAGCCGCGCACCACGATCAGCACGGGGCGCCCCTCCAGGCGGGTGCGCACATCCGGGGCTCCGATGCCGTCCAGCAGCAGGTCCCGCTCGCGCAGCATGTACTCCATGGTGTTCTGGGCGAACAGCTCAAGCTGCTCGGACAGACCCTCGCGGGCGGCCTCGAGCGCGGCGGCGATCGTCTCGGGGTCCTGGCGGGTGCCGCGGGCCACCTCGCCGTCCTCGTGATGGACGCTCGCGCCGTCGACGGTGATGTGCTCCCCGTCGTGGAGGTCCTCGAACACGGCGGCGCCGAGGTTATCGACGAGCAGCACCCCGGCGTCCACGAGGATCTGCGGGCCGGCGTTGGGGTAGCGCCCAGAGGTGGAGGCGGCGGCGTTCAGCACCGCCGCGGGGCGACGATCCACGAGCGCTTCGGCGGCTACGCGGTCGATGTCCTCATGGTCGATGACGGCGATGTCGCCGGGCTGCAGGCGTTTGGTGAGGTCCTTGGTGCGTTTGCCGAGCCGGGCGGTGCCGGTGACGCTCTGTGGGAGGTCGGTGCGGTTCATGCGCGCCCCCGCGGCCCGGCCTCATCCAGCAGCTCCTCAGCGTGGGCGAGGGCAACATCGGAGGCGTCATCGCCGGCGAGCATGCGGGCGAGCTCCCGGATCCGTGCGGCCCGATCCAGGGTGACAACGGTGGAGCTGGTCGCGGTGCCGTCGGTCGTCTTCACGATCTGCAGGTGAGTGCCGGCGTGCGCGGCGACCTGCGGCAGATGGGTGACGACGATGACCTGCGCGTGGCGGGCCAGACGGGCCAGGCGCTGGCCGACGGCGAGGGCGGCGCGCCCGCCGATCCCGGCGTCGATCTCGTCGAACACGAACACGGGGGCGGCACTGCGGTCGCGGCGGGAGGAGGCCAGCGCCACCTCGAGGGCGAGCATGACGCGGGAGAGCTCACCGCCGGAGGCGGCCTGCGCGACCGGCAGGTGCTCCGCCCCGGGGTGGGGAGCCAGCAGGATCGCCACCGCATCGCGGCCGTGGGAGCGGGGCGCGTGTTCAGCGACCTCGACCTGCAAACGCGCATCGGGCATCTCCAGGTGCCGCAGCTCCTCCTGCACCGCCTGGGAGAGGGCCTCGGCGGCGCGAGTGCGAGCGGCGGTGAGCGCGGCGGCAGTCTCCTCCAGCTCGGAGTTCAGCTCCTCGAGGCGCTCGCGGGCGCTCGCGAGCTCGGTCTCAGCCCCGTCGTAGCTCTCGAGGTCGGCGGCGGCGCCGCGGGAGGTCTCCAGCAGCTCGCTGATGCTCTCGGCGGGCCCATCGGGACCGGGCAGCAATGGCCCGAGCTCCCGCACCAGGACGGTCAGTTCGTGGAGGCGCTCATTCGCTGCGGCGATACGGCCCGGAGAGGTGTCGATGTCCTCGGCGTAGCGTGACAGCTCGGCGGCCAGATCGCTGATCTCGATGCGCAGGGCATCCAGTCGCTCGCCGAGCGGGGCAAGGGTCTGATCGGTGCGGGCGGCGCGGCCCACGGCCTGGGAGGCGATGTCCACCAGTGCACCGGCGGCGGGCCCGTCGTCCTCCCCCACCAGGGCGAGGGCCGCCTGGGCGGCGGCACCGCGCAGCTCCTCAGCATTGCCGAGCCGTTCGATCTCGGTGCGCAGGGCCGCGTCCTCACCCGCCTGGGGGTCGGCCTGTTCGAGGCGTTCGAGGGCCTCGCGCAGGGCGGTGCCGCGGCGGTCCCGCTCAGCCAGCAGCTCCTGCAGCTCCTGGACCCGTGCGGCGAGGCTGCCGCGTTCGCGCCACAGTCGCTGATGACGCTCGAGCGGTTCTGCGACGTCGTTTCCGGCGAAGCGGTCCAGGGCCTCGCGCTGCGCATCGGGGTCGCGCAGGCGCTGCTGGTCGGACTGGCCGTGGACGGTGACGGCGGTGCCCACCAGGCGGGAGAGGGTGCCGATGGGGATGGGCACCCCGCCGAGCTGGGCGCGGGAGCGGCCGTCACGGGTGACCCGTCGGACCACGAGCACCTCCCCGTCCTCCTCCTCGGCGCCCAGCTCGTCGAGGGCCGCGGCGAGGTCGGTGTGGCCGGTCAGGGACAGGGTGCCATCCACGGTGGAGGCCTCGCGGGTGCGGCCGCGGTCCAGGCGGGCGCCCAGCAGCATGGTCAGGCCCGTGACGATCATGGTCTTGCCGGCGCCGGTCTCGCCGGTCAGGGCGGTGAAGCCGGGTCCGAACTCGAGCAGGGCGTCGTCGATGACGCCGATGTTGCGGATGCGCAGCGTGGACAGCATGCTGGGCCGGCCTCAGCGGGTGCGGGGACCGCGGCCCCGCCAGCCCACCACGGGCAGCTGGAACTTCTCCACCAGGCGGTCGGCGAAGGGGGTCGGGGCCAGGCGGGCGAGCGTGACGGAGTTGGGGGACAGCCGCGCCTCGATCCGCATGCCGGCGCGAATGGACTCTGTGCGGCGACCGTCGAGGGTCAGCTCGCCTTCCTCGCGATTGTCCAGAGTCATCTCCACGGCGACAACAGAGGAGCGACCCAGCACGAGGGGGCGGGCGAACAGGGCGTGGGCTGCCAGGGGCACGAGCACGATCGCATCGACCTCGGGCCACACCACCGGCCCACCGGCGCTGAAGGCGTAAGCGGTGGAGCCGGTGGGGGTGGACATCAGCACACCGTCACAGCCGAAGGAGGAGACGGGGCGGCCATCGATCTCGATAGCGACGTTGATCATGCGCTGGCGGTCGGCCTTCTCGAGGGAGGCCTCGTTGAGGGCCCAGTGATGGGCGACGGGCTCATCGTCGGCATCCAGCACGGTGATCTCCAGCGTGCTGCGCTCTTCGATCTCGTAGTCGCCATCCAGCAGCCGGGCCACGGTGATGGAGAGATCTTCGACCTCGCTCTCGGCGAGGAAGCCGACGTGCCCGAGGTTCACCCCGTGCACGGGGACGTCGACGTCGCGGACGGCCTCCAGGGCACGCAGGATGGTCCCGTCGCCGCCCAGGACGATGCCGAGTTCGATGTCGCCCGGGGCCGCGTCCGCATCGATGATGTCCACTGCGCCGCTGGTGAGGAAGCTCTGCAGGCGCGGGGGCGCGAGGTCTGGGCCAAGGGCGAGGATCTCCTGGGACTGCTGCTGCATGATCACGCCGCGCACGCCCCGCAGCCGCAGCTCCTCGAGGACGCTGAGGGCGGCCTGCAGGGCGGCGGCGCGTCCGGTGTGGACGTACAGGAGGAAGCGTCGCATCGCTCAGTCCCCCTCATCGCTGTGCTGCTGGTCGGTGCTGGTCATGGTCGCGCGGTCGCTCATGCGCTGCTGGGCGGGCAGGTCAGCGCGGCGCATCGGGCGCTGGTCATGCACGGCAGTCCTGATCATGTCACAGGCCTGGGCCGCGGGAGCGGACCGCGCGCCGCCAGGGGCCAGATGCACAAAGTACTCGTGGTTCCCGTCCTGTCCGGGCAGGGTGCTGGGGCCGACGGCCAGCAGCTCGAGCCCTTCGTGCGCGGCAGCTTCCACGACCCCCTCGACGGCGCGGAGGCGCGCCGCCGGGTCGGTGACCACACCGGACTTCGGCAGGGCCTGTCGGCCCACCTCGAACTGGGGTTTGACCATGAGCAGCAGCTCGCCGCGGGGTCGCAGCACGGTGGCGAGGGCGGGTAGCACGGTGCGCAGGGAGATGAAGGACAGATCCGCGACGATGAGGTCGACGCGCTGCCCCAGCAGGTCGGGGGTGAGGTCGCGCACGCTGGTGCCGTCGTGGACGCTGACCCGCGCATCGGATCGCACATGCTCGGCCAACTGGTCGTGGCCGATGTCGACGGCGAGGACATGCGCTGCGCCACGGCGTAGCAGAACATCGGTGAACCCGCCGGTGGAGGCACCGGCGTCCAGGCAACTCAACCCGGCCGGGTCCAGGCCGAGGGCGTCCAGTGCGCCGAGCAGCTTGTGGGCGGCGCGGGAGGCGTACTCGATGCCGTCGGGGACGTCGACGACCTCCAGGCGGGCGCCGCGAGGCACCGGGGTGGCAGCCCGGGTGGGTGCGGTGCCGTTGAGGCGGGCGCGGCCCTCCTCGATGATGCGCCGGGCGTGGGTGCGCGAGCGGGCGAGGCCCGCCGCGAGCAGCGCGACGTCCAGTCGCTGGGTGCTCACCGCGGCAGCGGCACCGTCTCGGTGCCGTCGGGCCCCAGGATGCGGCCGGTGAAGGCGGTTTCGGGATAGTGCCGACGCAGCAGCGCCAAGGCCGCGGCGACCACCCGCGCATCGCTGAGCTCCCCGCGCAGGTGCAGATCATCGCCGGCGAGGTCCGCGCCGGTGGCGCCGCAGCGGGCGGCGGTGCCGTCCACGACGGGCAGCACGAAGGGGGCATGCAGGCCAGAGAGGTCCGGCAACACATAGGTGGGCCGACGGATCGCGTCGGCGCGCAGGGCAGTCTCGATTGTGTCGACGCCGGTGAGGACCAGCAGGGAGTCCATCTCGGCGCGGACGGCACCTTCGATGTCGGTGTCGAGCCGGTCGCCGATCACCAGGGGGCGCCGGGCACCGTGGCTCTCGGCTGCGAGGCGGAACATCCCGGGCCCGGGCTTGCCGGCGACCATCGGCTCCTGGCCGGTGGCGTGGCGCAGGGCAGCGACGAGGGAGCCGTTGCCGGGGGCCATACCGCGTTCGGTGGGGAGGGTGGCGTCGGTGTTGGTGGCCATCCACAGGGCGCCGCGGGCGATCGCGTAGGCCCCTTCCGCCAGATGCGACCAGCCGAGCTCCGGGGACCAGCCCTGGATCACGGCGGCGACGTCATCGTTATCGCGTTCCACGGGGGTGAGGCCGGCTGCGCGCACCTCGCTGGCGAGGGCCGGCCCCCCGACGACGAGGACGTGCTGTCCCTGCTCGAGCTGCTCGGCCAGGAGGCGGGCAGCGATCTGCGGGGAGGTCGCGAACTCTGCCGGATGCGCTGTGACGCCGACGTGCGCGAGGTGCTCGGCGGCCTGCTGCGGGGTGCGGGACGCGTTGTTGGTGGCGAAGACGATGGTGCGGTCGGCCTCGCGGGCGCGCTGAACGGCCTCGGCGGCGTGCGGGATGGGATTGCCGCCGTGCATGAGGGTGCCGTCGAGGTCCAGCAGCAGGGTGTCGTACAGGTCCAGCAGCGAGGGGTCGGGACGGCGGATCACACGCGCTCCTCAGCAGGGTCGACGGCCGGAGTATCGGCGTCGGCGGTCTCAGGGGCAGCTGTATCGGGGGCAGTCTGCTCAGCGGCAGTCGGCTCGGAGACGGTCGGCGAGGCGCCGGATGTCTCATCTGCCCGCCGGTCCGTCTCTGTCGTCTCGGCGCCGGTTTCCGTCGATTCGGTGTCAGTTTCCGTGGACTCGCTGTTAGTTTCCGGCGAGTCGGTGTCGGCTGTCACCGACTCCCCTGCGTCCGGCTCTGCCACCTCGGCGTCGGCCGCATCGGCATCCGGATCGTAGGTGTCCAGGACGCTGACCTGCTCGTCGTCTTCCCAGGTGGGATCCGCAGGGACGACCGAGGCGGGGCGCCCCAGGCGCTCGCCGGCGTCCGTGATGCCGTCGGTGTCGGCGTCGGCGGCGAGAGTCAGCCAGCGGCGTGCCTCTTCGCTGCGTCCGGCCCGGTCGAGCAGGTCGGAGTAGGCGACCCAAAGGCGGACCTGCCATTTCCCGTCGACCTTGTGACGCAGAGCGGGCGTCTCGAGGGTGCGCAGCGCAGTCTCGATATCGCCGGTGTCGGCATAGGCGCCGGCCACGACGATCATCAGCTCGATCGATTCGCTGACGGACAGGGCCGCGGCGTCGTCGGAGGCGGCGATGTCCAGGGCGCGTTCTGGTCGGCCCAGTCCACGTTCGGCATCGGCGAGCAGGGGCAGCAGATCCACGCGGCCCGTGATCCGCATCGCGGTGCGCAGCTCCCGCACTGCTGTGCGGTAGTCACCGGCGTTGTAAGCGATGATGCCGAAGCATTCTCGGACGACGCCGACGCGTCCGCCGAGGCGCGCGGCGAAGCGGGCGTGAGCCTGAGCGGTCTCCTGATCCTCGGCTTCGAGCAGGTATGCGGAGACCATATGCCGGGCGACGCGTTCCGCAGTCTCCTTGCTGAGTCCGCGCAGTTCGTCGTAGGTCTCGGCGGCAAGCTCCCGACCGGTCACGCCATCGAGGGTGCGCGGTTCCAAGGGACGATCCGCGCGTGCGTCCTGTCCGGGCCGGCTGGTGCTCCGGTCGTTGTAGCGTTCGCGCGAGCGGTGGGCCCGCCGGTCGTCACCGCGGTATCCGCGGTCATCGCGACGCGGCGCGCGATCCTCGCGGCGGCGACCACGGTCATCACGGTGAGGCGCACGGTCTTCACGGTGGGGTCCGCGATTGTCGAGCTGCGTACCCCGCTCACCCCGGTTGCGGTCGCGATCGCCCCAGCGCCCGCCCCGGTCCTCGCGGGGACGGCCGGAATTCTCCCTCCGCCCCCCGCGGTCGTCGCGGCTGCGTCGTGCGCCTTCCCAGCGACCGCCGCGGTCGTCACGGGAGCGGCCGGGCTTCTCCCAGCGACCACTTCGGTCCTCGCGGGGACGGCCGGAGTTCTCCCACCGCCCACCTTGCTCGTCACGGCGCGTGGTGCGGTCCTGGTAGCCCTCTCGACGCGGCTTGCCTTCATCGCGTCGTGGGCCAAAACCGTCCCGACGTTCGCCGCCGCCATCAGACCGCGAGGAACTGTCTTCGCGACGCGACGGGTTACGGCCTGCCCGGTGATCCTGGCGTCCGGAGTGCGAGCCCGTGCGTGGGGACTTCCCGGCGGGGCGGCGAGCAGCCCGATGCTCCCGCTCGCGCGGGGCTCGGTGATCGTCGTCCTGCCTGTGTTCAGCCACGTGAAGTTCCGTCTCTGCTCGCCCTATACCGTTGTCCTGTGAGCGTACGGGACCCACGACAGCTGACTTGCCAGTAGCTGGCGGATCCGTGACAGCTTTCACGGCAGAACCCTGCGTAGAGGTGACGACCCTCGCAGCTGCGCCATCAGCGAGGACAATCCACCGACGCAGCATCCCCATCACTCAGCGATATCACTCAGCGATGCCTGCGGCGCTCGCACCCTGTGCTCGACTGAGCTCCCCCTCGCCACACTCCAGCCCCACGTCTCCCGCAGGCCCTCCTGCTCCCGGGCGCTCCCCCGCTAAGCCCTCCCGCCCCTGGCAAATCCCCCGCTGCACCCTCCCTCACACTGCGTTCTCCCGCTGCACACTCCCGCCCCCACTTTCTTCCACTGGGCCCTCCCGCCCCTGGGTTCGCCAGCTTGGTCTTCCAGCGTCCTGCCCGCCACTTACCCCGGCGTAGTGCGGGTCTCAGCGGCATATGCGGGCTCGGGCCCGCGGTACTCCGGGGTAGATGGTGGATCATGCTCAAGCGTGGCCGGGAAAGGCGAGTCCACCACGTGCCCGGGGCGTGGCCTGGCGCATGCAGCGTGCGCGACGCAAGATGCGGTGCCGACGTTGCTGCCTGGCATCGTGAAGCTGCTGCCCGTCCCTCTGAGACCGCCGCTCGTCACTGTGAAACTGGGACCGCCTGGGTGAAACTCCTGCCTGTCACGGCGCATCTGTTGCGGACGAGTGTTTTCGGGTATGAGAAAGGGAGCGGGTCCGCGACGCTCCCACCATTGTGCTGGTGGGGGTCTGCGTGACCCGCTCCCT
>NZ_PNHL01000047.1 GCF_002871795.1 Brachybacterium sp. UMB0905 | reverse complement strand
TCAGCGTCCACCGTCATGCGGATCATGCAGGACGCGAACCTCCTGCTGCCCACCAACTACCAGAAGCACCAACGCGACCTGGCAGGCGCCAGGAGAGCGGCGTTCGCCCAGACGCCCACCGGAGCGAACCAGGTGTGGCAGCTGGACTTCAGCGAGTTCGAAACCATTTCAGGGGGTGTGTGGCGCCTGGCGGGATGCCGCGACTACTGGAGCAAATACGAATACCCCTGGCATATCTCACCGACCGCCAATCAACACGACGCCATCGAAGCGGTCGAGCTTGCCCTTGCCGAGTATGAAGCACTGGCCGGAGCG
>NZ_PNHL01000046.1 GCF_002871795.1 Brachybacterium sp. UMB0905 | reverse complement strand
CTCCGCCTCGATCAGGGCTGACTTCTCGTTCAGCCCTGCTCCCTGGCGAAGAAGGCCGCGGCTTTTTTTAAAAACTCGTTCTCCATCCGGAGCCGACGATTCTCGACTTCCAGTTCCGCGAGCCGGGCATGATCTGACGGGGTCAGCTTCTTCTCGGGCTCGGGATTCTCTTCACGGTACTTGTTCACCCAGTTCCCGAGGGTGCCGGGAATGATCCCCAGCTCGCCAGCGACCTCGACGATCGGCCGGTCGGACTGGATCACCAGCTGGACTGCCTCGGCCTTGAACTGGGGACTGAACTTACGCCTGGATCTTCCTGCCATGTCCTTGATCCTTCCTCATAGAAG
>NZ_PNHL01000045.1 GCF_002871795.1 Brachybacterium sp. UMB0905 | reverse complement strand
AGGGAGCGGGTCACGCAGACCCCCACCAGCACAATGGTGGGAGCGTCGCGGACCCGCTCCCTTTCTCATACCCGAAAACACTCGTCCGCAACAGATGCGCCGTGACAGGCCTCAGCTTCACCCAGGCGGTCCCAGTTTCACAGTGACGACCGGCGGTCTCAGACCTGACTTAGGTCATCGAGTTGGGGTTGGCTGTCTGGCGGGGCTGTGACCTGGGGTGATGGGTGGTTTTGGGGGTGGGGTGGGGCACTAACGGGTAGCGTTGCTCTATGGCCTACGTGCGGAAGGTGAGGACGGCTTCGGGCGCGGTGGCGGTGCAGGTCGTGCAGAAATCCCGGGGTCGTCTCGAGGTGTTCGAGCATGTGGGGTCTGCGCATACCGATGGGGTGTGTCAAGGATTTCGGACAGTCGATGTGTTCTCCGGTGGTCAGGCGACCACTGGGAGGGTGGTGGGGGTGGTCTGCTCGGTCCACGCCTTGGCGGGGG
>NZ_PNHL01000044.1 GCF_002871795.1 Brachybacterium sp. UMB0905 | reverse complement strand
TCAGTCCGCTTCGGAGAGGTAGGTGATGCCCTGCTCCTCATTCATCCGATACAGGAACGCCGCCGTCGCATCACGCTTCGTCGACGCCAACGGGCGATACGATCCATCCGGCCACCCCGTCGCAATACCCTCCGACTTCATCCACGCAATCTCCTCGGCAAACTTCGAATCCTTCGACACATCCGAGAACGGATCCTCCGTCAGCTCAGGCACATCCGGAGACCCCGCATACCGATACACGAACGCCGCCATCGCATCACGCGCAATCGGCTCCGTCGGACGGAACGTCCGATCCGACCAACCCCGCGCAACACCCTGCTGATACGCCCAGATGATCGCATCGTAATGCTCATCCCCACGCTTCACATCACGGAACGGCTCAGACCGCGGATACGACACCTCCGGCGACCCCGCCATCCGATACAGGAACGCCACCATCGCATCACGATTCACCGGCTCCAGAGGACGGAACGTCGACGTCCCATCATCCTCCTTCCACCCCGTCGAATACCCCGACTCAGCCATCCACATAATCTCGTCATAGAACATATCCCCGACATTCACATCAGAGAACACGAG
>NZ_PNHL01000043.1 GCF_002871795.1 Brachybacterium sp. UMB0905 | reverse complement strand
GCAGGCGCGAAGCGCTCACCAGCACCGATACACCCAAAACCCGCGTCGATACCCCAGAGAGGTCCAAGTCAGGTCCGATGTGGCGAGCCAGCCCAGCACGTCCTCGGGGAACAGGGCGCGCTGCTTGTCATACCCGGCCGAGGTGGGGGAGTGCAGCCAGCCGTGGGCTTCAAGATGTTCGGCGATCTCCTGCTGGAACGCTTTTTCCTTGGCGAGGTCCGATCCGCTCATGCCTGCTCCTGAAGATCATCCTGCAGCTGTTCGACGACGGGGCGCTGCTTGTGCGTGACATCGATCTGGCCCGTCACCGCGGCGGTGATGAGGGCGGCGCGGCGCTCCTTCGCGAGGGTGATGGCCGCGGTGATGTCAGCTTGGGCGGCCTCCACGTTTTGCCGTGCTTCTACAGCCTCGCCAACAAATTCAGCTTGCTGACGAGTGTTTAAGGCAGGAATCGGAAGACTGCGAAGGCTTGCGAGTGAAATGTTGCGCGCCAAACCAATCGCGCCAGATACTTCGATTTCGAGCTGTTCCCTATAGGTGGTGTCATAGCGTCGAAGCAACACCCCCGGTCGGCGGGGGTCTGATCGGTGGAGTGTGCGGATGGCGCGGG
>NZ_PNHL01000042.1 GCF_002871795.1 Brachybacterium sp. UMB0905 | reverse complement strand
GCTTCCTCATGACGACAACCTCCCGCAGGTCACCACGACCCGCCATCTCAGGTGTCAACAACAGAAGGGTAAGCCCACCACACGGCTTGCGGGAACCAGCCGCCGTTCTCACGATTGACCAACGTCTCCGGTCAGTACAACTAGCGGCGGGAAGAGCAGCTTCCCATCCAGCGCGGTCAAGGTCTCGGTCATGGACGCGAGGGTAGAGCCTGCCCCCGACAAAACAGCCCCGGCGCGTCAGGACCCATCCGAGGGCAGCGGCAGTCCGGGCTGCCCAAGGCTCCGGTAGAGCGTGGATCGGCTGATCCCGTAGTCGGCCATGAGCTGCTTCTTGGGGACGCCGGCCAGGGCGCGGGTGCGCAGCTCCTCCAGTTGGGCTGAGGTGAGCTTGCGGGGCCGGCCCTTGTAGGCGCCGCGCCTCTTGGCCGCCTCGATGCCCTCGCGCTGCCGCTGTCGGATGAGCTCGCGCTCGAACTCGGCGACGGCGCCGATCAGGTGCATCTGGAAGCGGGCGAACGGGTCATCATCACCGGCACGGAAGATCAGGCGCTCTTTCAAGAACTCGACGGCGGTGCCCTTGTCGGTGAGCTGCTGGACGATCTGGCTTAGGTCGGCCAGGGAGCGGGCGAGGCGGTCCATGGATGCGATGACCACAGTGTCGCCCTGGCGGGCGTAGGCGATGAGCTCTGCGAGTTGCGGGCGCCCCTCGGTGCTCTTTCCGGAGGCGTGTTCGGTGAAGATGCGGTCGCACTCCCCCACGGCCTCGAGCTGCCGCGCGGGGTTCTGCTCGACGGTGGACACGCGCACGTATGCGATGCGCTGCCCTGCCGGATCCGTCTTGCCCACAAGAGCCTCCCCGCGTCTCACAATCATCCAAGAGGTCACCGGGACTCTATCTCAAAAATGGTTCAGCAACCTTATGAAACAGGGACAACGCATCGTGAGCGGGGTCGCGTATGGGTGTACCCCAGCGGGACGCTTGAGTCGTGCCACAAACGACCGTTTACGGCACGCCCGACCGGTAACCTCGGCGCATGATGGAGAGTGGCGACCAGCTGACCGAGACCGTGCTTCTGCTGGCGGTGCCC
>NZ_PNHL01000041.1 GCF_002871795.1 Brachybacterium sp. UMB0905 | reverse complement strand
TGGGCTTACCCTTCTGTTGTTGACACCTGAGATGGCGGGTCGTGGTGACCTGCGGGAGGTTGTCGTCATGAGGAAGCGGAAGAGCTATACGCCGGAGTATCGTCGGGAGGCGGCGGCTTTGGTGTTGGATACGGACCGGCCGATCGCGCATGTGGCTGCGGAGATCGATGTGGGCCCGCAGTTGCTGGGCCGCTGGGTGCAACAAGAGCGTGAGCGCCGGGGACCGGCGCCGGGTCCGGATGCGCCGTTAGCGGCTGAGGAACGTGAGGAGCTGAAGTGTCTGCGGCGGCGGGTCTATGAGCTGGAGAGGGACAATGAGTTCCTGGGAAAAGCAGCCGCCTTCTTCGCGTCGAGGCCACCCCAGCGGAACGGTTCGAGCTGATGGATGCGCAGAAGGCGAACTTCGAGATCACGCGCATGGCCAGGCTGCTGGGTGTGACTCGTCAGGGCTATTACGCCTGGCGGCGGCGTCGCGAGCACGGCCCCGGGCCGAGGGCTCAGCGGCGGGAGGTGATCGACCAGGCTGTGCGCGAGGCATTCCAGGCCTCTGATGAGGTCTACGGGGCTCCGCGGATCACCCGCGAGCTCGCAGGCCAGGGCATGATGGTCGACCGTAAGACGGTCGCTGCGTCCATGCGTCGCCAGGGGCTGGAGGGCATCAGTCCGCGCATGTTCACCCCGGTGACGACGATCCAAGACTCCTCTGCCCGGGGTTTCGCGGACTATGTCCAGCGGCGGTGGGACCAAGGGCGTCTTGATGCGGTCTGGATCAGTGACATCACGTATCTGCCCACCGGCGAGGGGTGGCTCTACCTCGCTGCGGTCCGTGACGGGCATTCCCGGCGCGTGCTGGGCTGGGCGATGGACGAGTGCCAGGGCGCCAGTGTCGTTGACCGAGCACTGCGTATGGCCCATACCTTGCGTGGCGATGTGCCAGAGGGGCTGGTGTTCCATGCTGATCGCGGCACCCAGTACACGTCCAAGACGCTGTTCGAGACCTGCGAGGAACTGGGGATCTGTCAGTCCATGGGACGGACCGGAGTGTGCTGGGACAACGCGATGGCCGAGTCGTTTTGGGCCACGCTGAAGACCGAGTTCTACGATCGTCGGTCCTGGCCGACTCGGGCCGAAGCTCGCCGCGAGGTCGCTCGCTGGATCGAGATCGTCTACAACCGTCGCAGGCTGCACTCCAGCCTCGACTACACCAGCCCGGTCGCGTTCGAGAACGCCATCAAACGCGACCAGGCCAAAACCGAAGAACACGCAGATCAAGCCCAAGCAGCTTGATCAACCGTCAACAACTTGCGGGCAAGCCCA
>NZ_PNHL01000040.1 GCF_002871795.1 Brachybacterium sp. UMB0905 | reverse complement strand
CGACCCCGCCGCCGACTGGGCTATCTCACGCCCACCGAGGCATTCGCCCGACTACTCGCCGGCGAGCCCCATGTTGCTTCGACGCCTTGACATCGCCGAGTCTCGGTCGACAAGTTCCACTTCGTGAAGCTGGGCAACGACATGGTCACCACGGTCCGTCAGCGCCTGTCCCGCACCCACCGTGGTCGTCGGGGCCGTAAGGACGATCCGGCCTGGGCCCACAGGATGCTGCTGCGCGGCGCGGACACCCTCGCCCCGAGGGCGTGGGAACGGCTGGAGGCGGTGTTCCGCACCGATGACCCCACCGACGAGCTCTCGGCCGCCTGGGGCATCAAGGAGCAGCTGCGACGCCTACTGGCCACCGACACCCTGGCCCAGGCCCGGGGCGAGCGGATGCGGATGGGCTACTTCGCCCAGATCGCGAACATGCCCGAGACCACGAAGCTCTACGACACCGCCGTGGCCTGGTGGGACGCGATCGAGGTCCTGATCGTCACCGGCGCGACCACCGCCCGCGTCGAGGCAGCGAACACCGGCATCAAGAACATCAAACGCACCGGCCGCGGATTCCGCAACGTCGAAAACTACCGGACCCGTATCCTGCTGACCAGCGCCGCGAGAACCGCAGCGTGAATACCCGCCACTGCAGGGCCATTCACCACGAACCGCGAAGAGCCGCATTCCCACACCAACGAGTCCTTCAGGCATCCGGTGATCTTTCATTCATCCATGCAAGGAGGGACTTAACGCCAGTGTTGGCATCCAGTGCTGTGGATGTGTCAACGGAATAGTCCGGAGGTTCTGTAGTGTTGATGTCCTCTAACTGCCGAAGTGACCACCCAGGGTCGCCCCATCCGCGCTTCTCGATTCTGTGCTTGACAGTCTCTGGTGGCGCGTACACGTTTACAAAGCGAGCATTATGTGCTCTCAACGTTGCGGCGCAACGGCGAAATAAATCGTCTTCTGGGTAGGGCAGGATGCCGTCGATAATTGAGTTGTATCCAGAGTGCGGCCAAACAAGAAGACTATTCAGCAATGCGTCTAGGTAGTCTGACTGGTCAAAGGCTGCGGCGCCTGGTGGATTTACTATCTCTGGGGCGGAACGGTCGGCCTCGAGGTGTACCCAACTGGTTCGGGCCTGGGAGAGTAAGTGCCGCGCTAGTGTAGACTTGCCGGCGCCGGATGCGCCACTCAAAATAAGAATCTTCGCTGACATGATTATCTCCAGAAGTATGGTCGGAGCCCCGCCGGATTCCGACCAGACTTCGACTCGGCTATCAGTACCTGCGGATGGTGTCCATCCACTCGTTCTTGAAGGATCCGAGCTCCCTCATGAAAGCGTCGATGTCGGCACCGTACGGAACGATGGCGCCGCCAGCCGGCGATGTCAAGGCGTCGAAGCAACATGGGGCTCGCCGGCGAGTAGTCGGGCGAATGCCTCGGTGGGCGTGAGATAGCCCAGTCGGCGGCGGGGTCG